>CAJAJL010000129.1 GCA_903940125.1 uncultured Chlorobiaceae bacterium | reverse complement strand
GGAAACCTTGGAATATCAACTGCTCTTTTAGGCTATTCACCCTGCTTTTTGTTGGATAGTAACCGACTACAGGTGAAAGATTTCTTGCTATCCATATTATTTACCTTGCCACAGTCGCGATCACCTCAATTTTTGACTGGTAATTTCGGTTTTGGTAGACCTCATGAATTATTGAGGCTATAAAAATTCAACCTATCCATATATTGAGATTATCCGATATCGCATTGTTTTTATTGGGCTTCAACCTGTTGATCAATCCATTATTTCATAAACACTTACCTCGACTGATCAAGATTTAGTCCCCATGAAAAAGCTGCTCTTTGCCAGATTGCAAAAGCTCTGGTTGATGCAAATAAAAGAGGGGTCAAGGTTGTGGCTGTCCTGAACAAGAGCCAGCGAAGGGAGAAATATACTGCTCCTGCTGTTCGAAGGGGGTGAGGAGATAAAGTTCAGCTGAGCCAAACTTTATCTGAATACAAAGAAGGGTTAGTTCGAGTAAAATGCGATTATGCCGAACGAGATAAAGAGAGCAGTGGCAAGAACAATGGTAAAGTCACTGATTTTGCGCATAAACGACTCTTTGTTCTCGTTGTACATGGTTGCGATGATTATTACGGCGAGATTATTTACCAGAAGGAAATAGGTGGATGCAGGAAGAATGTTTGTGTAGGTACAATAAAACAGGAGTAGTCCGGAGATCAGGCTTGTGATGATGAGAAACTGTTTTGTATGCAGGAAGGAAAATGTGTTGGCTATAGTTTTGATGTTGCTTAACAGGTCGCCCCGGCGGTCGCGCATGTCCCACATTACTTCGATAAAAAATGCACAGATAAACATATATCCCCAGCAAATCCAGGCTTTGAGAGAGAGTGAATAACCTCCGTAGATCAGGGGAAGAAAAATAAGTGCGGTCGCCCAATCGAGGGGAGGGGTGAGGTTTTTTACGATGTATATATCTTTCAGGCGGCGGGCACCGTTCAACCGCTTGGAGAGAGATGCCGGGAAGCATTTGTGGTTATACAGAAAACCGATGACAATGATAAGTGCTGTTGTCCAGAATGCTGTTTGTCCAAATTGAAAGGCGATAAGCAGTGTAATGAAGGAAACCAGGTAAAAGGTTATGATCGTGATAAGATCCTGATTCTTAAGGGCATTTTTCAGGCCTTCTGGGTTGTTGACTGCATCTTCGATATCATCGGTAAGCCGGTTGTCCTGGTATATTGAAAAGGTTAAAAGGAAGACTGAGAAAACAGCCCATCCATTAAGTGGGATATTGAAATACATAGACCAACTTGCAGCCCCAAGGGCTGATAGAAGCGATAGATGAAGTTTATTTCTGAAGAAGTAATTCGGCACGTTGTTTTTTTCTTTATGATTATCAGACTTTCAGGTGCATAAATGCCAGCCGGACGTTTTTTATTTTAACGGCTTTTCCTGTTTAATACGTTCCATTGTTTCTTGTGAATGCGTGGTATTATCGCTATTCAACAACTATCACAAGTTACGGGCAGCAGTCGCTGTCGATGAAGAGTCTGTAGAATGCTGTTGCGCTTCCGGCAGGGTGATCACTACTATTGAAAGCTATTTCAATGGTGGGGGTTGTAAGGGTTCGGAAGATTTCGTCCATTTTTTCAGGGGGGTATGGCATGTTGTTATCGAGCCACCAGGTTATGAGGGAGAGTAATGAGTTGACCAGATAGTGGGTGGTGATTTCTATGGGTACGGGTGGTGATTTTCTTTTTTTCATGAGCTCGGTATAGGAGCCGAAAAGCATGTTATAGAGATAGCGTTGGAGGTATTTGAGGATCATTTCCCCGATTTGCCGGCCGGCGATGGCTTTGTAGAGATTGTGGTGCTGTCCGGAGAGACGGAAGAGTTCGAGAACAAAGTTGAGTTCGGGATCATCGCCTGTACGTCGTGACGCGAGGAGAGCCTGCTGCTGCTGTTCGAAGAGAGTGCGGAGGTGCTCGAAACTGGAGAGGAGCAGTTCATCTTTGTCGCGATAGTGTGCATAGAAGGTTGATCTTCCCACGTCGGCACGATCGAGAATATCCTGCACAGTGATGGCTTCGTATCCTTTTTCCACAATAAGAGACATAAGCGGCCTCGTGCATCAGTTTGCGTGTGCGACTTATCCGCCGATCTTCCTTTTTTTCTTTCATACATTCTCTTTATTGCGTGACAAAGCAGGCTGTTTTGTTCGGTAGTGAACAATTTGCGCAACATTGGTTGTTGACAGAGTGGTTAAATATATCTATTATTTTATTGAACACAATGTTCATTAACGAATAGTGTATTCTTTAACTATAGATATGGAGAAGTGTCAGATGGAAGACAAGAATATCAGAGAGGCGATTAAAGAGCAGTATGCTTCAACAGTAAAGCAAAACAGCTCGTGCGGATGTTTTCAAAAAGCCAATGCTGTGGATCCTGAATTTATTGAGTCTGCAGGGAAAGTGTCGGGGTATTCCGACCAGGAGCTGAAGAGCATACCGGAAGGAGCAAATCTCGGTCTTGGATGTGGTAATCCTGTGGCTTTTTCGGCGATCAAGGGAGGAGATGTGGTGCTTGATCTCGGTTCGGGTGCGGGAGTGGACTGTTTTCTTGCTTCGAACATTGTCGGTGAAAAGGGGCGTGTTATTGGTGTGGATATGACGCCAGAAATGATCGAACGGGCCAGAGTGAACGCACAGAGCAGCAGTTACCGGAATGTTGAATTCAGGTTGGGGGAGATTGAGAATCTTCCTGTTGACAGTTCGAGCATTGATGTTATTATTTCAAACTGCGTCATCAATCTTTCAACCGACAAACCAAAGGTTTTTCAGGAGGCTTATCGCGTTCTGAAACCGGGCGGGGCGGTTATGGTATCGGATATAGTTCTTCTTGAAGATCTGCCTGATTATTTTAACGGTTCGCTTGAAGCTTATGTTCGCTGCATTGCCGGTGCCATTCGGAAGGAAGAGTATCTTGATGCTCTAAGAGAGGCTGGATTTGAAGAGATAACGGTTGTCGGGGAGAGTCATTTTCCTGCGGAGTTGATTGCTGAACAGCCTCTTCTGAAGGAACTTGCAGGGAAAATGAACATACCGATGAGTGAACTGCAGCGGATTGGACGTAACGTCGTGAGCTTGAAGGTGGCGGCGAACAAATCTGAGAGTTTATAAATGAGCAGTTACCTTATTTGATCCGGAAAGGTTGTAAATACATAAACCATTTGAATCATAAGGAAAAAGAAGTTCAGGGTAACGTATAAGAGATATTCCGGCATGCCTATCGCGTTTATCCAAAAATTGCTTATCCATTGAGGGGTATTGCAGCTGCTGAAATATTTGTTTATGGTAATGGGGATGAAGATGTCTATCACGTACTTCAATTTCATATTTTAATATCATAATGTCAAAAAAGATAATCAAAACTGATCCTCTGGTTGAGTTGCTGGAGGCGGCAGATCGAGAGATGCTGATCAAATTGATTTCTGAGTTGGCAGAGCATCGACTGGATGTACGTCGAGAATGCTTTGACTATCTGAATAAACACCTTTCTCTTTCAACGGCGCAGAGGAGCGATTCTGATGGCGAGATAATTATGGTTCTCTGGAATGAGTTGTATTCGGATCTGCAGGATTTTGATGAGTGCGGTGGCGGTGATTATGACAGAGAGGATAATCTTATTGAGCAGCTGGCAGATCTTATCAACAAACTGGAGAACTCTACGGCTGAAGAAAAGGTTCGCCGTGCGCTCCTTGAAGAGGTGATGCCATTTATTATCAGCAGCAATGCCGGCTTTGATGATCAGCTTTATGAACTGGCCTATGCCACTTGCAGCAGTGATGACGATTGGCGATGTCTGGCGCAGATGCTGGAAGGTATAAACCAGGACTGGCCGACCAAACAGGCGCGCGATATCTACCAAAAACTTGGTGACCGAGTGAAATATCTGGAACTGCGGCACAAGAAAATGAAATACGGTGACGACTACCATGATCTTGCCACGTTTTATTGGGATGAAGGAAACCGCAAGGAAGCTCTTTCTGTTGCCGAAGAGGGTATGAAGAAAGGAGTGGGGCGAATGGATGGACTGCGAAAATTTCTCTCTGACCGTGCACTTGAGGAAGGTAACCGGGAGAAGTATCTTGCCCTCCAGTTTGAGTTAGCTACCGAATATCTTTCTCTGGAAACATATAATACGTTTAAAAACATTTGCTCAGTTGAAGAGTGGAGTGCCTTTGAGCCAAAAATAGTTGAGCTGCTTGATAAATCACGCTCAACGGGATATCTCAAGATAAGGATGCACCGAGAGGAATACGAAGAGGCATTGGCAATACTGCTCAAGCGTAACCATTCTGGTTATGGCGGTGAATCAGGAGATGAACTTACGACAGCTAAAGAACTTGAACAGCGTTTTCCTGAACAGATTCTGACCTACTACCTATCCGGCATCGGTAATCTAAACAGTAATGCATCCCGCAATGAGTACGCCAATCGGGCTGGCGTTATGGTTAAAGTTCGCCATATGCTGGTGGATGTCATTAAGGATGAAGCCAGATGGACATTGTTTGCGGGCAAGGTCAAGGCTGATAACCTTCGCCGGCCTGCATTCCAGGAAGAGTTCGGCAGCGTAATAGCGGGATGGGGAGATCTGTAGTGAAAAAAGTGCTTGAACATTGACTAATACCTAAACTGAGCTATTCGAAAAACGGTACCTCTTTCAAGGACAGAAATACAAAAAAGAAAGGCAACAAAGCAAAATTATAGCTTTACAGCTTTCATAATCTGGATTTTATACTCAAAAAAGATTACTCCAGAACAAATC
>CAJAJL010000128.1 GCA_903940125.1 uncultured Chlorobiaceae bacterium | reverse complement strand
GCCGAACAGCAATACATTTACCGCCTGGATTGCCAAGAAGGTTCCGGAACTGGAACTTGATCTTCCCTTCACGGCTATCGGCAGCGGCTATGGAAACTGATACCATGGACATATCTGAACAACTTTTGCAAGGTTCTCAAATTCAGGAGGGTCTACGACATAAAAATGTGAGTTCTTGACGGATCTCTTTTTTTCCCCTATTATCTGGTTAATTATAAGCAACCAGATAATAGGGGGGGGGTAGTTATGAGTGAGTCACTTTCGAGCTTGGAAAATAAGAGGGAACAACTTTATAGACAGTTGCAAGAAACAGGTGATTTCAGGCGCGGAACAATATCAGTTGTATTTAGCAAGTGTGGTAAGAAAAACTGCGCCTGTGCAAAGGAAGGACATCCCGGACATGGTCCTCGTTATTTATGGAATGCTACAATTGGTGGTAAGAGTTATGCTAAGAACTTAAGCATTGGCCCTGAAATGGCCAAGTATCAGGACGAAACATCTACATACAAGAATTTTTTGATGCTTTGTGAACAGATAATTATGATAAACGAACAAATCTGCGAAATGCGTCCGGTTCAGGCAATAGAAGATGAGAACGAACTGGCAGCGCTTAAAAAAAAATTGCAGCAGATGTTCACGGCGAAGTTGAAAAAGAAATAGGCCGCATCGTAAATCATTACGTTAAAGAGAGAGCGGCGGACGGGACTTTCGATCTCGAATCTTTTGAAATGAGCATCCGCTCCAGTATGCACACTATCGGCGCGAACATGCTTGGAACACTTATAAATTCCGATGATGGTTATCGTGGTGTAACCACCTCTCACGATGAAGGTCACACCGCTCATTTTGTTGACTATCGGGAGAAAAAGTTACTCACTGTATTAGGCGAAGTAAGAGTCAAGCGTGCGTATTATCACGACAAAGAATGTCACTCAGGTTTCTGCCCTAAAGATGAGGCACTCGATATCGTCGCAACGAGTTACAGTCCCGGCGTACGGCGTTTGATGAGTAAAGTCGGCGCTATGCGCCCCTTCGATCGTGGTCATGAAGATCTGTATGAACTTGCCAATATCCGTGTCAATGCCAAAGAGGTAGAGCGCGTATCGGAGATGGTCGGTGGTCAGGTAGAGGCGTTCCATTGTGGTCAGGCTGAAGCGGCCTTATCTGGTAAAGTAATTCCAATCAAAGCAATTCCCCGGCTGTATGTAAGTATGGATGGTACCGGAGTACCGGTGGCAAAACGGGAAACTGTTGATAGACGCGGCAAAGATGGTGGTCAGGCGAAAACCAGAGAGGCAAAGCTTGGCTGCATCTTTACCCAGACGACTATTGACAAGGAAGGGCGACCAATACGCGATGAACAGTCTACCAGTTATATTGGGGCAATAGAAACGGCTGATGAATTTGCGTCGCGTCTTTACAAAGAGGCAAAACGGCGTGAGATAGACAGTGTCGCTGAAGTTTGTGTCATCGGTGATGGTGCTCTTTGGATCTGGAATATCGCAGACGAACAATTTCATGGTGCCTGCCAGGTTGTCGATCTGTACCATGCTCGTGAACATTACTGGGCTGTCGCCAAGGCATGCTTCAAGAACAAAGAGGAGCAGAATCAATGGGCGGAAGAGCGCCGTCTGGAACTCAATAACGGCGATGTGGAAAGAGTGATCAAGGCGATAGAAGCTTTATCAGCTCTACCGGGATACGACAGGGAACAATGCGAAAGGGAGATCGGCTACTTCGAAAAAAACAAAGAACGCATGAGATATGCTGATTTCAAAAAGCGTGGATTGTTTGTTGGCTCCGGTGTAATGGAAGCAGGATGCCGCACAGTAGTTGGTCAGAGATTGAAGCAATCAGGCATGCACTGGAGCGTTAGCGGTGCCAATAATATTATCGCTCTAAGATGCAGCCAACTGAGTAACCGATGGGAGGACTTCTGGGAGTATCGGGCGGCAGCTTGATAATGGGCCTCATAAATTTGTCGCACACCCATTCAAAAATTCAAAAATAGATACACGCACATCTGAAAAATATGTGATAATATCCGACACTAATAGAAAGATCTATGCCATGTAAACATTTTACCTTACCCAATGCCGAGGATGACGTATGTCGATATCAACTAATCAAAACCTGATTCTTATCGAAGGTGCTGCAACATACGAGCGGATCCTGTCTGATGTCCGTGAAGTTGAACTGGACGAGGGGATACGTCATTTAAAAGATTTTCTCAAGATTTATCCCGATTTTGCGAAGGCGCATAACGATCTGGCCGTGCTGTATTACCGCGACGGGAACGCGCTCAAGGCGCTGGCTCACTATGAAAAGGCTCATAAGCTGGATTCGGGTAATGTTACCTATCGAAAAAATCTTGCGGATTTTTATTTTATAGAACTGGAGTGGACTGGCGAAGCCATCCACACCTATCTCGATATCCTCAAGGACAACCCGTTTGACAT
>CAJAJL010000127.1 GCA_903940125.1 uncultured Chlorobiaceae bacterium | reverse complement strand
ATAGAGACTCCCGACCTGCCCAATCTCGGAATCTACTATCCGCAACCGGGATCGGAGCCTGCGCGGGTCATTCCCTCAGTCATTCATTTCGCAGTGGAGAGCGCCCTCCTTGTCGGCAGCCAGGTTGACGCCGCAGGAGTCGCCAATCATCCGGGAACATTCAGGTGGCTGAAAATGGATATGCTTCGCAATGGCGGGGCCAATCGCGGTCGGCGCGTCAATGGCAGGGTTATCTACCCCCGCCATGCAGCAGACGAACTCGTTGATCGCATCCTGATGTTTGTGCGCGGCTATTTCGGCGATATCGACGAGGAAATTGTGCTGACCGTCCCGGTCGAAGCCTTCGATCACTATATCGACTGGCTTCGCGAAGCGGCGATAAAACGCTTTCCGGGCGGGATCACCTTCATCGACGAAGCAACCGCCTGTATGCTTGGCTACATCGATATGGTTCTCGACCGTACGCCATACTGCATCGTGGATTTCGGCGGAGGCACCCTTGATGTTTCAGTCGTTCGTACCGATCTGCTGCGTGCCGGACATGCGAAATGCCGGATACTGGGCCGGGCGGGCGAAGAGATCGGCGGGATTATGATCGATAACTGGCTGCTGGAACATATACAGGAAGAGGAGAAGCTCACCGATGACGATATCGCCTCGATCGGCCCGTCACTGCTCGAAGCGATTGAGCAGGCAAAAATTGCCATCTCGAACGGCAGCGAGCAAGCCTCCTTCAGCCGGTATAACGATGTTACCGGTCGTCTCATCGAGGTCACGCTCACTTCCCGCACCCTGAAGGAGGCGCTTGAAAAAAAACGCGAGCCGGACAGGAATAACCTTTACCAGCATATCATCCGCACGCTTGACCGCGCTCTCGATCAGGCACGCGACAGGGCCGGTATCCGCAAGGAGGAGCTCAAGGGGATTTTTCTGGTCGGGGGAAGCAGCCTGCTCCCCGGCATCGAGGAGAAAATAAGGGAGTTTTTCCCCCTGAGCGACGTTCATGCCGGTAATCCGTTCGAAGCCATAGCCAGGGGGGCATGCCGCTTCGAAGGCGGCATCTTCGACCAGACACTGATCCACGACTACTGTCTGCGGAGCTGGAACCGCGAACTTCGGGATTTCGAACTGGTCCCCGTTGTTCCACGCGGCACCCCGTACCCGACCGGGAAACCGGTATGCAGCAAATATATCAAGGCAGCTTCGGACAACCAGGAGACGCTCGGACTGGTCATTTATGAGCGTTCGTCAATGAGCCGCCCGCTGATCACCTATGTCAACGGGGCCGACGGCTTGCGTCCGGTACGGGAAGGGGAGCGGGAGGAGTGTCGGCATAAGCCCCTCAATCCCGAAGATAGCGAGTTCATCCATGCGGTACCGCCCTGCCGTTCCGGTGAGCGGCGCTTTATTGCAGGGTTTGGGGTGGACAGCAACCACCGTCTCACGCTCTGGCTGCGGGATACGGAGGAGAACAATAGTTCCTGGATCCTGTTGCGCGACGGCTCGCAACTTCCGTTGCCGGTGAGCGATCTGCCGGTGGTGAAACTGTAACGTTACAACCCAATAACTGAACACAGCATGGCCTGGCTCGACGAACTCAAACTCAATGTTGACGCGCGGGTAGCCGTCATACACCTCGCAACCATCGATGAAGAGGAGGCCCTGCGCACCCTTTCCGGCTGGTCGCAATCAAGCCGGTGGCCCGAAGGCATGGGGCTCATCACCTGGGATATCGGCGACCAGTTCCGCCACCTGCGCGAGCCTGCGGTGACCTTCAGCAAACTGGCGGCAACCCCGGAAACGGTGCTCGACATCATCGACGACTACAAGGGCTCCGCAACCTTCGTGCTCAAAGACTTTCACCATTTTCTGGAACATAACCGGCGTGTTTCGCGTATGCTGCGGAACCTCGCTTCACGTCTTCCTTTCCGCAGCGAAACGGTGAACATCATCATCACCAGCCCCCAGTTTGCGCTTCCCGTCGAACTCCGCCACGACATTCCAACCATCGATGTCGGCAAGCCAGACGGCAAACAGATACTGGAACTGCTCGATCGGGAAACCCGCTCGACCCGGGCGATCGACAACGCTACACACGGCTTGCGTGAACGTCTGGTCGAAAGCGCACTCGGCCTTTCCATCGTTGAAGCGGGAAGGGCCTTTCGCAAAGCCATCGTCGTTGCCGGAGGCCATGGGCTCGACGAACGGAGCGTCCGGCAGGTGCTGAACGAAAAACGGCACATCATCCGTGAAAGCGGTGCTCTCGAACTCTACCCCTATACCGGATCCATGAACAACGTCGGCGGACTTGGGGCCCTGAAGGCATGGCTCGACGAGCGCCAGGAGGCGTTCAGCCAGGATGCGCGAGAGTATGGCCTCAGTATGCCTAAGGGGGTGGCGCTTATCGGGATTCCCGGCACCGGAAAAAGCCTCTGTGCAAAAGTAACCGCAGGCCACTGGGGGATGACGCTGCTGAGAATGGATGTCGGCGCCATCTTCAGCGGCTTGCTCGGTTCGAGCGAACAGAACATTCGCGAAGCTATCCGGATTGCTGAGGTCATCGCTCCCTGCGTCCTCTGGGTTGACGAGATCGAAAAAGCCTTTGCCGGCTCCATGGGCGACAGCGGCACGGCAAGCCGGGTGTTTGCCACCTTTCTCACCTGGATGCAGGAAAAAACCGCTCCGGTATTCGTCTTCGCCACCGCCAACAACGTCCGGCGGCTTCCCCCCGAACTCCTGCGCAAAGGCCGGTTCGACGAGGTTTTTTTCCTCGATCTTCCCACCCACGCCGAGCGGATAAAAATACTCGCAGTCCATCTCCGGGAGCGCGGCTATACCATGCTCTCGCAGCGGTTCAACCTTGGCGCCGTCGCATCGGCAACCGAGGGGTTCGTCGGCGCCGAACTTCAGGCGCTGGTCAACGACGCCATGTTTCCCGCATTCCGCGACAACCGACGGGAACTGGAAACAGAGGATCTGCTCAACGCAGCCGCAGAGATGGTTCCCCTCTCGGCATCGCATCAGGAGCATATCGAACAGTTGAGAACGATGGTCGGAACCGGACAGGCGCGAAACGCCTCCGACGACCGGAATGTTCCTGTGTCGTCCCAAAAATAACAGAGAAAAATGAATACAGCAGCACATAACGAAATCCTTACCGAACTGCGAAAACTCGCGCTCCGTCCTTCCGGCGGCGAGCTGCCACCGGTCGTCGTCAACGAACAGGATGGATCCCCGATGGTGCTTGTTCCCGCAGGCAGTTTCACCATGGGCGACGGCCTCGACAAAGAGAGCCCGCAGCGCACCGTCACTCTCGAAGCGTTCTACATTTCGGTCTATGCCGTCACCAATCGCCAGTACCGGGCGTTCGTGCAGGCTACCGGCCATCGGCCTCCCAATATCGGAGCAAGGATAGACTCCCTTTCGGTCTGGCACGAAGATGGCTGTCCCGCAGAGTTCGACGATTACCCGGTTGTGCTCATCAACTGGGATGACGCGGATGCCTACGCCCGCTGGGCAGGATGCCGTTTGCCCACGGAAGCCGAGTGGGAAAAGGCCGCACGTGGCCCGGAAGGATCGATCTACCCGTGGGGAGACCGCTGGGATGAAAACAATTGCCGGAACCGCAACAATCGGGGCGCGGACTCGGTCGCCCCGGTGTACGCGTATCCCGAAGGGGTCTCCGGCTATGGAACCTGGAACCAGAGCGGCAATGTTATGGAGTGGTGTTCCGTCTGGCATGATGAAACCGATTCCGTAAACGCTTCATCCGGTGAAGATGCTCTCCGCCAGGAACGTGGCGGCTGCTGGCGTTACCCCGACAAGTTCGCCTTTCGCTGTTCGCAGCGCTCGTTCGTGGTTTCCAAAGCGGTCAACGATTTTCGGGGTTTTCGGCTGGTGTTTCCGGTGCAGGCGGGTGCGTGAGGAGCGGAAACAGGGGAGGCGGTTCATCTCCCGGTTCTCGTGCAGGAGACTTTCGTACATGTCAGGTGAAACTGATCGTAAACCGGTGCCCACCTGAGCATGCATAAACAGGAGATAGAGATAAATATTTTGAAATATATCTGTACTTTACGGCTTGAAAAGTTGGCACCAGCTTGCAAAAAGTGTTAAAACATGCACTCGATCATGCAAAAATCAAAAAACCAGTAACGCTTCATTGGTTGCGGCACTCTTATGCAACACATTTACTGGAAGCTGGAACTGATCTTCGATACATACAAGAACTATCTATACCCATGTATGCGAACAGAGTTTACTAAAAATTTCCAGCCCCTTTGATAATTTGTAAAAAATATTATACACCTTTTGGTGGGATAAGGTGCATAGATAAAGGAGTTATGCGCAATTAAAAGAAACCTAGTATTAAGGTAGTTTAAACATTATAAGACAATTCTAATAATATGAGCAATTCAAAACCTTTAAAAGTATTTATAAGTTATTCAGGAAAAAATAAAGTTATAGCTAAAAAATTGGCTTCAGCACTATTAATAAACGGAATTAATGTTTGGTTAGATGATTGGGAAATATTGGTTGGTCACAATATATATGATTCAGTGTACAAAGGAATTTTATCCTGCGATTATTTGGTCATTATATTAACTGCTGAATCCCTTAAATCAAGGTGGGTACATGAAGAACTAAGCATTTCTAGACAATTAGAACTCGAAGAAAACAAAGTAGTTATATTACCTCTGGTTTTTCAGAAATTAGAATTACCTATTAACCTCAGAATGAGTAAATATGCAAACTTTATAAATTGGAATAAAGGTTTTTTTGAACTATTTACTTTTTTCAAAACTGTTTCCCCTGCTCTTTCGAATAACCATTTTGACTACAAGATATTATCGGACATCAAGAAAAAATTAAAAGATAAAACGGAACAAAATATAATACATGAAAATAGAAATATAACCTCGCAAGCTGCGGCACGTATTGTTTCTGAAACAAGTATTCATTTGAACAAAGTTGATAATTTCACAGAAGAAGATGTCACAGATTGCCAAACTAAGTTGAATACAATTATAATAGATATGCCTACCATTGGGCAGAGATTACCAATAGTTGTTGATTTTGCAGCTAAGTCCGCTTATGTTTTAGCAAATATTCTTAAAATATTACAGATTAATGAAATTATTGATAAAAAGCATATTTCATACTTCTTAATCTATAATAATATACCTATTGACCTTGATGAAACCCTAATAGAAGCAGGTGTATTAAAGGGAGATATCGTAAATATAGGAGCATATAATTATTTTATTGAATAATATTATGGGAAATTTTAATGGTCTCACAATAGATGATGTTCTATATAATAAAATAGGCAAAAAGAATTTGGAAATATATTTAAATGCATTAGATTACCACTATTACATGTGGAAATATCATCGTCACTGTGATTTTGGCACACTCAAATTCTTAAGACAAATATTATATAAAAATAAAATATCAATCTTATTAAAAGATCCTGCATGGAGAATTGACAGATCATTAAATGAATACAATAAAGTTTTGGACATAAATATTGAAAACCACATCGCTAATGCTATTAATGATTTTTCAGGAACAAAAAATATTTTCAAACCATTTAGATTCCTAGATGAAGGTCCAGGAGCAGGCATTGCCTTGTATGAGGCAGTTGCAGCACATTCTATCGGAAGTGCTGAAGCTGATTCATTATATTTTTCCATAGATGGAACATTAAAAAACTGCCTTAAGGAAGAATTTAGAGTGAATTCTGAAAATGAATTGGAAGCTTATAGAAGCGAAAAGTTTTATTCAACTCTAAAAGAGATTGAAATTGCTTCTGTTTTCATTTTTTTATTAAAACGAGATGTTGCTTTTAATGAAGAAATCAGTTGTGAATTTGACAAGCCATTAAATATTTTATTACCTAATAAGAAGATGATTTCATCCAAAATCTCACAATCAAAACTGTATGACGTAACTGAGGCAACAAAAATATTACTTAATAAATATCAATCCCATATCAAACTAAATTCAGAATCAGGTATAAAATCTATACTATTTGGATACTTAATTGATGAAATGATAGCTAGATTTACAATTCCAAATGGAATGAAATTCTGGTATAAACTTGCCTCAAAAAACTTAGAATTACTCATTAATGAATACAAGCCAATTTCAAAATGCTTAAAAAATAATGGGATTTTTTCAAATTCATTATTAAGTGAATTGAAAACACTTCACCATGATTCACTACAATTTGAGAACAAGTTAGAAACACAAACATACGATAAAACATGGTTGTTAAATATTAAGAAAGTGGCTGATATATTACGTTCAACTGGTATTTATGAAAGAAAGTTTAATAACACAAACTCTGATGAATTGGGTCTTGTTTTTGATTGTTCAAATTATTTATGGAGATGGGCTTTTTTTATTGAACAAAAAGAAATCTTTGACAATACTCAAGATATTGATCAAGTCATAACAACCATCTATAGTTGGTTGCGTAGACCTTGGGGTATTTTAGATCGAGAGGATATAATTCTTGCTTTTAATGGAATAATATCTAACAATGCTGATGAAACTCAACAAATGTTTATAGCTTTCTTTTCAAATTTATTTACCATGGAAATTGAAGTTAGTTTAATACATGAATTTGAATTTAAAGAGATAAGTGTTGGAGTAGATGCTTTAAGAAAGTTAATTTATAATAGATATTATTTGCATCTACTCCATAAATCTGTATCCAAAATAGAGAATGATCTTAAATATAATACAGAAAAAATCAAAGCCATTAATTTAATTATTGACCTATTGATAATGTGGGTGTATGATCAAGAATATCCTAACAGATTTAGGGAAGTTGATGTGGATATTTACTCTCTTATAGAATTGTTAAACAACGGTAAATGGTTGAAAGAAATAATTAATAAGGAAGAAACAATAATCTCAAAATCTCAAAAAAAGCGAATTGATGAATATGTCAATCATCCAGAACAATTCATTAACCAAATATTTCAATTTAATAACAAAAATTTTGATATTTCTGAGGGGATAGATACATTTCCACCAGAAGAATTTCAATTTTTGACTTTAATATAATAAAAAATATTGATAATAAATAGTTTAACTGATGAATAGAAAAAAGAGAGTTAATAAAAGCGCATAACATTTTGTATAAGTAATGGGAGGCGATGTGATAGATATCAAGGTTTGTAGCCCGCTCAAACTTCGTTGCGATTTGATAGGAGATTATCACGCAATCTGCCACTACTCATACAATTTGCTGTTAGGCTGCATTCTAAAACGCCGGAACATAGACGAAAGATTTAGAAAAATGTTGTTAATTTGTAGTTGATTTAAAATCTGAAAATATGTTTAACACAATCGAAATTGACCGAGCCAAACTAACCATAATGGGAGTGAAATTTTTAGACTTGAAAACATTAGAAAGCACAGCAAATGCTTTAGGAAGTAATATGTTTGAAGGTTTTAACCCAACCCCGAAAGGAATTGAAATAATCAGAGACTATGTCGCTGGGAAAATTTCAATGAGTGAATTGGTGATATTAGCTAAAGAAAAAGCGTATGTCTAATTCTTATAAATACATTGACCCTGACTACACATATACTGACCCAAAGACAGGACTACTAAGAAATATTCAAAATATTACAGACCCTGATGTATTATTATTTGTTGAGAGCGGTGCTGTTACTAAACGACTACAAGAACTTTATGAAAATCCGATAAAGATTAAGGGAATTGAAAGTCTTTTTGAAATTCACAAACAACTATTTCAAGACATATACGCTTGAGCTGGAAAAAAACGGATTGTTGAAATTAGCAAAGACAGAAAACAATTTTTTCCAACTACACATTTTGACAATGCTTACAGATACGTTGAAACTTTAATAACTGAATTCAAGAAAATTCCAAAGAACAACAAAAAGCATTTAGCGGAGAAGTTAGCAGAAATTTTGGACAATGTAAATTATTTACACCCCTTTAGAGAAGGAAACGGGCGAACGCAAAGGGAGTTTGTAAGAATGTTAGCGTTAGAAAAGGGTTTGACTTTAAACCTTAACCCTCCCGACAATAAAAGTGTTTACGAAAGATATATGAAAGGGACTGTTGAAAGTGAAGTAGCAATAATAACAGAGTTGATTTTTGAATTAATTGAAACCAATAACTAAAAATAAGAAAGGTGCATAACAAACGCTATAGCAAATGCGGGCTTGCGTGTTCGTTGAAACATTTGAAATCTTTACTTACATTTGTGCTTGCAGACAGTTGAGCAACAATTTATTCCCGCGCTTGCCATAGAGTCAACCGTTAGCGGTCATTTTAAGACGACTACATACTACAAGACATAAAAACAAAAATGGCGACAGGTTTATATTTAATTACAAACTCAAAATTGACAGGAAAGGAAACTCAAAAGGATTGGGAGAGAATTGTTGATAAATTAGACCAACTAAAAATGGACACAACTTCATATGTCAACGCACAGAACGAAATTGTCAAAGAATACGGGAGTTGGAGTTATAACATTGAACACGAAGAAGAAGACCTTACATTTAACGTTGACTTAGTTGGGCCTTTCCATATTCAACCAAGACTGTATTCAAACATCGGTGTAATCTACACAATATACAAATACACACTTCTATATGAAATTTACGGTTGTGATTGGTTTGGATCTTTTAGAAAAAACCTGTATAACATTCAGCAATTCCCTATTTGGCCTGTACACCTTGAATTCATTGGTGTTTAAAATTTTAATTTCTTAATATTTTGAGTATCAAACAGTATTATTTTGTATATTTCTGGGAATTGTCTTACTCAAAGATATAAAGATATTTTTAT
>CAJAJL010000126.1 GCA_903940125.1 uncultured Chlorobiaceae bacterium | reverse complement strand
TACTGCCAGGCCAAGTGAAATTGGAGTGTCTATTTTTGTAATCATAAATATTTCCCCTTCGGGAATTATTACTCCAATAATGACATAAAGCAAGCGATATTTCCTGATCGGGAAACAACAGGTGAGATGGCTTAGGGACAATGAAATATATACCGAACGGGAAATGTTCTCACTGGATGCATGCAGAGAAAATTAAAAAAAGGCGACCCATTATCGAGGCCGCCTCTTTCCGAAGGGTATGGGTTATACCGCTTCGAAGATCAAATTTTGCTTTGCAACTGCTATTCGCCAAGAATCAGGCGAACGTAGTTGCTTGCTTTGGTTTCTGCAACACGCCGTGAATACTCAACTCCAAAGTTGTTACATGGCGCACCACGGAGCATCGGTTCTACTCTCCATCGGTACAGATAACCAGATCTTTCAACCTCTTCAATAGTTACATGTGGCCAGGACATTTCATCGTAGTAGTGGGTCATCACATTGTTCTCCCTGATGCTGTAAAGATGTCGATGACTTCGACGCAGCTTGTACAGTTGAAGAACGCTTTTTCAAACTCAACCCACGACAATGTGAACTCCCTACCATTGATACGAACTTTTACTGACATGATATTCTCCTCTCAAACTTAGATTTGGAAAACCCAAAGGGCTCCCTTCAATCACCGAGCTGATTCGGTGACTCAAAGGAGCCCTTTGGGCTGTTGAGAGGAGATAATGGGGTGAGAGAAAACATCTCTTCTCACCCCACGGCTCTATTTTATCGCCTCCGGTTTTTCAACCGATGGCTGTTCACAGTCCTGACAAACGACTTCATCGTTTGTTACGAGGCGACCTACCTTGCCAACCATATTCACAAGCCCCATAGGAGCTGCTATAAAGCCGGAAACTCGTGTCTGTTCCTCGAAATTCACCCAACTGCTGTGAGAACAGCCTGTTATGGTGAAGCCAGTAGCTGCAATCCAGAGTATCATGACAATTCGTATCATCTTGTTTCTCCTTTTCAGGCACACCCATCCCCGTAGGGGTGTGGTAAAAACCATCCCCCTGCGGTAGGGATTGCTCACAAAGGAGCGTTACTATCTATTGGAGTGCCAACACTGCATCCCGAAAGCTGACTTTTTCCGAATCCATCATTGCACTGATAGGGTCCCACGACCGGTTACAAACAAAACAGTGAACGTGGTTCTCGTACAATGACATGGAGGGATTACTGTCCTTGTGAAACGGACAACAGGTAGTTTTTCTCCCTGAGGTAAAAGCGACAATCCGTGTAATGGGATGTTGACGAGCGTGCTCAATCATCTCATCAGTGATCGCATTGTTGGTTTCAGGTTCCTTTTTCCCGTTGATATGTTTCAACAGTAGCGTTGACTCCCGTTTCAAGGGATGCAGCTCACTCTTAACCTCTTTAATTCGAGCAGAGAGTAATGCTCTTTCAAGCGGATCCTCGTTTTGCCCCAATTCCTTTGTGGAAAGCCTTATTTCGCGCTCCTTCTCTTTGATTTGCGGTTGCAGGAATGCCAGACGTCGCATGATCGCGTAGCGTTCAGATACGCCAATTTCCTGTGCCGCTTTTATAGTTGTTTGCAGCGTCATTCGAGACCTCCTTCGAGAAGCCAGGCTCCGTTACCTTCAATCAGCTCATCCAAAGACATCGGACGATCTGACATGAAGTTTTCCATGAAGTATTTCACTTCAGGAAGGTCGGATAGTTTCAGAACCTCCAGGAGCCTTGCAGATGCCGGGGCAAATTCAGGGTTTCCAAAGGCCAGTTCTTCCTGGCATTTCTGAAGAGCTGCAATCCTGTCTGCTGCCTTGATGACATCCTTGTACTCGGAAGGAATCGTAAAAACGGCTCGATATACCGGCTGCAATTTGTCAGGGAGCGATCCCACCATTTTGTTAATGGCAAGTCCCTCCAACTGATTGACAATGGATTTGACGACTCCGCCACCGAAAGACTTGATCGGTGTCGGTATATCACCCGTAAATACCTCTGCAGTGTCATGGTACAAGGCATACACGGCAGCCATATTGGGATCCAATGTGCCACTAAAATAGACGTTACGAATAGTCG
>CAJAJL010000125.1 GCA_903940125.1 uncultured Chlorobiaceae bacterium | reverse complement strand
ATGAATATCATAGCCCTTGTAGGTCGAGCTCATTTCTACACCAGGAATAAGCTCAATGCCTTTAAGTAAGGCTAATGGCTTTGCTTTGTCAATACCTAAAACAGAATCATGGTCAGTAATACTTATGGCCTTCAATCCGGAATTTGATGCTTTCTGAACTATTTCTTCCGGCGTAAAGATCCCGTCTGAACATTTCGTATGAATATGTAAGTCTGCTTTTTCAAAGCCATTATGCCCTACGCTCGTCAAGCTGTATGGCATGGCTGGTTTATTAATTATGTTAAACTATACTACCTGTATATAAGAAAAAATCCCCGTCCGCTTTACACACAAAAGAGAATTATTTTTCAGGGTTAAACGTTGCATGAAAAATGGGCGCTGTCTCATAACGGTGCCAGTTTTCCTGTTGCAAGAAGGAAGAGAATGACAACACCGGCTATAAGACGGTAAGCAATGAAGATGGTTGTTGTATGCTTTTTAAGATAGGTCAGCAGAAAACCAATGGAGGCATAACCAACAACTCCTGCAACGAGGGTTGCAACAATGATATTTGTTATGTTTTCTGTAGAAGCGGCAATAACGGCCCATGTTTTATAGAGTTCCAGAAGTGCTGCGGCAAATACGGAAGGGAGTGAAAGGAGGAATGAAAAACGGGCGGCTGTTTCACGCGAAAGATTTAAAAAGAGCCCACCGGTTATGGTGACTCCCGAACGTGATGCTCCTGGAATGAGGGCAACGCTTTGAGCCAGACCAATCAGCAGCGCCTCTTTCCACCCGATCTTATCTATTGTTTTCAGTTGAAGCCCTTTTTTGAGTCTGTTTTTTATGTTCCATTCAGCCAAAGAGAGGACAAGTGCAAGAATGATCAGTGCGCTGCTGATCCAGTAGAGTGATCGGAGACTGGTCTCTATGTGATTTTTAAAAAGGAGTCCTAAAATGACAATCGGGATGGTTCCTGCAGCGATCATCCATCCCATTTTTGCCTCAGTGCTTTCCAGTGGTTTTCCCTGCAGAACCCCGCGGACAACTCCCTGGATGATGACGGAGATATCTTTGCGGAAATAGATAAGAACAGCGACAAGGGTGCCGAGTTGTGCAATCGCGGTAAAAGCTGCACCGGGGTCCTGCCAGCCAGCTAGAGCGGGAACAATTCTCAGATGAGCCGTGCTGCTGATCGGCAGAAACTCTGTAAGACCTTGTACAATGCCGAGAATGGTCGCTTCAAAGAGTGTCATTGAGGTGAATGAGTACTGGTTAGTGGAGTGCTGCTCGGTTCAAGAAGAGATTTGAGGTCTGCAATGGCTTTCTGGATGGCCAGTGCACGGTGGCTGAGAGTGTTCTTTTCGGTTATGCTCATTTCAGCATAGGTCTTGGCTGTAGAGTGAACCAGAAACACTGGATCATAGCCAAACCCTGCAGTTCCTTTTGGCTCAAGGGTGATGCTGCCTGAAACAACACCTTCAGTGGTGTGCTCAAACTCGAATTGCTTATCTCCGAAGAGGATAGAGCCTTTCAAAGCGATGACTGTCCGGAACCGGGAGTTTCTGTCGGAAATACCCTTCATGCAGTAAAGCAGATGGCGGACATTCTCCTGGTAGGTCGGAGCGATGCCGTCGGGAGTGGGAGCATAGCGCGCGGAGTATACACCGGGTACACCTTGCAGTGCATCGACTTCAAGGCCTGTGTCGTCCGCCAGGGCAATTATGGAGGAAAATCGTTCCGAGAGCATGCTGAAAATGGCCCTTGCCTTAAGGAGAGCGTTGCCTTCCAGCGTTTGTTCAGTCTCCTCGATGTCAATCTCAACCCCCAGTTCTTTGAGTGTTGTGACTCTGAACAGGGGTGAAATATTTTCAAGCAGCGGGCGGAGTTCATTGACCTTCTCCCTGTTGCCTGTGGCCAGGATGATGGTAATGGTGCTCTTCGCAGATTCTCTCATGGCTCTACTGAATGATGCGGAGCAGTTCTCTGATCGCCTTATCAAGGCCTGTCAGCACAGCACGGGCAATGATGGCATGGCCGATGCTTACCTCCTCGATTTCTGAAATTGCCGTGAACGGTGCGATGTTCAGGTAGTTGAGACCATGTCCGGCAACGACCTTCAGCCCGATGCTTTTTGCATAGGTGGCAGCTTCATGGATTCTTTGCAGTTCAAGGGCTCTTTCCTCGTCATTTGTTTTCAGTGCATAGGAACCGGTATGAAGCTCTACAATATCGGCACCTGCTTTTGCGGTTAGGTCGATGGCTTTCTGGTCGGGCTCAATAAAGATGCTGCTCTCTATTCCTGCGGCTTTGAACGGTTTCAGAAATTCAACCAGGGTATGGTAGTGAGTGGTAATGTTAAAACCGCCCTCGGTCGTGAGTTCCTCTCTCTTTTCGGGCACAAGGGTTATGAGCTCTGGTTTCGTTTGCAAGGCTATATGCTGCATCTCCTGCGTCATGGCCATTTCAAGATCGAGCTTGGTGGTCACTGCCTGCCGGAGTCGTTGAAGGTCGTTGTCTCTGATGTGCCGGCGGTCTTCACGCAGGTGGCATACAATGCCTGCAGCACCGCTTTTTTCTGCAAGCAGGGCAGCGGCAACCGGGTCGGGCTCGAACTCATTGCGGGCGTTGCGCAGGGTTGCAATGTGATCAATATTAACAGCTAATCTCATGGGAGTTTACAATGGTTTTTTTCCTTTTCTTAAGCGAAAGTAATGAAAAAATGAAAAGGATAAAACTTTCAGCATCCCGCGGATGTATAGGAGATAATCTTTTATCTTGAAATCCAGAGTGCTCTGCTAATGATTGCTATCTTTTTGCACCAATACAAAACAGGAAGAAACCATGTTACATACTCCAGCTTATGCCGCGAAGGCCGCAAAAGCGCCAATTGAACCTTATGAAATTATCCGTCGCGAACCAGGGGCCCATGATGTGTTGATCGATATTCTTTATTGTGGTATCTGTCATTCCGATATTCACCAAGCCCGCGATGAATGGGGCGGTTCCATTTTTCCGATGGTTCCCGGTCATGAAATTGTAGGAATTGTGGTCAAGACAGGCGGTCATGTCACCAAATGGAAAATTGGTGATACCGTCGGAGTGGGCTGCTTCATCGACTCCTGCCGTGAATGCGAATCATGTCTTGAGGGCGAGGAGCAGTTTTGCGAGGAGGGAATGAGTGCCACCTACAATGGGTATGAACGTGATGGCAAAACGCCGACCTATGGCGGATACTCTACCCGCATCACCGTGAATGAAGATTACGTGCTTCGCATACCCTCCGGTATGCCCCTTGAACGGGTTGCACCGCTTCTCTGTGCAGGCATCACCACCTACTCGCCATTGAAGCATTTCGGCGTCAAACCTGGAGATGAAGTTGCCATTCTCGGGCTCGGTGGTCTTGGTCATATCGGAGTTAAAATTGCAAAGGCGATGGGAGCCAGGGTGACTGTCCTGAGTCATTCACCCGGCAAACGGGGCGATGCACTTGCCCTTGGTGCCGACGATTTTGTGGCCACCAGCAATGAGAACGCCTTCAGGGAGAACGAAAAACGTTTTGACTTCATTCTTGATACGGTATCTGCCATGCACGATTACAACGCCTATCTTGGGCTCTTGAAACGCGACAGTAGCATGGTGCTTGTAGGCATTCCGGAACCCGTTCCACTTTCAGCAGCCCCGCTGGTCATGCAGCGCCGGCATCTGTCAGGGTCACTGATTGGCGGTATCCGCGAGACACAGGAGATGCTTGATTTTTGTGCAGAGCATGGTGTGTTGTCTGATGTCGAGGTGATCCCTGTCCAACAAGTCAATGAAGCCTATGAACGGGTGCTCAAAAGTGATGTACGCTACCGTTTTGTTATTGATATCGCCAGCCTCAAGGAGACCCATCCCTGAATGGCGGGTTGCTTTGACGCTTGGTAACCGATTATGCTGTAATAATCTGAAAAAAATGTACATATTATGCCTTTGAACCCTTCCCCATGGAAATAAGAACGGATCTCCATCTTGGAGACTGCATAGAAGTACTCAATGTTCTGCCCGACGATTCGGTTGACTTGATATTTACCTCACCGCCATACGCTGATCAGAGAAAGCAGACCTATGGCGGCTTTCATCCGGACGACTACGTTGAGTGGTTTTTACCGATATCAAAACAACTCCTGAGAGTACTCAAGCCAACAGGTACCTTTGTTCTGAACATCAAGGAAAAGGTTGTCAACGGCGAACGGAGCACCTACGTGATGGAACTCATTTTGGAGATGAGAAAACAAGGGTGGTTCTGGACTGAAGAGTTTATCTGGCATAAAAAAAATTGTTATCCCGGTAAATGGCCAAACCGCTTCAGGGACTCATGGGAAAGGCTGCTCCAGTTCAACAAAAGCAAACAATTTTACATGAACCAGCAAGCCGTTATGGTTCCGATGGGCGACTGGTCGAAGAGCCGACTTAAAAATCTGAGTGATACTGATAAAGTACGGGATACATCGAAGGTAGGAAGCGGGTTTGGAAAAAACATCTCCAATTGGCTTGATCGGGAGATGGCCTATCCCACAAACGTGTTACACCTTGCCACCGAGTGCAACAATAAGAAACACAGTGCAGCATTTCCTGAAGCTCTTCCCGAATGGTTTATCAAGCTCTTCACCAAAGAGGGCGATACCGTCATGGATCCGTTCATGGGGTCAGGGACGACCAACGCGGTGGCGCAAAGATTGAAGAGACACTCCATCGGCATTGAAATTGTAGAGGAGTACTACTCCATGGTACAAAAAGAGTTGAAACCTGTAGAACTTTATCTCCTTGAAAAAAGAGACGATTATGACTCCACTTGCCCTGAGCGACGTCTCGACATACGTTGAAGAGAATATCGGTACTTTTCATCAGAAAAGAATCGCAACTCTTGACGATTTGAGTCTCTCCAAAGTATTGAAAAGGAAAAACCCTTATTTGTTTAAGGCAAAGTACGTTCTTACTGCTGAAGAGATTGTCAGAGGGCTGGTTGATGCTCATATATCATCAAATGAGGAGACCGTTTTTGGTGACTGGCTGGAGGGACTGGCAATTTTTATCAACGGAAAGGTCTATGGTGGTTGGAAATCCGGTATTCCCGGAGTCGACCTTGAGTTTGACAAGGATGATAAGCGTTTCATCGTCACTATCAAATCAGGCCCGAATTGGGGTAACAGCAGTCAGATTGCCAAAATGAAGTCCGACTTCAAAACAGCAGCAAAAACGTTACGCACCAGCAATTCTGGGATTCATGTTGTGGCTGTCAATGGATGCTGTTATGGAAAGACCAGGATTTCCGATCAGGGCGACTATTTCAAATATTGTGGCCAGTCCTTCTGGGAGTTTATTTCATCCGTGCCACATCTCTACACAGACCTTATCGATCCATTGGGGTACAAGGCAAGGGAGAAAAACGACGAGTTTCGTCAGTCGTATGCACAGATGATCAACAAATTTACCCTGCAATTTGGTTTAGAGTATTGTGAGGCCAACGGAGCCATCAACTGGAAAAAGTTGGTTGAGTTTAATTCATCAGCGGGTAGATAGGCTGTAGAGCGCAGGCAGTCAGGCGACTGGTCAGTTATGAACCATCAAGTCAATAAATGTGTTAATGGGTAAAGAACGTCAGAGAAGTCACCTGTTATGGAAAACATTCAATTGAGGGCTTTACCATGTCAATTCTCTATACCCCTGCGACTCTTGGCCAGATAGTTCTTCAGAACCATATAGTTATGGCCCCTATGACACGCAGCCGTGCAACGGGTAACAATCCCAACGCGCTCATGGCCGATTATTACGCGCAACGCAGTACCGCAGGCCTTATCATTACTGAGGGTACCTCATCCTCACCGAATGGTCTGGGTTACCCGCGAATACCGGGAATATTCTCCAAAACCCAGATCGAGGGATGGAAATCCATTACCGAAGTTGTGCACGGGGAGGGAGGCAAAATATTTCTGCAGATCATGCATTGTGGTCGAATTGCTCATCCGCTGAACATGCCCGCAGGGGCTCGCATGATTGCCCCTTCAGCCGTCGCAGCTGCCGGTGAGATGTACACGGATGCCGAAGGTCTCAAACCCTTTCCTCTGCCGGAGGCTATGACCTTGGAGGACATCAGTGCAGCGGTTGCCGAATATGCACAGGCCGCCAGCAATGCTGTGGCAGCGGGGTTCGACGGTATAGAGCTGCACAGTGCAAACGGCTATCTGCTTGAACAGTTCATCCGTCCGACGTCGAATCTCCGTACGGACAGTTATGGCGGTTCGATAGAAAACCGCGCCCGTTTTGTACTTGAAGTCGTAGATGCTGTGAATGAAGCCATCGGCAGAGAGAGAGTTGGTATCAGGCTTTCCCCGTTCGGCGTCTTCAACGACATGCCGCTTTACGACAACATGGAGGAGGAGTACACCTGGCTTGCCAGACAGCT
Source organism: uncultured Chlorobiaceae bacterium (assembly GCA_903940125.1). GTDB lineage: Bacteria > Bacteroidota > Chlorobiia > Chlorobiales > Chlorobiaceae > Chlorobium. Next base: position 23,254 of record CAJAJL010000125.1, on the reverse strand, counting down.
CAATCTTAAAGCTCTGGCATATATCCATCTTGTGGATCACTCGTCAATGGGTGCACCGCTTGTGCCCGACAGCATAAAGGAGACATTCCGCAAAGAATTCAATGGCGCATTGATTTTTTCAGGAGGTTATGATCCAGAACGGGCAGAAAACGATCTGGCCGCGGGCAAATGTGATCTCATTGCTTTTGGGCGTGCTTTTATTGCCAATCCCGACCTTGTGGAACGATGGAAAACCGGAGCTGCTTTGAACTCGCCCGACATGGATACCTTCTATTCCCCAGGACCAAAGGGATATACCGACTATCCAGCGCTGCATGAATAGACTGTGTCATCGAGGATATCAACCTCATCCAGCTTTCTGAAAAATGTAATTGCATTATTGATCAGTTTATTTGAATACCCTTCAAGATAATACCCAGAAGACCAGCCGGATGGAGACATAGCGACGGCGGCAGAATCTGCTTGGCACCAAGTCGAAATCGTATTAAGTTCATGCGAATCGCCTGCGAAGGTTCAGCAATTTATGATATATCACTCCACTTTTGGGGGAAAATATTCTGGCAATGACCATCCCGGAGAAACCGACCAGTTCCCGCCATCAGTACTGCTTGACAGAAAAAGGCAAACGATTGCTTGCGGATATTTGCCAGACATTCTGAACCGGAATATTTCACTGCAATAATCGGTTTTATGAAGGAGATATGGATAGTTGTCAGCGATAAGTCGAAAATCAAGCAAAAGTGTATTACATGCTACGGAATAAAGTTTCAGATCAATGACTACCTCTTCCTGCTCAAAGCCGGCATCGCAGAGTAAACCCCGAACCCAATGGTAAGCCGATTTATGGGCGGATGTTTCAAGCGTATCGCTGCCATACCAGACTCCGAATGATCCATCTGAAAATCGGTTTGACTTCCGATTGATAAATGGCCAGGTTATTGCATTGGACCATAGGTCATCTTCAAGGAGTAAATGGATTTCAGCCGACGAGATAGAAAGACCGCGGCTGATTGGTCATTTTGGTGTCTCAACTTTATGTAATTTTATTATGTTGGTTTTGCAGGTGACGCTTATGAAACAGTGTCTCTTTCTGCCGGTGGTTTATTAACGATGCAAATACCGTAACGGCTTATAGAATTACAGGGTATCAATGAATAGCGTAAGTCTGAAAAAACTTGAATTCGATAAAGTCGCCCACTACGCAGCGCAGTTTTGCCTGTCGGGTATGGGGCGCGACAGAGTTATGGCCGTATTGCCGATGGTGGATCGGGAGGTGTTGCTTGTTGAGCTTGAGAGGGTTCTTGAATTAAAAAATCTGCTTGAGGGTGAGGCCCCCCTGCCTTTTTCATATTTACCCGATACCCGGCGGCTGCTGAAAAAGCTGGAGGTTCTTGAGAGTTATCTTGAACCTGAGGAGCTTCAGGATATATATCATCTTCTTTTTTCTTCGGTGCAATTGAGAAAGTTCATGTTTCTCAACCGTGAGGTCTATCCTCTGCTCAATGATTTTACCATAAGAATCTGGCTTGAAAAAACCCTCCAGACAGCAATTCGAAGGATTATTGATGAACAAGGGAGGGTGAAGGATACAGCAAGCGATGCTCTGCTGTTGATTCGGCGGGAACTCAATGGAAGCCGCGAACTGATTCGCAGGAAAATGGAACGGCTGGTAAGGCGCTGTCAGGAGAGCGGCTGGCTGATGGAGGATACTGTTGCTATCAAGAATGGTCGTCTGACGCTGGGATTGAGAGTGGAGTATAAATATAAGATTGCGGGTTATATCCAGGATTACTCAGGGAGTGGGCAGACAGTCTTTATTGAGCCGGCTGAAACCCTTGAGATCAGTAACAGAATTCAGGATCTTGAAATCAGTGAGCGACGGGAGATTGAGCGGATTCTCAAGGAGATGTCGAATGAGCTGCGTCTTGAGCTCGAAAATCTTCAGTACAATGAGTCTCTGCTTGGTGAGTTTGATGCCTTGTATGCACGGGCCCGGTTTGCAGTTGAAACCCGCTCGGTGCTTCCTGCTCTTGCTGAAGGTCAGTCGCTCAGGATTATCAAAGGATTTCATCCGTGGCTGATGATTTCCCATCGTCATAAGGAGGTTATTCCTCTTGATCTCGAGCTGGATGAGGGCGAGCGTGTACTGGTCATTTCAGGGCCTAATGCGGGTGGAAAATCGGTGGCGATGAAGACGGCAGGTCTTCTCTGCTGTATGCTTGTCCATGGCTATCTTCTGCCGTGCAGCGAGAGCTCCGTGTTTCCTCTGTTCCATGATATCTTTATTGAGATCGGAGACGATCAGTCTATTGAGAACGACCTTTCGACCTTCAGCTCGCATCTTGGCGAAATAAAAAGAATCCTTGATTGTGCGGTAGGCAGGGATCTTGTGTTGATTGATGAACTGTGTGCCGGTACCGATGTTGAAGAGGGGGGAGCTATTGCACGTATGGTGATTGAGGAACTGCTCTCGCGGGGGATAAAAACCATTGTCACTACTCACCTTGGGGAGTTGAAAGCCTATGCCCATGATCGTGTTGGTGTGGTGAATGGTGCGATGGAGTTCAATCGAGTTGGTCTTGTGCCCACCTTCCGCTTTATCAAGGGATTGCCGGGTAACAGTTTTGCCTTTGCCATGATGCAGCGAATGGGCTTCCCGGTTTCAATGGTTGAGCGGGCATCGGCGTTCATGCAGGGTGAACGGCTTGGGCTTGATCGAATGCTCGATGATCTGAGCAGCTTGCTGGAAGAAAATCGTCTTTTAAAGCTTCGGCTTCGGGAGGATAAGGAGGAGCTTGAAGAGCGGGAACTCTCGTTGCGGAGTGAGGAAGCCGTGCTTGAGCAGAAACGCAGGGAACTCAAGCTTGGAGCTTCACGAGAGCTGCAGAAAGAGGTGGAACATGCACGGAAACAGATCAGGGAGATTCTTTCTGACGTAAAAAGTGCACCTGCAGATGAAAAAAAAGTACAGGAGGCCAGAAAAAAACTGGCATTGAAGAAGCAGGATGCCGAAAAGAGCGAATCTATTCTTCTCTCGGAAGCTGATGCGGCGATTCAGGTTGATCGTACCATCCGAGAGGGTGACCTTGTCAGAATTCTTGACACCAGCACTTCAGGTGAATTTGAGAGTGTCAGTGGCGAGAGTGTGGTTGTGCGATGTGGTAATTTCAGGTTGACTACTTCACTGAAAAACCTTGAGAAGACATCGAAAACGCAGGTAAAAAAAAGTCTTAAAAAGCCAGAATTCCCGAAGCAGAAAGGCTCATGGTCAGCCGTTACCGGAGAGGTTGAGTCAACAAGAGTTGATTTGCGTGGTTTGAGCGGTGATGAGGCAATCATGAAAATTGAACGGTTTATCGATACGATGAGGCTTCATAGAATTCATTCGGTAACGATTGTTCATGGCAAAGGAACCGGTTCTCTTCGGCAGAGAACAGCGGAGTTTTTGCAGCAGCACCGTTACATTAAAAGTTTTCGACTCGGTGAATGGGGTGAGGGTGGGGCAGGTGTGACAGTGGTCGAGCTGGAGTGATAATTATTTATTTCCGATCGGATAGATGCATTGAAAAACAGGTTTCAATACTGTATCTTACGCCCAGGACAGCCTGCCATGCCCATGGTGATCTATCCGGCTTTTAACTATTAATCCTTTTGGGATTGAAAGAACAGAACGAAACATATCTGACTATACCCAATCAGCTTACAGCTCTGAGGATTCTCCTTGTACCTGTTTTTGTCGTGCTGCTGCTGCAGGTTGATCCTTATCTGAAACTGCTCGGTGTCATTGTTTTCGTTGTGGCATCGCTTACGGATATTTATGATGGTTATCATGCGAGGAAATATGGCGTCACAACACGTCTTGGCGCTTTTCTTGACCCCCTTGCCGATAAGTTGCTTATTACGGCAGCTTTTTTCCTCTATGTCGGAATGGGCTTTCTCAGTCTCTGGATGGTGATTCTTGTCGTTGTGAGGGATGTTGTTGTCACAGGGTTGAGGGTCTATGCCGAATACAAGAACAGGCCGGTTGTGACAAGCATGGAGGCCAAGTACAAAACTCTGGTGCAGAATATTTTTGTCTATGTTATCATGGCGCTGATATTGATGAAAGAGGCATCATTTTCAGGAGCGGATGTTGCTGTCATGACCAGACGTTTTCTTTTTTCCGGTTATCTGAACTATATCATGCTGGCGGTAACGGTTTTTACTGTGTACACCGGTATTTCCTATCTGGTCAGTAATTGGCGGATTTATCTTCAGAAGCCTCTTGAGAGGCGGTGATTGTCATGAAGCTTATTACGGCAAAAATTCTATCGACCTGCTTTGGGCTCGGTTATTTTCCGGCAGCACCCGGTACAGTCACAAGTATTGCCGCTGTGCTCTGTTATGTTTTTATTCCAGCTCTGCATTCCACCATGGTACTTCTCTCTCTGGTCGTGCTTTTTACGGCTGTAGGGGTATGGGCTGGTACGGTGATGGAAGAGCACTACGGTAGTGATCCTTCAATAGTGACCATCGATGAACTGGCAGGCCAGTGGCTGGCACTTGCCGCTCTGCCGACTGGATTACTCCCGCTTCTTCTTTCATTTGCGTTTTTCCGGCTGTTCGATATTGCAAAACCAGGACCCATTGATGCTGCCCAGCGCTTGACAGGCGGGTGGGGTATTATGGCTGATGATGTGCTTGCCGGGCTTTTTGCCAATCTTTCCGTGCGAGGCGTGCTTGCGCTGCTCACTGTTTTTCATCTTCCCGTTTCTTTGTAAAACTGCTTGATATTGGCCGCCATTGACGGTGTGTCGAAGCCTATTTCCCTGTAGAGATCATTCATTCCTCCATGAGTTACAAATGCGTCTGGAAGGGCGACTTTCAAAACGGGACGGTTGAGTCTTTTAGTGTTGAGGTGATCAATGACTGCGCTGCCAAGGCCGCCGATCATGCTGTTTTCTTCAATAACGGCAAAGTGGGTTGATCGTGCTGCAAGTTCTTCAAGCAGGTCGGTGTCGAGTGGTTTCAGAAACCTCATATTGACTACGGTTGCATTGATCCCGTCACTCTGCAGTGATTCTGCCACCTCAAGAGCTTTGGCTGTCATATTCCCGATGCTGAGAAGTGTGAGTTCGCCGCCTTCCCGGACAATCTGAGCTTTTCCAATGGGCAGAGAACTGAAGTTTTTTTGCAAAGGGATGCCCGTGCCATTGCCTCTCGGATATCGTATTGCAACAGGCCCATTCAGGTTATAGAGTGCGGTGTAGAGCATATCGCGCAATTCCTGCTCATTGGCCGGAGCCATAATGACAAGGCCGGGAACAGCGTGCAGATAGGAAAGGTCAAATGCACCGTGGTGTGTCGGACCGTCCTCACCTACAAGTCCTGCTCGGTCAATAGCAAACACAACATGCAGTTTCTGCAGTGCCACATCGTGCAAAAGCTGATCATAGGCACGCTGCAGAAAAGTTGAATAAATAGCGAATACCGGTTTGAACCCCTGTATTGCAAGTCCGGCTGCAAAAGTGACGGCATGCGGTTCTGCTATGCCGACATCGTAAAAACGGTTTGGCAGTGCGTTCTGGAAGAGGTCGAGCGAAGTCCCGCTCGGCATGGCGGCAGTAATGGCGGTAATTTTTGGATCTTTCAGGGCAAGCTCAACCAGCGCCTCTCCAAAGACCTCCTGATATTTCGGAGGAAGTGAGGTGTCAGCTGTTTTCAGGGACTTTCCTGTTGTTGTATCAAAGCCGCCGCTGTGTGCGTGCCATTTGCTTTGATCATCTTCAGCCGGTTTGAACCCTTTTCCTTTTTTGGTGATGACATGCAGCAGTTTGGGATTTGGCAGTTCCTGCATCTCTTTGAGTGCCTTGACCAGTTGTTCCATGTTGTGACCATCAATTGGTCCGAAATACCTCAGGCCGAGAGCTTCAAAAAAAGCTCCTGGTGTCAATGCAGCTTTAAATCCCTCTTCAAGTTTACGGACAGTATTTTTTGCGGTATCTCCCAGGTCATTGTTGAAGAGTGAGATTGCCTGCCATAGCAATTTACGGGCTTTATTGTATGTTTTATTCAGAGTGATGTTGATGAGATGGGTTTTCAGGCCTCCGGTACTGGGTGAAATGGCCATCTGGTTGTCATTGAGGATGACAAGAACATCACTTTTCAAATCACCGAGGTGGTTCATGGCTTCGAATGCCATGCCTCCTGTCATGCTGCCGTCTCCTATAACGGCAATAACCTTCTCGTTGGTACAGGCAAGGTCTCTTGCCGCGGCTATTCCTGCAGCAGCTGAAATAGAGGTAGTGGCGTGACCGGTACCAAAGGCATCGTAAGGACTTTCTGATACTTTTGGAAACCCTGCAAGTCCACCGTAGCGACGGTTTGTCTGCATCTCTCCTCTTCTTCCGGTCAGGATTTTATGCACGTATGCCTGATGCCCGACATCCCAGATGATTTTGTCGTGTGGAGTGCTGTAGACATGATGAAGCGCAACGGTCAGTTCCACAACGCCAAGGCTTGAGGCAAAATGACCGCCATTTATAGAAACAAGTTTGATGACCTCTTTTCGACATTCATCAGCCAACGTCTGAAGTTCCGGTATACTGAGTTTTTTCAGATCATCTGGTGAATTGATTGCTGACAGATATGACATGTGCTGTGTGACAGGAGCCGGCAGTGAATTGCGCATAGTTTTTCAGACTTCAGGTTATGTTCGTGTTCTATGTGTAACCCTGCTTCAGGCTTCCCGGTTCCAGGTTCCAGGTGAAGGGGGAAATTTTGGGCTCTTAAATCCCTGAGATCTGAAGAAGAATAGAACGTTCTTTACGGGGTCCGTCCAGTTCAATAAAAAAAAGTGACTGCCACTTGCCAAGCAGGAGCTTTCCTTTAGAAAATGGAATGGTTTCAGAGGTGTTCATAAGGAGCCCTATCAGATGGGAGTGAGCATTATCACGCCCATCAAGAGGGTTGAGATTATGCAGATAGTTGCCGTCTTTTGGGGCAAAGCGCTTGATAAAGGTTTCCATATCCTCAAGCAGACGATCCTCTTTTTCATTAATATTGATAAAAGCCGTTGTATGCTGGCTGATGACGGTGACCTGTCCGGTATCGAGTCCTGATGAGGCAACCGCCTCTGCGACTTCGGCAGAGATATCAATGATCTCGATGGGTTTTGTTGTTTGCCGGGTGATGATGTTTATACTGTATTGCATAAGATGACAAGTTAATTATTGCATTAGTTCAGAAGGTTATGACCAATCCTTCATGAGGAGCGAGACATACCCGGATTGTCTGATCTTCATAGTAAACATTGTCTTTTTTGTTTTCTGTATCTGTACTCAGGACGTTGAGCGTGTCGATGGAAATAGGCGCAAGCGCTGGATGACGGAACTCTATCGAAATGCCTGTAGGACTGAAATTGGCCAGAATGAAAGCGTGTTCATCATCTGTAAACCTATGAAATCCGAAGCAATGAGAGTTATATGCCGCATTCAGTTCAAGTTGTTCAATGTTTCCTTCCTGAAAAACTTTTTTCTTCTGCAGAACAAAAACTTTTTTGTAAAATGCCACCAGCTCACTGTCTGTGGGTTCAGAAGCTTGCCGGATAAGCTGTACTGGAATTTTCTGCTGAAAACCGTCAATTTGATCCTGATGTATAAGATGCATTCCGGGAGTAGTCAGCAGTACTAAAGCCGCCGCTTTGTTATTCGGCCCAATGGCTTTGGCCGCTCTTGGCTCATCATGGTTTTCGAGAAACCGGCAGAGATGTCTCTGATAGTCCCATTGTGCCGAAAGGTGTCCCGACAATTTTTCAACATCAAGCGGAGCACTGCAGAGGTAGTCGTAAAAAGGTTTGTCGTAGGTATAGTCAAAGCCCTGCTGCTGAAGCTCCCACTCCTTGTTCCAGTATGATTCGGCAAGAAACAGGAAGTCGGGGTGGAGGTGTTTGACTGCAATTATTGCCTCAGACCAGAACTCCGCTATCATCTCACCCCCGAGGTTGCTCCATGTGGTATTGAAAATGCTTTTAAGAACCAGCATGGCCACATCGCAGCGAACAGCATCGCAGAGTGAACTGATTTTGAAAAGGTTTTCAGTCATCATTCTGTGCGTTTCAGGCCTTGCATAGTTGAGCTGCAGAGTGTCTGTCCAGGGTGCGAAGTATGGATCTTTACCATGAGCAAGGTATTTGCCCTGTGTATATTCAAATCCTGTACCGGGGTCATGAATTTGCTCTTCATACGATACCGGAATAAAATACTCAGGGTGATCGGGAAGCCATTCGTTGTCGAGAGCAAGGTGATTCGGCACAAAGTCGAGCATCAGTTTTATGCCGATCTTGTTGAGCTTTTCGCGGAATATGAGCAGTTCGTCATTGCTGCCGAGTGCTTCATTCACGGTGTATGAGGGTATAGAGTATGGTGATGATACAATATCGTCCGGCTTAACCAGCGGGATGTGTTCCAAAATAGATGTTCTCAGGCCTGGATGAGCGGTGGCAATCGCTTTGCTGTATTGACTGGGTTGCCAGATGCCCATCAGCCATACCAGATCAAAACTGCAGGTCGAAAAGAAGGTGAACTCCTCATCGGGGATGTTGCCGAGTGTTACTGGCCGGTTATGTTCACTGCTGAGCTTTTTCAGCCAGATTCTGGTATTGATTTCGTAAACGAGGGGGAACATTACGTGGATTGTTTTGTTGGGTAATGGGTTTGCGCACAAATATAGCAACTCTTAAACTCAAAAGAAGCAGGTCGCACGTTAAAAACGCAAAAAGAGGAGTGTTGAACCGGGGCTCTTCTTTCACGGCAGTCCCGTGATTTGTAAAACGGGGAAAGTTATGCGAAATTCAACTGGAGATTTTGGCGCAAAGGGATGAGCTTGGGGCGCTGTAACTGTTAACCGGTGTTTAGAAGTTTTGACGGATTTTTTACATGATCTCAATGAGGTGCAGCGCAATGCTGTAGTTGCTACTGCCGGGCCTGTCATGGTGCTGGCGGGTGCCGGTTCCGGCAAGACAAGGGTGATCACCTACCGTATTGCTTATCTTATTAAAAACGAGGGAATAGCACCCCGGAATATTCTTGCTCTGACCTTCACCAACAAGGCTGCGGGTGAAATGCGACATCGGGTTGATACGCTGTTGCATCAGGGCAGTTCAAGGGGTTTATTGATTGGGACGTTTCATTCGGTTTTTGCTCGTCTTCTCCGGGACTATATCAACCTGATCGGTTACGACCGTAACTTTTCAATTTTTGATTCCGATGACAGCAAAAGCCTTATCCGTCAATCTATGGCCGAACTGAATATTTCGCTCGATTCAGTTCCTCTCAATACCGTTCAGGGGCTTATCAGCAGAGCAAAAAACAGTTTTATTCTGCCTGCCGAGTTTCATAGAAATGCTTCGGACTATAATCAGCAGAAGGCATCGCAAATCTACGAGCTTTATACCCGGAAACTGAAGGAAAACAATGCGCTTGATTTTGACGATCTGTTGATCAAGCCTCTTGAGCTGTTTAATGCCCATCCTGAAATACTCTCCGAGCTGCAGGACTCTTTCCGCTATATTATGATTGATGAGTATCAGGATACAAACAGGGCGCAATACCTTGTTGCTAAAATGCTCGGGGCCAGACACCGCAATATTTTTGTCGTTGGCGATGATGCCCAGTCGATTTATTCCTGGCGGGGCGCTGATATTTCAAATATTCTGAATTTTCAGGATGACTATCATGATGCCCTGACCTTCAAGCTTGTCGAGAACTATCGGAGTACTGGAACAATACTCAAGGCGGCAAACAATGTGATCAGTCGTAACCAGCGGCAGATTAAAAAAGAGTTGATTTCGCATCGGAACGAGGGTGAGCCTCTGACGCTTATCGAGGCATACAATGAGCGGAACGAGGCTGAAAAAGTTGGAGAGCATATACGCACGATGCGCTTGAAGCAGGACTTTGAATATAGAAGCTTTGCAATTTTTTATCGTACCAATGCTCAGTCGAGGGTGCTTGAGGATGTCATGCGCCAGAGCAAAATTCCCTATAAAATTTTTGGGAGCGTATCGTTCTACAAGCGCAAGGAGATCAAAGACGCGGTTGCCTATCTTCGCTTTATTCTTAATGAACGTGACAGTGAATCGCTGTTGAGAATTATCAATTTTCCTCCCCGTAAAATTGGTGATGTCAGTATTGCCAGGCTTAAGGAATTTGCTGAAGAGAAGGGTATCAGTTTGTATGAAGCGATACAGCTGGCTGATGAAGGAAGCTTTCAGGCGCGCCTGGTCGTAGCTTTTCGTTCATTCAGCACTGTCATTGAAGCGCTTAAGGAGCTTGCGCAGAGCGGTACCGTCTATGAAGTTCTGAGTGAGTTGTTCAATTTGACCTCTATACCTCTGCTTCTGCAGACTGAAAATACTCCGGAATCGCTGGCGCGGCATGAAAACCTTCAGGAACTTCTTTCGATGGCCAGGGATTTTTCCGATCACAATCCTGACAACGGTTCGCTTGGGGATTTTCTGGAAAACATCTCTCTTGCATCTGACTATGAAGAGGCGCAGGACTCTGACAATTATGTCTCTTTGATGACGGTTCATGCTGCAAAAGGACTTGAGTTTCCTGTGGTCTTTGTAACTGGCCTTGAGGAGAGGCTGTTTCCTCTTCATTGCTATGAACCCGCTGAACTTGAAGAGGAACGAAGGCTTTTTTATGTTGCAGTGACAAGGGCCCAGGAAAAAATATTTCTTTCATGGTCGCAGAGCCGTTATCAGTATGGTCAGCCGCATTACTGTCTTAAGTCGATGTTTATCAGCGAAATTGATGCTTCGATAGTGCAGACAGAGGGAGGGGTATTGCTTTCAGATCGTCCGGAGAAGGAAAAACCTGCGGGGGGGGGATTATCATCAAGAGGTTATCAGCAGAAAATGGCCTCGGTGTCGTCTGTTTCCGTAGCTTCAGGAGAACAGTCAAAATCTGCAAAGTCCGGATTACGGGCAGGGACGATGGTGCATCACGCTCTTTTTGGCCCCGGAACTGTACTTGATGTTCAGGGTACAGGGGCGAAGCAAAAAGTCAGGATAACGTTTCGCAATACCGGGGAGAAGACCTTGATGGTGCAGTATGCCAATCTTAAGATTCAGTCGTAAAATCTTATGAAGATCCTTTTTGGTGTTCAGGGAACGGGAAATGGCCATATCAGTCGAAGTCGGGAACTTGTTCGAAAACTTAAGGCGGATGGTCATGATGTTGATGTGATCATCAGTGGCAGAAAAGAAAAGGATCTGAAGGAGGTAGAGATATTTGAGCCCTATCGGGTGATGAAGGGTATGACTCTCGTTACCTACAAAGGCAGGCTTAACTATATCGAGACGATGTTTCAGCTTGATCTGCTCCGCCTTATGACTGATATTTTGATGCTTGATACTCAAGGTACCGACCTGATTATCACCGATTTTGATCCTATAACCTCGACGGTGGCCCGAATAAGGAATATTCCTTCCATGGGGTTCGGTCATCAGTATGCTTTTCGATATGATGTTCCTCTGGCAAGGGGAAATCTTTTTGAAAAATATACCTTGCTGAATTTTGCCCCTGCCCGTTACAATGCGGGGCTTCACTGGAACCATTTCAATCAACCTGTTTTTCCTCCGGTTATTCCCGCCTCGCTCTATGCAGAGCATGAAAAAGCAGTTATTAAAGAGAAGATTCTTGTTTATCTGCCGTTTGAAGAGGTGGAGGATGTTACTGCCTTTCTTACTTCCTTTGATGGGTACGAGTTTTATATTTATGGAAAGGTGACAGAGATGCTTGATGATGGGCATCTTCATTTCAGGGGTTATTCCCGTGATGGGTTTCTCAATGATCTCATGGAGTGCAGTGGCGTTGTCTGTAATGCTGGATTTGAGCTTCCGGGTGAAGCGCTTCATCTCGGAAAGAAGCTGCTCCTCAGACCTCTCAATGGTCAGATTGAGCAGGAGTCTAATGCTCTTGCCATGGAGCAGCTTGGGTACGGCATGGCAACACACAGTCTTGACGTTGCCGTTCTTGCTGACTGGTTGCAGAAGCCATGCAGGGAGCCGTTGCATTATGCAAAAACGGTGGATTATATTGCCGAATGGATAGCGAGTGGAGAGTGGGATAATCTTCCAAAATATACTGAGGCAGCCTGGGGTGAAAAGACTTAACTATACTGCATCATGCATTTCAGGGATCTTGTAACGAAATGCCGGAGTTACCGGAGATTTGACAGCGGAGTTCAGGTGACAGAAGATGACGTGCGCGATCTTGTTGAGCTTGCCTGCTATGTTCCTTCAGCAAAAAATCTTCAGCCGCTGAAATATATTTCCGTAAGTAAACCTGCGACAGTTGCTTCTCTTTTCCCCTCTCTTTCCTGGGCGGGGTATCTTGCGGATTGGCCGGGCCCGACAGAACGAGAGCGTCCCACGGCTTATATCGTTATTCTTGGTGACCAATCGATAAGCACTGAATTTGCATGTGACAGTGGCATTGCTGCGCAGACTATCCTTCTTGGAGCTGCGGCTTCAGGTCTCGGGGGATGCATAGTGGCCTCTCTTGATCGTAAAAATATCAGAGAGTTGCTTAACATTCCTGATGTTTTTTCAATTCTTATGGTTATTGCTCTCGGAAAGCCGATTGAAACTGTTGTTATTGATCAGATGGCGGACAATGATTCTGTTCAATATTTCAGGGACGCTCACGGTATTCATCATGTCCCAAAAAGGCAGCTGGATGATGTTCTATTGAAGTTTCATTAACTGGAGATGTTTTTCATGCGTGATGATTCGTATTGACGAACTGCTCAGGGCTTACCGTAAGGGTTTTTTCCCGATGTCTGATCCAAAAGATGGGAAGGTCTACTGGTGTCAGCCTTACAAAAGAGCTATTGTTCATCTTGATTCCTATAAACCCTCCCGCGATGTTCTTCGCCTTAAAAGAAAAAAAGAGTTCAGTGTAACGTTTGACAAGGAGTTTGAGGGAGTCATCAGAGGGTGTGCAGCTCCTCGAAAACATGATGATGAGACTTGGATTTCTGAAGAGATTATGGAAGCCTATGTCAAGCTTCACGAGCTTGGGCTTGCCCACAGTATTGAAAGCTGGTATCAGGGGGAGCTTGCCGGTGGTTTATACGGGATCGCTATGGGTGGTGTTTTTTTTGGAGAGTCAATGTTTTTCCGCCGTTCCTATGCATCCCGGATAGCTTTTGATGCTCTGGTGCTTCATTTGAACAATAAAGGGTATCGACTGCTTGATGCTCAGATTATGAACCCGCATCTCGGGAAACTCGGGGCAGTGGAAATCAGTCATGAGGAATATATGGAGCTTCTCGCTGATGCATTGAAGGTAAAGATTGTTTTTCTCTAAGCAGGGGAAAAGTGGTACTTTGATCGACGATAGTTTTTTCCTTTCGAAGAGGGAAGCCTTTTGGGATTATAGACCTTTAACACAGGAGTTTTTATGTTGTCGAGGGACTTGACAGAAAGCCAGTCACAGACCAGAGTTATTATTTATTCAGGAAAAGGCGGTACAGGAAAAACCACCATTTCATCATCAACTGCGGTTTCGCTGGCACGGCAGAACAAGAAGGTGCTGATTATGTCCTCCGATCCTGCCCATTCGCTCTCTGACGTTTTCAATACCCGCATCAGCCGCAATGATCCGCAGAGGATCGAACATAATCTTTACGGTCTTGAGGTTGATACGGTGCATGAGCTTAAAAAAAACATGTCCGGGTTTCAGAAGTTCGTTTCATCCTCTTATAAAAATAAAGGTATTGACAGCGGCATGGCTACCGAGCTGACAACGCAGCCGGGTCTTGACGAAATATTTGCCTTAAGTCGACTGCTTGACGAGGCTCAATCAGGTAAATGGGATGCTGTTGTGCTCGATACCTCTCCAACGGGCAACACGCTTCGTCTTCTTGCTTATCCTGAAATCATTATAGGCGGGAACATGGGCAAGCAGTTTTTCAAGCTCTATAAAAGCATGTCGTCGATTGCGCGTCCATTGAGCGGAAAGTCCATTCCTGATGATGATTTTTTTAATGAAATCAATGTCCTGCTCAAACAGATGGAGGATATCAACAAGTTTATACTCAGTCCTGAAGTGACCTTCAGGCTGGTGCTTAACCCTGAAAAGCTCTCCATTCTTGAGACAAAACGTGCATATACCTTTGTGCATCTCTATGGGATTAATGTTGATGGAATTGTAATCAACAAGATTCTTCCTACCTCCAAAACCGTTGGTGAGTATTTTGAATTCTGGGCTGACCTGCACAGTAAGTATCTGATGGAAATTGACAACTCATTTTATCCGACCCCTGTTTTTCGCTGCCATCTGCAGAGAACAGAGCCGATAGGGACGGATGCCCTGCATGAAATCAGTAAACTGGTCTTTGGTGAGCAGGCCCCTGACAAAATTTTTTATTCCGGCAAGAATTTTTGGATTGAAAGCAAAAAGAATGCTGTAACTGATGATCACCGCGAAGTTCTGTGTATTAAAATACCTTTTCTCAAGGATGCGGAAGATGTCGTGGTTGACCGCATGGGTACTGATATTGTGGTTACAGTAGACAGGGCTCAGAGGATTATTACGCTCCCCAGGGCATTGTACAGCCTTGAATTGGAAGAGTATATCAGGGAGGATAATCTTTTGCGGGTGGTGTTCAGGGATATTCCAGTTGAAAAGGAAGATGCAGAGTTGAATGTGAATAAAAATATGCTGGACAAGCTGCGCTCAATGAGGCGAATGAAGATATAGGGATAGTAACCATCGCATGGCAGTATGAAGAAAAAATCAGGGGAAACAGTTTATGTTTTCCAGGGAATCTTGTATCTTAAACGTTTAAAATGTTGAGTTAACGGGGATTTACCCCAGTCTTTGTTAAAGAATCAGCTAATATCATGTCCGAGAAAGCGCACTATGGTTTGTTGAAAGGGAAGAAGGGAATTGTTTTCGGCCCGCTTGATGAGAGCAGTATTGGCTGGCAGATTGCGTTACATGCATACAGGGAAGGCGCACAGATCGCCATTTCAAATGTTGCGGCAGCGTTGCGTTTTGGTAATATCGAAGAACTTTCGGCATCATGTGGCAATGCTCCTATGATTGTTTGTGATGCATCTAAAAATGAAGATGTCGATAACTGTTTCAAGGAACTCAAGGAAAAATTAGGTTCTGTTGATTTTATAGTTCATTCCATCGGAATGTCACAGAATATCCGTAAGCAGTTGCCCTACGAAGAGCTCAATTACGAGTGGTTTATGAAAACACTTGATGTTTCGGGATTATCGTTGCACCGTCTTGTCTCTTATGCGTTAAAGAATGAGGCAATTAATGACGGCGGCAGTATTCTTGCTCTTTCATATATAGCTTCACAGAGAAATTACTGGACATACTCCGATATGGGAGATGCGAAGTCTTTGCTTGAATCTATTGTTCGCAGTTATGGGCCAAGGCTTGCCAGACATCAAATACGTATTAATACCATTTCGCAAAGTCCGACCTATACCAAAGCAGGAAGCGGTATTCCTGGGTTTGAAAAGATGTATGAATACAGTGATCTTATGTCTCCTCTGGGAAATGCTTCTGCAGAAGAGTGTGCTGAATATTCCATGACCATTCTCAGCGATCTTTCACGGAAAGTAACCATGCAGAACCTTTTCCACGACGGTGGGTATAGTTCAATGGGAGCTACCATTCCCATGATAAAGCTTGCTCATGAGGTACTTAATGACAAAGATCTTGCGGCACGGGTCGGTCTTGATGAGTAAATTCCCGCCATGTGATTGTATCGGGGAATCAGGCTCCAGCAGGTTTCCCGGTTATTAATATATATACATAACCGGATTTGGGAGCTTACACACAAGAACCTGTTATGGTTTTACTGTGGAGTTTCCAGTCAGGGGTCAATTTGCGTAAAAGCCTCTTCTTGGAGTATCATTATCAATTAATTTTTTTAAAAATACTTAAAAACGACGACCCAGATGGCAAAAACAGCAAAAATCATCTATACCAAAATTGATGAGGCTCCTGCTCTGGCAACCTACTCACTTCTTCCTATTCTTAATGCTTTTGCAAAAGGGACTGGTGTTGACTTTGAACCCAGTGATATCTCTCTTGCTGGAAGAATTATTGCCAATTTTCCCGACAATCTCACCCCGGATCAGAAAATTCCTGATTATCTGGCTGAATTAGGCGATCTCGCATTGAGACCGGAAGCAAATATTATCAAGTTGCCGAATATCAGTGCGTCAATTCCCCAGTTGAAAGCTGCTGTTAAAGAGTTGCAGGAACAGGGATATAATATTCCTGATTATCCTGAGGCACCTCAAAATGATGCCGAAAAAGAGCTCCAGACAAGGTTTGCCAAGGTTCTCGGAAGTGCCGTAAACCCAGTATTACGTGAGGGGAATTCCGACAGAAGAGCACCTCTCTCTGTAAAGCAGTTTGCGAAAAAGCATCCGCACAAAATGGGGGCATGGAGCAGCGATTCAAAATCACACGTGGCCTCAATGAGTGCCGGTGATTTCTATGGCAGTGAACAATCTGTTACTCTTGAGGATGCCGCAACGGTAAAAATCGAGTTTGTTGGTGCCGATGGAACGCATGTTGTTCTTAAAGAGAAAACACCGCTTCTACCGGGTGAAATTATTGACGCTTCAGTTATGAACGTCCGGGCTCTTCGACGTTTTTTTGACGATCAGATCAGTGATGCCAGACAGAGCGGTGTACTGTTATCGCTCCACCTGAAAGCTACCATGATGAAGGTTTCAGATCCGGTTATGTTCGGTCATGCCGTTACAGTCTACTATAAAGATGTTTTTGAAAAACACGCTGCGGTTATTAAAGAGCTTGGGGTCAACGTTAATAATGGCCTGGGCGATCTTTATGCAAAAATCCAAAAACTGCCTGAAGCCCGGAGAGCAGAAATTGAGGCTGACATCAATGCAGTGTATAACAGTCGTCCACCATTGGCTATGGTCGATTCAGACAAGGGCATTACCAACCTTCATGTGCCTAATGATATTATTGTCGATGCATCCATGCCTGTTGTCGTTCGCGATTCCGGCAAGATGTGGGGACCTGACGGAAAGCTTCATGATACCAAAGCCATGATTCCTGATCGCTGTTATGCAACGATCTATCAGGCAATCATTGACGATTGTAAAAAACATGGCGCATTTGATCCGGCGACCATCGGCAGTGTTCCAAATGTCGGGCTTATGGCTCAGCAGGCTGAAGAGTATGGTTCTCACAACAAAACCTTCATTGCTTCAGGAAATGGAGTAATCAGGGTTGTTGATGAAGCCGGCAAAACGTTGCTGGAGCAGAAAGTCGAAGAGGGTGATATTTTCAGAATGTGTCAGGCAAAAGATGCTCCTGTGCGCGACTGGGTAAAGCTGGCTGTCAACAGGGCAAGAATAACCGGAGCGCCTGCTGTTTTCTGGCTGGACAGCAACAGGGCACATGATGCACAGATTATCAAAAAAGTCAACCAATACCTGAAAGATCACGATACCAACGGCCTTGATATCCGTATCCTGACCCCGGTTGAGGCAATTCGCTTTTCTCTGGAAAGGATCAGAGCAGGAAAGGATACCATCTCTGTTACTGGAAACGTGTTGCGGGACTATCTGACCGACCTCTTTCCGATTATTGAATTGGGTACCAGCGCCAAGATGCTTTCTGTCGTGCCTCTTATGAACGGTGGTGGTTTGTTTGAGACCGGTGCTGGAGGTTCAGCACCAAAGCATGTTCAGCAGTTTCAGAAAGAGGGCTATCTGAGATGGGACTCTCTTGGAGAATTTTCAGCGATTGCAGCTTCATTGGAGCATGTTGCGGAGGCATTCAATAATGAAAAAGCCAGGGTTTTAGCAGAGACACTCGATCAAGCCATCGGAAAATTCCTTGATAACGATAAGTCACCGGCACGTAAGGTCGGCCAGATTGATAACAGGGGAAGCCATTTTTATCTTGCTCTTTACTGGGCTCAGGCATTGGCTCAGCAGACCGGAGATCAGGAGCTGCAGGCACGTTTTACTGACGTAGCCAGGCAGCTTGGTGATAATGAGGCAAAAATAAATGAAGAGCTGATTGCCGCACAGGGCAAACCGGTTGATATGGGAGGCTACTATCATGTTAATGAAGAACTGACAATCAAAGCAATGCGTCCAAGTGCAACCTTGAATGCTATTATTGATGCGCTCTGAGGACATGTTCACATACACAACACAAAAGCCCGGATTGTTCCGGGCTTTTGTGTTGTGACGAAAGGTTAGATCCTTTTTTTCCAGTATTCAGGATTCCTGTTTAGATTCATGATAGCTACAATACTTATGCGTTCTTTTTCGATACTGTATAAAATCCCATAAGGGTAACGCTTTATTAAACAACGTCTTATATCCTTACCAAGTAAAGGCCATGCATCAGGATAAGAAATTATTCTGTTGATTGAAGAAATGACCTCTGAAATAAAATCAAGACCTAAGCGATTCTCTCTCGATGCATAATAATCAACTGCTTCATTGAGTTCTATTGCTGCTTCAGGATGAAATTCAATGTTCATTGATGAAAACGATTCCACAGGGAGTTAATCACTTCATCTCCTGATACAGCAGTAACTTTTCCTGATCTGAGTTCCTGGAGTCTGAACTGTGCTTTTTTTACCCATGCGTTTTCGTTGTCTGATTCTGTTGGGTTAAGACTTTTAAGCAATGAATCTACAATCAATGCACGTTCTTCAACAGGTAGTGAAATTGCCTCTGTTATCAATTGTTTTGTGGTCATCGGATTTATCCTGTTATTTTTCCACTCAAATATACGCATATTTCTGTTATAGCAGTTAGGGCATCTTTTCTCCCCATGCGAAAAGAAAAGCTCCCTGATTAAGTTTTTGCACTACGTCATCGATATCCCGAGGTGATACCACAAAGCATCCATTGCTTCTTCCGATCATTGGACCGTCAAAGGTCGCAATGTTTAAAAGGATATACTTCAGAGAGACATAATCTGCCGAATGCAGCACAATATCACGTTTGAATGCATTGCTGTTCATTTCGGGGTCAAGGCCCGCAAGACGTATGGCTTTTCCGTGATCGCCGTTGTAGGTTTCGAGTATTTTATAAAGTCCCAGGCTGCTCATGTTTGATTCAGAGGAATTTGAAAATCGGTTTGCATAGAGCCCTCCGGAATTTTTTCCATGTGCTGTCCAGAAAAATGACTCATCCCCGCTTCTTAAGTCAATGACAGCCATCCGTTTCAGATAAGAGGGCTTTGAGAAATCCACAACTGCAAGAAATCGTGGATGCTCTTCGGGATGTACTGAACGATAAGCATCCATAGCAGCAAATGCTGCCTTATAAGCCTCTCCGGAAACTTTCTCCTTCAGCAGAAAGAACGCTGAGAAACCTGAAAAAAAAACAAGCAGGATGGTAAAGAAGGAGAATCTTTTCCGATTGTTTGTTATCATGTGGACTGTTTCAGAAACGTTCCGTTCTGGTATTCCTCAAAAGCCCGTGAAAGTTCGGCTTGTGTGTTCATTACAATCGGGCCGTACCAGGCAATTGGTTCGTTGAGCGGCTTGCCGGATATAAGCAGAAACCTTAGGGCATTATCTTCGGTCGTTACGGTCACGGTGTCGCCATCACCGAACAGGATAAGTGTTTCATTGGAACATGGTTTATCCTCCTGGCAGAACACTCCATTTCCTTCGATGATATAGGCCAACGCTGTGTACCCTTTTGTGAGTTGATGAGTATAGGAAATCCCTGATGGTATGGTGATATCGAGATATTGTGGATCTATGGCAATATCATTGACTGCACCTTCTGTCTGTCCGATTTTTCCGCAGATGATAGAGATTTCAACGCCGTTTTCAAGTTGGAGCTTGGGGATCTCTTGTGCAGTGATCTCTTGGTAGCGCGGGGGATTCATTTTCTGCGAGGCAGGTATGTTTGCCCAGAGCTGAAATCCTCCCATGACTCCGTGCTCGTCACCAGACGGCATCTCTTGGTGAATAACGCCGCTGCCGGCAGTCATCCATTGAACCCCTCCAGCTCTGATCACTCCGTGGTTACCCATGCTGTCTCCATGTTCAACCTTTCCCTCAAGCATGTAGGTGATCGTTTCAATACCGCGGTGTGGGTGCCAGGGAAATCCTTTGAAGTAATCTGCAGGATTGTTTGATCGAAAATCGTCAAGCAGCAGAAAAGGATCGAAAAGTGGAACTTGGCTGAAGCCAAAGGCTCGTTTCAGATGAACACCTGCCCCTTCAATAGTCGATTGGCTGTAAAAAACCTTGCGAATTATTCTTGATAGAGCCATAGATAAGGTGATTATGTGTAGTAATATCGAAATATAGATATTTATCTCAAGTATTGAGGATTGAACCGAAAAAATTTTACCGTGCAGAAAGATTTTTTGAAAGAAAAGTCAAAGAGCTGCGTAATAGTCTATAGGAAGCAGGATAATCTTGGTTCCAATGCATTATCAAACTCAAACATACATACAAATGAAAAAGAATTTTATCGCTGGCGTTATCGTTTCACTTGCTATCTCCGGAATCTTTGGTGGCGTTTCTTTCGCAGCTGACAAAGCAGCAGCAAAAGACGCAAAAGCTCCTGCAGCAGCAGCAGCTCCTGCAGCACCAGCCGCAGCCGCAGCACCAGCCGCCGATGCAAAAGCTGAAGCAAAGCCAGAAGTAAAGGCAGAGAAGAAGAAAGTTGCAAAGAAAGCAAAGAAGGCAAAGAAAGCAAAGAAAGCTGAGAAGAAAGCAGAAGCTAAGGTAGAAGCACCTGCAGCAAAGTAAGCTCTTTACTTCAGAAGATTGATATTGATGGCTCTTGATGCAAATGATGATGAGTAGATGATATAAGTATTATTAACAGAAAAAGCCCCTTCGCAAGTTGGGGCTTTTCTTGTTTATAAAATGTCATAGGTAGGGGCGACCCTTGTGGTCACCCTTCGTAATCTATAGAAAATAAATTTATTCTTGATAACTATGAATATTGATAGTATTATATATAAATATAGATATTGATTGCTTGTGATAATGCCAACTAATTATTAATAAAGGATATATATATTCTGAAAACTCAGATATCCAATTAAAAGTGAGGAAAAATCAAATTATTAAATAAAAGTTAAAAATTACGATTATATAAATCGCCCGATATATTATGTCAGCCAAATCAGGCGTTAATCATTTGAATTATGCACTGTTATGCGCTGATTAAATATCCTCTGATTTCATATACCTTCCGCTTTTTCTGCATTTCTGGTGTCCAGACTGTTTTTAGACACTCTTGCGTTATCCTTCGATCCTTGCGTTTTAACTTAATCTTAATGATTGGTCGATAGATGAATTGAATAATCTCACTTAATCTCAATCAGGAGTACCTCTATCATGGCTAAAACAATGGTATTCGTCGACAGTAGGGTCAATGATATAGATTTATTGGTTTCGCAATTTGATACAGGAACTGAATACCATATCCTTGATGCGAGTAGCGATGGGGTGCTGCAGATTGAATCGGTACTGACTGGAAAAAGTGACTATGACTCAATACAGATAATCTCACACGGCTCTTCTGGCTCAATAACAATCGGCAGTACACTTCTTTCCTCAAATAATCTTACCGAATACCAATCTCATCTGGAGACAATCGGGCACTCTTTAACCGATAATGGCGATTTATTGCTCTATGGCTGCAATGTTGGTGCGGGTGCAACCGGGCACCAATTCATTGATACGTTATCGCATATGACAAATGCAGATGTTGCAGCTTCGGATAATCTGACGGGTGGAGCTGCAGTTGGTGGGGACTGGAAGTTTGAGGTATCTACTGGTACTATTGAGTGCAACCAGATTATTGATAGTAATACAAAAATTAATTTCAACTTTTTGTTAAATGAATTAACAGAATATCAATTATCACAGTTATCACTCCTTGCTTATTACCCTGACCCTGCGCATCCAGTTGATCCAATAAATCCACATGCACAATTTATTGCTG
Source organism: uncultured Chlorobiaceae bacterium (assembly GCA_903940125.1). Classification (GTDB taxonomy): domain Bacteria; phylum Bacteroidota; class Chlorobiia; order Chlorobiales; family Chlorobiaceae; genus Chlorobium. The sequence goes on along the minus strand of CAJAJL010000125.1, from coordinate 1,248 downwards.
AGCAGGCTTGGGGTGAATTGCACGGAGACGGATTGAGGGTAGTGCAGCAGATTGAACACAGGGGCTTTTTCGCTACTGTGTTTAAGTTAGGTGATACAGTCGTTATTGCCTATCGGGGTACTGACAATACAAATCCTTTTGATTGGACGAACAATGATCTATCAGCAGATGCTGCAGTTGCCGATGGTCACCCTTGTTGGGATTACCAATTCGATGACGCACTTAATGTTGCTATTAAAACAATTGAGAAGTATTCTGATAATCCTAGTATCAAAATAATAGTGACAGGTCATTCATTAGGTGGGGCATTAGCACAAGTTGCATCAAAAATGTTCTCTTTTGATGGTACAACATTTGAACCTCCTGGGGCACAAAATATAGTCGAGTCTACTACACTAAATATGTTAGGTCTTAATAGCTATGAAGGTGCTTTGTCTAATATACTGAATAATAATTATTCATATCACGGTTATACGCCTAATAATGGACCCGGAATTCTTACAAATTATACTGTTTCTTTTTCGGCTATTTCTGGACTCAGCGGTGCTCAAATTGGAAATACACCACCCCCAATTGATAAAGATATCGACACATGGCTAAGTTATCACTACTTTCCATTTGATCCAATCAAAAATTATACACAAATTGGCGCTTTCCAATCATTTTTGCATGATATGGCTGGAATTGTTGAATATATGAAAGCTAAGAATGATAATCAGGTAATCAGTTTATTGGATCAAAAAGCTCAGATTTGGCAAGATCATGCCACTTCAACTGGAGATATCGGTGTATCAGATACCCCTTCTGATCAAGGGCAAATTGAATATCATAGTTCACAATACAATCCTTATGTGTTTGCCAACAATCGTGACAACCTGATTTATGGTCGCGATGGCAATGATGTGATTTACAGTTATGATGGCAACGATACGGTCTATAGCGGTGATGGCAACGATATGATCAGTACTGGTGCTGGCAATGACACGATTGAGACGGTAAGCGGCGGTGATACGATCTATGCCGGTAGTGGTAATGATCATATTGTTGTTGGCGAAGGAAGCGGAGTTATCATTGATGCCGGTTCTGGTAATGATACGATAAAGATAGGTCGTGTTACAGGAGTGCTAAGAGTTGATGGCGGTACAGGCTTCGATACAGTTGACGCTGATTTCAGTGCATGGGACGCTCGTTCTTATGGTGGTATAGACTGGCGGTTGGATTCTGATGGAACAAGACTTGGACCGTGGT
>CAJAJL010000124.1 GCA_903940125.1 uncultured Chlorobiaceae bacterium | reverse complement strand
CTAGTACTCAACAGATAGAAGCCAATTCTAAAGACTTACGCAAGGAGTTGTTGCTCCCTGAGCAATATTTTCTGTTTATAGAGGCATTAGAGGCATGGAAAAATGTTCAATTTTTACTGAATTGTTATGCGCACTACCGTAGGAGTGGCGGCCTTTGGGGGCTGGTGGTGGTTGGAATTGGCTCTCAGTTAGACTTGCTCAAAAAGATGGTACATCAGAAACAGATTCCAGATATAGTGTTCATCGGTATGAAAAAGCACCATGAGACCCCCATTTATTATGGTTTAGCATCATGTCTTGTGATACCCAGCTTGTCGGAGCCTTGGGGATTGGTCGTTAACGAAGCAGAAGCTGCAGGGTTGCCGATTCTTGCCAGTAACAAATGTGGGTGTGTTCCAGAACTTGTGCACAAAGGGATTAACGGCTACGTTTTTGATCCTACTGATAGCAAAGAACTGATAAGGTTAATGCTCCTTATGTCTGGAGGTACATTAGATCTCGAGTATATGGGCCGGTCATCCCGACAGATCATTCACTATTATACCCCGGAGCGATGGGCAGATGCTTTGGCCGACTGTGTGCGGAATTAAAGGATTATTTGATGCATGGATCATTTTAACAGTCATTTGATAAAAGCTCTGACTGCCTTATTAAGGTATCATTTTTATTATGAATATTTTACAGATTAATTCACATTGCGGTATTGGTGGTACAGGGAGGGTTGTTATCGATATACATGCTATTTTGCGCTCTAAAGGACATCAAAGTACATGTGGTTTTGGACGCGAAAGCGCAATAAACTGTGACCGGAATATTAGAATTGGTAATAGTTTTGACAACTATTTGCATTTTGCCCGTACTCTGCTTTTTGACCTCCAAGGTTTCTGTTCTTTTTCAGCTACAAAATTATTTATTGAAAAGATAAAAGTATTAAATCCAGATGTCATTCATCTTCATAATCTGCACGGGCATTATATCCATATCGAACTGCTTTTTGAGTATCTGAAACATGCAAAAAAACCGGTTATATGGACGTTACATGATTGTTGGGCATTTACTGGTCATTGTGCGTATTTTGATTTTATTGGATGTAATCTTTGGAAAAGCGCTTGTCATGATTGCCCGTTAAAAAAGCAATATCCTAAAAGTTTATTTTTGGACAAATCAAAGTCCAACTATCTCAATAAAAAAAAAATATTTATAGGGATTCCAAATCTGACAATTATAACTCCTTCAAAATGGCTTTCAAATCTTGTTAAGGAGTCTTTTTTGCAGAAGTATCCTGTCGTAGTTATTAATAACGGCATTGATCTTAAAGTATTTAAGCCAATGCAAAGTGATTTCAGGGAACGATATAACTTAACGACTCAATTCATTATTTTAGGAGTAGCATTTAATTGGGGTGATCGAAAGGGTTATCAGTATTTTATTGATCTTGCCAAACATTTGAAATCAGATGAAACAATTGTGTTGGTTGGTGTCAGTGAATCACAGCTTAAGGATTTACCAAAAGGAATTATTGGAATTCTAAAAACCAACAGTAGTAGTGAGCTAGCTCAAATATTCAATGTTGCTGATCTTTTTCTAAATCCAACATTAGAAGATAATTTTCCAACGACAAACCTTGAGGCTTTGGCTTGTGGGACTCCTGTTGTCACGTTTAATACAGGAGGTAGTTCAGAGTGCCTAGATGACAGGTGTGGATTGGTTGTGGAACGGGGAGACTTTAATGGACTCATAAAAGCAATTGTAACTGTCCGAAAAAATGGTAAGGAATTTTATAGTAAGAAATGCCAAAAAAGGGCAAAAGAATTTTTTGATAAGGATGTTAGGTTTGCAGAATATGTTTCACAGTATGAAGAGTCTATAAATAAATGAATTTTCTGTTTCATATGAATTTGAATTTATAAATAAAACTTTTTAAAAGGGACTATCCATTATATGTTTAGAGAAAAAACACTTCTCATCACAGGTGGTACCGGTACTTTCGGAAACGCAGTTCTTCGTCGCTTTCTTCAAACCGATATTTCTGAAATTCGCGTTTTCAGTCGGGATGAGAAGAAGCAAGATGATATGCGCAAGGAGTACGCAAACTCAAAACTTAAGTTTTACATTGGGGATGTCCGCAATTTAGATAGTCTTCGCGATGCTATGGAAGGAGCAGACTTTATTTTTCACGCTGCAGCCCTTAAACAAGTTCCTTCCTGCGAATTTTTCCCCATCGAAGCTCTTCGTACGAATGCGATTGGTACTCATAACGTTCTGACTCAAGCTACAGCAGCAGGTATAAAGCGAGTGGTAGTGCTCAGTACCGATAAAGCAGTTTATCCGATCAATGCCATGGGTATATCTAAGGCTATGATGGAAAAGATAGCAGTTGCACAATCTCGGGTGTCGAGGCTCAGTACCGTGATTAACGTAACGCGCTATGGTAATGTCATGGCCAGCCGCGGTTCAGTTATTCCCTTGTTCATCAAAAATATTCAGGAAGGTAAGCCCATAACCATTACGGATCCCTATATGACCCGCTTTATGATGTCAATCGACGATGCGGTCGATCTTGTTCTTTATGCATTTATGAACGGCCAACCTGGTGACACTTTTGTACAGAAAGCACCAAGTGCCACCATCGAAACTCTTGCGCTGGCACTTAAAAAATTGCTTATGCCAGATGCGCCGATTATAATAATAGGAACTAGACATGGGGAAAAATTATACGAAAGCCTTCTGACTCGCGAAGAGATGGCGATTGCTGAAGATCTGGGAGGGTACTACCGAGTACCCGCAGATAACCGTGATTTGAATTATGCTGCTTTTTTCAGCGAAGGCCGTGAAGAGGTTTCACTGAAAAACGATTATAACTCACACAATACTTCAAGGCTGAATGTTGATGAAATGTGTAAGTTGCTCTTAAAGCAGGAATGTGTAAGAGAAGCCATGAATGGGAAAAAGATTGCTGTTTAAAAAAAATTAGAATCAAGAAATATGCATGTTCTGGTGACTGGTTCTAAAGGTTTTGTTGGAAGAAACCTCTGTTCGGTTTTGCACACGATTGATACTGTTCAGGTTTCTGAATTTGATTGCGATAACTCTCTTAAGGAATTGGAGACAAACCTTAAAGGGGTTGAGGTTGTTTTTCACCTTGCTGGGGTTAACCGGCCACAAAACGATGAAGATTTTGTTACTGGAAATGCCAGGCTGACTGAGGAAATCTGTGCGATGTTGCAGAGACTGAAAAAGACGCCAAAGATTATTCTGGCCTCTTCCATTCAAGCAGAACTGGACAATCCCTATGGTCAGAGCAAACTTCAGGCAGAACAGGTTTTGAAAGGTTTTGCTGAAAGAACTGGTTCTCATTGCGTTGTGTACCGGTTTAAAAATCTTTTCGGCAAATGGTGTAAACCTAACTACAACTCAGTAACAGCGACCTTTTGCTACAATATTGCTCACTCTCTTCCGGTTACGATCTCCGACACAGACCGCTCTGTTGAATTGACCTATATTGATGATGTCATTTCTGCCTTAGTTAATGAAATTCCAAAAAAGGAAGGAACTCAAAAATCAGGATTTACATTTGCTCCTGCTCTCGACTCCTATTGCATTACTCTTGGAGAGCTTGCAGGCTTGATTACCTCTTTTCGCGAGTCCCGTGAAACCTTAATCCTCCCTATGTTTGACAGTCAATTGGTCAGGGCTCTCTATGCAACCTATCTTTCTTATCTCGAAGGAGAGGATTTCGCCTATCCTCTTAACATCAGGACAGACGAACGGGGGAGCCTTGCCGAGGTGATGAAAAGCAATGCTTTCGGGCAGATTTTTGTTTCACGTACCAAACCTGGAATTACTCGAGGCAACCATTATCACCATACAAAGACAGAAAAGTTCATGGTGGTTGAGGGAGATGCCGTTATTCGGTTCCGACAGATCGACGGAACAGTGGTGATTGAACATCGTGTTTCAGGAACAGAGTTCAGGGTTGTTGATATCCCTCCGGGGTATACGCACCATATCACCAATGTCGGTGCAGGAGAATTGGTAACTCTCTTCTGGGCCTCTGAAATTTTTAACCCAAACCATCCTGATACTATTTTTCTAAACGTTGCATTGAGTCATGAAAATCAGTAACATGAACAACTTCCTCCCGATTCAGAATTGAAAAAACTCAAAGTCTTGACTATCGTGGGTACCCGGCCGGAGATTATTCGTCTTTCCAAGGTATTAGCGATGCTTGATGCATTCACAGAGCATGTGCTGGTGCATACCGGGCAGAATTATGACTATGAACTGAACCAGATATTTTTCGACGATCTGGATATCCGCAAACCGGACCATTTCCTTGAAGCGGCAGGTTCCACAGCGGCTGAAACGGTGGGGTTGATTATTGCAAAAGCAGATGTGGTGTTAGAGAGGGAAAACCCTGATGCTCTGTTGATTCTTGGCGACACCAATTCATGCCTTGCAGCTTATCCAGCGAAACGCCGAAAGATTCCTGTATTCCACATGGAGGCAGGTAATCGCTGTTTTGACCAGCGGGTACCGGAAGAGATCAATCGCAGGATTGTTGACCATACCTCCGATATCAATTTGACCTACAGCGATATAGCAAGGGAATACCTCCTGCGTGAAGGGTTACCTGCAGACAGGATTATCAAGATCGGAAGTCCTATGTTTGAAGTGCTGACTCATTATCGTGATAAGATTGATAGCTCAGATGTATTGGAACGCCTGAGTCTTATCCATGGTGAGTACTTTGTAGTCAGTGCTCATCGTGAGGAGAATATTGAGTCGGAACAAAACTTCAAGAAGCTTGTTGTTCTTTTGAATTCCATTGCCGAAACGTATAAAAAAAGAGTGATTGTTTCAACCCATCCAAGAACCCGCAAGCGGATCGATGCAAGCGGGGTTGTGTTCAATGATCAAGTTGAACTGCTGAAACCGCTCGGATTTTGCGATTATGTTCATTTGCAGATGCATGCCAAGGCAGTGCTTTCTGATAGTGGCACTATTTCCGAAGAATCCTCGATTCTAAATTTTCCTGCACTTAATATCAGGGAGGCTCATGAACGGCCGGAGGGGATGGAGGAGGCAAGTGTCATGATGGTCGGTCTTGAAATTGATCGGGTGATGCAGGCACTGAGGATTCTCGACATCCAGTCACGTGGTGAGCAAAGGAGCTTAAGACAAGTGACAGATTATTCGATGCCGAATGTTTCGGACAAGGTGCTCAGAATTATTATTAGTTATACCGACTATGTGAATCGGGTTGTGTGGAAAAAGTATCAATAAGGAAAAGATTTATTTTGGCAAAAGTTCTGATTCATTCTCTGGTTTTTACACCTGACGGGGTTTCAAATGCATATTTATATCGTGATCTGGCAGTAGAATTACAGCGACGAGGACATAAGGTTACCGTTCTTACAACTACTCCTCATTATAATGTTTTACACCAAGAGCTTATAAAGCAACCACTAACCAAAAGATTAGGTGGTTTGTATGCGACAAGTAGTTTAGGTTCTGTCAAGGTGATTCATATTCCGATGTTCAAAAAGTCACCAAAACATTTAGTACGCATTATTTCAGCTCTCTGGTTTAATCTTGGTGCTCTTTTGATCGGAGTTATTGTGTCAGGTCGGCAAGATATCGTTTTTGCATCATCACCTCCTTTATCTAATGGTATGGTGGGGCGTGTACTTGCTTGGATTTGGGGTGTTCCTTCTGCTTATATCGTTCAGGATGTATTTCCTGACGGCTTGATACGACAAGGTATAATACGATCTAAAGTGCTAATCGCGTTTTTGCGCAAACTTGAAAAAATTGTCTATAACAGTAACGATCTTGTTGTTGTCATTGCGCAATCATTTATGACAACATTACGATCCCGTATCAATAAACTCGAGAGCCTTCGCCTTATCGAAAACTTTGTTGATATCGATTTCTATCGATTGCTCCAAAGGCATAATGATTTTTCTCTTAAACATGGGCTTGATGATTGTTTTGTTGTTTCGTATGTGGGAAATATTGGAAATGCTCAAGATTTTCGACCAGTTATACACGCAGCAAAAGAGTTAAAAAATTTGCCTATTAAATTTGTGTTTGTAGGTGATGGTATTTTACGGCAAAGCCTTGAACAGCAAATTCTTGAGCATAATCTACAAAATATCAGTGTCTTAGGGTATATACCTCGAGATGATACCCCATGGGTAAATGCAAGCAGCGATATTTGTCTGGTGTTATTGAGTCAACATATACAAGGCTGCAGTTTCCCTTCCAAAATTTTTTCTATCATGGCAAGCGGTCGTACAGCATTTATTACCGCTGATGAAGGATCAGACCTTATAAGGGTGGTGCAGGAATCAGGGAGTGGAAGGGTGGTACCGGTAGGCGATCGAGATGCATTTGTCAACGAAATTCGAAGAGCTTTTTATGAACGTGAAGTGCTTATTGCTGAGGGACTAAAGGCGCGTGACTATGTTGTCAAGAATTATTCAAAGGAGGCAATAAGCGCAAAATATGATCAGTTGATCCATGAGTTGTGTATAGAGGATAGTAGGAGTAAAAGAAAGTGAAGTTTTTTATTACTCATCATTTACGGTGCGCTCGCATACTATTTGTTGAAGAAAACCGTACCATCGTAGCACAAGGCCATAGGCTTTTTTTTTATGAAAATGGCAAACGTGAAAGACTTATCGCTTCTCTGCCAGGGTCGTTCACTGAAAAAATCCTTTCTTTTTTTACTTTTTTCCGTCTCGGTTTGCGTATGGGTATTCACGCAGCCCAACCTCTTGGGGATGGGCGGATTCTTGTTGTGCTTAAACGGCGTTTTGTTCTTGTCGAAAAAGACGGATCAACCCGAGTGGTTGATCAAGTGCATCGCGGGAACAAGCCTGCATCCAGAGCAATTTGTCGGGTTCCTGATGGGTCTATTTTTTATGGTGAATACTTGCTGAACATTGATCGCAAGATACCGGTTGCACTTTATTGTAGCGAAAACCCTGCTTATGGGTTCAAAAAAATTTTTGAATTTAAGGCAGGTGAGGTTCGTCACATTCATTTTATACAGTGGGATCCCTTTGAAGCATGCTTATGGATGGGTACTGGAGATGCAAATTCAGAATGCTCTCTTTTCAAAAGTGTTGATGTCGGCAAAAGTTGGATTCGAATCGGAGGAGGATCACAGGATTGGCGGGCGGTGAGCGTTATATTTACAGCTGAATCGTTGTTTTGGGGTACCGATGCAGGATCTGATGCAGGCCTTACTCCTAATCATATTATTCGTTTTGATAGAGTTAGCTCTGCTATTTCTGTGGTTCAACTAATTCAAGGGCCTTGCCATGGGTCAGGGTCTTTGCGAGACGGAACACTTTTTATAAGTACCGGTGTTGAGGGAGGGGATAATGAAGTTGATGTTTCAGCACATCTTTGGGCAAGCAGAGACGGTGAAGATTGGTGTGAAGTTTATGCCCATACAAAAAAGAGATGGCCATATATTGTTCAGTTTGGTGTTATGAGGGTACCTCCAGGGACAGAGACAAGCGATGTCATCCATTATACCGGGCTTGCGTTACGGCGGTCTGCTGAGACTTGGTACAGTGGGAAGCTTGAGTATGGTGCATAAACAATATATTTTTTATTATAATTGAAATAAGTATAAGGTTGTAATGATGGCCACAAAGATTAAATCTTCCAAACCACCAGTTTTTGTTCTTGGTCTCAGCGCTACAGGTCTTTCAGTTGGAAGAATATTTTCAGCCCGAGGTGTTCAGGTTTTCGGTACAGATAGGAAAAATGGACAAATAGGACGCTATTCAAAACATATTATTAAGCCGCCATTTGGTTATATAGCCAAAGAAAATTCTCTTCTTGACGATCTTATTGAATTTTCAAAAAATTTAGCTGTCAAGCCAATTCTTATTCCTTCAGATGACGAGTTTATTGAATTTATCAGTAGGAATGCAAAAGAACTTAAAGGGCATTATCTATTTAATTCATCATATGAAAAAGAGACAAGTGAAAAGTTTCTCAATAAAAAAAAATTTTATAGACTTTGTGAAGAACATGGTGTTGCTGTTCCAAAATCGTTATATCTTTCTGGGCATGAAATGCTTAATAATATTCTTGCTGAAATACGCTTTCCCTTTATTATAAAACCTGATCTGATACATCGTTGGAAAAAAAAACTTCATGGAAATAAAGTGCTTCTTGTCAGTACAGCCGAAGACTTTAAACAAGTTGTTGATAAATATGATGGTATTCTTTCTCAGTCAACGATACAAGAGGTTATTCCAGGTCCAGAAAGTAATATTTTTCTTTTTAAGGGTTATTTTTCTGAGGCAACAGGAGAGTGTATAGCCGATTTCACTGGTCAGAAAATTCGTCAGGTCCCAATAAATTTTGGTTCTGGAAGCTTTGTAAAATCAATTATAAATGAAGAGGTTAGAGAAATTAGTAAAGCATTTCTCAAATCTTGTAATTTTCGTGGATTATGCGGGTCAGAATTTAAATATGATAATCGGGATGGAAAGTACAAAATGATTGAGGTCAATATAAGACCACAATTATGGGAAGATTTGACTAGAGTATCATTAAGAGATGTTTTATGGTATGCCTATGCTGACTTAGTTGGTCTTCCTGATGTTTCAGTGCCAGAGCAAAAAAACGGGAAATCTTGGTCTTATTTTCTCAGGGATATTACGACTACCTTGGAATTAAAAAAAAGAACAGGTCTATCAATTATTGATTGGTTGACTTCATATAAGTATTTGTCGACTGATGCAATTTTAGACATGCAAGATCCTTTCGCAACATTGATTGCTCCTTTCTTGACAGTTAAACAAGTGATTAATTATTTTAAAGGAAGATAGTATGTCCATAACTTAACAACATTCCATGACTCAATTATCAACTGAATCTGTCTATAAAAAATATGCTATCTTATCAATGGATGTTGAGGACTGGTATCACTTAGATTATTTTATAAATAAAAATTTTGATCGTTCTTATTCGCTGCTGGACGGACTTGATCGATATGTAGAATTGCTTCATGATTTTCAAATACCATCTTCATTTTTTATTTTATCAGATCTTGCAAAAACTCTGCAACAAAAGATGCTCGAATTGTCATCTTTTGGATTTGATTTAGCATGCCATGGAGATGACCATACACGCCCACTTCTTATTCCAAGTAAAGAATTTTATATTCGAACTGTTGCTGCTAAGAACAAATTAGAAGATTTAATAGGAATACCAGTAACCGGATATCGAGCTTCATCATTTAGTCTCGATCGTGAACGTCTTGATATAATCAGAAAAGCTAATTTTTTATATGATTCCAGTAAAAATGCATTTAGTGATCATCCGTTATATGGTGATATTGATATCAGTGGATTCGATACAGTAGTTCCGAATATTTATAGACTTGGTAATTTTTTTGAGTTTGAGGTAAGTACTGTAAAAATAGCTAATACAAATATTCCTATTTCAGGAGGGGGGTACCTTCGTATCTTTCCTTGGTGGTTAACAAGTAATCTGATTAACCGTTATATTAAAAGCGCTTCATTTTATGTCCTTTTTATCCATCCTTTTGAACTTTCGCAACGTGCAGTTCCCTATTTAGATAATACAGTTTCTTTTTCAACACGCATGCGTTTTGGGCTTGGACGTTCAACAACTCAAATTAAATTACGTAAAGTTATAAGTCTCTTAAAACGTGAAGGTTTTTATTTTACTACTTTTTCTGATCTTAGAGAGAAATTGAAATAACCGTACTGTAAGGTAAAATGATGATACTTGTTACTGGAGCAACTGGTTTTATCGGACGACAAATGTGCTTATATCTTAATCAAATTGGATATAAGATTCGTGGTACATTCAGAGGAAATGCTCCTCCATCAGATTATCCTTCTGATATTTTATGGGTTAATATAGGAGAGATAGGGCCTGATACTTCTTGGGATCAAGCATTAGAGGGTGTTCATTATGTTATTCATTTAGCAGGTCTTGCACATCAGATTGGGACTAAAGGAAATGGTATATTAAATGAATTCCTGAAAATTAATACTAAAGGCACAGAAAATCTTGTCAAACAAATAAGCAAACATTATACAATACGAAGATTCGTTTTTATTAGTTCTCTTTCGGTATATGATCACAAAAATAATGAAACGATTAATGAATTAACATTATGTAATCCTGTTTCAGATTATGGACACAGTAAATATGAGGCTGAAAAAGTAATTCAAGATATACTTAAAAGTACCAATACTGATTGGTGTATTATAAGGCCATCCTTAGTTTATGGGGCTGGTAATCCTGGGAATATGGAGCGATTACAGTGCTTAATTTTGCGACGATTGCCATTGCCTTTTGCTAGAATTGATAATAAACGCAGTTTTATTTTTGTCGGAAATCTTGTTGATGCTATTTCAAAATGTGTATTTCATCCGTCAGCTAGTAGAGAGATATATCTTGTAAGTGATGGTTTTGATCTTTCGACAAAAGATCTTGTAACAAAAATTGGATCAGTAATAGGGAGAAAAGTTGTGTTATTTTCATTGCCAATAGTATTATTAAAAATAATGGGGATTATTGGCGATTATTTGAATAAAGCAATACATGTTTCTTTAGGTGTTGATACTTATTCTATTGAAAAATTAATATCATCCTTTACGATTGATTCGTCATTAATCAGAAATAATTTGAATTGGATTCCACCTTTTTCTATAGAAGAGGGCTTGATGGCAATGTTTTCAAAAAAATAGAATATATATTTATGAAGCGACTTTTTGATATTACGATGTCGCTACTTGCACTCATAGTGTTCAGTGTGCCCATGTTGATGGTGGCCATTTTGGTAAAAATTACTTCGAAAGGCCCTGTACTTTATTGGTCTGACAGGATTGGAAAAAACAACCAGATTTTCAACATGCCCAAGTTCCGTACCATGTTGACGAATACTCCTGCCGTAGCAACACACCTCATGTCCAATCCAGACTGCTTTCTCACTCCTGTAGGCAAATTGCTTCGCAAAACAAGCATTGACGAACTTCCCCAACTATGGAGTATCCTGAAAGGGGATATGAGTATTGTCGGACCACGCCCCGCCCTTTTCAACCAGGCTGATTTAATCACCCTCCGCACCACAAAAGGAGTACATGTCCTAACCCCAGGCCTGACAGGCCCGGCACAAATTAATGGCCGTGATGAACTCCCGATCCCAGTGAAAGTAGAATTCGACACATACTACCTCGAAAACCGATCCTTCCTCTACGATTTAAAAATAATAATCCAAACAATTCAAAAAGCCATCACCGGCGACGGCATCACTCATTAAAAAAGGGGACATCCCCGGTAAGCAGTAGGCAAGGACTGCGGGTTGAGACTACGGAGGGCGCCCCTACTTTTTTCTTGGCATTATCAATATCCATTCCGACAAGCGTTCCTTCCTGGTCGTAGTCGAGGACAATGCCTTCAGATATTTCGATGCTGTCGGAACTCTCTTTTTCTGAGAATTCGATATATAAAGAGTCGGTATCCGGGTAATAATTAATTTTCATGTTTATCGATAATTGAACTGAAATTGGTTTTGCCTCATAGGGTGTTCTGTTTTTTTTAATCAGCTTAATTTCCAATTCGCAGCCAACTGCATCAGCATACTTTCTTAGGGTGGTAATGGAAGGAACATGTTTTCCTCCTGACTCCAACCGTGAAATGGCACTTTTCGTAGTACCTATTTTATGAGCAATAGCTTCCTGAGTCAAACCCGAGTTCTGACGAGCTAAAAGCAGTTGCCGGATAAGGGCGTACTTCGGCCCTAATGCCTCATAACCCTTACGAAACTCTTCATCTTTCATTTCCTCACGAAGAAATTCTTCGTGGTTATGCTTGATGGGTTTAAAGGTCAGGTCATCCATTATTCACCTCGTTCATTCGTTTATATGCTCTCTTTAGATCTTTTTGAGGGGGAGAGGGGGGGCTGAGTTCAAAAAGGCCTTCACCCAGTGCTCTGGAGTTTGGCATCCTTAAATCCGGCCCAAACTCAATCAGTAATTCCACTAAACGCGCGTAATCCATCTTTATGGATTTTGGCCATGATATAATTTCCTCTTTCGTTCGAAGATTGAAATATTCAAGTTCATAGGTCATATTTTTAAGTTAGCATTTATGGTAACAAATCAAAAAAAATTATTTCGCAGTTTTATACCCGTAGATTAAGGAGGAAAATATGAAAATTACAATAGATAAAGAGACCGACACACTTTATTTCAGGTTTGATGAATCCAAAATAGTTGAATCGGAAGAGGTCAGGCCCGGAGTAATTCTTGATTTTGATGACAAGGATAGTGTCGTTGGAGTTGAGTTTCTCAATGTGTCGTCCAGGGCAACTCAAGAAGAGCTTTCGAATATGCAATTTCAGTTAGCGTGATATTGGCGACAGGGGGTAAGACTATGGAGGGCGACCACAAGTGTCGCCCCTACTTGTGCTATTGAGTATTGTTTTGTATTCTTGTTTGGTATTTACATCAGATATAGGCATCGGGGAAAGATTATGAATACGGTCATGAACAAAGAAAATGAACAAACGTTGATTAAGATTGTACGCGTTTTGTCATCCGACAGGGTGGAGCAACTCATAGATTTTGCTCGTTTTCTGGAGGCTCAGATTTTACAGTGAGGATATAATAAAGGAAGAAGGTACTTCTGAGATAGAAGCTGATAATGAGCAATGGGACGCACTTCTTGCAACAGACAAATCGCAGGCTTTGCTGGAAACGATGGCAGTTGAAGCATTGGCCGAACATAGGGCAGGGAAGACAAAACCAATGGCTTGTATTTTGCTGTATGACTATATTTACAGGAAAAACCTGGGTATATGCTGTTTGTCAATAAAATTCTTCCTTTGTTTCTGCTTCCTTTGGGATTCAGCCTTTTATGCCTGATGGTTGGAGTTGTTTTGCGTAAAAGGCTGTTGTTCTGGTATGGGGTTCTGGTGCTGTGGATGTTCAGTATGCCGGTTATCAGCAATGCGTTGATGCGCTTTGTTGAGGGGGCGCCAAGAAGAATGCCGGTTCATGAGCTTGAAAAAGCCGATGCCATTGTGGTGCTGAGCGGGATGCTTCATCAGATCGACGGGGCTCCCTTAGGAGAGTGGGGTGATGCCGTTGACCGGTTTGAGGGGGGCGTCGACCTTTTTAAAGCTGGGAAGGCGCCGGTGCTTGTGTTTACACGCGGGCAGACTCCGTGGCATCCCTACAGGGTTCCTGAAGGAGAGCTGCTTGCAAAGAGGGCCGTTTTGCTTGGTGTTCCGCAAAAGTCGATCAGGTTGACTGAGAGGGTGGGCAATACTGCTGAGGAAGCGGTGGCTGCGGGGACATTATTGGGTGGAAGAAAAAACATTATTCTTGTGACCAGCGCCTGTCATATGCCAAGGGCTCTTTTGCTTTTTGAAAAGGAAGGGTTCAGGGTTGTTCCTTTCAGGGTGGATTATCAAACTGATGATATGGATCAATTGACGGTTTTAAGCTATCTGCCAAACGGGGCGGCGCTTGCGGAGTCGGAGACGGCTTTGCGGGAGATGATAGGGTGGGTTTATTATTGGTGTCGGGGGTTGGTGAGGTGAGGAGGAAAGAGAGATCCCTCCGTTGTCGGGATGACATGGGTGAGTGGGTTATGCCTTGGGTACGGGGTGTGGTTCTGGTGTTTTTGTCGGCAATTTTCAGTTGTGTCGGGTGGGCGGAGGAGTATAAGAGCGTTGAGGTGCAGAGGCTGGTTACTTCTACAAAGGCGAGTAATGGTCAGCTTTTGCGGTATCTTCAAACGGGGCAGCCTGAGGTGACGGCTGTTATTGTGCGTGTTCCTCCGGGGGGTTCAACCGGGTGGCACGAACATCCTGTGCCGGTTTATGCGTATATGCTTGAGGGTGAGCTGCATGTGGAGATAAAAGGGAGTAGAACCGGCAAAGGAACCTATGTGTTCAAAAAAGGTGATGTCATTCTTGAGGTTATGGATACGTTGCATAATGGTTATAATGTGGGGAGTGAACCGGCAAGTCTGGTGGTGTTTTACACAGGGGCTGTTGGGGTGCCGAATGTTGTGAAGGAGAGGGTTGAGGCAGTTCCGGCCAAGCCTTGAGGGGACATCTTTATTAAATTATGCGGGAATTAATGCGGGAAGCCAATATTGCTGTTGGTCTTGATATAGGTACCTCGAAGGTGTGCATTGCGGTTGCAGAAAAGGATGAATTCGGCAAACTGAATGTGCTGGCTGAAGGGTTTTGTTATTCGGATGGTATCAGGCGCGCTGCGGTTGTGAACATCAATAAGACCGTGGCAGCTATAAAGGCCGCTGCCGCTGAGGTTGAACGTGAGTCGTCGATTGTGATTCACGGGGTCAATGTCGCGCTTTCGGGCGCGCATGTGCATTGCATACAGAGCAGCTCGGAAATCAGCATCAACCAGTCGGGCATTGTCAATGAGTCCGATGTGCACCGGTTTCTGGAGAAGGCACGGGCCAATATCCAGAATCTGGATATCAATCATGAGATTATCCATGTCATTCCACAGGAGTTTATAGTCGACGATCAGGACAAGCTGCTTGATCCGATAGGGATGGCCGGGATGACCATGCGGGGGAGCGTCTATATTGTTGTGGGGTTGAAAACAAAGATCCGCAACATCAGGCAGTGCATCGAGAGGGCAGGCATGAAGATTATCGGCCTGACGTTCAAGCCGGTTGCTCTCGGGATGGCGGTCATCAAAGAACGGGAGATGAGGGGCGGCGTTGCGGTGGTTGATATCGGGGGAGGAACCACTGAGGTTACCCTCTACCTTGGCGCGGCGATTCATTATTCCGAGGTCATTACCGTCGGAGCCAATGATATCACCCTTGATATTGCTCATGCACTTCAGATCGACGAAGAGGTGGCCGAGCGTCTGAAAAAACAGCATGGGTGTGCTGACGGCCGGATAAGCAGTGAGGCGGAGGAAATTGTGATTGAGGCGAGTGAGGGATATCCGCGGAAAACAGTTCAGAGGAGCTTTCTGAACCTGGTTATTGAGGCGAGGATGATGGAGATTCTGGAGCTTGTGCGTGATGCACTGATGCTGTCGGGTTACTATGAGGCTATCAATGCGGGTGCAATACTTACAGGCGGAGGCTCGTTATTGCAGGGAGCGGTTGAGCTTGCCCAGCAAGTGCTTGCTCTTGACGTCCGCAAAGGGTATGCTGAAGGGGTATCGGGAGGAGTGAACCGGCGGGGTGCCGTTAACAGCCCTATGGATGCTACTGCGCTCGGTCTTGTGACGTATGTCTATAGGAACAACCTGTCCGTGAATCAGAGTTTTGCGACAGCGGCTGCTGTCCCAGGGATTTCCGCGTCAAAGCCTGCCGCCCCTCAAAAAAGTGAGGATGTTTCTGTGGGGCAGGAGAAGAGTGTTGCGTGGAAAAAAGTTGTTGACGGGCTTCAGGAGTGGTGGGAAAAGCTATGATGACCCCGAGTGATGAGGATGTATCTGCTGTGCTTCGCAAGGTGTTCGGGTTTCGCGAGTTTCGGCCTAACCAGGAACAGATAGTACGGGCAATCTTAGAGAAGAGGGATGTTTTTGCCGTTATGCCGACCGGCGGCGGAAAATCGCTCTGCTACCAGCTTCCTGCTGTATTGCTGCCGGGTACCTGTATGGTGATAAGCCCGCTTATTTCACTGATGAAAGACCAGGTTGACGGGGCACGGGTTAACGGAATTCGTGCGGCATTTCTAAACAGCTCTCTTCTGCCTGATGAGCGTGACAGAGTGATGCAGGAGCTGCTTTCAAACTCCCTCGACCTGATTTATGTCGCGCCTGAACGGTTTGTGCTTGACCACTTCAGACAGATGCTCGGCAGGGTGAAGATCAGCATGGCGGTGATTGATGAAGCTCACTGCATATCGGAGTGGGGGCACGATTTCCGGCCGGACTATCTGTCGCTCTCCGATCTTGTGACACTCTTTCCCGACCAGCCTGTCGCTGCGTTTACTGCAACGGCAACGCACCATGTGCAGCAGGATATTCTGGATAAACTTGCACTGCGCACCCCCCTTGTCGTCAGGGCCTCGTTTGACCGGCCAAACCTTTTTTACGATGTCCGGTTCAAAGAACATGCTGATGCACAGCTTGTTTCGCTGATAAAAAAAAATACGGGGAAGGCCGGCATTATTTATCGTGCCAGCCGAAAAAGTGTTGACGAGACGGCGGCCATGCTTCAGGCAAAAGGATTTCGTGCCCTCCCTTACCATGCAGGCCTGAGTGATGACACCCGTAAACGACATCAGGAAGCGTTCATTCGCGATGAGGTCGAGGTGATTGTGGCGACCATTGCGTTCGGCATGGGCATTGACAAGTCCAATGTCCGCTATGTGATTCATGCCGACCTTCCTAAAAGCATAGAGAATTACTATCAGGAGACTGGCAGGGCTGGTCGCGACGGTGAGGCTGCGCAGTGCACGCTTCTTTTTGCACAGGGCGATATCAGCAAGCTGCGTTATTTTATAGATGCGATGGATGACGAAACTGAACGGAAGAGGGCGCTTGCAGCTCTTTCGAAGGTCATTTCGTTTGCTTCGACCTCTGTCTGCCGGCGCAGGAGCCTGCTTGATTATTTTGGAGAACACTACCCCCTTGAGAACTGCAGTTCCTGCGACATCTGCCTCGGGACAAGGGAGGTCGTGGACTGCACCCGTGACGCTCAGATGCTGCTTTCGGCCATTGTACGCACTGAAGAGCGGTTCGGAGCGATGCATATTGTCGATATTGTGCTTGGAAGCAATAACCGGAAAATCCGTGATTTCGGACATGACCGGCTGAAAACGTATGGAGTCGGCAAAGGACGCAGTAAAAGGTACTGGAGACAGCTTGTTGATGAATTGCTGGCTCAAAAAGTTATTGATAAGTCGGAAGGGCTTTACCCGACACTCTATCTGCTGCCGAAGGGTTTGCAGATTCTGAAACATGAAGCGTGCGTTACCATGGTGCGGGTTGTGGATAATGTTGTGAATAATGCTTCGGCCCTGCCCTATGATCAGGAGCTGTTTGAACTGCTCAGGATACTGCGCAAGCAGATTGCACAGGAGCAGGGGATTCCGCCGTATGTGGTTTTTTCGGATCGTTCACTGCACGACATGGCATCAATTTTTCCCCGGAGTGCGGAAACCATGCTGTCGGTTTTGGGGGTTGGAGAGGCCAAACTTGCACGCTACGGCCGTCAGTTTCTCCGCCTTATCGACCGATACTGCAGCGACCACCCCGAGCGCGCAGCGTGATGGTATGGGAATGCACAGCAATGAATGTTATTTGCCTGTAAAAAAATCACTCTGCATATCGTAAATTACAAGGCTTTCGAGTAAAAAGGATTTCTTGTAAAATCATTGTGCCCCGTTCTGATTGTTTTTGTTGGAACGGGGTTTTTTAGTTTTTTTATGAAAGAACAGATTATAATGTTATGCAGCTTACAGCGAAACTAACAGCAATTCTTCCTGAACAGACAGGTGCAGGAAAGAACGGGCCATGGAAAAAACAGGATATTATTGTTGAAACGGATGGTCAGTATCCGAAGAAGATCTGCATCTCTCTGTGGGGCGATAAGGTAGATCGAGCCATACTGAGGGTGGGAAACCGGCTGACGATTTCATGTGATATTGAAAGCAGGGAGTTCAACGGGAAATGGTATACTGATGTCAAGGCGTGGAAAGTTGAGTCTGCCAATGAGGGCTTTTCATCACAGGCGCAGTCTGCAGGCGCAACTGCACCGCCAGTATATGAACATGAAGGCGGCAGTGCCATTGCTGATGATGACTGTCCATTCTGATGCTTATGAGACTATCTGACAGGGTCGCGCTCGTTACAGGAGCTGCGGGGGGAATCGGCAGGGCTGTGGCTCTCTGTTTTGCAGCGGAGGGGGCTGTGGTGATTTGCAGTGATATCAATGATTCGGGATGTTCTGAAACACTTGATCTTCTTGAAAGAGCAGGGGGGAAGGGCTGCGCGCTGCAGGCCGATGTAATGCATGAAGAGGAGATAGAGCTGCTTTACCGGCAGATTGCGGACCGGCTCGGAAAAATTGACTGTGTGGTGAATATTGCCGGAGGCGACTGCGAGCCGGCGGCTGATGTTGAGGATATTGATTACGCGAGGATGAGTGCCAATCTTGATCTTAACCTCAAGTCCTGCATTCTTTCGTGCAAGGAGGCGGCCAGGGTGATGAAGCGGCAGGGTTTCGGCAGGATTGTGAATATGAGTTCGCTTGTCTACAGGGGGAGTCCGAATCAGTTTTCGTATGCTGCGGCGAAAGGCGGCATATATGCGTTTACCCGTTCACTTGCCATGTCGCTTGGCCGCTATGGCATAACGGTCAATGCGCTTGCTCCGGCTCTTGTGGAGGTTCCTGCTTTTGTGAAGGCTCTGGGTGCTGAGCGGTGGGAGATGCTTCGGAAAGATTGTGCCGGGCGGTATCCGCTTGGACGGGTTGCGACACCGGACGATGTTGCGCGATGTGCGCTTTTTCTGGCTTCGGATGATGCGGCGTTCATTACCGGGCAGATTATTGAAATTTCGGGCGGGGCAAGGCTATGATGACGATACGAACAGGTGCCGAGAGAGAGAAACCGGTAACAACGCTTCCACGCGAAATTCCTTTTAATTATACCTCTGCAGCCGACCGGCAGGCGATATCGTTTCTGCTGGGGCCTGCTGTCGTGCACATCCTTGATGAACTGCGTGATCTGCGGGTGACCGGCAGGTCGGCTCGTCTCTTGATGGGGATTATCGGGGAGATTCTCATTCATCGACGTAATCCATATCTCTTTCAGGAGCTGGTCGATTCCGCTCCCCGGCGGCGGCGCCTTTTTGAACGGGCATTGCACGAACTTGATACCATTTCGGAGACGGCAAACGGGGAAACCCGTGTTTCGGCCATTGTTGAGGCGGTGCGTGAGCAGCTTGAGCGATTCCGTGCTGCTGTTGAAAATACACCTGACTTGCGGCGGCGCATGAAGCGGGAGCTCGGTGCGGTTGTCGGGGTGAAAAATGTTCTGTTTGATCCTTTTTCGCTGGCAGCTCACGCAACTGATGCCACTGACTGGAGGCTTCATCTCCCGGTTGCGGTTGTGACTCCGGATGATGAGCAGCAGGTTGCTCCGCTGATTACGGCGATTGCCGGACTTGGCCTCAACATCATTCCCCGCGGAGCCGGTACCGGACTGACCGGCGGGGCTGTGCCGCTGAGGTCGAGGTGCGTTATTATCAATATGGAAAAACTGAACCGCATCAGGGGGATTTCCGTCAGGGATTTTCAGCTTGAGAACGGTCAGATATCGCAGGCCTCGGTGATTGAGGTGGAAGCCGGAGTTGTTACTGAGAAGGCTATGGAGGCGGCGGACGAGCATGGTCTGGTTTTTGCCACCGACCCTACCAGTGAGTGGTCGTGCACTGTAGGGGGGAATATTGCTGAAAATGCCGGCGGAAAGATGGCTGTTCGATGGGGTACCTGCAT
Organism: uncultured Chlorobiaceae bacterium; assembly: GCA_903940125.1. GTDB lineage: Bacteria > Bacteroidota > Chlorobiia > Chlorobiales > Chlorobiaceae > Chlorobium. Next base: position 50,039 of record CAJAJL010000124.1, on the reverse strand, counting down.
CGATAATCTGCTTGAGTGGCGGATGGCCATGCCCAGCGGTGAAAACTGGACGGTAAAACGGGTCGATCACCGGCTCCGGAAAATTCTGCATGAGGATACCGTTATTTTTGAGGTGTGGAATCCGTCGGGGAAGAGAGTCGAGCGCATTGAGCTGCATGGTACCGATATCCGCAAAAAGGGGTTGTGGAAGGATATCACCAACAAGGCGCTGGGCGGTGTCCCGGGACTTCAGAAGGAGGGGACTGACGGGGTGATTACTTCGGCTGTTTTTGTGCTTTATCCAAAGTATCATGAAAAGAGAACACTCTGCCTGGAGTTTTTCGGGCCTGATATGGATGAGGCAAGCCGGGTGATTCTGGAGCTTTCGAAACTTTTTCCCCTGTATTCGGACAACAGGGAGGCACTGCTGGCGCTTGAGCACTTTGATGATGAGTATATCAGGGCTATTGACTATAAGGTGAAGGCGCCCCGCGCTCAGACACCTAAAGCCGTCCTGCTGATTGATATCGCCGGCAACACCCCTTCCGAGGTGCAGAGCGGGATTGAACGGCTGGAACAACTGCTGAAGCACCATCCCAATACCATGATGTTTCTTGCCAGAGACAGTGCGGATGCGGTTCGCTTCTGGGCCGATCGAAAAAAGCTCGGGGCGATTGCCCGGCGAACCAATGCTTTTAAGCTGAATGAGGATATTGTGATTCCTCTTGAGGCGCTTGCCGTTTTTGCGCGATTTATCGATGACCTCAACATAACGGAGGAGCGATACGCGCAGCATTGCTTTGTGGAGCGGGCGCGCACTATTTTCGCTACGACGAAGGTTACCGGTGACGGGGGGCGGTTTGCCTCAAAGATTCCTGCAGGGATGGAGCTTTGCCGTGTGTTTGATGAGAGGATTCTCCTGGCGCCGGAGGAGAGACTCCGTTCACTTGAAATTGTGCAGGAGCTGAGCCGTGAGCTTGGTGAGCTGGTGCAGGGGTATCCCGAGATGGAGGCGGCCTTGAAAAACGCATTTTCTTATGTCCGCGACAGGCGCATTGTGCTGGCGACGCATATGCATGCCGGTGACGGCAATGTCCATGTCAACGTGCCGGTCCTTTCGAATGATCGGCCGATGCTCGACAGGGCTGACAAGGTGATTGACAATGTCATGGATAAAGTGGTTTCGCTCGGCGGGGTGGTGTCGGGGGAGCACGGTATAGGGGTGACCAAGCTGAAGTACCTTGATCCGGCGATTGTGGAAAAACTGAGCCAGTATCGGCGCAAGGTTGACCCGAAGGGGATTATGAATCCCGGAAAGCTTGAGGATTATGAAGCGCTCGAGCATATTTTTACGCCTTCGTTCAATCTGCTTGAGCTTGAGGCGCATATTCTCCGTCGTGCTCAGATTGAGGAGCTTTCAAAAAAGGTTGACTATTGCATCCGTTGCGGCAAGTGCAAGACTGACTGCTGTGTTTACTATCCGTCGCGGGGCATGTTTTATCATCCCCGGAACAAGAATCTTGCCATCGGCTCTCTGATGGAGGCGCTTCTTTTTGATGCACAGCGTGAGCGTTCCACGGATTTTGCGCTGCTGAAGTGGCTGGAAGAGGTTGCCGACCATTGTACGATATGCCATAAATGTCTGAAGCCATGCCCCGTGGACATCGACAGCGGAGAGGTGTCGGTGCTGGAGCGTGAAATTCTTTCGGAATGGGGTTACAAGCACACGTCGCCGCTTACGGAATTGACGCTGCGCTATCTTGACAGCCGGTCGCCGGTTTTCAATGCGGTTTTCCGCCGGGCGGTGCTGAGGATAGGCGGAGCCGTTCAGCGGGTAAGCAATAAAATTTCCGCACCGCTGCAGCCGGAACCTGATTCGCCGGAGCTATATCCCCTGAGGCTTCTGCGTTCGCCGGTACCGCCTGTGCCCGATGAGACGCTGCGCGACCTGCTGCCTGAATGCGGCCCTGACCAGGTGCTTGTATTTGAACCTTCCGGGGAGGTTACGGGTAACGTTTTTTATTTTCCCGGCTGCGGATCGGAACGCATGAACTCCTCTATTTCAATGGCGGCTCTGCATGTGCTGCTTGAGCTTGGCGTGAGGGTTGTGCTTCCGCCGCCGTTTCTCTGCTGCGGTTTTCCGGCTCATGTCAATGCCAAGCGTGACCAGTATTCGAGCATTGTGCTTCGCAATACCGTGATGTTCAGCCAGATCAGGGAGATGTTCTCCTACCTTGATTTCGACGCCTGCGTGGTGACGTGCGGCACCTGTATGGAGGGGCTTGATGCCATTGAAACCGGGAAGCTTTTCGGCGGAAAAATTACTGATGCTGCAGCTTATGCGCTTGATAAAGGGCTGAAGCTTGAGGGGAAGGAGGATTACCTCTATCATGCACCGTGCCATGATTCGCTTGCCGGTAAAGCGGATCAGACGCTTCGCCGTCTGGGAGGTTTCGGCAGCGTGACGCCGGTGCCGCACTGCTGTTCAGAGGCCGGGACTCTGGCTCTCTCACGCCCTGATATTACTGATTCGATGCTTCACCGTAAAAGAGAGGCCATTATGGAGGTAATGGGGGGCATAGGGGTCATGCATGGAAAAAAGAGCGCGGTGATTCTGACCAATTGCCCGTCGTGCGTGCAGGGACTCGGAAGGAATCCGGATCTCGGGGTTGAACCGCGGCATATTGTTGTGGCTCTGGCTGAAAAACTCTCCGGCGACGGATGGAAGGAGGTTATGCGACATCAGGTTTCGAAGGGAGTTGCGGTAAGTTTTTAATTCAAATATTATTCTGCAGTTACTTACCTTTCTCCTGATGAACTTTATGGAAACTTAATGGAGGGGAGTGAAGTTTATGTTTTTTTGCTCAGAGAGATTCAGCCGGCCGAATAACCTTTTTAAATAGGAAAACTATGAGAAAAACAGTCTGGATTGCTGCAGGAATTGCAGGAATGTTTTTAGGAAATCCTGTTACAGATGCCCGTGCGGAGGTCGGTATCCGTATCGGCGATGTTCGCGTAGGGGTCGGGGACAGACCGCATTTTGTCATTGACAGTCGTCCGAGTTTTGTCTATCTGCAGGATCAGGGATTTGCTGTATCTGTGGGGAGCCCTTATGATATCGTCTATTATGGTGACCTCTATTATCTTTATCGGGATGGCAGCTGGTACCGTTCCGCACACTACCGCGGCCCCTGGGATTATGTGCGGGAGCGGAATATCCCCTACAGGATAAGAAGACATCGCTGGGATGATCTCCGGAGGTATCGTGACATCGAGTATCGCAGGCATGACCGCACCTACTGGGAGGATAGAGACCGCCATGACAGAGAGCGTTATGACAGGGATGATCGCCGTGATGACCGCAGGGATGATCGTCGTGATGATCGCAGGGATGATAGGAGAGATGGCATTCGACCGGATGGAAGGGGTCGGTAACAATCGAAGGGATGGTTGATGCGAGATATGAAGAGGGAGCTGAAGCGATTTTCAGTTCCCTTTTTTTTTTGTATAATGAGGAAGATATCCAACCTCCAAAATCTGTATTCATGAAACTCAAGGCAGTCTTAATCGGGCTGGTCATGGCGCTTGCCGGGTGTGCAACGCCGTTGACCATTGCAGGAAGTGGAATCAAGGTAACTCATAATCCTGAAGAGGTGAGTGGATGCAGGTATATTCAATCTATTACGACTATTGGACATTTTGCTGTTGGAGGAGTCAGTGAAAGCCGGTTGAGTGCTACAAATTTAGCTAAAAATAAAGCGGCTGAACTTGGTGGAAATATTCTGTGTGTAAGGAGTATGACGACGAGTCCCAGTTTGGCGACCACTTTATGTGCGGATGTTTATTGCACAACGCAATAGGTAATAAGAACACGGAGGGTGCCCGCAGGGGCCGCCCGCCTCGCTAACCGCGGGGCTTTTCTATTTGGTGTCGTCAATTATATGGTTAATGTGACTATATTTCTGTTGCGTTTGCTTACAGTTGTTACCATACGGTAAGAAAACGGAAATGATATGTCAACAAGAGGAGAGTGCAATGGGGGTAGTTTCAAAACTGCAGCTTGCTGCGGATGCAATTGAGGATGCAAAAAAACGTCTCAACAGGGCAAAGGATGACAGTGATGACGATTATGAGATACGCCAGGCTTTAAAAATTCTTGAAGATGCTCTTGCCTACATTCACGGGGCTTCGGCAGAACTGAGGAAGTAGCTGTTATTCTTCCCATTCGCAGCCTGAGGGCTGCGACGGGAAAGGGTCAGCGTGTCACATAAAAACAGGCAAATTTAAGGTAGCCTGTCTCCGGCATGGCGAGCAATACCGGATGATCGAAGGGCTGTGAGTTTTTGTGAATCAGCCTGAGCTGGCAACCGGCAGCGAGTGCCGCCTGGTGTACGGATTGCAGAAAGTCCTCTTCTGAGACATGATGACTGCAGGAGGCTGTAGCAAGAAATCCTCCGTTTTTCACTAACTGCAGGCCGAGTTTATTGAGCCTTTTGTATGCCTTGAGGGCTCCGGGCAGGTTTTTGCGGCTTTTGGTGAAGCTTGGCGGATCGAGCACAACGAGGTTGAATGATTCCTTTGACTCAACCATCTGATCGAGGGTATCGAATGCGTCTGCCGCAACGAGACTGTACTCCCGGAAGCTGTTCAGCTGTGCATTGCGATCGGCTCTTTCGAGTGCTTCTTTTGATGCATCGACAAGAATAGCTGAACGGGCACCTCCATAGAGCGCATTGAGGGCAAAGCCTCCGTCGTTGGTAAAAACGTCGAGGACTTCAGCGTTTTCGGAAAATTTTCGGATAATTCTGCGGTTTTCACGCTGGTCAAGGAAAAATCCGGTTTTCTGGCCCTCGAAGAGATTCACCTCATAGGTTATTCCAGCGTCGTGAATGGTCTGTACCGATTCTGAACGTTCACCACGTATAATGTCTTTGTAAAGGGTCAGTCCTTCCAACTCCCTCAGGGGGGATTCGTTACGGACGATAATAATGCAGGGATTGAGGAGTTCCTGCAGGACATCGCAGATCAGCTGCAGGTGAATGTCCATACCGGCTGAAAAAGCCTGTACCACGATTGCCTGATTGAAACGGTCGACAATCAGTCCGGGGAGCCCGTCCGATTCGCCATGGATAAGACGCCAGGCGTTGGTTTCGTCATTTTTATAGATTATTTCGCGGAGTTTGAGGGCTTCAAGAAATTTTTTAAGGAAAAAATCGTGGTCGGGCTGTTCATCTTTGCGGGAAAGAAGCCTTACGGAGATGAGGGAGTGAGGGTTGTAAAAACCGGTTCCCATGAACTTCTGGTCGTGGGTGAAAAGTTTTACGGTTTCGCCGGAAGCGATATCGTGCGGAACGTTGGCGAGTTCATTGCTGAACACCCATAGATGGCCTTTCTGGATTCTGTGGTGTTCTTTAGGTTTAAGATAGAGGGAGTGCATGGTTTGAAAAATGGCTTGTAGTTTTGATAGCGTTGTATTTTACTGTAACATGAATGCAGCCTGTCCTATCGAACGTGGTGCATGGTGAACATGATGCAATGTGCAGCAAATGTGATGATTCTCAAAGGAAATAAATTGATGCGATGATGAAAGGAAAGGTTGTGCTTGTATGGGCGGTTTTCATGCTTGTGCTGGGGGGCGGGTGTGCTGATTTCAGGACTGTCGGCCGTCAGGAGCTTACGGGGGAACAGGTTGCGCTGAGTGCGGAACAGGCGGCGCTGTTCCGTGAAGTTGCTCAGGCATCTCCGATGATTGAGTCGATGGATGGGTATGCGGATGTGTGGATAAAGACGCCGAAAAGGAAGCATCGCGTTTTTTGCAACATACGGATAAACAGGGGGCGTGAAGCTCGGCTGATTGTCAGCGCAGGGCTGCTTGGATGGCCGGTGGCTGATATGTTTTTCAGCACTGATTCGCTCTATGTGCACGATATGCTCAATAACCGGCTATTTCTCGGCAGCAGCAGCGAGTTGAATCTTGAAAAAATTATAGGGGTGAGTTCTGGCTTCCGGCTACTTTCGGAGTCTCTGCTGGGGCTGGTGACTTTTACAGAGCCTTTACGTGCCATAACGTCGGTTAAACAGGGTTCCGGAGCATTGATATTTACGCTGGCAACACCAGAGGGGAGTAAAGAGGTGGTTATTGATCCATCGAGCAGGACGCTGAGTGCGCTTTTTCTCAGGAACCGGCAGGGAAAGACAACCACTGAAATTCATTTCAAGCATTATCAGACAATTACAGTTGACGGCCGCAATGCGCCTGTTCCGAAAGATATTGAGATGGTGCTGTATAACAGCAGCGGTGCGGACGGAGCCGGTGAGCATCAGCTGGTGATAGCCTACGATGAGAGGGTATTCAACAAAAGTTCAGGTTCCCTGAAGTTTGAGCTGCCTCAAAAAGCCAGGGTGGTTAATCTTGATGATGCGGCAATTCTGCCCTGGATGTGAAAGGGCACCGTTGTGATGCCCTTTTGTAAGAAACAGAACACAATGATTCGGGGTTGTTATGCAGAATGGAAATTTTTTGCGGCGAACTCCCAGTTCAGGAGGTTGTCGATGACTGTGGCCACATAATCGGGTCGACGATTCTGGTAGTCGAGATAGTAGGCGTGTTCCCAGACGTCAATGGTCAGTATCGGTTTCTGGCCGCTGGTTGCGGGGGTTTGCGCATTACCGGTTTTTACAACTTTCAGCGTTCCGCCATCGAGCACAAGCCATGCCCATCCGCTGCCGAACTGAGTCGCTGCAGCACTTTTGAGCTCTTCCTTGAATTTGTCGAAACTTCCGAAATCCTGAGTGATTTTTGCTGCAAGTTCCCCGGAAGGTTCGCCGCCGCCATTCGGTGAAAGGCTGTTCCAGTAAAAGGAGTGGTTCCAGGCCTGGGCACCATTATTAAAAATACCGACTTTCTGAGGGTCTGCCGCAGTCTGGACAATCACCTCTTCGATCGTCAGGTTTTCGAGAGGAGTGCCTGCTATAAGGTTGTTGTAATTGGTGATGTAGGCAACATGGTGCTTGCCGTAGTGAAACCCGATGGTTTTAGCGGAAATAAAAGGTTCCAGTGCGTTTTCTGCATATGAAAGCGTTGGCTGCTGGTAGGTCATAAAGGGTAATGGTTTAAAGTTAGAAAAAGAGAGTTGAAAAAGAGTCGAACGTATGATTCAAATTGCTTTAACTTGTAATTTGGCGATTAAGTTCACAATTTGAGTATTAAGTTTTTTTTCTTGCCGTTTATCAACAATCAATAAAGGAGCTTACGGGTACATGACATTGCGAGTTTCTTTCCGGTCGTTATTTTTCTCTCTTGTTTTCGGTTTTGTACTCTTCGGGTGCAGCGAAAAAAAATCGTTTACCCTTGACAACGATGATATCCGTTTTGCGGGATTCTATAGTGATTATCTTTTGCTTGCAGGTGTGCCGGGCGAAAAAGAGAACGTTGTGCGTAACCCGGTGAATGCCGAGGAGCTGAACGAGCTTCTTGTGCGTTATGCTTTTACCCGTGAGAGTCTGCATCGCAAGAGTGAGGCGTACAGGGAGAATCCTGAACTGTGGAAAAAAGTGCTTTTGCAGGTGAGGGAGAATATGCACAAAAAATCAGCCTCAGTAAAATGAGCAGGCACTATCCTTTCCTTGTGGGTGTTACCGGCGGGCTCGGCAGCGGAAAATCGACGGTATGCCGTTTTCTTGCGGACATGGGGTGCTCTCTTTTTGAGGCAGACATTGTCGCCAAGGAGCTGCAGGTTCATGATGCCGAGGTGATTGCGGGTATCAGAGCGCTGTTCGGTGATGCGGTCTATTCGTTTGACAGGGATGGAGATATTGTACTGGACAGAAAAAAAATAGCCTCTGTGGTTTTTTCGTCGCCTGAAAAACTTGAAGCGCTGAACAGGCTTATTCATCCGAAGGTATTCAGGGAGTTTACCAAAGCGGCAGAGGATGCTGCACTGCGTGGCTCAAAGATTGTGGTGAAGGAAGCGGCCATAATGTTTGAATCGGGCAGCAACAGGCAGCTTGATGTTGTGGTGGTTGTGACGGCTGATGAAGAGCTGCGGATAGAAAGGGCTGTACGGAAAGGGCTGGGCAGCCGTGAAGAGATTATGCAGCGTCTTGCCCGGCAGTGGCCTCAGGAAAAGCTGATTGCAAAAGCGGATTTTGTGCTTGTCAACAACGGCTCTCCGGATGAGCTGAAAATAGCGACGGAAGCGCTCTATTCGAGGCTGCTTGCTGCAGCTTCTTCAGCCTGCGATGGCTTCTGAGAGGGCCGGCAGGGATTGAGCATAGCGATACGAGGTGTTGCTGTGCGAGTCCATGAACTCTTCGTAACGGTGAGCGATGGCGTAACGGGCTGCTCTGGCTGAAAAAATCCGGTGGCCGAACTGAAGGTTGTACTCGTCAAGGGTTCCACAGTCCAGGAAAAGAAGATCGAGCGAACGCAGGGCTTCGCGGTACTCCTTGTGCCTGATCATCTCTACAGGGTCAAAGCTCAACCAGTGCTGCCACACCTCATCAACGGGTTCACAGGTATGGGGATTAAACGGCAGGAGAAGGGCATCGGGGGTGCCTGCTGCCAGGGGCGGGGAGTATGCTGCGGCCATGCCGATGAGGTCGAGCAGTGCAAACTCTTTTGCCGGTTTTTTCAGCGCCTGTTCATATGAGGTGAGAAATGCGGCAAGGCTTCCTCCGTATTGTTCCAGAACTCTGGCCGCCGCCGGAAAATTCGGTTTGTAGCAGAGCTCGAATCCCATGTCGCCGCTATGGCAGGCAGCCGCCGCAAACAGATGCGGGTGCTTCATTGCCAGGCGGAGTGCGCCGAATCCTCCGGATGATTTTCCGGCTATTGCCCTGTGTTTTTTATGTGGAAGGGTCGAGAGCGTCCGGTCGATGAAGGGGATCAGTTCGTCAACCAGGTAGGTTTCGTAGTTGCCGGTCGCCGGTGAATCGACATATTGCGAGCCTCCATAGCGGGTCATGCAGTCGGGCAGGACAATGATGGATTCCTGCATTCTGCCTTCTGCTATGAGGGAGTCGGCCATTTCAGGGACGCTTTGACGCCCGAAGCTGTAATTCAGAAAGCTTTGTCCTGTGGAGGCAAATCCTGCAAGGAGGTAGATAACCGGAAACCGCTTTGTATCGTCGTAGGATGGAGGGAGATAGACAGGCACCCGTCGACGGGCAGGGTCGCCGAGAGGGTTTCCTGCGAGGGTGACACCGGGCACGACAACCTCTGTAATGCGAGGGTATTTATTCAGGTGCTCTTCCCTCATAGCTTGAGTGCGTTGTTTTTGCGGTTGACATGAGCTGATATGAGGATGCTGATTTCATAGAGCAGGATCATCGGGAGGCCTATGACGAGTTGTGTGACCACGTCGGTTGAGGGAGTAACAATTGCGGCCACGACAAGGAGAAAAACAATGGCATGTTTGCGGTAAAACCTCATGAAGGCTGGTGTCAGAAGCCCGATTTTTGACAGGATATAGGCGATGAAGGGAAGTTCGAACACCAGTCCTGCGGTCAGGAGCGCTCCGATAAAAAAGCTGACATAGTCCTGGACTGAGATGTTGTTTTTGATGAGCGGGGTGCCGAATGCGGCGAAGAACTGGAGGGTGACCGGCAGAAATACAAAATAGCCGAATCCTATACCGGTAAAAAAGGAGAGGGAGATGAAGAGTATTGAAAATCGCCCTGCCTTGCGTTCATTCTCATGCAGGCCCGGGGCGACAAACTGCCAGATCTGCCAGGCAAGAAAAGGAAAGGAGATAATGAATCCTGAAAAGATAACGACCTGCAGGTAGAGGGAGAGCTGCCCGTATGGGACAAGGTTCTGCAGTACCAGGGTTTTACTGCTCCGTGTGAGCGGCGCAATAAGCACGTCGTTGACAAGAAAATCGGAGTAGGCTGTACAGACGCCTGTAACGAGCACGAGGGCGACGGCGGACTTGATCAGTCGTGAGCGGATCTCCTCGAGATGTCCCATGAAGTTCATCCCGTGTTCGGGCTCGGACTCTGTGGTTTCGACAGGGGCATAGGGGGCCATGATTTCGTCAGCGCTGCGATTCGGGCGGCCTTCAGGAAGTTCCGGTGACGGCAGGGATTCTTTTTCTTCGCTCATTACTCTTTGGTAAACTGAAAATAACAGGATGCTGATAATAAGTACAAAACATAGCAACAAAGATGCTTGCCGCCAAAAATTGTTTTAGCTTAGCTATCTTTATGCTTTCAGTATCTTTGTCGTCCATTGTCATTGCAATGTTATTTCCGCTTTTATGAAAACAGGGTTGTGGATTGCTCAACGTTTCAGTTTTGCCCGAAAACGGTTCAGGGTTATCAATGTCATTTCGGCTATAAGTCTTGCGGGAATCATTATCGGCGTCAGCACCCTTCTTGTGGTTATGAGCGTTTTGAACGGTTTTCAAAAACTGGCCCGCGATCTGTTCATCACCATTGACAGCCCTGCTCAGTTTGTGCCCGTGAACGGCAGGGCAAGAGCGGTATCGGACACTCTTCTGCATGCTATAAGAGCTCTTGAGGGGGTCGGAGGGGTTGAACCCTATGCTGAGGGTGAGGCTATTATGGGCAGCGGGGAGAAAAGCGAACTGGTTGTTGTTAAAGGACTCAGCGAAGGGGCTCACCGCCGTCTGATGCTGCAGACCCATGCGAAGCGGGCTTATTTTACAGGCGAAACCATTGCTGCAGGGGAGATGCTGGCCTACAGGACAAACCTCCATGTATTTAAACAGGTTAAAATATTCAGTCCTGAGCTGATTTCTCTGGGTCTTGAATCGCTTTCGCAGCCGTACCTGATACCGATGCTCGGTATCCCTGAAACAAGTGTTTATTCCGTATTTTCTCTGCAGAAGATTTTTGACGACCGGTATGTTCTTACGTCTGATCTGTTTGCCCATAAAATTCTGCTGCTCGGGAGTGGAACATTTTCGGGGATTGACATCCGCCAGAAGGATGGGTACCCGCGGGATGCCTTTATAGCCAACCTCAGGCAATGGCTGGCTGCAAGCCCTATGAAAGCTGAGTGGAAAGTCAGGACTCTCGAAGAGAAATACAGCAACATTTTTACGGTAATGCAGCTTGAGAAATGGGCGAGTTTCAGCATCCTGATGCTTATTATTCTTGTGGCTGCGCTCAGCCTTACGGGAGCACTTGCCATGACAGCAATCGATAAACAGCGCGAGTTGTTTTATCTGCGATGCATGGGGATGGAAAAGCCGCAGTTCATGGCCATATTCATCATTCAGGGCGGAATGACGGGGGTTGTTGGAACAACTGCAGGGATAGTCATTGCATGGAGCGTCTGCAGATTGCAGGAGCTTTACGGTATTGTGCAGCTGCCTTCAAAAAGCGCATTCATCATTCCAGCCTATCCTGTCAGCATGCACCTCGATGATTTTATTCTTGTCGGAATAACAGGGGTTGTGCTCTGCCTTGCAGTAAGCCTTTATCCTGCACGCAAGGCGGCCATGATTGCAACGAGCAGCTCACTTGATCAGAAGACCAACTGAAGCGGGTAATGAGGGAGAATATACATCTGAATACTCTGGAATAAGCCGGGGGAAGAATGGCTGAAGTCCCATCATCTCTTGGCAGGGGAGGCAAAATCAATATATTGCATCATGGTAACAGAGAGTATCGACAAGCAGATCAGGGAAGTACTTGAACGGCACAATGCCATTCGTCTTGCGCTGTTGTTTGGTTCACTGGCCAAAGGCACTGCTCATTATGAAAGTGATGTTGATCTGGCGGTCGGTGCCGATCATCCGCTTGACGTTCATGAAACAATCAACCTGATTTCAGACCTGGCAGAGGTAACAGGACGCCCTGTTGATTTGATTGATCTGTCAACTGTTGGAGAACCCCTGCTGGGCCAGATCATCGCCGGAGGAAGGCGAATAGTTGGCAGCAATACGCTTTTTGCTGAGCTGGTGCTCAAACATCTTTATAACATTGAGGATTTTGTGCCTTATCAGAGAAGAATTCTGAAGGAAAGGAGGAAGGCGTGGATTGGTCTTTAATTGATCAGAAACTTGAGTCTTTGCATCGCTCCATCCTGAGGGTTAAAGAAAAATGCCCCAGAAACGCTGATGCACTTGTCAGCGATTATGATGCTCAGGATATTCTTTCCCACAACCTCACTCGTGCTGTTCAACTGTGTGTGGACATTGGAACACACCTTGTTGCAGGTAGTGAGTTTCCTCCACCTTGTACGATGGGAAAAACGTTCGATATTTTATGTGAAGCCGGAATAATCAGCGCAGATTTGGCTTATCGGATGAAAAAGGCGGTTGGATTTCGTAACCTCGCCGTCCATAACTATGAGGCTATCAATTGGGCAATCGTTTTTTCTATTGCCACGGCACACCTTAAGGATTTTGAAGAGTATGCCAAAGCCGTGGCACGACTGAGCGATACGGAATAACATAATCGCTGATCAGCGGAATTGAGATAAAATACTATTTCATTTCTCCAGATATACCCCAAAAATCCCAGGCACAATGTAAACACCATCTCGTTCAGTCGTATTAACAAGCTCCTTGTTGATACCAAGACTCTCAAGAAATTTTACAGTGCGATCCATCCCCTAACCACTTCATAAACCTTAACAGCCTTAATACTCTATAGACTCAACAAATAAATATGTTTAAGGGAAAAAATTTGAGGTATAATTTTAAGCCCATAAAGTATCGGTGTGATATCGCTGTAATATCGAGTTTTTTTCTTGCCGTTTACACGTTAGTTTTTGGGTGGAAGGTCTCTGTGGTCGTTATTTTCCGTTGATAGTGGCCTTGCCGGGTTAAGATTAATCGTGACCGTAAGGTGCGTAACATATCTCGTCAACAATAACTATAATAAGTACTTAGCGGAAATAATAATTCAGAATATACGTTTTAAGCTAATATTTATATAAAAATAATTACTCTGTAATCTAAAGATTATTTTACACCATAATTGTATTATTGGCAGAAAATATGTATTTTTTAATGTTAAGTTAATATAAAAGTAATACAGTTATTTTTCATTTCAATCATAGATTCTGTTAGCGTTTTGAAGGTCATTTCTCTGTTAAAATATTTGACATGCAAATCTATAAGTCATGTATGGTATCCATTTAATAGCCTGAATTATAAGTAGAAAAATAATCTTTAATTTCTGAAGTATTTATTTCCCTATGTTTTTTATATAAGCGGAATTAATTAATTGCTATGATGCTGGGTAGCATTTTCTAAGAGTCACTATGTATCGTTCAGGAAGAAAGCACTGTTTGTCTCTTTAAAATCCATTGAATTCATGTAACGTGTAATAGATATTATAAAAACAGAAAAGTTCATAGATTAAAAACTAAAATAATCAAAACGATCATTCGTCGTGTTGAGTATATTTTATTGGATATATATTTTGCATCCTGCACTTCGCCTTTTTTGCTGTGCTCAATTTATGAAATACTTATACCTTCAATATTGCATTCATACTTATTGCACTATGAATACCCCGCCTCAGTGATGCGGGGTATTCATTTTATAGAGATTTATAATGTATCAAATCAAAATTGTAAATAATGCAAATTGGTTCAATAGTATCCCATTATAAGATACAACGTGTTTTGGGAGAAGGGGGAATGGGTATAGTTTATTCAGCTATTGATCAAAGGAGTGGTGTTGAAGTTGCAATAAAAGAATTAAAAAAAACAATATCTGGTGATGATGAATTGCAGTTGCGATTTCAGCAGGAAGCGCGAACAATGTCGTCATTAAAACATAATAATATTGTAGGGTTTAAAGAATCATTCGAACATGACAAATCATTATATCTTGTTTTAGAGTATGTTGATGGTAAAACATTTGATGTTTACATTGCAAGGATGACAGGTCCGATTCCAGAAGAAAAAGCTAAGAAATACATGCTTCAAATTCTCAGTGCTTTTTCTTATGCCCACAAATTAGGTATAGTACATAGAGATATTAAACCACAGAATATTCTTATTACGACTGATCAAAATATAAAAATTCTTGATTTTGGAGTAGCAAAAATCCTTTCTGGAAATAGTCTATTGCATACGGTATACGGTACTAAAATTGGAACAGGTTTATATATGAGTCCAGAACAAGTTATAGGTGATGCTATTGATATTAGAAGTGATATTTATTCACTTGGCGTCCTTTTATATCAGTTAGTTTCAGGCAAACCGCCATATAACTCATTATATCAATCAGAATATGAAATTTATCAAAAAATTATTCAAGAGCCACTCCCAAGAATAAAAAATAGTTATGAATTTGCGTCTGATGAAATTCAAAAGGTTATTGATCGAGCTACCAATAAAAAAAAAGAGTTACGTTACAATAATTGCGATGAATTTATACTGGCACTGAAAGGAAATATTGATAATAATTATTCATATACAACTCGTCCAACACAATTATTTCTGACTGTAGGGAGAGATGTTGGATGTGATATTACAATAAACAATAATGAAAGTAAAGTTAGTCGCGTTCATGCAGAATTGAAAGTGTTTGAATCGCAATATATTTTCAAAGATAAAAGTAAAAATGGCAGCATAGTCAATGGTAAAATAATAAAAAACGAAGAAGTTATTGTGGCGTTTGGTGATGAAATTATTCTTGGTGAATCGGTTTTACTGCCATGGGACCAAGTAAAAAAAACATTAAACATTAAAGATAATGGAAAAAAAGAATATTTAAATATTAAATTACTTGAAATAATCTTGCTATCATTTATTGTCATCATGATTCTTGTTTTGATAGTGTTTATAAAGATATAATAAAAATATTATATATACACTTTTGAATACTTTATTTATTTCCAAATAATGGATGAAATAATTTTAAACTATAAAATAGAAAAAATCCTCGGAGAGGGAGGGATGAGCCGAGTATATCTTGGTATTGATAATGTTACATATCAGAAAGTTGCTATTAAGGAGCTTTTACCACATTTAGCACAGTTTGAAGATATTCGTGAACGTTTTCGTCGCGAAGCTCAGGTAATGGCAATATTAAATCATCCTAATATTGTACGTTTAATAAGATATGAGGAACTAAATAATCGATTATTTTTAGTACAAGAGTATGTTGATGGGGTAAATCTTGATTTGTATATCAATAATCATAAAGGCAGTATTCCTGAAAATGAAGCAGTAAAACTTTTAATTACTATTCTTGATGCATTTACTTATGCTCATTCAAAAGGAATTATTCATCGTGATATTAAGCCTTCAAATATAATTATTGAAAATAATCAAAATATAAAAATCCTTGATTTTGGTATTGCAAAAATCCTTGATTCTGGATATACAAATCTCCATACAAAAACTGGAATTAAAATAGGCACATTAATCTATATGAGCCCAGAGCAAGTAAAAGCAGAAGAGATAAGCCATTTGACTGATATATATTCTTTAGGAGTTCTTTTATTTCAAATGTTAACAGGACGCGCGCCCTATGATTCTATGAAAGAATCAGAATACGAAATACAAAAAAAAATAGTAATGGATTTCTTGCCAAGAATGAAAGATATTTATCCTTATGTATCAGACAATATGCAAATAATAGTGGACAAGGCAACATCCAAAAAAGCCGATAATCGATATAGAAGTTGTAAAGAGTACAAAAAAGATTTAACTAATGGAATTAATACAGTTATTTCAAGTTCTTACCCATCTAACTATTCAAAAATTGATATACCAAAATTATATTTTTCAAAACAACATACACAAATTATCGCAGGATCCATTCTCATATTTTCGTTAATTATATATATTGTTTTTGGTATATCAAAAAATAATTCTGATCTAAAAAATTATCCATTAAAGCAAAATAATTATATTGATAACAAATATCATTATAAAGATGTCAAAGATAATAATATTTTAGATAATACAGATATTAAAGCAAGTACTGATAATGATAAGAATGCCAATATTCTTATGCGTTATAGAATCGAAGCCAATAAAGGTAATGCAATAGCACAAAATAAACTTGGGTATATATTGGAAAATGGAATTGGAGTGATAAAAAATGATGAAGAGGCTGTAATGTGGTATAAAAAATCTGCGGAAAAAGGTTATGCAAAAGCGCAAAATAATCTTGGCTCCATGTATGATCAGGGAAAAGGAGTGAAGGTAGATTATGCAGAGGCTGTCAAATGGTATAAAAAAGCATCAGCACAAGGTAATGCCCAAGCCCAAAATAATCTTGGTTCTATGTATGATAAAGGAACAGGAGTAAACAAAAATGTTGTTGAAGCTGTTAAGTGGTATCTAAAGGGAGCTACTCAAGGTAACGTAAGTTCCCAATATAATCTTGGATTAAAATATCAACATGGTGATGGTATACGCATGGATTATAAAAAGGCTTATTATTGGTTTTTAAAGGCACAAATGCAAGGTCATAAAAAAGCGGCTCAACATATACATGAAATTGGATATTAAAAGAGTAGATTGTTTAATATTTATATTATTTTTAAATAAACATTAAATTACTTTTATGAAAACAATAAAAATTGGACGTGCAAATGTTAATGATGTTGTCATTAACGACAATTCAGTGTCGAGAGAACATGCATTATTACTTGTCGATAATAATGGTATTGTTACTATTCGTGATTTAAATTCCTCAAATGGTACCTTTGTAAATGGAGTTAAAATCAAAGAAGAAATAATTAATAAGAATGATGAGGTTAAATTAGGAAATTATCGGTATAATTGGGAATCTTCTTTGGATCAAGATTCATCAGGAAATCATAACAATGAAAATTATTCAAAGCTTGATATTAAAAGAAAATTTACAATAGGTCGTTCTTTGTCAAACAATATTGTTTTACCATTTGATGATGTGTCATCTTTACATGCAGAGATTTTACAAATGCAGAATGGAGATATTATTATTATAGATAAACGTTCATCAAATGGTACGCAAGTTAATGGCACAAAAATCGAATCAAAAAAAATCAATAAAGGTGATCAGGTATTTATTGCAGATGGGCATAAACTTGAATGGGAACAATACTTGTACACAAGTGCAAGTCAAGAGCCCAAAAAAAATGAATCAAAACCAAGTAGAAGAATACATAAAAAGAAATATTTATTACAAGCATTAATTGGAATAGCTGTTATTATATTAATAACAGGAGCTTATTTCCTTAGAGGCAAATTAAATCCACCGGATATAATGAAAAAATATGAAAACTCTGTAGTTTATCTTTATTTTGAATATGTTTATATTGTTGACTTGGGATCCGGAGACAAAAATCCGCTCGTTGTTGTTCATGGAGATAATATTGAACTATTTGATGAGGCAAAGAATAATGCAATGGCAGCCTCCGCTACAGGATTCTTTGTTTCCAATGATGGAAAAATTATTACAAATCAACATGTTGTTACTCCATGGGAATATGAAAAAGCTGATAAAAATAAAATCAAGAATAAGTTTGAAAATATAATTGCTTATCTAATAAGCCAACAAGAAAATAAAAAAGACACTTTAAAAGTCCTTAAAAAAATTGGTTATAATTCAGATAGATGGATTCTAAATACGATTAAAGAAATTAGAAACTTAAATAAAGCTGATGTTAAAGTATCAGGAAAAATATTATTCATGGGTGCTGCTATGAATAATACATATATTAAAAATAATCAAAAGTCTGATTATTTAAATTGCTACGTTATTCCAACAACCATTAACAGAGATATTGATGTAGCTATTATTCAACTTAACAACAAAAGACTTCCAAATGAAGTTGTAAATGTCATAAATCTTGACGATGCCATTATAGATAAAAATAAACTTACACCAGGAATGAAGCTGTTTATGATAGGTTACCCAGAAGGCACAATTCTTGGTGATACCCATGAGGGAACAAAATCTCATTATCAGGAAGGAATACTAACTAGAGAACCTGATGATCTTAATTTTGGTCATAATCTTTCTGCAACACATGGGTCTAGTGGATCACCTATATTTAATGAAAAAGGGCAACTCGTTGGTGTTATGAATGCAGGTATGGCCTCAACTTTTAATTTTGCTATTCTTGCAAAACATGTAGTAAATCTATATAAATCAATTTTGTAATTTATTTAATCATTCAGGGTTATATTCCTTATCGCTTGCGGCGGGGAGCTTCTTTAATATTTTAAATAATAAATATATGACACACATTAAAACTTGTTCAAATGGGCATAATTACGATCCTAATAAGTATGTTAATTGTCCTTATTGCCCTCAATCTCAAGGTGCTAATCAAACCATTGGGAATTTTAGTAGTGGATCTGAAGCAACAAAAACTTTTATTAAAAGTAATATTTCGGATTCATCAAAAAAAACAGTAATTGTTAATTCAAGCGATGGTTCTGAAAATAATACTTTTTTTCAGCAAAGAACAAAAATAATGAGTCCTGAAAAACCAAAAGTTGAAGAACGTAAAATTGTTGGGTTTCTTGTTACATATGATATTAACCAACAAGGAAAAGCATACATTCTTTTTGAAGGTAAAAATATTATTGGATCAAATATTGATTCGGATATTATGATTCCCAATGATCCTGGAGTGTCAGGAATACATCTTACTATTTTATTTAGAAATAATATATTTATGTTCAGAGATGAATTTTCAAATAATGGTACATTTATAGATGGACAAATGGTTAATGAAGGAGTTCTCGATAAACAATGTATAATACGTGTCGGTAATGTAAACTTATATTTTATTATGGTACCCTTTAATCTAAGTAAATAAGTATAATATTTCTTATTTACTTACAATAACCATTGTAAATTAGCAAATAATGAACCCTGAAATAAAGAAATATAATTTTCAATTTGGTAATGCTACTGATGTAGGTAGAAAAAGAAAAGTTAATGAAGATTATTTTGCTAATTTTGATACAAAAAATGGTTATGTATTTGTAGTGTGTGATGGCATGGGTGGTCATGCAGGTGGAGAAAAAGCATCAAGAATAGCAGTTAAAGCGATTAAAAAATATTTAATTGATAATATATCACATGACCCATCCCATTTATTGATAAATTCAATTTATTATGCAAATGAAGAAATTATTAATTATACTCTTCATTATCCAGAATTTAAAGGTATGGGGACAACTTGTATTATTCTTTTACAAAAGGATTCAAAATATTATTATGCTCATGTAGGCGATAGTCGCTTATATTATTATTCTGGCAATGAAATTATTCGTCTAACAAAGGATCATTCTTTTGTACAGTCTTTAATTGATATGGGCTCATTATCTGAAAAAAATGCTGCAAATCATCCCAGAAAAAATGAGATTACCAACGCTTTGGGTATAGAAAATATGAAGCTTCCTACAGTCTGCAAAATTCCTCTGCAACCTAACAATGGAGATTGTTTAATATTATGCACTGATGGCCTTTATGGTATGGTTAGTGAGGATTTAATGAAAAAAGTACTTTATAGTAATAAAACACTTACTGAACAAGCAGATGAACTGGTTCTATTGGCTAATAATGCCGGTGGTTTTGATAATATTACACTTCAAATAGTTAAAGTTTGTCATAATCAAGAAACCATCAATTCAAATATTTGGCACTTTTTCTCTAAAAAAATTTATATAATAATAGTTTTAGTATTTATATTTATTAGTATGGTAATTGGATTTTATTTTAATTATAACAGTATAGTACATATCAATTGGCAGTCAGTGATAATTCATTTAAAAAAAACATAAATCATTGATAGTTAATAATGAATGAATAAAAACTATTATATTGTTGATAAAAAAAGATTTTATAATAAGCAAAATTATAATTTAAAATAATATTATGAATGATTATTTAAAAATATTCTATACTAAAAATACAGATTTGAAAACAAAAAAAATATTTATAGGTTTTTTTATAACGACTTTATTGATGATGTTCAATGGGTGTTCAAATTTAGGAACAAATAAAAAAGTTCATACTCATCATAAAAAGACAACAGCGACCAAAAAAGAATCTAATTCAAAAATAACAACACCACAGTATAAAAAAGATGAAATAATGGATGAGCCAGAAAAAACTGGTTCTACATTATAATACAATACACGCCAAGATATTTGTCATAATATATAATACTAACATTATTATTTGGTTAATAGCAACCAATTAGGGGTACCTCTATTTATTACTGAATGATATATCA
This sequence comes from uncultured Chlorobiaceae bacterium, assembly GCA_903940125.1. Classification (GTDB taxonomy): domain Bacteria; phylum Bacteroidota; class Chlorobiia; order Chlorobiales; family Chlorobiaceae; genus Chlorobium. The sequence goes on along the minus strand of CAJAJL010000124.1, from coordinate 29,879 downwards.
TTTTAATATTTAATAAGTTAGCTTTAACTTTCGAGGTTGATATTTTGTGTATTCCGGGGAAATAACCCCACATTGATCGCTGCCATGAATAAGATTATTCCTCCACGCGTGTTTGACGAGCATTTTACTGCTTGAAAAACTCACCAATCTTCACGATCCGCTTGTATAGCTTGATAAGCATATCGATTGGCATATATTTTCTCCAATCCTTGATGCTGTGTTTGACAAACCAAAGCTTTCGAATGTTGGAAGACCGCATTTTGACCGTAACCTGATGTCAGAACCAGTTCAAGACCAAGGGCTGAAAGCAGCTTGAACAGGCTTGAGATACTGGAACCGTCAGGACTGTTTTCCAACGCGCCCAAAGAGCATATTATGCTGTTTTATGAAAAAACGGTACATTTTAAAATATTCCTCAGATTTAGTGAGGTTGAATTCAAGTCATTAACAATGAAGAAATTATCATGACTACACTGCTTGAACAGGCCGTTAATAGAGTCAAAATATTGTCCGATAATGAGCAGAACGCAATTGCAGCATTGATTCTTGAGGAAATTGATGATGATTTACGTTGGGACAAAAGTTTTGCGTCAAGTCAGGATGTATTGGCAATGCTTGCCGAAGAGGCTGCGGAAGAAATCAACACAGGAAAGAGTGAAGTACTTGATCCAGATAAACTTTGAAATCACGCATCACATCAAAATTCCGCAAGTTATTTGACGAGTTGCCGCAAATTGTCCAAGACCAAGCGAGGGGGGTGTACAGACAGTTTATGCGTGATCCATGGCATCCAGGTTTACGCTTCAAGCGAATTCATGACAGCCTTCCGATTTACTCTGTTCGAATCGGCAAAGGTTATCGTGCAGTGGGCAAACGTGATGAAAATGGAGTCGTTTGGTTTTGGATTGGCTCACATGCGAACTACGACAAATTGTTATTTCAACGGTAACAATATTAAGGGCACATCTGTTTTATTGCTGAATGATATATCATTAGAGATGCCCTTAGGTCGGTCAGATATTGAGCTCTTCGAGGGCGTCGTGCAGTGTTGTGCAGCCTGCGATGGTGACAGGGAGTTTGAGGAGTGAGGGTTTGAGTTCTCGGGTGTTGGCTTCGGGGAGGACGATGCGTTTGAAGCCGAGATGGGCAGCTTCCCTGATTCGCCGTTCGCTGTCGCTGATGGCCCGGAGTTCGCCGGCAAGTCCGATTTCTCCGCAGCAGACTGTTGCCGGATCAACAGGGCGGTTCATGAGTCCAGAGGCAATGGCGGCTGCTATGGCGAGGTCGGCGGCGGGTTCTGCCAGTTTAAGGCCGCCGGCTATTTTTACAAAGACATCCTGTCCCCAGGTTTCAATTTTGAGTCTGTTTTCGAGTACGGCGAGGATAATCGACATGCGTTTCAAGTCGAAGCCGGTAGTGATGCGTTGGGGCATGGAGTAGTTGGTTTTTGATACCAGCGCCTGAACCTCAACGAGAAGTGCTCTGGTGCCCTCGATTGCGGCGAGTATGGAGTTTCCGGGAACATCTGTCCTGCGGCCGGAAATAAAAAATTCAGACGGGTTGCTGACCTCTTCAAGGCCGGTTTCATCCATGCGGAAGACGCCGATTTCGTTGGTGGAGCCGAATCGGTTTTTTACGGAGCGGATAATACGGTAGCGCTGGTATCCTTCTCCTTCGAATTGCAGGACGGTGTCGACCATGTGTTCAAGGGCTTTGGGGCCGGCAAGTGCTCCCTCTTTGGTGATATGGCCGATGATCATGAGGATGACGTTCTGCTGCTTGGCTGCTCGGATGAGGGTGGCCGCACACTCCCGGATCTGGGTAATGGTGCCTGCGGAACTCTGGTATTCGGCGGAATGGATGGTTTGAATGGAATCGATAATGACGAGTGCAGGTTTTTCATGTTCAATGACTGCAAGAATGCGCTCAAGGTTGACTTCGGGGATCAGCCAGAGGTTGTCGGCCTTGATGGAGAGCCTTCGGGCGCGTTCGCGGATCTGGTTTGGCGACTCTTCACCGGAAATATAGAGCACTTTGGCGGGTGCCAGGCGGGGCGCAAGCTGCAGCATGAGGGTTGATTTGCCGATACCGGGTTCCCCTCCCACCAGTACCGCTGAGGCCTGCATGAGTCCTCCTCCGAGCACCCGGTCGAGCTCTCCGATGCCGGTCATGATGCGCTGGAATTCGGATGGAACGCAGTCGTGCAGGTTCTGAACAACAACAGCACCTTCGGGGGTGCCGGTCTGTCGGTGTTTCTGTTCGGGTTCGACGCGGGTTTCCTGCAGTGTGCCCCAACTCTGGCATTCGAAACATTTCCCCTGATATTTGAGGGATACGGCACCGCAGTTTGTGCAGATATATCTGGTAGTTGTTTTAGCCATTATTTTACTGATCGAGGCTGTAAGAGGCCGTTGATCCGCTGGAACGACAGCAGCGTGTTTTTCATGAGCATGGCAATGGTCATCGGTCCGACGCCTCCGGGAACTGGGGTCATGGCGGAGGCGACAGCAGATACGTTCTCGTAATCCACATCGCCGACTACGCGAAAGCCGCTCTTTGCTGCGGGATCTTCAATACGGTTATTGCCGACATCAAACACTACCACTCCTGGTTTTACCATATCTGCAGTTATATATCCGGCCTGGCCAATGGCTGCGATGAGAATATCGGCCTGTTTTGTGTAAAAAGAAATATCCGGAGTGGCGGAGTGGCAGATGGTGACCGTGCAGTTTGCAGCATCAAGCTTCTGGAGCATGAGGTTTGCCATGGGTTTGCCGACAATGTCACTGCGTCCGAGGACTACACAGTGTTTGCCTTTTGTTTCAATGCTGCAGCGTGTAAGGAGTTCAAGTATTCCGTAAGGCGTACAGCTGATAAAGCATTTGTCGAGATGTCCCATGACAAGGCATCCGAGGTTTTGGGGATGAAATCCGTCAACATCTTTTGACGGGTCGATGGAGAGGGTGACGGTAAACCCATCAATGTGCTCCGGAAGGGGCTCCTGGACAAGAATGCCGTGAACGGCCGGGTCATTGTTCAAGTCTTCGATGGTATCGAGAAGTTGTTTTTGCGTTGTTTCGGCAGGCATTGCAATGACTGTGGAAATCATGCCGATCTCTTTGCATGTTTTAGCTTTATTGCGTACATACACCTGCGAGGCGGGATCCTGACCGACAATGATGATGGTCAGGGCCGGCACTTTGCCCGTGAGGTTTTTATAGTGTTCAACGCTGGCTTTCATTTCGTTTTTCAGGTCGAGAGAGACTTTTTTTCCGTCGATGATGAGCATGGCGATTGTTACTGGTTGTGTGTGCTATTTTCAGGGAGTGTTCCGTCTTTTTCCTGTTCGTAATATAACGCTGCACCTCTGGTTTTATTCAAACAAAGATAGTTGGTTATGTCGCTGGTCTCTATAGGTGATGTTCTTGTTGAGAAGGATGTATTTCAGGCTTTTTTTGCATGTGATTTGCATGAATGTCAAGGAAGGTGCTGTGTTGAGGGTGAGCTTGGTGCTCCGTTATCTGAGGGTGAAGTTTTGCAGCTTCATGATCTGCCGGTTGAGCTGCTGAGGATGCTTCCTGAAAAGAGTGTAACGTATCTTCACCGGCATGGCTGTGTGGAGGTCTATCAGGGAAGAGCGTATACCAGAACGATCGATAATCGTGAGTGTCTTTTTACCTGTGTTCGCGATGGAATAACGGTTTGTGCAATCGAAATTGCTTTTCGGGATGGCCTGCTCGGTTTTGATAAGCCAATATCGTGCCGATTGTTTCCGATAAGGGTAAGAAAAAAGTTCGGTTTGGATTATCTTGTTTATGAACAGCACTCTATGTGTCGCTCTGCAAGGAAAGCGGGGGGGGAGCGGCAGGTTAAACTTATTGATTATGTTCGTCAGGCTCTTGGTGCTTTGTATGGTTATGACTGGATTGAGAGTTTGAAAGCATTTGTCGATTCTTCTTCTTTGAAGTAATGCCAGATATCAGGCTTCAGCAAAAACAAAAGCAGCTGCTTTCCACTCAGCAGATTTTGAGCAGCCAGCTTCTTCAACTTCCGATGGTGAACCTTGAACAGCGGATTTATGAGGAGCTGCAGGAAAATCCGCTGCTGGAGCTTGTTGAAGAACGAAAGGACACTGCCGGCGATGCGGCTGATGACGGCGATGGTGATGAGAGTGACGATATGTTCGGTTCGGTTGAGCGTTTCAGTAAAAGTTCTCTTAAGGAGCGTTATGACACCCCTCACCCTGGTGAAGCGACTGAAGGAAGGATGAGTTTTACCTATGAAAGCGGGCCGAAGGAGAGATTTTTTCAGGCTGTTCAGCATGACAGTTTTCATGAAATACTGCTTAAACAGTTGAGTCTGCAGGAGGGGATAGGAAGACGTGAGGTGATGATAGCCATTGAGATTCTCGGTAACCTTGACGGTGATGGTTATTTTACTGAGGAGTACAGCGTTATTGCTGACAGTCTTCAGCTTGAGGGTCTTGATGTCAGTAACAGGGAGTTTGAGAAGGTGCTGCGCAAGATCTGGTTTCTTGATCCTCCAGGGGTTGGCGTAAAGGGGCTGCGTGAGAGGCTGCTTGTTCAGCTTGAGTTTTCTGCCGCCCGGTATGACCCTACAACGTATGACGTTGCTACCAGGATTCTGCGCGATCATTTTGATGAATTTATACACAGACGCTATGAGCTGCTGGTCAAAAAGCTTTCGGTGCTGAGCGTAAGGGTTGAATCGGCGATAGCTCTTATAACTGACCTTGATCCTCATCCCGGTATTTTTCAGGATGAAGGCGGCCACTATATTACTCCTGATTTTGTGGTGAGTTATGAGAATGGTGCGTTGACTGCGGTTCTGAATGACAGGAGCGCGCTTTCGGTGAAGGTCAGTGATGTTTATCTGGATCGGCTGAAAAACAGGAAAGGTCCAAAAGAGGAAAAGCAGTTTATCCGCAAGAATCTTCAGCGGGCAAAAGAGTTCACCAGTGCGATTGAGACCCGGCGCCAGACCCTTTTGAAGGTGATTGAAGCGCTGATGAAGCAGCAGTACAGTTTTTTTGTTTTCGGCCCTGAGCGGGTGGTTCCCCTTGGTATGAAAACCGTTGCCGCTGAGACGGGGCTTGATATTTCGACAATCAGCCGGGCCGTTAACGGCAAGTATGTTCAGACCCGGTTCGGAGTTTTTGAGTTGAAGTATTTTTTCAGCGGGGGTTTGTCGACAGAAGATGGCGATGATTTGTCGAGCAAGATTATACGGCAGTATATTACTGAAATGATTAAGGAGGAAGATTCAGCACATCCTTTGAGTGATGACAGCATGGCGGAGATGCTGATGGACAGGGGAGTGCATATTGCGAGAAGAACGGTTGCAAAATATCGTGAACAATTGCAAATTCCAGTTGCAAGATTAAGAAAAAAAATATTTTAATTGATGAAGAATAATCAGAGGCCACTTATCCGTTCAACAACGGTTATCGGGGTTATAAGGGACGGTAAGGCAGCTCTCGGCAGTGATGGCCAGATGACTTTGGGCAATACCATTCTTAAACAATCCACACGGAAAATCAGAAGGTTGTATCAGGGCAGACTTGTTGCCGGTTTTGCCGGGGCAACGGCTGATGCGGTGACTCTGCTCGACCGGTTTGAAGAAAAACTTGAGGCGTTTAACGGGAAGCTTGATCGTGCGGCGGTTGAACTTGCCAGAGACTGGCGGACTGACAAGTATCTCAGACGGCTTGAGGCTATGCTTGCCATTGTCAGCAAGGATAAGGCGCTTATTATTTCGGGTACCGGTGATGTGATTGAGCCTGAGGATGGTATTGTCGCCATCGGCAGCGGCAGTATGTATGCTCTTGCGGCGGCACGTTCGCTTATGAAACATTCGGCTCTTCCGGCCAAGGATATTGTTCATGAGAGTTTGAAGATAGCGGCTGATATCTGTATTTATACCAATGATCATATTGTTATCGAAGAGGTCTGAGCAGCATTGCATTTGAGTTTGATTGTCGTTTGTCCGTCCGGGTTGCCGGAGTGAGGTTTTTTTGTAATTCACAATTTTCAGCATGGATATGACTATAAACAGCGAGGGCAGCGCCCTCGTACTGCCCGAAGCCAAAAGCGGTGTTCAAAGTTCAATAGCGTCGAGTAATCTGACTCCCAACCAGATTGTTTCGCAGCTCGATAAATATATAATCGGCCAGAAGGATGCGAAAAAATCTGTTGCCATAGCTTTGCGCAACAGGCTTCGCCGCCAGCATGTGAGTGATGAGCTTCGTGATGAGATCATGCCCAACAATATTATTATGATCGGGCCGACCGGTGTGGGAAAAACTGAAATTGCCCGGAGGCTTGCCAAGCTGGCAAAAGCTCCGTTTGTCAAGGTTGAGGCTTCGAAATTTACTGAGGTTGGCTATGTCGGCCGGGATGTGGAGTCGATGATTCGTGATCTTGTTGATCAGTCCGTGGCTATGGTTAGAAGCGAAAGGTCCGAGGATGTTCGTGAAAAAGCTGCGTCGCTTGTTGAAGAGCGTCTGCTTGATATTCTGCTTCCTCCACTCGGCTCACCGCGTGGCTCCCGTGATAGTGATAATCAGAACGAGGATGATGCTTCTGCTCAGGTTTCGACTGATGAGCATGATAAGTCCGCTGAGGTTAATCGGCGAAGCAGGAAGAAGATGCTTGAACGTCTTCGCAACGGAAAGCTTGATGATCGTCTGATTGAAATGGATACTACTGGTGATAATCCCGGCGGGATGATGCAGATTTTCGGCCCTCTCGGACAGATGGAGGAGATCGGCGGGATTATGCAGGATCTTATCAGCGGGCTGCCTCGTAAACGCAAGAAGAGAAGGGTTTCTATTGCTGAAGCTCGCAAGCTTCTTGAGCAGGAGGAGGTTCAGAAGCTTATCGATATGGATAGTGTCGTTAAAGAGGCTATCAACAAGGTCGAGCAGTCGGGTATTGTTTTTATAGATGAGATTGATAAAATTGCCGCTCCATCGTCCGGTTCCGGCGGCAAGGGGCCGGATGTCAGCCGGGAGGGTGTGCAGCGTGATCTTCTGCCGATTGTCGAAGGTTCGAATGTTGCTACTAAACATGGTATGGTGAAGACTGATCATGTGCTTTTTATCGCTTCCGGCGCCTTCCATGTTGCAAAGCCTTCTGATTTGATTCCTGAGCTGCAGGGCCGGTTTCCTATAAGGGTTGAACTGAAAAGTCTGACGGAGGAGGATTTTTATCTGATTCTGACGCAGCCTGACAATGCCCTTATCAAGCAGTATTCAGCACTGCTGGCAACGGAAGGGGTTAACCTGACTTTCAGCGACGGATCTATTCGCGAGATTGCCAGAATAGCTGCACGAGTCAATGAAAGCGTTGAGAATATCGGGGCAAGGAGGCTGCATACGATTATGACCAATCTGCTTGAGGAGCTGATGTTCAATATTCCTGAGAATTTTTCAGATAATCATGTCGAGATTGATGAGGCTATGGTGAAGGAAAAGCTGAACCATGTGGTTGCCGACAGAGATCTCAGTCAGTATATCCTTTAATAACAATTATGGCAGGTGCTATGTCAATACTTGTTCTTAACGGCCCGAACCTTTCGCGGCTTGGAAAACGCGAACCGGAAGTTTATGGCTATCAGACTCTTAATGATATCAATCGCGGACTGACTGCGAGTTTTCCGGAACTGACGTTTGAGTTTTTTCAGTCGGAGGATGAAGGTGCTTTACTGGAGAAGCTGTTTCATATTGAGGATAAGGGGGGATTCAGCGGGGTTCTGCTTAATGCCGGAGCGCTTACGCATTACTCGATAGCTCTTCGTGATGCGATCAGCGGCGTGACCATTCCTGTCGTGGAGGTTCATCTTTCCAATATTTATGCCCGTGAGGAGTTCCGCCGCACTTCAGTCATTTCTGAAGTATGTGCAGGCGTGATCAGCGGGTTCGGAGCGAACAGCTATCATCTCGGTGTCAGGGCTCTCTTGGGGATGTCCGGTAAAGAGTAACCTGTCAAGCTCCTGTTCTCTTGTTAGCCTCTGTCGTGCTGCATTTGCTGATCGACATACGAGCGCAGGACGGCGTTGATTTTGGTCTGATAGCCTTTTCCCTGATTTCGGAAATATTTCATGACATCATAATCAACGCGCATGTTGAGGACTGCCTTGGGCTGTGGTATTTCTGTCGTTCCTGTCGACCAGTCAACTACCATGCCCGCCTCGTCCGGATCGGAAGCAATAGCCGCTTCAATCTCCTCATCCGTCATGGCAAAAGCTTTTGCCCAGTCACTTTTGCTCTCGCCCCGCTCCTGCATTTCGCGTAATTCGTTATCCGTATACGAGACGATATTCCCTTTCTTCTCCATGTCGTGCTCTCCTGAATGATATAATTCTGCGTTTCTTTTCTCGCCATGTCCAGATGACGGTATGAAACTTCCCGTCGAATATGGCAATTGTTAGATATCGTGCTTCAACGGTATAATCCGATAAAGCAGTGAAGGCCTTCCGTCCGTCAAAAAGCAGCCGAGCATCTATAAAGTCCAGGTTGTGCTTCCCAAGGTTCAGTAAGCGCTTGCCTTCGTCCCACTCAAACATTTTTTATAATCTACACGATTTGTATATACATTACAAGGAAAAACATTTTTATGCAAGCAATGGATAAACCTACTCTTTCGTAAGTTTTTTCAAGAGTGCGTGCATCTCCTCAATGCGCCTCTTGTCACTTTCTATCAGGATTGGTTTGTCAAGGGCGGTTTTGATGAGCGTGATTGCTTCCTCTTTGTTACCGGATTTAATACAGATTAACGCCAGTTCATGGTAATTTCTGATGATTTTCGGATCAATGCTGATCGCCTTTCGAAAAGCTTTTTCTGCGAGGGTATAATCGCCTTTGGGCACCTCACCAAGAAAGGCGTTGCCTACCATTCTTTTGAACCATCCGATATTGGCGGCTTCGCGATAATACGAGCCGAGCATGGAGAGCGCGGTTGCATCGTTCGGGTTTAATCGAAGCGCAGTATCAAGTTCTCGTTTTATCTCCTGTGCCCGCCTTAATTTTTCCTTGGTGCCGATTTTGTCAGCCATCATGCCAAGGGAAGCTGCAAGCCAGGTGTGCCCTTTGGCATTGGTGCTGTCAAGAGTGATGCTGGTGCGTGCATGTTCCGCGGCCTGGCGGTAGTGGAGCATACGGGCATCGGTGTTTCCCTTAGGTAACGATTCTCCAAGGCTGACCTGCAGTCGGGCCATTTTCCAGTGGAGATCTGCATTGCAGGGGTTATGGTGAAGTTCTGACGAGTATATGGAATCGGCCTTTGCGTAGTTCATCTGCCATACAGCTTCATCGGCTATTTCGATTGGAGTTACAGTTGGTTGGATTTTAGCGGTTTTAGCTTTTTTAGCAGCAATTGCAGGAAAAAGTGCGGTCAGTGAAAAGAGAAGAAGCAGAAACACCCAGCAGCAGCAGTGGAGGAAGCAGCGATGTCTGGAGGCAGGTATTTTCATTTACTTGAACCAGATGGAATCGGGGTATCGCTCGTGAAGTCGCTTGTCCAACCCGAGCCACTGCCCGGACGGGAACAGCATCATCAATACAGAAAAGATCATAAAGGGCGGAAGGGTGAGGTTGTAATAGCCGCCTGCTGCAAAGTTGAGCACGAGAAATAACGCAAGTGCAGCGTTGGCCCTGACAGCAAAACCTGCCATAAGCGAAAGGCCGATGATAAGTTCTCCGATCGTAACAATCCACGCAATCGGGAATGCCAGCGGTATGGCAAAGTGCTCAAGATAGCTGGCCTGAAAGGAGCCTGCAGGAAGTTCCGCAAAACGTTTCGAAAAAAAACTCAGCATCAGATCGCTCCAAAGCCACCCTTTGGTCAGCTTGCGCCAGAAGCCGTAGAGAAAAAACAAGGCAAAAAAGTAACGTCCAGCAAGGAAAACAATAATCCCGGCTTTCTTTAATGGATTGTGTTTCATCGACCTGTTCTTGTTGTTGACGGTGTGCTGCATTAATGTCGGCCCTAACTTGAAGTTCTAACAATAAAAATGACAGTAAGTTACTATAAAAAAATTAAAATACTGGATATTCAACTTCCAAGGGTTAATCAGAAGTTTCTCTGCCTTCATATTGTGTATGTAATTACTTCATTACTAATATTTGTGGGTTACCCGTACCTGTCTATAAGACATATAAATGTTGACTGTGTTTACCGTTCAGATGTTTTGTATCAACGGCAAAACAATACTCTTGAGAATATATCCAATTGAATGAACACAAAGCTGAAAAAATTACGTTTTTTTGTCAATAAAATACACAAATAATTTTAGTTATATAAATTTTTTTTATTTCAAATAGTGATTATATCAAAAATGTATCTTAAGATATATAATAAGATAACAACGGATTCAATCCTCATCATTCTTTAATCATTTATTAATCTTAATGGGATGTATTTTTATAAGCTATATTTCGACGATTATATATTAAGAATTTATGCTCGCTGTAATTTCAGTATAAATTTTGTTGAAAATATTTCTTTTTAACAATTATTCAGAGTCATAAGTTTCCATTTATTAGTCGATCTATTGGTACCAAAATTGCAAGACTCTGTTGCGTTGCCAGAGAAAAATCAATGAATTACGCTTATATTTCGTTAATTAACAGTCTTTATGAGATAGAGACGTTAGTTTATGTCTATCTGATTATTTTATTTATAATAAATTATGATAAAACCTTTTTCAGTTGTGACTGAGAGTGCGGAGCTTTAAATATATTTATTATTTATCTGTCCGACGAAGACCATACCACTTAAATATTACTCAGACACTTTTTTAAGTATTGCTACAAATGCACTATCTCCAGCTTGATAAACCTCGTTACAGCGGATTGAAAGAGAATCTTTCCAGACAATGCCGACGGATCACTTCGCGTTCTTTACTGGCGGCGTTAACGCTAACAACGCTGGCTGGATGCACTGCATTATCACCATCCGCAGGACCCACTGCAGGAGAAATTACTAATGCACCAAACTCTCTGCGGCTAAAAAATATTAAGGTTATAGACCTTAATGATAGCATTGTAAGTCAGTTGTCGCTTGCTCAAGCACAAACCCTTTTTTCCAATACTTTCCGCTCTATCGCTCAATCAGGTAACGTTATCGGTGCTGGCGATGTCATAGAGGTATCAATATGGGAGGTTCCTCCTGCATTGTTCAGCGGACTTTCGCTTGGTCCTGGTATAGTGAGTGGAGCGTCCCATGTAACAACGTTTCCCGTACAGGTGGTAAATTACGAAGGGACTATCAATATCCCTTTTGCCGGGGAGATACATGTTGCCGGACGTACTCTCAAGCAAATAGAATCTGAGATTGTATTTCGCCTGAAAGGCAAGGCAAATCAGCCTCAAGTATTGGTTCGAACAGTGAGCAATAATAGCACCAATGTTACCGTTGTTGGCGATGTTGCTAAAAGTGTCCGGATGCCGCTAACAGCGAAGCGAGAGCGTTTGCTTGATGCCCTTGCCGCTGCTGGAGGAGTACGACAACCAGTCAATAAAACAACGTTGCAGCTTACCAGGGGAAGTAAGGTTCAGTCAATGCCGCTTGATATGATCATTCGTGATCCAAAACAAAATATCACACTACTTCCTGATGATATTATAACTTTTTCATTTCAGCCACTAAGCTTTACTGCTTTAGGAGCTACAGGTAAAAATGAAGAGGTCAATTTCGAAGCGCCGAACATTTCTCTTGCCCAAGCTTTAGCTCGGAGTGGTGGACTGATTGACTCCCGTGCCGATGCTCGCGGAGTATTTATATTCCGTTATGAAACATCTCATGCCCTTGAGTTAACAGGCCAACAGTTTTCGCCAACACCGGACGGAATGGTTCCAGTGATTTACCGAGTCAACATTAAAGACCCCGCATCGTTTTTTATCGCACAGAACTTCAAAATGCATAACAAGGACATTTTGTATATATCTAATGCGCCCACAGCTGATTTCCAAAAGTTCCTCAATATGGTTGTATCTATTGTCTATCCAGTCGTAAACGTTATTAATGTGATTCCTAAACTTTAAACTTCCCTGATGTTATTTTTTTTGACACAGCCTTATCATGAGTGAAGTATTACTTGATGTCACCCGCTTATGCGGCCGGTTCTTGAATAAGCGCATTCCAACCGGGGTAGACCGGGTCAGTCAGGCATACGTGCAGCACTTTGGAAACCACGCGCGGGCAGTCTTTAAGATCGGTAATTATAATATGGTTGTATCTCGGTCAGGATCGTTGAAATTGTTCGACAGTTTGTTAAATAACACTATAGATATTGCTCCTTTGATAGGCCGATTGCATCATTGCGATTGTTTCAGCGCTTTGTGGGGTCATAACTTTGCAGGTTCTTTTTTATTCAACATGGGTCACAGTGGACTGGATCAAAATGCCTATCAAGCGAGGCTGAAAAAGCTTGGTGTGAGACCGTTGATTTTGGTACACGACCTTATTCCACTAAGTCATCCAGAATATTGCCGTCCCGGTGAAATGGACAGGCACCTTTCACGGATGAACAATGTTTTACGCTTTGCAAGCGGTGTGATCACAAACTCTCAAATTACTCTTGATGATCTGGGGGGATTTGCCCAAAAAACCGCTTTACCTATACCCCCATCAGTTGCGGCACCTCTTGCTGCTGCCAAACTTCCAAGGCCATCATCCACCCGGCCGGTTCTTCATCCTTACTTTGTAGTGCTTGGTACCATAGAGCCTCGAAAGAATCATTTGCTTTTACTGCATATATGGAGGAAGTTAATCGCTCGTTTAGGAGAAAAGGCACCGCGTCTGGTTATCATTGGTCAACGAGGGTGGGAATGTGAAAATGTCGTAGACTTTTTGGATAGATGTGAATCCCTCAGGGGTTATGTAATGGAGTTATCAACTTGTTCCGATGCCGATCTTTCTACATATCTTTATCACTGCCAGGCATTATTGTTCCCATCTTTTGCAGAAGGATATGGAATGCCACTCATGGAAGCACTAACCTTTGGTGTGCCAGTTATTGCCAGCGAATTGCCTGTGTTTCGCGAAATTGCAGGCAGCATCCCTGATTATCTTGATCCCCTCGACAGTATTGGCTGGATGATGCGTATAGAGGCCTATGCACAAGTGACCCATCCTTATCGAACTGCTCAGGCAGATCGGAGGAGCAATTTTGAACCACCTACATGGTCAAGGCATTTCCAGTTGGTTGAAGAGTTGATGGAGCGTTTATCATGACCCCTCTGCAGCCATCTTTAGGCATGGTGCTCAAAACAAGTAAAGGTGTCCACCAATCATGTCTCTATGGCTATAGGTTTTCCTTACGCAAGCAATCAATTATAAAGCGGTTCGCAGACTGCACACCTGTTCATTTTATTACCCATGTAAAGCATTTGCCTGCAGAGAGCCTCCTGATGTTATGGGGAAGTCATCCGGTACCGTCAGGAGTCCCCAAAGGGGTGCAAATCATCCGTATTGAAGATGGCTTTTTGCGTTCAGTGGGGCTTGGGGCTGATCTTGTGCAGCCACTCTCTTTGGTTGCCGATAGAAATGGCATCTACTACGATGCCACATGCCTATCAGACCTTGAGCGCCTGTTGCAGCATACAGAGTTTTCAATTGAGCTGATTGAAAGAGCATCGCAGTTGCGTTGTAAAATTATCGAACACAGACTGACAAAATACAGCGTTGGAAGTGGTAACTGGCACCGATCATCGTCTTTAGTGCCAAAAGGGTGTCGAGTGCTTCTTGTTGCAGGTCAGGTCGAAACAGATGCATCCATACGATATGGAGCTTCTGGAATACGGACGAATATCGGTTTGCTGAAAGCGGTGAGGCAGGCAAACCCTGATGCCTATATCCTCTATAAGCCTCACCCAGATGTTGTTGCCGGGCTTCGTTCCGTAGGACAAGGAGAAAACCAGGCAGAGCATTGGTGCAACGAAGTTCTCCCTGATGTTTCGATGGGCGAATTGCTGACTGAAGTCGATGAGGTTCACGTAATGACCTCTCTGACAGGTTTTGAGGCCTTGCTCCGAGGTAAGCCAGTTATCTGTTACGGTCAGCCGTTTTACTCAGGATGGGGGTTGACGAAGGATATTATACCGTTCAGCCGTCGTACAAGACCACTTTCTCTCGATATGCTGGTAGCCGGATCTCTTATTCTTTATCCAATGTATTTGAGCAAAAGTACAGGCAAGGTAACGAGCCCTGAATGCGCTTTGGATGACCTGCTTGCGTGGCGGGATAAGAATCAAGACCATTTATCAACAAGCAGAAAGATTGCACGAGTTGTCATTAAACGGTTTTTTAGCCTGCCATGATTCAAGAAGGGTTTATTGCTTTCAATGGCAAGCGAGTGCTCATGCTGCAGGGTCCGATAGGTCCTTTTTTTCGACGCCTGTCAAAAGACTTAGAGAATCTTGGTGCAGAAGTCTATAAAATCAATTTCAATGGCGGCGACTGGTTGTTTTATCCTCGGAATGCCATATTATTCAGGGGAACGCCTGATGAATGGCCGGTTTTTTTTGAAAAGATACTCGATAAGCATAATATTGATATCGTTTTGTTATTTGGAGATTGCCGGCGGGTACACAGAATGGTCAAATCAATTTTAAACCAACGCAAACATAAAATAGGAGTGTTTGAAGAGGGGTATATCCGGCCCGATTACATTACCCTGGAACTTTCCGGGGCAAACGGCTATTCACACATTCCACGAGACCAGCATTTTTTTTTCAATCAGCCACTAAGTGACATTACACCAATACAACATGCTGGTAAGTCTGCCTACTGGTATATGGCCATGTGGGCAGTGTTGTACTACACATCCAGTGCATTCTTAAAGCCATTATTTCCGTACTATCAACACCATCGTCCGCTCAAGCTTTCAGAAGCATTTCCATGGATTCGAAGTGCCTGGTACAAGCTATATTTTAGACATAAAGAAAAAGACATTCAAGCAAAACTCACAGAAAGTTTTTCAGGCAACTACTTTTTAATACCTTTGCAGGTGCATAACGACTCCCAGTTATCAATGCATTCTGAATTTGATTCTGTTATGGCTTTTATTGAAAAAGTTGTTGATTCGTTTCATAATCACGCCCCCGCAGAAACCCTTTTGGTGATTAAACACCATCCCATGGATCGGGGCTATTACAACTATAGCAAACTTATCGATAAGCTCGCCAAAAAATATTCTCTTCAACAAAGACTAATCTATATTCACGATCAGCATCTCCCAACATTGCTCCAGCATTCACGGGGGGTTTCGCTTATCAACAGTACCGTAGGGCTTTCGGCGCTTGATGAGGGTGTTCCCTTAAAAGTTCTTGGTTCCGCCATCTACAATATAGAGGGCATGACCTTTCAGGGTTCCCTCGATGAGTTTTGGAATCAAGCTGAATTTTTTCAGCTTGACGTGAATTTATTCAATCGTTTTCGGTACTACCTAATTACACATACCCAGTTAAACGGCAGCTATTACAAAAAGCTCCACAAAGGAGTTTCATGCGCAGGACTTAAAGAGATAAACTTAATAATTACTCAGAAACAACACCATTGAACAATCAACCTATGACGTTGCTTAGGTCACTCAAAACCCGTTTAATCAACATCAACCGACTTTTTCTTTTTTCGGTTCTAATTCCAACAAGCTTATCAATCATCTATTTTGCTTTTATTGCTAGCGATGTCTACATCTCTGAGTCTCGCTTCGTCGTGCGAAACCCTGAGCATCAGACACAAACTGGTCTTGGTGCACTTATTCAAGGCACAGGATTTTCACGCTCACAGGACGACACCTATAATGTTCATGAATTTATGCTTTCTCGTGATGCTTTAAACCAAATAAACAATCATATCAACCTTCGGGAAGTATTTGGTAAAAATAGAATTGATATTTTTAATAATTTTAATACCTTAGGTGTGGATAACAGTATTGAAAATCTCTATCGCTACTACTTAAAGCGGGTAGAAATTAACCTGAACACATCAACCTCAATCTCAGTTCTCAAAGTCAGAACCGCCAATGCGGAGGACTCCTATAGGATTAATGAACTGCTTCTGCAAATTGGCGAACAGTTTGTCAACCGTCTCAATGACCGAGGGAGAAAGGACCTGATTGATTTTTCAAAAAACGAATTAGACATTGCAGATCAGAAATCAAAAGCAGCAGCAAAAAAACTCGCAATTTTCCGCAGTAAAAATGAAGTATTTGATCCTGACAAACAGTCAACTCTACAATTGCAGCACATATCAAGAATTCAGGATCAGCTTATTTCAACAAAAACTCAACTCAGTCAGGTTAAGGCATTAACTCCTGAAAGTCCTCAAATTCCGGCTCTTAAAAACCTGGTCGCGAGCATACAGGCCGAGCTGAATAGCGAAATGGCAAAAGTCTCAGGAAATGGCTCATCCTTTACCAACAAGGCTGTGGAATATCAGCTTTTGGTTCTTGATCTGTCGGTTGCCGATAAGCAACTTGCATTAGCGATGGCCTCTCTGGAAGAAGCGCGAAGAAGCGCCCAGAAAAAACAGATCTATCTCGATCGTATCCAGCAACCGAACAAGCCTGATATGGCTCTTGAGCCATTTCGGGTAAGGAATATCCTTAGCGTTTTTCTTTTGGGTATCATTACTTGGGCTATATTATCCATGATGGTAACAGGTATCCGCGAACATCACGACTGATCAAAAAATCACTATGCTTCACGAAACCTCATTAATTCGTTCTCTCCAGATCCAATTAAAAGTTATCGGTGCTCTTTTTATGCGCGAAATTCTTACTCGTCATGGAAGGCACAATATCGGATTTTTGTGGATATTAGCGGAGCCGATGATGTTTACACTGGGAGTGACCGGGATTTGGACCCTTACCGGTTCACATCACGGATCAACTATTCCGATCGTTGCCTTTGCTGTTACCGGTTATTCTACAGTAATGCTTTGGCGAAACATGCCAGCGCGAGCAGTTGATGCGGTGATACCTAACCTCTCACTAATGTATCACCGCAATGTTAAACTTATTGATGTAATTCTTGCTCGTCTTTTACTGGAGGCGATGGGTTCGACTGCCTCGTTTATTGTTCTCGCCATATTATGGACCTCGATTGGTTTTATGAAGCCTCCAGAGAATATTTTAGAAGTTTTATTTGGATGGTTTATGTTGGGTTGGTTTGGTTTATCACTTGCGTTGCTTCTTGGTTGCCTTAGTTATCGGAGTGACTTGGTACATAAAATATGGCATCCAACAGCATATATATTCTTTCCTTTGTCAGGGGCGGCTTTTATGGTTGATTATTTACCGCCGGCAGCCCGACCATTCATTCTTATTATTCCAATGGTTCATGGCGTGGAGATATTGCGTGAAGGCTACTTTGGCTCGATGGTGCATGCTCATTACGATCTTCAATATTTGACTAATGTTTGTATTGCTTTGACAGTCTTTGCTCTTGCGCAGGAGAGATATGTCAGCAAAAGGATTGTTTTGGAATGATATATATTAAAGACGTTGTGAAAAAATACCATATACGACATGGAGAAGTAACCGTGCTTAACCATATTAATCTTACGATTAAACCTAAAGAGAATGTCGGTATTCTTGGATGCAATGGTTCTGGGAAGTCAACCTTGATTCGCCTTATCAGCGGTGCGGAGCAACCCTCTTCGGGATCAATTAAGCGATTAATGAGCGTCTCTTGGCCTTTAGCTTTTGGAGGAGCGTTTCAGGGGTCACTTACAGGGCTTGACAATCTGCGCTTCATCTGCCGAATTTATGAGGTGGATATTGTAAGTAGGATAGGCTTCGTTCAGGAGTTTGCGGAGCTAGGGGCATACTTTAAGGAACCTGTTAAAACATACTCTAATGGTATGAGGGCCCGACTGGCATTCGCCATCTCAATGGCCATTGAGTTTGACTGCTTCCTGATTGACGAGGTTATTGCGGTGGGAGACAGCCGGTTTCATGAGAAGTGTCAGCTAGAATTATTTGAAAAGCGTAAAGATCGAGCAAAGATAATCGTCTCCCACCAACCGGATTTTATAAAACGCCATTGTGATAAAGCTGCTGTATTGGAGAAAGGAGTGTTATACAGCTTCGACACTGTTGACGATGCTTTGATATTTTATGATAAGCATTCGATAAGTACATGAATTATAATCAAAAGACATAATGCACATAACAAAAATCCTGCTTGATCTTAAGCCTGCGCTTGATGGTTATGCCGGTATTCCTCAGGAGTCAAGACTTTTGTTTCGCGGACTACGTGCTTTGGCAGACTATGATATTGAAGGGCTCATTCAGCATGGAGGTAAAGTATTACGCCCGGCATCTCCAGCAAAAGGAAAATTACTATCTACATCCAGGCGAATTCATCAACACTCACGGATGATCGTTTCATTATTCGAAAAATCCGATGAAAACAGTTTAGAAAAAGTGGTGCAAAATATTCATACCTATTTAGCACCTCTGCTCATAGAATTACGTAAAGTGTCATGCATACCGATAACCCTCAGCCATTTCGAATCAGATTATTTTGATGATTTTATCTGGCAGACACTTTTTAGCAAGACGCTTCAACCAGAAGATAAAAAACTGATAAGTCAAGCCTGTTACCGTATTATCAAGCAATCTCGAAAGCAACTCCATCGAGCAGGACTCGATGGGCTGAAGTTTTTTTCAAATCCATGGTATGTCAGTATCAATACAAAAGGGTTCGATTTCTTTCTGGCGCAAACACCTTTTCCCGGCAAAGTTTCATCGGAGACTATCATGGTTGTCAGGTATCATGATTCTGTACCCATGTTTATGCCGCATACCATTAATGATAAGGTATTTCATGAGTCTAGTCATTTTTACGCCTTGCAGGAAAATGTGAGAGCGGGTGCGTATTTCTCCTGCATTTCAGAATCAACCCGTCATGATCTTCTGAAAATATTTCCGGAAGCCGAACCAAGAACAAGTGTTATCCATAACATGGTTTCCACAGATTATTTTGATGAGGCAACAAGCAAGGGACTTGTTGGTGTAATTATTCGTAATCGGATTTCCCGCGATAAAGAGTTGGTTTCAAATTTAAAGTGTCTTAACGCAGATTTTGATAGCAATCAAAGTTGTGATTTCACCTATTTGCTGATGGTTTCGACCATTGAACCTCGAAAAAATCATCTTTTGTTAGTTTCAGCGTGGGAACGATTGAAATACACAACAATGCCTAATCTTAAGCTTGTAGTTGTCGGGAATTATGGTTGGGATCAAGGCCCTGTTATTGATGCTTTTCGTCCTTGGGCAAAGCGAGGAGATATATTTCATCTCACCAACGTGCCTTTACATGAACTTCGAGCTCTCTACAAGCATGCTGTTGCAACAATATGTCCAAGTATAGCAGAAGGATTTGATTATTCGGGTATTGAAGCTATGCTGAGCGGCGGTATTACAATAGCATCAGATATTCCGGTTCATCGTGAAATATTTCAAAATGCAGCAGACTATTTCAACCCTCATTCAGCAGATGACGCTGCAATGGTTATTCAGCGGGTCATTGCAAATGATGGGGAAGCAATAAGAAAACAACTACGGGAATACGGTCATAAAACCGCTAATCTTTACACGCCAGATAAAATTTTGCCTAAATGGCATGATTTTTTTCAAGGCCTGAAAGCTTCACGAGGTAAAGTGAGTTACAATTAGTTATAACTTTTCATTATTAATACAACTGTGAAAATTATTGTTACAACAGGATATTCTGAACCAGGATTAGATCTTGCTCATTTGGCATTGCTTACCGCAGGTCTTCAGGAAGCAGGGGTATCAAGGCGACAAAACCTAACAGTGTATGAAATACAGAAAAAAATATTCAACGCCTGCGATAAAGATTCCGGAGGACTTTATTCTGGTTCACAACTTTCTCCAGGTAGAATTTGGAATGATCTTGCTGCTGATTTTTTGACATGTAACTCTGATTATAACTATTGGGGTTGGGCTGATGTAAGGACAGTCAGGCTTCTTGATTTTTGGAATAAGATAGAAGATGAAATAGGTTTTGTGCTGATCTATTCCTCCCCAGAATTTGCGGTTGCACAAGCTTTGAAAAATCAACCACCAACACAAGAAACCATCCAAAATATCATTGCTGCTTGGGAAGCCTGCAATACAGAGATGCTTCGTTTTTATCATAGGCACATGGATCAGTGTATGCTTGTAAATCTGTTGTCAATAAGGCATACTCCGGAACAGTACGTTAAAGAGGTTGCTAAGTATTTTCAGATTCATCTTAAATGGATTCCTTCCGATGCTCCGAAAGAGCAAATGGAAGTGTCAGCCCTCTCAACCATTTTGTCATCAACACTTATTGAAGACTTTCAAAGCGTCATAGCTCTCTATCGTGAACTTGAAAGCAGCGCAAATATCTCTGCCTCTGCAAGTTCCTCTGTGATTGAGTCAGCAGAGAAATATCTTGCATGGTATGAATATAACAGCCTTCTTTCCGAACTTGAACGCACCAATGCAAGTAAAGGTGAACTATCACAAGCACTCACAGAAAACCAAAAATTCATTGAACAGCTCACTCGATCAAGTAAAGAACTTGCAAAACAATCTCATGAGCTCAAGGCTCATCTTGAAGTTACAGCAGGGGAAAAGGTTAAGCTTATAGAGTCTCGTGACAAGGAGGCTAAACTGGCAGCGGATCGGCAGAACAAACTTGAACAGCTAACTGCTAAATTCGATGAAGTTTGTACCTCATTAAACAAAAAGCAATCTGAAATTGCAACTCAGCAAGGTAAAGCAAATGAATTAAAGCGGGAAAACGAACTGTTATTGCTTAAGTTGCATCAAGTACAAGAAGAACTGGAAAATTACTTTTTAAAGTGTCAAGATCTAAAGGCTCACCTTGAAGTTACAACAGGGGAAAAAGGTAAGCTTATAGAATCTCTGGACCAGCAGGCAAAACTAGCTGCGGATTGGAAAATAAAACTCGAACTGCTCACTGCTAAATTCGATGAAGTTCGCACCGCATTAAACACAAAGCAAACTGAAATCGCTACTCAACAAGGTAAAGCAAATGAATTAAAGCAGGAAAACGAACTGTTATTGCTCCAGTTGCGTCAGGTTCAAGATGAACTGGAACGTTACTTTTTAAAGTATCAGGAGCTGAATGGGATCGTCCAGCTTGAATCGGGTAATCTCGCTTTTCTTACTCAGTTCTGGCATGAACAACACCCATCTGAAATTCACATTGACATGAGACGCGAAATATCAGGTGAAAATTGGTACTATGCCGAACATGACGGTCGATGGGCAGGTCCCGCCAATATCAGCACACTCAAAGTTCCTGCACTGCGTGACGGTCGTTACAACATTATTCTGGATATCGCCGATGCAATTGATCCCTGTATTATGACTGCCATGGAGCTTATGGTGAACGGAGTGCAGGTACCTTTGAAACTACAGGAATATTACGGTGGCCCTGAATTCTTTGAAGCTGAATTTTCGACTTCAGAAATCAAGAAAGCCAGCATTTGGGAAATTCAGTTCAATTTTCCAAAACTTATGTCTCTCACACAGCAAGATTCCGGCGATCACAGACTTTTAGCAATACGGCTTAAATCATTATCCTTAAGCCTCCTATAGCGTCAACTTATCTCCGTATAGTGTTTCATCAGCAATCAAAATCGACTTAAAACAGGTTTAAGATGTTAAGTAATAAATCGTTGCATGGTTGGATGGACCATCTGCGCGTTATATATCCTATTGAAGCACTTGTGCACGTAGGTGCAGGAAATGGTTATATAGTAAGTAGTTATGCTGAATGGGGAATATCTTGTGCGTTACTTATTGAAGCCGAAGAAGCACTTTACAAACAACTCGCATCAGCAGTTGAAAAGCAACCAGGATGGATTGCGCATAACGCGCTGATAAGTGATCAGGTGGGCGACAAAACATTTTTTCTTGCATCAAATCCAAATGAGAATGGTGTTATACCCCCTGAAAATCTCTCAAACCTTTGGAGAAACCTCAAAACAAAAGAAAAACTGCAACTTGATTCGACAACTCTTGAGTCGGTTATAAATTCCCAGAATACTCTTGCTGTTTCGGTTAACTGGGGAGTTATCGACTGTCTGCCCGCATTGCAGATCATTCAGGGAACCGGTAAACTTATTGAAAGTCTGGATGTCATTATAACTCGAGCGATTCTTAAAGAAGATAGATGTACAGAAATTGGGGCCACAAAAAATGAGCTTGATGTTTTTCTTGGTGCGCAGGGTTTCCATTGCATTGCATTAGAAGAGGAGCGGCAGCCAGCCATTGCTTCTCTGCTTTATATTCGTGATTGGAAGAACAAATACAGGGGGTGTAATGTTCAGCTTGAAGCAGCCAGTGGAGAAAAGGCAAAGCTTGTGGAATCACGAGACCAGTATGCAAAACTGGCAGCTGAGAGGCAGGTGCAAATGGAGCAACTCACCCATTTGCAAGAAGAAGAGACAAAAAAGTATCAAGGGCTGCAACAACAACTTATTGTATTAGGAAAACTCAAAGATGAAGCTGTAAAGCAGTCCGAAGATCTTAGGGTTCAGCTTGAAGCAGCCAGTGGAGAAAAGGCAAAGCTTGTGGAATCACGAGACCAGTATGCAAAACTGGCAGCTGAGAGACAATCAGAAATTTCAGCGCTCAAGGTAAAAGTTCAAGAAGGCAGTGATCGGATAAGCAGTTCAGAGTTACAGATAACGGAACAAAAGCAAAGCCTGAAGTTAATGAATGATGAAATTCTGAGAGCTGAGGCGCAGATTGACCTCATAAAAGATCTTCTTCTTCGTGAACAGGGCCCTTGATCATGTGAGAGGTTTAATGGAGTAAATATGATTGTGGTATTAATTGAACTTATCATTTGACCTTTGAGATCAAAGCCACAACAACAAAAGTTAAATGTCAATATCAAATACTATTGAATCCCCTCCTGAAGTGATGAGCTTGGAAAATGATATATCCAGCCCTGTTTCTTACAATGATAACTTGCTGGAACAAACACGCACTCAATGGCAGTTTGGTGATTGGGAAAGCCTTGCAAAACTGGACAGTGAGACTTTACAACACCATCCGGATCGTGCAAAAGTGTCACTCTTTGCAGCTTCTGCTCATTCACAGATAGGTAACATTTTGGAGGCAAGGCAATTAATTAAGCTAGCCAAAGAGTGGGGTTGCAATAAAAAATTGATAAGTCAGATATTGATTGCCGGTGTGTATAATAGTCTTGGAAGGGCTGCGGTAGTCAGCGGTCAGCAAGCTCGATCGCTCAAACATTTCGAAAACTCTGTTATCATTGGCTCGCCTGGCGATGAAACCTTGTGTTTAACCAAAGCGCGCCTTAACGAACAGCTCAGGCAGTTGGGTATGAATATCGAAGGTTCATCACTCCAACTTGAGTACAATGGAACCAATACAAAATATAATGGGGATTTTTCTACTTTTGTGCGGGAGTTGAAGCAAAAAATAATTTTAGATATTAGTAAAGATATTAAAACTAATAAACCAAATCCATACGTTCATAATCGCACACTGACCTCTGAGCTTAACAAGTCATTAAGAGACTTTGCACAAAATAACCTCAAGCTCGGAGAATTAAAAAAAAACTATTTAGATTACCTCGCAGGAAAATCTATACAAATAGAGAAAAACTGCGTCGGGCGTCTCGCAACTACAGTGCAGGATGCAATTGTACGTCAGCTGATAGCTGAATGTGTTTCTGGTGATGTATTTTGTGTTCTTGAAATCGGTGCATTGTACGGCATTAGCCTTGCGATACTATACAACCATGCAGTTACTCGTTTTAGCAAGTCTCACGTGATATGTTTAGATCCATTTGACGGTTTTTATGGCCATCCAGTTGATGCTGTTCTTAACAGCCCAATTAACGACCTCACTTTCGTGAGAAATATGAGTCTCTCCAACGTACCCACAACTGATTATTCTCTTATTAAAAAGTACTCTACCGACAAAGAAGCCCTTGATATCGCGAGCAAGTTGAATGTTAATTATCTTCTAATTGACGGCGATCACAGTTATGAAGGTGTCAAGTTTGATTTTGTAAAGTATTTTCCACTAATCAAGTCTGGTGGATATGTGGTTTTCGACGATTATAACGCAAAGGAATGGCCGGGGGTGCAGAAGTTTGTCGACGAAGATCTTCAGCGCTTTTCCGATATCGAATATCTTGGAGCATTTTCTCGAACAGCAGTAGCTCGAAAACGGGATATTGCCTAATGTACGGCTCTTCACGGTTTCAATTTCTTAAAAATCGCCATCAGGGCCAACGAGTTGTACTTGTTGCAAACGGACCTTCTCTTAACAAAATGAACCTGAGTTTTCTGAAAGATGAAATCACCATCGGTCTTAACAAAATTTATCTTGGATTTAATACATTTTGCTTCTATCCCCGTTATTACGTTGCTGTTAACGACAAGGTGATTGTGCAGTCTGCTGAGCAAATCAAACAACTTAGCTGTGTCAAATTCATTAGTGACCGTAATGCACAGCTCATTCCTGAAACCGCACTCACGTATCATATTAATACTTCAATTTCCGAACGTTTTAGTTATGATATTTCAAGAGGTGTGGGAGAGGGTTGGACGGTAACATACGCAGCGCTGCAAATTGCGTTTTATCTAGGTTTCTCAGAAGTGATTCTCATTGGTATGGATCATCGTTATGAGTACAGTGGTTTACCTAATGAAGCTTGTCGAATGGATGGTCCGGATCTTAATCATTTTAGTAAAGACTACTTTGGATACGGAAAGACTTGGGATAACCCTGATCTAGCAAATTCAGAAGAATCTTATCGTATCGCCCGCGAAATATTTAAACAAGCTGGTCGACGGATCATAGACGCTACCCTCGATGGAGCTTGCACAGTTTTTGAGAAAGTACTCTACCAGAATCTTTTTGAAGTGAAGGGATGACTCTGTTGCGCATTCCTGTTACAATGCTGGGCCAATCGGGCTGTAAGTTCTCATTTCCCGAAACTACGCTGTTTATTGATCCCTATCTCTCAAATTCAGCCCAAGTACTCGATTCGCCCGATCTGGTGCGAATGACTCCTATTCCTTTCCCGCCAAATATGGTAACAAATGCAGATTGGATACTAATAACCCATGAGCATATCGACCATTGTGATCCACATACCTTACCAAAAATAGCTTTAGCATCGCCTCAAGCCCGTTTTATTGGCCCCCAACCGGTACTTAATCGACTTATACAATTTGGCATTAGTGAAAAGCGTTGTGTGTTGGCTACGGAACAATGGGCTTCGTTGGCGAAAAATTTGCAAGTACGTGCAGTTCCAGCTGCACATCCCAACATTGTGCGGGATGCTCAGGGCAATCTTGAATGTGTTGGTTACCTTATAAGCTATTATGGTAGAAATATTTATCTTGCCGGTGATACTTTCGCCCATCATGAGATCATAGAATCTCTTAATGAACATGCACCTATTCATACCGCTTTTCTTCCAGTCAACGAGCACAATTTTTTTAGGGCGCAAAGAGGCATTATTGGTAATATGTCCGTTCATGAGGCATTCCAATTTGCGGAGGCAATCGGTGTGAGACAGGTAGTCCCAGTTCATTGGGACATGTTCGCTCTAAATGGAGTAAATCCCAATGAAATTCGGTTTATTTATGAGAAGCTCACCCCCCCCTTCTCCCTGTTGATACGGCCAGAAGCAATCAACTTGGCTGATGCTCAAGTCAGCGTGATTATCAGAGCACTGAATGAAGAAAAGCATCTTGCGA
Organism: uncultured Chlorobiaceae bacterium; assembly: GCA_903940125.1. GTDB lineage: Bacteria > Bacteroidota > Chlorobiia > Chlorobiales > Chlorobiaceae > Chlorobium. The sequence goes on along the minus strand of CAJAJL010000124.1, from coordinate 4,077 downwards.
ACCTGCTTCAAACCATTGTAAATCAGAAAACTAATGGCTTGGCACATGAATTGGTATTGGTTAACTCTGGGTCAACGGATAATACGCTGTCAATAGCTGAACGTTATGGTTGTCATATACGACATATTTCACGTGAGGAGTTTTCGTTTGGCCGTTCACTCAATATTGGCTGTGATGCGGCCAATGGCGATATTTTCGTAATGATCAGTGGTCATTGCTTGCCGAGCAATGACCACTGGTTGCAATGCTTGTGCCAGCCCATTATTGATGGGAAGGCAGAATATGTTTACGGTCGTCAACTTGGGGGAAAGGAAAGCTACTTCAGCGAAACACGTATTTTTGCAAAATACTATACTGAGCAATCACGTATACCTCAAGAAGGTTTTTTTTGCAATAATGCTAATGCTGCAATTAAGCGCAGTGTATGGCAGAAATATCAGTTTGATGAAACCCTTACAGGTCTTGAAGATATGGCATTGGCCAAAAAGCTTGTAGCGGATGGCGGAAAAGTTGCTTATGAGGCAGAAGCAGCGGTTTTCCATTTTCATTATGAAACCTTGTCGCAGGTGCGACGTCGTTTTGAGCGCGAAGCCATCGCTTTGCAGCAAATTATGCCACAAGTGCATGTTAACGTAGTTGATACTCTACGCTACATTTTTAACAGTATTTGGAAAGACTTTGTCTCATCAAAACAGGCACTGTTTTGGCAAGCTCATGCTATTGAAATCATACGTTATCGGTGGAATCAATATTTTGGAACTTTACAAGGGAATCGTAACCATCGTAAGTTATCGCATGCTGACAAAGAAAAATATTTTTTCCCTGATTAACGGAAAATCAACTTGAGTATTTCAAATATGAACAACTTCCAACGCATCGTAGCATTGTTGCCAATGAAGGCCAATAGTCAGCGAGTTAAAGGCAAAAACTTCCGCGATTTTTGCGGTAGGCCTCTCTATCGCTGGATTCTCGATACTTTATTGGAAGTTGAGGAAATCAATCAGATAGTTATTAATACGGATGCGAGGAATATTCTTGCTGAAAATGGTTTATTGGAAACAAACCGCATTATTATCCGCGATCGTACTCCTGAGATTTGTGGTGACCATGTGTCAATGAACCTGGTGTTGGCTGATGACGTTGATAATGTGCCTGCAGATCTGTACCTTATGACACATACAACAAATCCGCTTATGAGTGCCGAGACTATTCGGAAAGCCATTGTTGCATTTATGGAAAAACAGGCAGTTGGTAAGGCTGATTCGCTTTTTAGTGTTGATAAGGTGCAAACACGTTTTTACCGCTCTGATTGCAGTCCTGTCAACCATGATCCTGATAACCTTATCCCGACACAGAATCTTGAGCCATGGTTCGAAGAAAACTCCAATCTTTACATCTTCACCGCAGATAGCTTTGCTAAAACACACGCCCGCATTGGCAAAAAGCCCATGATGTACGAAAGCCCATTTTTTGAATCAATCGACATTGATACTCCTGGCGATTGGGACTTTGCTGTTGCTGCTGCTCGTTACCTGCTTGAACAAAAAATAAACGCACAATGAAAGTACTGGTGACTTGTCCGCCTATGCTGGGCATGATCAACAATTTCCTGCCAATGTTTGAAAAATTCGGTGTGGAAGTTTCTGCCCCAAAGGTGGTTCAAACTCTATCTATTGAAGAACTTAAGCATCTTGTGCCGCAACATGATGGATGGATCATTGGCGACGATCCTGCGACGCGCGAAGTGTTCGCTGCTGGCAAAGCAGGGCGCCTCAAGGCTGCTGTGAAGTGGGGTATTGGTGTTGATAACGTGGATTTCGATGCCTGCAAAGATCTTGGTATACCAATTATCAATACTCCAAATATGTTTGGTGGCGAAGTCGCCGATATCGCAGTGGGGTATGTAATTGCCTTGGCACGTGAAACATTTGAAATTGACCGAGGAGTGCGCACTGGTAACTGGCCAAAGCCGCGCGGGATATCTTTATCAGGAAAAAATGTCGCCTTGATTGGTTTTGGTGACATCGGCCAGAGTGTTGCTAAACGTTTGCTGGCCGCGGATATGAAAGTAATTGCTTATGATCCATTTGCTAAGCCCACTGATAATTCACCTGTAGTTGATTGCGCTATATGGCCAGAACGAATTGAAGAGGCTGATTATATCGTAGTGACATGTGCGCTCACTCCTACAAGCTACCACATGATCAATGCTGAAGTACTTGACAGGGCTAAACAAGGTGTGCGTGTAGTTAATGTGGGACGCGGAGCTGTTATAGATGAACCAGCACTTGTTGCTGCACTGAAATCAGGGAGAGTGTACGCAGCTGCGCTGGATGTATTCGAAATTGAGCCATTACCGGCGGACTCTTTCATGCGTTCTCATCCGCACTGTGTTTTTGGTTCACACAATGCTTCAAACACTGCTGATGCTGTTACGCGTACCAGTGAAATTGTTATTGGTAAGCTAATGGACTTTTTGCATGGTACATAAAGCAACATTACAATGCCTTATTACGGGTGCATCAGGGGGAATTGGCCAAGCTTTGGTTCGCACCTTTCATACGGCTGGTTATGCTGTAATTGCCACCGATATTACCATCCAACCAGCGGGTCTGCTTTGCGATCACTACATTCAAGCAGATCTTGCTCGTGTTGTTGACGATGAAGTTTACGCATCTGATATTTTCAATGATATTCATGAGTGCTTGAATGGTATTGGTCTGAATGCCTTAATTAATAACGCGGCAATTCAAGTGCTTGGTGGAAGTGATTGCCTGACCCGCAACGACTGGCGTAGGACGCTGGACGTAAACGTGATTGCGCCATTTTTATTTACTCAGGCCATGCTGAATGCACTTGAACGTACTAAAGGTTGTGTTATTAACATCAGCAGTATTCATGCACGACTTACCAAAAAAAACTTTGTTGCTTATGCGACCAGTAAGGCAGCTTTGAGTGGCTTGACACGCTCAATGGCCGTCGATCTTGGTGAAAGGAACATACGTATTAACGCAATAGAGCCGGCAGCAATTGAAACTGACATGCTCAAGGCTGGTTTTACTGGGAAGCCTGAGCTTTATCATAGGTTGGAAAAATGCCACCCACTTCAGCGTATTGGGCAACCTGAGGAGGTAGCCCGTTTGGCACTTGCCATAGTTGGCGGAGGCATCGATTTCCTCAATGGTGCTTGTGTTCGTATTGATGGAGGTATAAGTGCGCAATTGTTTGACCCGGATTAGAACAAACATGAAGCCACCTATCTATCACCGCATGTTTTCATATAATCTAAGCCTGTTGCCCAATCCGCAGCTTGCTGTGCTTGAAAACGGTGTAAACAATATAGACGATGCACGAAAAAAAAGTGGAGCCACCATTGGTTATCCCGGGTGGGGACTAATCTATCATCTTCTGCTTTCCCATCTCGATAGAAATCGTAGTGAAGTTATTGTCGAAACTGGTACCAATTGGGGTTGTACCACTATTGTACTGGCGCAGGCATTGATAGACGCTGGATGCACTGGTCGAGTTATCACGTTCGAACTGGAACCTGAAAATTTAACAAGAGCGACTGATAACCTGATCGCTGCACGAGTAGCCGACCGTGTTGAGCTACATCTGGGTGATAGCCGAATAGAGTTATCCATGGCACTGGAACAAGTACGGGGAGTTCGATTTGCTTTCCTGGACGCATCGCATCTCTACAATGATGTGATGCGTGAATTTGAAATTGTTTTACCCAAGCTCGCTGATGACGCGCTGGTGATATTTGATAATACCTATCTTATAGCAAATGAGGGTGAGGACTCTCGTGTAAATGGTGCATTAAAGGAAATACTATTCAAGCATGGTGGTAATTTAATTAATTTGGAATTTGTATCGTGGTATACTCCTGGATTGGCTGTCTGGCAGCGCAAACCAAAGTTATAACCTGAATTATTCAGTGCGACGTGAAATCGCGTATGGGAATTGTCCGGTAGAACGGACTCGCTGTTCAGTCAGCGGAACCCACCGACACATGCAAGATAAGCAATTGCCTTGTGTGAAGCTGTCGGAAAAGTACCCGCAGGAAACTGTAGG
>CAJAJL010000123.1 GCA_903940125.1 uncultured Chlorobiaceae bacterium | reverse complement strand
GGTTTCAACGGACTTGGTCTGCATACCCTGTTCAGTGTGTTCCGTCTCTTTGGCTCTACCTATAAAAACTATGTGTTTGTTGAAATCGGTTCGATTGATGCAGGCAACTTCAAAGGGGCCGATGAAATTGACAACCTCGGCAGTTTTGTCCGCAACGAGACGTCAAAGTATGTGGACTACATGAACGACCATGGATATTATTCTGAAGCATACTTTTCTCTTGGAACCGATGTTGTTGACGAGGTCAATAAGCTTGTGCCGGCCATCAGGGAAAAATTTCCGGACATCGTGTTTTTTGGCGGGCAGCTTGTGTTTACCAAAGAATCCATGATGGATCGCTGGCTGCATAATTACACCGTGTTTGCCATACAGCAGAACCTCTATATTCATGGTATTCCTTTTGTAATTTTACCGGTCAAGGTATAAGTTCTGTGATAGGGTTGGCTGCTGGATAGATGTCCAGGCAGTTCTGAGGATCAGAAAATATTCAGGCTGGTATTGCAAGCGTTCACATTTTTTGTATTTTTACTACAGTATTATTGATTGCAAGACTGATTTTATTTTGATGACTATGTGCACAACGAACTCTGAGAACCTTCTTCCTACCCTGAGCCTGCTGCTCCGGAGCGTTATTGCTCTAAGGGGGGAAGCTTTTTAGTTCGTTGTCATCGATAGAAAGAACTTTGTTAAAGCCGCCAGCCTCTTAGGGTTGGTGGCTTTTTTCATTTAAACAGGATCAAAAGGAGAGAGAAGGGCAATGAAAAAGATGAATTATCAAAAATATGCAGCATACCCTGCCGTTGAGATTTCCGGAAGGAGCTGGCCGGACAACACCATCAGCCAAGCGCCGATATGGTGCAGCGTTGATTTGCGTGACGGTAATCAGGCCCTTCCTGTTCCAATGAGCGTTGAGGAAAAAGTCTCCATGTTTCAGCTTCTGGTCTCTGTTGGGTTCAAGGAGATTGAAGTTGGTTTTCCTTCAGCTTCGGCCACTGAGTATGCGTTTGTACGAAGATTGATCAAAGACAATCTCATTCCCGACGATGTTACTATCCAGGTGCTGACCCAGTCGCGTGAACACCTTATACGAAAAACGTTCGATGCCATCAGCGGAGCGAAAAGGGCTATTGTCCATCTCTACAATTCTACCTCACGGTTACAGCGGGATGTTGTGTTTCGTAAAAACAAGGAGGAGATCAAGACTATTGCTGTGGAAGGAACCAAGCTTGTTCGCCAGCTGAAGGAGCAGACTGGCAATGCAGGTATTCGTTTCGAGTACAGCCCTGAAAGTTTTACCGGTACAGAGCTTGATTATGCGCTTGAAGTATGTCATGCTGTCATGGATACATGGGGAGCATCTGCGGATGAAAGAATTATTCTCAATCTCCCCTCAACAGTTGAAATGTCGCGCCCGAATATTTACGCCGACCGGATAGAATGGTTCTGTCGGCATATCAAGGATCGTGAAGCGGTTCTGATTAGTGTTCATGCCCACAATGACCGAGGTACGGCAGTAGCTACTGCTGAGTTAGCCTTACTGGCGGGGGCTGACCGTATTGAGGGAGCATTGTTTGGAAATGGAGAGCGTTGCGGCAACATGGATATTGTGATTATGGCGTTGAACCTGTTCAGTCAGGGCGTTGATCCTGAACTCGATTTTTCAGATCTGCCGAGAGTGCGTGAGGTTTATCGGCGGTGCACCCGCATGGATATTCATTCCCGCCATCCTTATGCGGGCGATCTGGTCTATACGGCTTTTTCAGGTTCTCATCAGGACGCCATAAGCAAAGGGATGAAAGCACATCTTCTTTCGCCGGATGGTTTGTGGGCTGTTCCTTATCTGCCGATCGATCCGCAGGACGTAGGCTGTACCTATGAGGCGATTGTGCGCATTAACAGTCAATCCGGCAAAGGAGGCATGGCATACGTGCTTGAGAAGGATTATGGCATTCAGATCCCGAAATGGATGCAGCCTGATTTTGCTGAAGCTGTACAGGCTGTTGCCGATACTACAGGCGAGGAGCTTTCCCCGGAGCAGATTCATGAACTGTTTCTTACGGAGTATGTGAAACTTAAGGCGCCTGTTACCCTGAAAAAATGCCATTTCAGCTGGGACGATGAGGATCCTGTCCGTTGTGATGAGGAGGCTACTGTTATCAGCTGCATCGTGCAGATGAAGGAGAGAGAGTTCAGCTTTGAAACAAGAGGAAATGGCCCTCTCGATGCATTTGTCAAGGGCTTTATCAAAGAGAGTGCTCTTGAATTCAGTGTCGATGAGTATGCTGAGCACGCTATCGGGCATAGCGCCCGAGCTCTTGCTATTGCATATATCAAAATCGGTTGTGCTGATGGTCGGGTTTCTTATGGCGCAGGAATCGATTCAAATATCAGCCTTGCTTCCATCAAAGCAACGGTCAGTGCGCTGAACCGCCTTCCTTGATTGTATTTTTTCCAGCGGTAACGGATTATTTCGATCAGTTACCGCTTTTATTTCCTTGCAGGTACTGATTTCCTTGACGGTAGTGATTATGATGCGGGTGGCAGGTATAGTGATGGTGCATGCATGGCGGCTGGTCAGCGCTTTTCTGATGGGACAATGATGACAGGGCAGGTTGCCTGACGGATTACCCCCTCTGACACACTGCCGATGATCAGATGAAAGAGAGCTCCGTGTCCATGTGATCCAAGCATGATCAGATCGACACCATTTTTTTTACTTTCGTCGATTATAGCGGTAACTTCCTCATTTTGTGCGACAATAACCGCTGTATCAATGCCGCTGTCCTCCAGCGGTTGAGCAATTTTTATAAGTTTTAAGGATTCAGGATGATCGAAGGGAAGTGCCTGCTCATCGGCAGGGATGTCTATTATCGGTGAAGGGGGAGGTACTACGTGAAGCAGAAATACTTTTGCCTGAAGGTTTCTGGCAAGTTTTTCCGCTTCAGCAATAATCTTTTCAGCAAGCTCCGAAAAATCGATTGCAACGAGAAGCTTCATATCAGGGTTCCGTTGACGCAGTGGGTTCAGAAAAACGTGATGTCAGTATTTTCATGTACAACCAACCCCTGCCGAACCTACGACACAGCAATTATGTGATTAATTTATTCGTATAAGCCATGGTCTGCAAACACCGCATGACGTTTTTAAATAACGTGTCAGGCGTTTGCTTCGCTTTTGCTTTGTTCCCGGGATATCAGGAAAAGAGCAAAAACAACACCAGGCACCCAGCCGAGGAGTGTAAGAAGTCCGGTCAGCATAATGGTTCCCGCTTCCTTGTTCATGATTGCGGAAGGTGGAAGAATAACTGCAAGAAGCAATCTGCGAATATCCATATCAGTCTCCTTTTTTATGAAATAAATAAAATTTAATACTTAAACTAACAACAAGCAACGCAAAAACATAATCCGGAATTTCTTCACTATTTGATTACTGTATCACTTGTATTTTTATGCGAATTTTGTAAATTAAATTCCCTTCAGAATAATCGTGAGTAAATAATGCTCTTGATTTGTTCAACATAAATTGAAATAACTTGCTAAAGAAAGTTCATCCTGAAGTGGTTTTGGATGATGTAGATGATATTATTGAAGAGCCGAATTTTAATAACTTCAATACCTCTCCAGAGCCGCCAAGTCCTTACGCCGACCTTGAAAAAAAGTATCGAAAAAACCGGTTTAACAAAGGAAGAAGCAAAAATCCTTCCGATTTTTTCAACGTGAGCGGTACAGGTTCCCGTTCTGCATCGAAAAGTGCTGATGGCAATAAGCTGCAGCAAAAAAGAAAACCGAAAAAGAAGACATCCTCCAAGGTATATCGTTCCACTTCCGGCAAACGTAACGCGTAAGCAGCTCTGCTGAAACTGCAATCTACATCCTTTATCCCTAGTTTTTCTGAGGCTGGGATTGTGCGGTACTATTTCAGCTTTTGAACTCTTCAAAGAAGATTCGTAGCTTTCAAAGGTGGCGCTTTCATAATCACATCTTATGTCCTATGCTGCTTATCAATCGTTTTATTCGACTTATCGAAGATCATGCGGAATCCCTCTCCTTGCAATGGGTCAAAAATGTCCGTAACAATCCCCTGACTGCGGGATACAGCAAACTCTCAAAAGAGGCACTTCACGATATTGTCTATAGCCGCTTCCGACAACTTGGTCAGTGGCTAGGCAAACAAGAGGGACGAGATCGTGAAATTGCCGAGCAGTTCTGTGACATAGGTGTTCAGGGGGCGAAATCAGGCCTTAAAGTCAGTGAAATGGTCTATTCGTTCATGCTTGAAAGGGATCTCCTTTGGGGATACCTTCTTGATGAAGGTATTGTAACAGAAGGGGTCGATTTGAACCGGGCTATCGAATTTTCACACCAGTTAAACTACTTCTACGAAAAAGCAATTTATTTTGCCATCGTTGGTTATGAGGGCCAGCAGGTTTCTTCGCCTGATATAAAAGCTCAAGGCGTGTTCGACAAAATTTTTGAAGGTTTCAAACACTGGATTGTCGTTCAATAATTTCGCTTAAGGTTACCGGAACAGTGTTTTTGACCCTTTCTTTATTACCGCAGCATGTGTTTTGAAATACAGGCCCATCGAGGGGCGAGGTTGTTCTTCCCTGAAAATACTCTTCAGGCATTTTTCAAGGCAGCCGATCTCGGTGTCAGGGTTGTGGAGCTTGATCTGGTGGTTTCGAAAGATCACAAGATCGTTGTATCTCATGATCCCTGGCTGTTTGGGCCTCTTGGTTCTGATCGGCTTCGATATTTTCTGTATGATATGACATATAGTGATATTGCCACATTCAAACCTCTTCTTTCAACCATCTTTACAAAAGTTGAGGCCTATATGGCATCAGAAGGGATGCATGGAAAGATGATCTATAATCTTGAAATAAAGTCATGGCCTGATAAAGATGGAATCTATCATCCGACACCAGATCGATATGCATCGCTTGTTCTTCGAGTGGCCGAGGATGCCGGGTTATCGAGTCGTGTCAGAATACAGTCTTTCGATTACCGTGTGATTCGGGAAGCCTGGAAGCTTAATTCCCAGCTCTGTTATGGACTTCTGATCGAAGAAATGAAACACATGGAACGGTTTCTGCCTGTACTCGGATTTTTACCTCAATATGTCAATCCCCATTTTTCTCTTGTAAATCGTGAGTTGACTGAATATCTCCACGCAAAGCAGATCAGGATGATACCCTGGACGGTGAACAGCAGGGAAGATATGCTGAAGATGAGGCGGATAGGTGCCGAAGGGATTATCACCGACTATCCTGAACTTGCACTTGCCCTTTTTGGTTTGCAGAAGGGGGGGGCAGATTAGATCAGGAACCGGCCTTGGCTCTCAATGCTTGCAGCAGAGTGTTCACTTTCGTCGTAATAGAGTCAGGTGTTCTGTTTTCTTTTATTTCGGTTGGACTATAGAGAATTCTGTCCAATGAGTCAAGAACTGCAGGGAGTGCCGATTGAACGTCATCAGGGAGCCCTGTTTCCTGCATAGCATTTTTCAGCTCCATTCTTGTCAGGCCTCCGGGACTTTTTATTCCTGTTTTTTCCAAGGAGATAAAAAGGAGTTGTTTAAGGTTTGCCGGTGATGTATCGCTGTCAGTCTGAACATTTCCAGTACTCATCTTTTTTCTTTTTGCCAGTATTGTTACTGCGCGTGTCATCAGAAAGAGTAATGCGATAGTTGTAACTAAAAGCAGCAGAGATAGATTGGCGTTTTGTTTCGTCACCGCGCTGAGAGGTAATATTCTGCTTGTTATCGTTTTTGTCTGTGGTGTCTGTGTTACTGTTATGGAGAGCGGTTTTGAAAAAAGGGTAGTGAACTCTCTTGTTTCGGGATTGAAAGCAACCGTGCGCAAGGCAGGAATCTGATAGTCGCCTTCTGATTGTGGCCATGCTGTAATTATAGTCGTTATCGAGCCTTTCGTGGGTAAAGAGTTTGCTTGTAACGCAGTAGTTATTTCAGGAGGATTCTGGCGGAAACTTTCGGGAAGGTGAAGATCCGGCAGTTTAAGGGTAAGCAGGCTTCCTGTACCCGTCAGCAAAATCTTAAGGGATAAAGGTTCGCCGACCTTAACATTCAGCTTATCTGCAGAGAGCTCCAACTGAAAAGTGCCGACTGCACCTGAGAATCCTTCAGGAACCGGTTCGGTCAGGGCAAGAGGCGATATAACTACATCGGGTGCGGTAATTCTTATGCGGGTGTCAGTCGTTTCTTGTCCACCATTACCCTGTTCGTGCGGCAGGTTACAGACAATGCTGTATCCTGAAACCGTGATTTTTCCACTTTGGAGAGGCACCAGCCGGAATTGCTTGACAACAGCGTATCTGAACGGCTCACCCTGAATCAATGTCTCTTTGCTTTGAATGTAACGCTCGGGTACGGTTTCCTTTGCCCATATGCCCCGAAGCATCGGAGCAGTTTCATTGGATATTTTAGGTGCTGCGTCTTTGAAGAAGAGGGTATATGTGAGAAGTATTTCCTGGCCTATATAAGGGAGGCTGTTATTTATCGATGAAGCAAGGAAGATTTTGTTCCCTCGATTTACTTGTGCTCCGACTATGTCGGAAACGCAAGTAAACAGTATAACGAGCAAAAAAATGACTCGGTACAGGATATGAACAACTCCTCTCGTCATAGTGTTTATTTCATGAGTTCCTTTGATCGTGCCGCTGCGGCGGCAACAGTTTCAATCAGAATCTGCCTGATATTGTTTTCATCCAGAACCTTAAGACCAGCTTCTGTTGTTCCTCCCGGTGTTGTGACTTCCCGTTTGAGTGCTTCCGGGCTTTTCTCGCCAGTGAGCACCATTTTCGCAGCCCCCAGCATTGTTTGAGCGCTTAAGAGCAGTGCTTCGTTGTTTGTAAGACCGCATTGAATACCACCCTCTGCAAGTGAAGCAAGGATATGGAACATATAGGCCGGCCCGCTACCGGAAAGTGCAGTTGCCGCGTCCATCTGCGATTCGTCGAGAATGGCCACCCGGCCGATTGAGCTGAACAGATCACAGGCAAGGGCAACATCATCGTCTGAAGCCATCTTTCCTTTACTGACGGCAGTCATTCCTTCGCCAACGAAAGCAGGTGTATTGGGCATTACCCGTATAACTTTCAGGGTATCTATTGAGTTTTGCAGGATAAACTCTGAAGAAATTCCGGCTGCAACGCTGATCAGCAGGTGATCTGCAGTAAGTGAGGGTTTCAGTTGCTCAAGAACATCTGCAATCTGGTAGGGTTTGACGGCAAGGATGATGATCTGGGCCTTCGTTGCGATCTCTTCAACTGAGAGACAGGGTTGAACGGGGTATTCGGCAGCAACTGAAGCAAGAGCTGCAGCGTCCTTGTCAAAGCCGGAAATAACTGTGTTTTTTTTCTCACTGAGACCTGCAATAAGTGCTCGGGCAATTCTTCCTGTTCCTATAAAGCCGATATGAAGATAATTCATTGAATGCCGTATTTATTAAAATGAATAGTTTGTATAGATATGTACGCTTTTTCAGCTGATTTCCCATCCGCAGAGCAAGCTTTCGTTTTCTATTTATAGCGAACTTTGCAGTAAAGAATGATGATGAGCAGTATTAAGGTGATGCTGTTGGCAGCAATGATAGGCAGATCGTTTTTTACAATACCGTAAAAAAGCCAGAGTATAATCCCGAGATTCATGGCAAAAGCCCAAAGCAGACTGATGTCGCGAGTCTGTCTTGTTCTGAAAATCCTTGCAGCCTGTGGCAAAAACGCCAGGGTGGTAATGATTCCGGCTGCATAGCCAAGATATTCCGTTTGATGCGTCATGATCAGGTCGCGGGTGAGATTTACGGCAGAAAACCAAAAAGGCGGGAGATCGTCCCGCCTTTCAGGGTTATACGCTGAAGCTCTTACTTGCTCAGCTGGACGATATAAGCCACTGCATCACCAATCTGTACATCAGTGAGGTTCGGATGGCCACCTTTTGGCATCATCATACCCACCTTGCCCTTGAATCCTTTGATTGAATTACTGTTCAATACAGCAATACCCTGTTTGATACGTGGAGCCCATGCAGCCTTGTCGCCTAATTTCGGTGCACCCATAACGCCGTCTTTGTGACAGGCTGCGCAGTTGGTGTCGTAAATAGCTTTACCTGCTTTGGCATCACTGGCGGCATTGGCATTGGCAGAGGTCATTGAACAAACAAAGAGTGCACAAAGTGCAGCTGAAACGAAACGAGACATGGAAAATCCTCCCTTATAATGGTTGTGGGTTTGTGGGAACGTATGTTGTGTGTATGCAAATAGCAAAGTTCTACTCCAGTTATTTCGACTTGTCGACCATAAAGGCAACAGCATTACCTATCGCTTCGTCGGTCAGAGAGGCATTTCCTCCTTTTGGCGGCATAGCGCCAACCTTACCCTGAAACCCTGTGATTGATTTTTTAGACATTGTCTCTACACCCTGAGGGATACGTGCGCTCCAGGCAGCTTTGTCGCCTGGTTTCGGGGCGCCCATCATGCCTGCCTCGTGACATGCAGCACAGTTGGTATCATACACGGCTTTTCCTGCAGCAAGTTTCGGATCAGCTGGAGCTTTTTCAGCCGCAGGTGCAGCAGCAGGTGCAGCGGGTGCAGATGCTGCAGCTTCTTTTTTTTCTTCAGGGAATTTAAGACTGGCAGGTGGTTTCTCAAGTCCGCATGCGCCGAGGAAAACAAGGCCCAGGGTCAAACAAGGCAGGAAAGGTTTCATGTTCATATTCTGAATACTGGTTTAGTTATTGTACCGTGCATAGTTTAGAAATTTATAACCAACAGTTTAAAAATTATTCAGCGTATGGCAAAATGGTTTTTTCCATAGGCTTCTTTTTGAGCTGTTGCTGCAGGTCATGACGGGAGAGGCTGTAGAGATGTGTATAAAAAAGATTAAAAAGCAAAACGGCAGGTTTTGAACTTGGAGCCTCAATACCCCTTGCTATTGATTTTTTCATGGTGAATATCTGCCGGGTAAGAGCTGAGTAACTTTCGATAAAGGCATCAAGCGGAATGTTTTTTGGACTATACAGCATTTCCTGACCGAAGGTATAACGGTATGCAGTGATATCGAGTGGATCAAACAGCAGTCGTCCCTCCTCTCTGAGCCTTTCGAAGACTCGCGTTCCGGGAATGGGCCGAAGGATATTTATTCCTGGAACATCGAGTCGAGTATCGCTGATGAAATCAAGGATCGTCGCAGGCGTATCAAGCGTATCCCCGTCAAGACCGTATATAAAACTTCCATAAAGGCTTATACCTGAATTTCTAATGGTTTTAATGGCAAGAGAGAGCTCACCGGCTTTGTTCTGGTTCTTTTTATGAGCGTTCCTGCTGTTTGGTTCTAAACTTTCTATACCGACAAGCAATGCCTGACATCCCGAACGGGCAAAAGTTTCAAGCAGTTCATGCTGCTGTCCAAGGGTTGTGGTGGCCTGACCGAACCATCGGATTTTGAGGAACGTGAGCTGCCGGAAAAGCTCCAGGGCATAGGCTGGATCGGCATTGATAGAGTCGTCGACAAAAAAGAATATCCTGTGGTCATTCGCTTTAAATCGGGCGACTTCCGCGACAATGTCGGAGATAGCCCTTCTGCGCAGAGAGTGGCCGTTGAGCACATGTACATTACAGAAGTCACAGCTATGCTGACACCCCCTTCCGGTCTGGATAAGGTTGGTGGTAAAGTAGCGGTTTTTTATTAATGATGTTTTCATGACTGGTCTTGAGTGTGCCAGATCAGGAAAACTCTCGGATTGATACAGGGGTTTGATGGTACCGGTTGTGAGATCGGTGAGCACCTCCTTCCAAAGATCATCAGCCTCGCCAAGCACAAGAACATCCGCATGCGATCTGCACGATTCCGCAAAAAGTGTTACATGGGGGCCTCCGAGTACTACTGATATACTTTTTGAACGAAGGGTGTCTGCCAGTGCAAAGGCCTTTTTGGCCATTCCGGTCTGTACGCTGATGCCCACCAGATCCCACTGCTTGTTAAAGGGGAACTCTTCGAACCGCATGTCGCAGATCGATTGTTCGATGCCCTCCAGCTCGATGGAACTGAGAATCATCAGTGAGAGCGGAGGAATAGCAAACTGGCTTTGCTTGATGATGGTTCTAAACGAACGGTTGAACCAGGAAAATATGGAGTTATTATTCTTTTCATTCTCGCTGTAGAGTGACCGTGCTCCGTCAACACCGCTTTCCGATGGCAGAAAAACCAGCAGCACTTTTTTTGATGAATGCATGCTCTACCAGTCCCTGTTGCTGCTGCCGCTTTTTGCCGCTGTTGATTTATTTGGATGAAGCTGCCTCATCAGTGAGGATTCATCCTGTTGTGCATGCTCCAGCAAACGTTTAGCCATATCCTGACTGATGCCGGATTTTGGCTGTGTATTGCTGTGGTTTTCTTTTCTTGATGAAGATGAGAGTTTTGGTGCCTCAAGTTCATGAAGGTAACGTCGAACAATTTCGTAATTGATTTTTGCATCGCCGTCATCCGGGTTGTTCAGCAGAACTGATTTGAGGCGATCGAGTGAGTATCGGAAAAGCGCAATTTTGCGGGATTTCACGGTAGTTTCGATACCGTTCATGGCGAGTGAGTTCCCTTCGTTGTAAAGAGATTTTATTTCTATTTCATGGTGTTCACCTGCCTTTTTTGGTTTGTGGGCAAACATGGCAGTGGCTTCAGCATATTTGCCTTGCATGTAAAGGGTACAGGCAAGATTGAAAGTGGTTGATCTTGTTTTTTCCCCTTCAGGGAGGGTGCTTAACAGTTGTCGAAATGTCAATTCCGCTCTGCTGTAGTCATGTTTTTCATACAGGGTATTAGCCTGCAATTGTAGTCGATAGTCCCGCAGCATCTCCTGGATGGAAGAGATTAATGTGATAACGAGCAGAAGTGCGGGTAATTTTATCATAACGAAAACGCTTTGTTACAAAGATAGGAACCTGCATTCAAAGTCTGAAAAAGAAAAGAGGCTGTTGAAAAAGAGAGCTCAAGGTGCATAAAAAAACCGCCCCGAAGGGCGGCTATTGCAATGTGTACACCTGCTTCAGATTCAGTTCCCAAGAAATGCTTTCTGCACGGCGCTGACTCCGACTCCAACTTCAAAATCGAAGTTTATCTCCTTCAACGCCCTTTCCAGGCCTCCGATGACAGTCAGCATGTCAAGTTCATCGTAGTATCCGAGATGAGCAATACGGAAAATCTTGTCTTTATACTCATCCTGACCGGCGGCAACCGTGATGCCGTTGTTGATCTTCAGTGCTTTATTGAATGCTGACCATTTAACGCCTTCGGGAAGCCACACCGGAGTAACGGCAAATGAAGGGGAGTTGCTGAACAGCTTCATGCCAAGTGCGTTGCATCCCTGGCGGCAGGCACTGGCCAGACTTTCGTGACGTTTCCAGATATTTTCAATACCTTCATCCTTTATCATTTGCAGGGCTTCGTCAAGGCCGATAACCAGAGAAACTGCCGGAGTGAAAGGTGTATCGTCACCTGAATGGGCTTTCAAGGCTTTTTTAAGACTCAGGTAGTACTGAGTTTTGCCGCTCTGGCCATTAATAATATCCTGCGCTCTTTCGGAAATGGCAACCAGTGCAAGCCCTGGAGGCATCATAAGACCTTTCTGGGAACCGGTAATGCAGATATCGACGCCCCAGTCATCAAAATGGAACTC
Organism: uncultured Chlorobiaceae bacterium; assembly: GCA_903940125.1. Classification (GTDB taxonomy): domain Bacteria; phylum Bacteroidota; class Chlorobiia; order Chlorobiales; family Chlorobiaceae; genus Chlorobium. The sequence goes on along the minus strand of CAJAJL010000123.1, from coordinate 60,100 downwards.
GTGAGCTCCAACCGCAGTAATGCCGTCTACAAGTACAAGAGCCTCGGAGTGTTCACGAATAAGAGCACTGAGAGTCTGGATATCGGCAGCGGTACCGGTTGATGTTTCCGAATGGGTCAGACAGACACCCTTGGCGTCAGGATGCTCATTGAGCAGCTCTAACAATCGCTCAGGTTGAATGGCACTGCCCCAGGTAACCTTTTCTTCAACACAGTTCCCCGTGAAGGTTCGTACAAGCTCTCCCCACCGTTCACCGAACTTGCCTGCGTTGATGGTGATGACCTTGTCGCCTTGTTTGAAAATGCTGGAAACGGAGGCTTCCATACCGCCGGTTCCTGAGCAGCTGAGGACTACAACCGGCTGTGTCGTTCTGAAAAGATACTTGAGATCCTCATGAACCCGTGTCAAAATCTCCATGAATTCGGGGTTCCTGTGGTGGATAATCGGGGCTGCCATGCGAAGCATGACATTTTCGGGCACAGGGGTTGGTCCTGGTGTAAATAATCTTTTTTTCATCTCTTCAGAAAGTGGTTTGAATAAATTAAAGAGATACTGTTAAAATTAGTTTTTCGCCTGATCCATAAGCGCAGTGAACTGTTCAAACAGGTAGTGCGAGTCGTGCGGTCCCGGTGCGGCTTCCGGATGGTACTGTACTGAAAAGCAAGGCAGCTCCTTGTGCCTGACACCTTCAACTGTATTGTCGTAGAGGTTAAGGTGAGTCATTTCAAGATATTCCGGGAGAGACTCCATCGTAACCGCAAAGCCGTGGTTCTGTGATGTTATTTCTATCTGCCTGCTGGTAAGGTTTTTTACTGGATGATTGCTTCCGTGGTGGCCGAATTTCAACTTGTAGGTTTCGGCACCTAAAGCCAGCGAGAGAAGCTGGTGACCAAGGCAGATGCCGAAGATGGGGAGTTGCCTTGTTGTTCGGTTGTACTCTGTAAGTTTTCTGATGGTTTCGATGGCATACCCTACCGCTGAAGGATCACCCGGGCCGTTTGACAGAAAGACACCGTCAGGGTTGAGCTTAATAACCTCTTCGGCTGTGGTTTCTGCATTCAGCACCGTAACCTGGCATCCGGATTCCTGCAACATCCGCAAAATATTGGTTTTGATGCCATAATCGAACGCTGCGACATGAAAACGGGCATTGTCTCTTTCCAGAGTATAATTTTCTCTGACGGTAACGGTTTTAACCAGATCACTGCCACTCATTTCAGGTACCTTCCTGGCTTTCGCCTGCAGACTGTCATTGTTTGCATCAAAAGCAGAAATAATGCCTCTCATTGCACCTTTTTCGCGGATCTCCCGTACAAGTTTACGGGTATCGATACCGGCAAGCCCCATGACGCCAGCATCCTTAAGGCATGCGTCAAGCGTCTGTGTCGCTTCGTAGTTACTGTAGATTCGCGAAACTTCACGAACAATAAAGGCCGAAGCCCATATTTTTTTTGATTCATTATCGGCAGGATTGATCCCGTAATTTCCTATCAGCGGATAGGTCATCAATACCATTTGACCGGCATAAGAAGGGTCTGTAAGAATTTCCTGATATCCGGTGTGAGATGTATTGAATACAACTTCACCGCTTGCTTCACCAATATGCCCGAATGCTGTCCCGTTATAGACGGATCCGTTTTCTAATACTAATTTAGCTGGTCTTGGCTGCATTATACTTGTCACTCCTTGGTCGTGAGTTTATCCCCTGATTCCTGTTTATCAATATTGGCAATAGCTGTGCGGTCAAATTTGATTTTTGTTGTATCAGATACCTGTACAAGAACAGTTTTTTTATCGGTGTCGATTCCGGCAACAGTACCGTGAACACCGCCTATGGTGACAATTTTGTCGCCTCTTTTCAAGCTGTCGAGTACTTTTTCTCTATCCTTCTGTTTTTTTTGCTGCGGACGGATCATAAAAAAGTAAAAGACAATAAAGATAAGGACAAGCGGGACAAGCTGAATAAGCTGGTTCGGCATCTGGCCTCCAGCAGGAGATGCAAAGAGAAACAGAGAGAGTATATGATTGTGCATAGGAGCGTTGTGATATTTAAATAAAAATCGTCAGAGCTTTTTTTGATGATCAGCAATGTAATGTATTTATTGAACTATTTCAATCCTGCCTTGCTGTGTGCTCCAGCGGCAAAGCTTGCGTAAGGTGCTACATTGTAGCAATGCTCTGCTCTCATGCCTCGCGACAGTTTGACCCCGGCAAGAGTGGCAATCATGGCGGCATTATCGGTAGAGTATACAGCAGGGGGAATATGCAGGGTGATGCCATCCTTATCGCATGCATCTTTCATGGCTTTTCTGAGAGCAGAGTTGGCGCTGACTCCTCCTGCAATTGAAACGTTTTTTATGCCATGGTTTCTGGCGGCCCCGATGGTTTTTTCAACCAGCACACTGACGATGGCCCATTGGATAGATGCGGCAATATCGGGCAGATGGAGCTCTATAAACTCTGGAGTCTGCTTTTGAAGCCAGGTGAGTACAGAAGTTTTCAGCCCGGAAAAGCTGAAATCAAAATTGCTCAGATAGCTTTTGCTTGTCTTTGATTGCGAAGTAAGCGCGCGGGGAAATTTATGAAAAGCCGGATCTCCTTTTTCTGCAAGCTTATCGATGACCGGTCCTGCCGGATAGGGGAGACCGAGCATCTTTCCAGTTTTGTCGAAAGCCTCTCCAGCGGCATCATCAAGCGTCCGGCCAATAACCTGGTAGGAAAGATCTTGAGCAACAACTGCCAGCAAAGTATGTCCTCCGGAAACCGTCAGAGACACAAATGATTCCTCAGGAGCGTGATGTGAGTCGCCTTCATTGATAAAAGGCGAAAATATATGAGCCTCAATATGATTGACCGGTACAAAAGGAACTCCGAGTGCATAGGCCATGCCTTGAGCGAAACAAAGACCCACCATGACGGCACCGATGAGACCTGGCCCGGCAGTAGCTGCTATGACATCAAGTTCATTTTTAGTTATATTGGCTTCAGTTACGGCAGAATCCGTAATGGAAACAATAAGCCGTTCGTGTTCTCTCGAAGCCAGTTCCGGCACTACGCCACCAAAGGCTGAGTGGCAGCGTTGTGAACTGACAACATTTGACAGTACCCGACCGTTACTGAGTACAGCCGCTGATGTTTCGTCACAGCTGGTTTCTATGCCTAGAATATTCATGATATAATTTTTGTAAAGAGCTATGGGCAAAGCTAACAAACCGGGCAATAATAGCAAACCTAACGTCAAGGTAAGCGTTTTTCATGTTCTTGTGATTCTCGTTGGTGCAGACTTGATTCTTCTTCTTGCGCCCGATTTCGGTATCCTTAACAGTATTCTTTTTATTCCCGATATCTATTCATGGTCGGCTCTGATTGGAGGTCTTATTATGCTGGTTTACGGGTTTAATGGTCTGTATAAAAAACTGTAATGTTATTGCAGCAGGAGGATGAGCAAAAAAGATGTTACTTAACAGGCTTAAGATCAGGAGGCGCAATGAAACATGCAGTCGAACTTGAAGAACTGGGAACGCGGATAACGGAAGCCTCCCGTTTTATTGAAAAGGCGGAGGAACAGCTGTCACGTCGGGTTATTGGCCAGCATGACGTGATCAGAAGGATCTTCATTGCTATGCTGGTTAATGGTCATGTACTGCTTGAGGGTGTACCTGGACTGGCAAAAACGCTTATCATCAGGACGTTTGCTGCAGCCATGAATCTGAAGTTTCAGCGCATACAGTTTACCCCCGATATGCTGCCTGCCGATCTTATCGGGACGATGATCTACAATCCAAAAGATCTGGAGTTCTATCCCCGCAAAGGTCCGGTTTTTGCGAATGTCATCCTTGCTGATGAAATCAACCGTTCGCCGGCCAAGGTACAGTCTGCGTTGCTTGAAGCTATGCAGGAGCGCCAGGTCACCATCGGCACCAAGACTTTTCCCCTGCAGGAGCCGTTTTTAGTTCTGGCGACACAGAATCCCATCGAGCATGAAGGAACCTATGTTTTGCCGGAAGCTCAGGTGGACCGGTTTATGATGAAGGTTCTGGTCGATTATCCATCTTATGACGAGGAGCTTGATATCATGCTGCAATCTGCCACTAATGCGATCGCGGCACCAATAATTCCGGTTGTGCAGCCTGATGACATTGCCAGGGCAAGAGCATTGATTGATCTGATTTATGTAGATCCGAGAGTGCAGCGTTACATTGTTGATCTTGTTGTTGCAAGCAGAAAACCTGCACAGTACGGTATAGCCTCCCTGGAAGCAATGATTGAGTACGGAGCCTCTCCAAGGGCCTCAATTTTTCTTCTTCTTGCATCCAAGGCTCATGCCTTTCTGCAGCATCGGCCGTACATAACTCCTGAAGATGTGAAGGCCATAGCCTACGATACCCTCCGGCATCGTATCAGACCGGGATATGAAGCTGAGGCTGACAACATAAAGCCTGATGATATTATCCGCCAGATTCTTCAGCACGTTCAGGTTCCCTGATACCGATTTTACGGTGTGGTGCAGGGGAACCTCTGAATGAACTGTAGAAGGCAGAACAATGAGTGGAGTTATTCATGGAAAGGAATAAAGAGAATCTTAAAGAGCTTCAGAAAATCATAAGACGCGTTGAAATTCGATCGAAACGCATGGCCAGTGAGCAGTTCAGTGGTGAGTACCACTCTTCGTTTAAAGGGAAAGGGATCGAGTTCAGCAATGTCAGGGAGTATCAGTACGGTGATGATGTCCGTGCGATAGACTGGAATACTTCTGCCCGCAAGTATGAATTGTATGTCAAGCTTTTTACCGAGGAGCGAGAAAGGACTCTACTGCTTGTGGTTGATGGTTCTGCTTCCATGCTTTTCGGCAGCAGACAGCACCGCAAAAAAGAGCTTGCACTTGAAGTAAGCGCAGTGCTTGCCTTCAGTGCCATCCAGAATAATGACAAGGTTGGGCTTCTTGTTTTTACTGATCAGGTTGAAACTTTTATCGCTCCCCGAAAAGGGCGGGATCATGTACTGGTCATTCTTGAAGAGCTTTTCAGGTTGAAACCAAAAAACCGCAAGACTGATATCAATCCGGCACTCTCCTTTATCCGCTATACTCTCAGAAGGCAATCGATCATTTTTTTAATAACTGATCTAGTGGCAAGTGACTATGAAAAAGGTATGAAGCAACTTAATTCCCGCCACGATTTTATACTGGTGCATATCAGTGATCCCCTCGACAAAGCACTCCCCCTGAGTGCCCTGCTTGACCTTGAAGAACCCGAAACCGGGTTACGTCTTACGGTGGATGCAGGCAGTCGCCGCGAAGTTGCCCGCTACCGGCAGGAGCAGACCAGGCAGCATGAAGAGCTTCGGCAGCGTCTCCGTCGTATGCGCATAGATACGGTTTTTCTCGATACCGACCGATCCTTTATCGGCGATCTGAACTCTTTTTTCCGGTATCGTGAACGGAAGGTCTGAAGGGTTTGCATCCGGTACGTTCAAGTGGCTTCTTGTTGTGCTGCTTGCTGCGCTTCCGATGGTTATGGCGTCCGCATTTCCTGCCGAGGCCACGACTGCTGTTTCCGCGATAACAGTTGCAGTTACTCCCGACACTGTTCTTGTCGGCGATCGTATCCATTGCACTATTGGTGTGCGCCACTCGGTTGATGACGTTGTCGCACTTGAAGGAATTGACAGCCTGTCTGTGCTGCCGTTTGAGCTGATCAACCGCAAACAATCGTCAGCTCTGGTAATGCCGGGTACCCGGCAGGAGCGTTTTGTGTTTGAGTTGGCAAATTTCGGCAGTGGCCGGCAACCCATTCCTCCGTTTACCGTGGTTCTTCGAAACAGTGATGGAAAGGTCATAAACAGGGAGGTCTGCAAACCATCAAGTGCTGTATTTGTGCGTGCGCTTACTGATTCTACAATGAGGGAACTCCGGCCGATCAAACCACCGTTGAAGCCATTGATTCCCCTTTTTTTAGTGTTGCCTCTTGTTCTTGGGGTGTTTGGCATTGCCGGAATTGTGCTGCTGCTGCTTTTTCTTTTGAAGCGTTCAGTGCGAACGAGCGCTGAAAAGGTTGATCCCGGCCAGGTTGCCCAGAGAAAGCTTCGCAAGCTTGGCTCTAGGCTGTCAGCCGGAATGCCGCCACCTGAATGTTATGAAGAGCTTAGCAATATCATGCGCACCTTTCTTGAAAAGCATTACCGCATCAGGGCGCTTGAGGCGGTGACGCAGGAGATTGAGCGTGATCTGAAAAAGCTTGGTGTTGCCGGGTTTGAAAGTATTATGAATCTTCTCGCTCAGGCTGATCTTGTAAAATTTGCCGATAGTCGACCGGATGCTGAGGAGTCCCGCCAGTCACTGCGCAAGGCAGAAGAGGTTATCCGTTCTGCACGTATCCCAAATACCTCCGAAGAGTAAAATCATCTATACATTCCCCGTTTTTATGCTGAAAAATTTTCCACTATGCAGGAACAGCCATATCACGATGGTTATTATCGGGATATTTTTTTTGCAGTTATTATCCTGCACTTCCATGAAGAACGAAGTTTCGCACTATCCATATACCTCGGTTCCTGGAGACTCCCTACATACAAGAATTTATACGCTCAACAATGGACTGACAGTTTACATGAGTCCATATAAAGACAAACCGAGAATCTATACTTCAATAGCCGTCCGGGCAGGCAGTAAAAATGATCCTGCAGAGACAACCGGACTTGCACACTATCTGGAACATATGCTTTTCAAGGGTACTGATGCATTAGGATCTCTTGACTATGAAAAAGAACGGGTCGAACTCGATAAAATTACCGCGCTCTATGAGAAGTACCGGTTGACCTCTGACAGCCAGAAAAGAGCGGCTATCTACAAGGATATTGACAGCATTTCCAATGTTGCTGCACGATTTGCTGTTCCTAATGAGTACGACAAGCTTCTGAACTCTATAGGAGCTCAGGGTACCAATGCCTATACATGGACAGAGCAGACTGTCTTTGTCAATGACATTCCTGCAAACAAGATCGAACAATGGCTTACTATCGAAGCTGAGCGGTTCCGCAATCCGGTCATGAGGCTTTTTCATACCGAACTTGAAACGGTCTATGAAGAGAAAAACCGAAACATGGACAGTGACCAGACTAAAATATGGGAAAGCCTGTTTGCCGGATTATTCAAAAAACATACATACGGGACACAGACTACTATCGGTAAGGCAGAGCATCTTAAAAACCCATCGATAAAAAATGTCATCGACTATTACCACACCTATTATGTACCGAACAACATGGCTCTCTGTATCGCCGGTGATTTCGATCCGGATGCCGCGATAAAGCTGATTGATGAAAAATTTTCACTTCTCAAGCCAAAAGTAGTTCCTGTATTCACTCCGGCAGAGGAAGAGCCGATCACAAAGCCATTGGTTATCAAGGTTACGGGGCCTGAAGCTGAAGAACTTGTTATCGGATATCGCTTTAACGGCATCAACAGCCCGGACGCCGATTATCTGGTGTTTATTGACAGAGTGTTATATAATAAAACTGCAGGTCTGATTGATCTCAACCTGAATCAACAGCAGAAGGTGCTTGAAAGCAGCTCATCGCTGGCAGCGATGAAAGACTACACAGTACATCTTCTTTCCGCAAAACCGAGGAAAGGTCAAAGTCTTGACCAGGTCAGAACGCTGCTTCTCGAACAGCTTGAACTGCTTAAAGAGGGGAGCTTTCCCGACTGGCTGATGGGCGCGGCAATCAATGATATGAAAATTGATCAGCAGAGACTTTATGAAATCAGTCATGGACGAGTCGATACGTATGTCAGTGCATATACATCGGGTATGGAGTGGTCGCATCACGTCAGCCAGTTTGAACGGCTTCAGAAAATTACAAAGAATGATCTTGTTGCCTTTGCCCGGCAACATTATGGCTCAAATTATGTCGCTGTCTACAAGGAAAATGGCAAGGCTGTAAGCGAAGCTAAAATTCAGAAACCTCCGATTACACCGCTGAAGGTGAACAGGGATGCCTCATCACCCTTTGCTGAAAAAGTACTTGCCTTGAAATCCAACAAACTAGAACCTGCTTTTGTTGACTACAAGAAGGATATCACCTTTCTGGAAGTTAATCCATCGATAAAACTGCACTATCTGCAAAACCGTGAAGACGAGCTTTTTTCGCTCTATTACGTGTTTGATATCGGCAATAACAACAGCAGGAAGCTCGATCTCGCTCTCCGTTATCTTTCCTATCTTGGTACATCAAAAGTTTCAAACGCAGAGTTCAGCAAGGAGCTTTATAAAATTGGTGTGAGCTTTTCGGTTGCATCTTCTGAGCATAATGTTTCTTTGGGGCTTACCGGACTCGGAAAAAACGCTCCTGCGGCAATAAGGCTGCTTGAAAATCTTCTGGTCGACGCAAAGCCTGACGAAGAAGCTCTTGCAAAACTTAAGGCCGGTGTCTTGAAAGAAAGGAGCGATGACAAGCTGTCGAAAAACAAGATTCTTTTCGAGGGTTTGATCAATTATGGCAAATATGGCCCGATCTCTCCATTCACCAACGTGCTCAGCAATGAGGAGCTTGAAAAAGTGACCTCTCCAGAACTGCTCGATGAGGTTCGTAACCTTCTGCAATATCGCCACAGAGTTCTCTACTATGGTCCGGCATCCTCTGCAGAACTACTCAGCGAGCTGCGTTCGGTACGTCATTATCCGCAATCGTTCAAAAATCCTCCAGCATCCGACTCTTTTCACGAACTTGAACAGCCTGATAATCTTGTCTACGTTGTGGATTATGATATGACACAGGCTGAGGTTATGATGCTGACAAAGGATGATATCTACAACCCTTCCATGGCACCGATTGTAACTCTTTTCAATGAGTATTACGGCGGTGGGATGTCTTCGGTTGTGTTTCAGGAGCTGAGGGAGGCAAAAGCTCTTGCGTATTCAGTTTTTTCAGGCTACAAGGCTCCGAAAGAGAAAGGAAAGCCGAACTATATTGTCAGCTATATCGGAACTCAGTCTGACAAGCTTCCCGAGGCATTGGAGGGAATGAGAAAGTTGATGAACGATATGCCGAAATCGACAAAACTTTTTGCTTCGGCCAAAAAAAGCATTCTGCAGGATAAATCAACGAATCGCCTGACAAGAACAGAGATCTTGCTCAATTATGAAGAAGCACTCAGGCTTGGACACCATCATGATATCAGGAAAGACATTTATCGCAACGTTCCTGCAATGAGTCTGGACGATATCGCAACCTTTCACAGAAAACATTTCCACGACAAAAAACAGGTCATGCTTGTCCTTGGCAAAAAAAGCAATCTTGATATGGACACCCTTAAAAAATATGGTACGGTCAGGGAATTAACGCTTAAAGAGGTTTTCGGGTATTAAAACCTGCCAGTTTGCCGCGACATGCTTTCGCGGCAGCGTTGGTTTTTTTTCTTTATAAAGGCTTCAGTTCGCCCATAGTGCAGCACTCATCTGTTTTAGTCTCATTTTTTTCAGCAGCAGGCGCATCAGCTTTCGCTTCGGTTGTAACAACTGTCTTGGTATCTGCTGTCTGTTTATCTTCGGCAAAAGAGAGGTTTCCACAGATGCATGTCAATGCAAGAGACAGAATAAAGCCGGTAATTAACTTTTTGTTCATAGTTTTTATTCGTTTGGTTTAGTTGATACTCATAGCAACCTTTCTTCATTCATCGGGAATAAAGCATGGCTCCAGTCAAGGATGCCAATGATTTGAAAACAACGTGTATGATCAGAGGATGATCGGTGCAAAGATGATACTATCGAACAGGATTGCTGAAGGCTGAACCCCCTTATTCTTTGTTGGTTGCTTTTGCCTCGGGGGCATCCACAACGTTTTTGATTTCGCTTTCGAATTCATTCTGTGCTTTTTTAAACTCACTCAATCCTTTTCCAAGTCCTTTCATCAGATCAGGGATTTTTTTCGGCCCGAACAATAACAGGGCAACCCCTCCAATCAGTATCAAATCCATTTGTCCAAACATCGCATTTCTCCGTTCAAATTAGATGGCTATAATTTCTTCAATTTTAAAAAAAATTTCGCTTGATGCAAGTTTTTGTCTTTCAAGCTCCTTTTGATAAATCAGACACAACACCGGCAGCCTCGTTGAGCAGCACATCCCTGGTCAACTCTTTCACTCCATCCGGTTCCTGAATCCACTGCTTCTCGATCTTCTTTATTGTTTCTATCTCTGCTTTGAAAGCTTTGTCCTGAAGCGATACCGATTTATTTTTACGGATATGGTCAAGAGTATTCCGGTCATGCAGATAGGTTTGATATAAGGCGCTGTTGGCTGATCGCTCAATCTCTTTTTGACGGAGAACACCGATTTTTTCAGGGCTTATTTCTCCTGTCGGCTTGTACAATGCCCGCGTGATTGTACTCCAAGGGAGACTGCTGGTATAGGTATCCTCGCCAATAGTGGCAGTGTCGATCATGGATGGCATAGTAATATCAGGCTCAACCCCTTTATGCTGGGTGCTCTCTCCAGTTATCCTGTAAAACTTTGCTATCGTGAGCTTTATTTCTCCAAGGTCAGGCGACTTTTCAAAAAAAGTAATCGGTCGTGCAAGCTTTGTGATCGTTTGCACCGTACCCTTTCCAAACGTTCTTTCGCCAATGATAACACCTCGACCATAATCCTGAATTGCCGCAGCAAAAATTTCTGAAGCAGAGGCGCTGTAACGGTTGACAAGCACGGCGAGAGGTCCGCGATATTGCTGCCGATTGTCTTCGTCGTTAAGCACTGAATTGACGCCTTTAGCATTGCTGATCTGCACAACAGGACCGCTTGGGATAAACAGCCCGGTAACGCTCACCGCCTCTTCAAGAGAACCGCCGCCATTGTTGCGAACATCGATAACGATACCGTCAACATGCTCAGCATTCAATTCATTCAGTATTCGGTTTACATCACGGCTTGTGCTGGCATAATTGCTGGTGTTTTTTTGCTGACCATCGAAATCAAGATAAAAGGAAGGTATGGTAATAACACCGATTTTCTTACCACCCGATTGGATAATGCTTTTCTTTGCCGCCTGTTCTACCAGATCAACCTTGTCTCGCAAGAGTTGAATTGTTTTTGCCGGGCCTCTGCCGGCCTGGTTCGCAGGGAGAATTTTCAGACGAACAATGGTGCCTTTTTTCCCACGGATGAGTTTGACGACATCATTGATTCGCCAGCCCACGACATCTACAATTTCAGCAACCTTTCCCTGACCAACGCCAACTATTTTGTCGCCTTTTTTCAGCTGATTGCTGTTAAAAGCAGGTCCTCCTGGGATAACCTCATTAATAACGGTGTATTCACTTTCGGTCTGCAGTTTGGCTCCGATTCCCTCAAGAGATCGGCTCATGTCTATCTGAAAATTTTCGTACTCATCGGGAGAAAAATAGCTGGTATGAGGGTCGAATGATGTTGTCACAGCATAGGTGTATGCTTGAAAAGCATCGCTTGGCTTCTGGTGGTTCAGAAGGGTGAGCCTGTTTGTAAAGCTTTTTGCAAGGGCGCTGCGAACGCTCTTGTTTTTTTCACCTGAGTAGGTGAGGTTAAGCCACTGGTACTTCAGCTCTTTTTTCCAAAGATCAAGGAGTTGCCGTCTGTCTGCAGGCCATGGATCAGCCTTTCGGTCAAGGTCGAGCGTTTCGGGTGTTGAAAAGTTCAAGTGAACAGTATCCACGGCAGTCCTCATAAACAGCATTTTCTCTTTTGCCCGCTTCAGGAACAGGTTATAGATGGCAAATCCGGCATTTGCCTTGCCGTCAAGAAGTTCAGCAGCAATCCGAGTTCCATAACTTTTTCTCAGGCTTTCAATATCACTTGCCAGAAAATAGTTTTTACTGTGGTCAAGATTGTCGAGATATCGATTAAATATCTGCTGCGAAAGAGAGTCGTTGGGCGATACTTTTCTAAAATGTTTCTGCAGAAGATTTTGACTGATATAGATGCATGCCTCCTCTTCAGCCGAAGTGGGCTTGAGGGTAACAACTGTGTTAACAGGTGCGACTGTTTTTGAGTATATGGCAGACAATGGGAGAGCGCATCCCACAACGACAAGAAGAAGAATAAAACTTTTTTTAAGCATGTACTTGACAGGAATGATATAAGGTTTGCCCACGGTATCGTGCTCTAATATACCTTGAAATTTGTAACTCAGGTCTATGTCTAAAGATTCCAATCCTTCAAAGTCGACAATGGAGAGTTCTACTCTTCGTTTTTGACGTTTTTTATCTGGTATTCTTGCAAAAAAAAGTGTTCTTGTAAAATCGTATTTGGGAAGAAGGCATGCTGATATCAGCTTTTCTTGATCCGTGTTTTCTTCTTGCCTTCCAGTTTTGCTTTTTCCGAGAGTATTCGTTTCAGGAGTTCTTCAGCTGTTAGAGAGACAAATGAATTCGGGGTGCTGTTCTGCGGTTCAGGGGGCAACCTTTGTGTGCATCGGTCTGCTGGCTCTTACAGTGGCAATGCGCTATGATATTTAATAAGATATGAAGTTTAGTCGTCAAAATATTCAGGGTATTGAAAATCGCTTATTCGTCAGCAGCGTGAGTTAATGCAAAAGGGTAACGAAGTGGGATTTTAGCCGGGGATTTTGCATCTTTGAGGTAAAATAATTTGCTTATGCAGGAGTGGTTTGCACATCTACCAGGCCTTGAGCTTGCGGAGCCTTGGTGGCTGCTTCTGTTGCCGGTGTTATTTATGTCAGCGTGGTTCAGGGAGAGGCGTGAGAGACTGGGCAAACGTCCTGCAATTCTTTTCCCCGGTCTTGAGCAGTTGCGGGACTCTGGGTTTGCAGCTGGCCGTTTGCTCCGCTTGATGCCTCAATGGCTGCGTTGGAGCGCTCTGTTTCTGTCGGTTATAGCACTTACCGGCCCTCACCTGCTCTACCGTCAGACTGAAGCCGAAGCCATGGGCATCGATGTCATGCTGGTGCTTGATATTTCAGAATCAATGTTACAGAAGGATTTTGCCGGCGAAAGCCGTCTTGATGCTGCAAAGGAAGTTGCCCGTAACTTTGTCCTGCATCGGTCGAACGATAGGATCGGGCTTGTCGTGTTTCGCGGAAAGGGATATACCCAGTGCCCGCTGACGCTTGATCATGATGTCCTTGCCATGCTGATCGACCGGCTTTCTCCCAGGGTTATACAGGACGAAGGAACTGCCATTGGCACCGCTATTCTGATTGCCCTCAACAGGCTTAAGGCATCGGAGTCATCGCACAAGGCTATCATTCTTATTACAGATGGAGAGAATAATACAGGAGAGGTCGGTCCTGCAACTGCAGCGGGGTTTGCTGTACAGGACGGGATCCGGATATATTCGATTAACGCCGGTGTTATAAGCTCAGGTAATCGTGTGGATGTATCAGGGGAAAAAGGCAATCATACTGTGATGGATGAAGAATCGCTTCGAGGCATTGCCCGAAACACCGGTGGGAGGTATTTTGCCGTTAATGACCCTGCAGCATTTGAAGAAACGATGAGAGCCATCGACCGGCTGGAGAAAAAAAGGATTTCCGGGACGATTATGGAACGCCGTTCAGGGCTGTTCACCAGCTTGTTGTCGATTGTGCTCGTCTTACTCTTTCTTGAAATGCTTTTGTCGAATACTCGATTTCTACGGATACCGTAGCGGTTTTAACTGTTTATCGCAATCGGCGTAACCGAAACGCCAACAGGACAGGATTATATGTATGAGTTTTGCATGGCCTGAAAATATTGGCTACCTGTTGCTTCTGATTCCTTTGGTCGTGCTTCTCGGCTATGGTGTTATCAGGCAGCTTCAGGCTCGTGAGGCCGTTGCCAGTCCGCTTATGGCCGATACCATGATGCCTGGTTCACGGTTGTGGGTTCTCATTTTGAAGAAAGTGATGCTGTTCTGCGGTATTGCTTTACTGCTCTTCTCTTTGAGCGGCCCAAGGCTTTGCAGTGGAGGCCGACCGGTATTGCGCAAAGGTGCCGATATTGTTTTTTTGCTCGATATATCCCGCAGTATGAGAGCGAGGGATGTGCTGCCAGATCGTCTCGGTCAGGCCAAACAGGAAATTCTCAGCATCAGTCGTGCTGTTAAGGGTGGCAGACGGGCTATTCTCCTTTTTGCTTCAGCTCCTCTCGTGCAATGCCCTCTTACGACCGATCAGGAAGCGTTCGAGGCTTTGCTTGGAATGGCCGCACCCGATCTTATCGAGGAGCAGGGGACAGTATTTCGCCCCGCACTTGAGCTGTCCGGAAAACTGCTGAAAGCGGAAATGGAAAACCTCCCGGAATCTGGTATAAAAGGAGAAAAAATTGTTGTGCTGTTGAGTGATGGTGAGGATCATGCTGGTGATTTTCAGGCTGAGGCGAAAAGGATGAAAACAGACGGGATTCATCTGTTTGTGGTTGGAGTGGGCATGAGCTCGCCCGTTGTTATTCCTCTGGACGGGGCTGGAATCAAGATGGATGAACGCGGTAAAGCTGTGACGACAAGTTTCAGGGGTGAAACTCTGCAGAAGCTGGCTCATGAAGCGGGTGGTTTATATTTTCGCAGTCAAGGGGATCAAAGCGTGAACAATGAAATATCCAACAGGATTAACCGCATTGCAGCAGCGTCGCGTTGGGTGATGGAGCCTGTTGAGCGTGTTCCTCTCGCTCAGTATTTTCTTGCGGCAGGCCTTTTTTTCCTGCTGGTTGAAACCATGACAGGAAGAGGTGCAAGGAATCGTCCGTAAAGGGTTTGCCCTTCCGTATCCATGGGGTATGACTTGTGCTGATAGTTGTTGAAAAACAATGTTATATTTACGTTATTATCAGGTGGTGGAGGTCCTTTATTATTTGATGTAAAACAGAAATGTTATGGAGCAGCAGAATACTGGTCTGAAAGTTCTTGACTCTCTGGAGAGAGCAAAGCTTGGTTTGAGGGTTTTTAACATGCCTTTTGATGAAGCTGAAGCGGTAATTGATGCTTATGTCAGCCAGGGGAATTATGATCCTGCGAGTGTTGAGCTGTTCAAGGATCAGATTGATACACAGCGGCACATTCAGGAGAAAAGCGCGGAACTGGTTTCAACCAGTGCACAGATTCTTCGGCAGATTGTCAGTTCTGTTATAAAGAATTGGCCGAAACCTCCAGAGGAAAATCCATCTCATTCCTGATAACGGATGGGTAAGGCCAGAAGGGGGGGAAACCCTTTTTTAACAGTTTTTATTAAAGGTTACGGCAGTATTATTGTCGCAACCTTTTTTTCTTTCAGGTATCGTCTTCAGTTGGTTGTTCTGTGTTAACTTTTTTTGCATTTACATTGTTGTTCAGTAAGTAGTTTCTATGGCTTATGGAATATTCTTCCAATGGAATATACCTTTATGTTAAGAACCGAAAACCAAAACAATTAGAACCATGCAGTTTGATCCGAATAAATTTACCGTTAAAGCCCAGGAGGCATTACAGGCAGCGTCAACGCTTGCCAGTAGCCGGCAGCATCAGCAGATAGAGCCGGAACATTTGCTTCTGGCTATGCTTGAAGATAAAAGCAGTATTGCGGTGCAGATAGCGCAGAAGCTTGAAGCTCCGGCAGAAACCCTGCTTGCCGCGCTTGATCGTGAAATAGAGAGAATACCGAGAGTGACCGGTGCGTCCGCAACGGGACAATATCTTTCGCAGAATCTCGGCAAAGTCTTTGACGTGGCCTTGAAGGAGGCTGAAAAGCTCAAAGATGACTATATCAGCTCAGAGCACCTGCTTATTGCCATGAGTGAAGCGGGGATCAATGTATCTCGTATGCTGAAAGATGCGGGCATTAACCGCGAAGCTATTCTCAAGGTACTTACCACTATAAGGGGAACACAGCGTGTCACCAGTCAGAGCGCTGAGGAAACCTATAATTCGCTGAAAAAATATTCGCGTAATCTGAATGACCAGGCGAGGAAGGGCAAGCTCGACCCGGTTATCGGACGTGATGAGGAAATTCGCAGGGTGCTTCAGATTCTGAGCCGGCGCACGAAGAATAATCCAGTCTTGATTGGTGAACCGGGGGTCGGCAAGACTGCTATTGTCGAGGGAATCGCGCAACGCATTGTAGCCGGTGATGTACCGGAAAACCTGAAGAGCAAGCAGATTGCCGCTCTTGACATAGCTCAGCTTGTTGCAGGTGCCAAGTTTCGCGGTGAGTTTGAAGAGCGCCTGAAGGCTGTTGTGCGTGAGGTTCAGGCCTCGGATGGTGAGATTATCCTGTTTATTGATGAAATCCACCTGCTTGTTGGTGCAGGTTCTGCCGAAGGCTCTATGGATGCGGCTAATATTCTCAAGCCTGCGCTTGCCAGAGGAGAGTTACGCTGTATCGGGGCAACAACCCTTGACGAGTATCGTAAGCATATTGAAAAGGATGCTGCTCTTGAGCGTCGTTTTCAGACTGTGGTAGTCGATCAGCCGAGTGTGGATGACACCGTTTCAATTCTGCGTGGTCTCAAGGAAAAGTACGAGATTCATCATGGTGTTCGCATCAAGGATGCCGCCATTGTTGCCGCAGCCGAACTGTCGAACCGCTATATTTCCGACCGTTTTCTGCCCGACAAGGCTATCGATCTGATTGATGAGGCCTCTTCGCGTCTGAGGCTGGAAATAGACAGCAGCCCTGAAGAGCTCGACAGAATAAACCGCGAGATTCGCCGTCTTGAAATCGAGCGCGAGGCACTGAAGCGCGAGCTTGAAGCCGGAGGGTAGTGGATCTGCGTTTAGAATGATGTTCGGAATGGCAGATGGAGATTGTTCGGGTGATTATCTGCGTATGGAGTGGCAGAGGTGGAGCGGGGTGTGATTTATTGGAGTGAAAATTGTACATTGCTGGGTGGATATCATTGTATTGTTTTCTATGCTGTGATTTTATTAAACAAAACATTAGCGTCAATGATGAAGATGATGAGAACAGGTGTGCTTGCATTTATGCTTGCTGTAATGGCTTTTGGTACTGCTCATGCCGGATGGGATCCTGCTGAACGTGATCATGCGAGGGTGGCTGTGGAATATTTCAGGAAGAATGCGCCGGCGCTTGATCGTTTTTTTGAAAAAGCTTATGGTTATGTGGTTTTTCCTGATGTTTTCAAAGGCGGGTTCATGATGCTCGGAGGGGGTCATGGTAATGGTTATGTTTATGAACTTAATAATCTTATAGGTCACTCAACTATTACTCAGATCAATGTCGGGCCTCAGCTTGGTGGTCAGTCTTTTTCAGAAATCATATTTTTTAAGGACAAGGAGGAGCTTGATAATTTCAAACAAGGGAATTATGAGCTGAATGCCCAGGTAGAGGGAATTGTAGCTAATACAGGGGCGGCTACCACTATTGATTTTTCTCATGGTGTAGCTGTTTTTGTGCTTCCGAAGGCAGGTATTATGGCTGAAGCGACGGTGGGTGGACAGAAGTTTTCCTATCGGGAGTACTGAGAGTTTTTTTTATAAGCTGGAGAGACTCCGGGATACATCTGCCGGAGTTTTTCAATAACGTTAATTTTTGCAATGAAGTATGAATTAGTTGTGGGCCTTGAGGTCCATTGTCAGCTTAATACGGCGAGCAAGGCTTTTTGCAGCTGTTCTGCGCAGTTCGGAAAACCTGCTAACAGTAATGTTTGTCCGGTATGTCTTGCTCTTCCTGGAGCTCTGCCTGTTCTTAACCGTCGCGTGGTGGAGGATGCAGTGAAACTTGGGCTTGCAATGGGCTGTACTATTGCATCCAGTTCGGTGCTTGCACGGAAAAATTATTTTTATCCTGATCTGCCGAAAGGATACCAGATTTCACAGTTTGAAGAGCCCATATGCAGTGAAGGAGTGCTCGTCGTCGATGCGGGAGAGGGAGAAAAGGTTATCAGGCTGATCAGAATTCATATTGAGGAGGATGCTGGCAAGTCGATTCATGATATCGGTGAGGAGACCTACATTGATCTCAACAGGAGCGGTGTGCCATTGCTTGAAATCGTCAGTTATCCTGATATGCGGACTCCCAAGGAGGCGTCGGCATATCTGCAGAAAGTGCGGCAGATTGTTAAATATCTTGGTATTTCGGATGGAAATATGGAGGAGGGCAGTTTGCGTTGTGATGCCAACGTTTCTCTGCGTCCAGTCGGGGCTACGGAGTATGGTACCCGTACCGAAATCAAGAATATGAACTCTTTCAAGAACGTTGAAAAAGCCATTGAGTATGAGGCTTGGCGCCATCAGGAAATTCTGGAAAGTGGTGGAGTCATTGTGCAGGAGACCCGGCTTTGGGATGCAGACAAGGGAGAGACCCGTTCGATGAGGGGTAAGGAGTTTGCGCATGATTATCGTTATTTCCCTGATCCTGATTTGATTCCGGTGCTTGTTGATCAGGAGATGCTTGATCGTATGCTGAGTGAACTTCCGGAATTTCCTGAAGTTCGTGCAAGTCGTTTTGTAGCCGAGTATGCCATACCGGTCTATGATGCAGGGGTTCTTACCGTTGAGAGAGAGATCGCTGATTATTTTGAGGCGACCGTAAAGGTGTCGGGAGATACAAAAGCTTCCTCTAACTGGGTGATGGGAGAGGTGATGCGCACTCTTAAAGAGAAGTATCTTGATATTGCGGAGTTTTCGATTGAACCTGACAGACTTGGGGGGCTGGTTCGTCTCATTGGTGATGGGATGATCAGTAATACCATTGCCAAACAGGTTTTCGAACTTATGCAGGAGAATGGCGCTACCGCATTAGAGATTGTTGAACGGGAAGGGCTTGCTCAGGTTTCAGACAGTGGAGCGATTGAGAGTGTTGTCGATGAAATTCTTGAGGCCAATCCTGGTCAGCTTGCTGCTTATCGCAACGGAAAGAGCCAGTTGCTGGGTTTTTTTGTAGGTCAGTGCATGAGTCGCATGAAAGGAAAAGCTAATCCGAAAATGGTCAACGAGGTTCTTCTCAAGAGGCTTGAGGTGTGACCGATTTCAGGGTTCGCTGTCGAAGAGGTCTTTGATGCGCGGGGTATCGGGCCAGGTTTTTGCAAGTTCCGGATTGATAACCTCTATTTTTTTTCGTGCTTCGAGGAGTCGTTTTTTACAGTTGTCGGCGATGGTAAGCCCCTCTTCATAGAGTGCGATAGAGTTTTCGAGGCCGGTTTCGGGATTTTCAATGTTCCGGGTTATATCCTCAAGTCTCGATATCAGTTCTTCAATAGTGGGTTTTTCGGAATGGGCAGATGTCATGTGGCGTAGAAGTTTAGATGTTGTGTATGAAAATAGTTAAAGAGAAAGATTATTCAAAAGGCAGGTGTGTGAGTGAAGTTTGTTGATAGTGCGTCCATTTTTGTTCAGGCAGGAGACGGTGGAAAGGGTTGTGTAAGTTTTCGCAGGGAAAAATTTGTTCCCAAAGGGGGACCTGACGGCGGTGATGGCGGTCGAGGAGGTCATGTGTGGCTGAGAACCAACAGGCAGCTGACAACTCTTTTGGATTTCAAGTATAAAAAGAAGTATGTGGCAGTTCGCGGTGTTCATGGACAGGGTGCCAGAAAAACAGGAAAAGATGGTGGAGATGTGGTTATAGATGTACCATGCGGAACCATTGTCAGAAATGCTGAAACACAGGAGATCATTGCTGATCTCACCGGTGAGGATCAGGAAATCCTAATTGCCAGGGGAGGAAAAGGTGGTCGTGGAAATCAGCATTTCGCTACCCCTGTTCGTCAGGCACCCCGGTATGCTGAGCCGGGTCAGAAAGGTGAAGAACTGACGCTTGAAATGGAACTGAAGCTTATGGCTGACGTTGGTCTGGTCGGGTTTCCGAATGCGGGCAAGTCGACGCTTATCTCTGTGATCAGTGCCGCGAAGCCAAAGATTGCTGATTATCCGTTTACCACTCTGGTGCCGAATCTTGGTATTGTACGGTATGAGGAGTACAAGTCGTTTGTTATGGCAGATATTCCCGGAATAATTGAGGGCGCGGCTGAGGGAAAGGGGCTTGGTCTGCAGTTTCTCCGGCATATCGAGCGCACTAAAATACTTGCTGTTCTGGTTGCTGCTGATGCACCTGATATTGCCGAAGAGTACAGAACTCTTCTGGGAGAACTTGAGAAATTCAATAAGGGGCTTCTTGAAAAGCCTCGGGTAGTGGTTGTTACAAAAATGGATATTGCGTCCGAGGATTTTGAGATTCCAGTTTTGGAAGAAGGAGTCAAGGTGCTTCCGATTTCAAGTGTTTCCGGTCAGGGCCTTAAGGAGCTCAAGGATGAACTCTGGAAAGAGGTGTCGGTTCGAATCAGGGCTGATGAACCGTTGGAAGAGGGTATCGAATAAAACATGCGGCAGAGTGAACTTTATGTCAGGTATGCGCGTCTTGCTGACGCTGCGGCAATTTCCGCCATTACTGCTGAGTATGCCCGTCAGGGAATTATGCTGGAGCGTTCCGATGAAAATATTGTTGAAAATATTCGTAATTTTTTTGTCGCTGAATATTGTGGCGAGGTTATAGGGTGTTGCGCTATTGCATTCTATACGTTGAAGCTTGCTGAAATCCGTTCACTCGCGGTCTTTAACCGTTATAAAATGAAGGGAATCGGACGGTTGCTGGTTGAAAAGGCGGAGTCGGTTCTGCGGGAGGAAGGTGTCAGTGAGGTTTTTGTGTTGACGTTGAGCAGTACGTTTTTCAGGCGCCTCGGTTATAATGATATTCAGAAAGAGTATTTTCCTCAGAAAATTTGGAGGGATTGCACCCATTGTCCTAAACTTATGGCGTGCGATGAGATTGCTATGGTGAAAACACTCTCAAGTATATAATAATCATTCGGGACAAGTGGGTTAATCAACCAAACGGGAAGAGCTTTTAAGTGATTGTAAAGGAAGTTATTGTTAAGAACAAGGCAGGGCTCCATACCAGACCAGCAGCATCAGTCGTCAAACTTGCATCTCGATTTAAATCGGATTTTTATATCGAAATGCAGGGCGTTGTCATTAACGCAAAGTCAATTATCGGGGTTATGAGCCTTGCCGCTCCTAAAGGAACCCGGTTGACCCTCAAGCTTGAAGGCGAGGATGCTGATGAGGCGGCCCGTCAGCTTGTTGAGTTTTTTGAACAGGGGTTTGGAGAACAATAGTTTGAAAACTGTCCAAGAGCGTTATTGAAACCGTTGAGGATTGCATTCATCACTCCCTTTTTTCCTCTTAAGGGCGGTATTGCCCGCTTCAGTGGTCATTTAAGGGATGCTCTTCGTGATGGGGGATATGATGTTGTTCCTGTTGCCTTCAAGGCACTCTACCCTGGGTTTATATCGAAGGGTGTCGTTAAAGTTGAAGGTGCTCATGCGGCAGATGTGCGATTGGTTCTTTATAACCCCTTTTCCTGGTTTGGAACGATCCGGTCTATCAGGCTATTGCATCCGGATATCCTTCTTGTAGCATACTGGACGGGATTTTTAGCCCCATTTTATTATCTGCTGCGACGTTTGACCGGTATCAAAATTGTTGTTTTGCTCCATAATCTTTCTTCCCACGAATCCTTTTTTTTTGACCCCTTCATGCGTCGGCTGCTTGCAGCTTTTGCTGATGGGTTTGTGACTCTTTCGAAGGCTGTTTTTCAGGAGGTGACTGCTGTTATGCCGGCAATTCCAGTGCTGTCGCTTTTTCACCCGGTATATGAACCGGAAGTTGAAATTCCTTCAAGGCATTATGCCCGCAGGGCTCTCCATCTTGAAGAAGAGTGTCCGGTGCTGCTTTTTTTTGGGTATGTGCGACCCTATAAAGGGCTTGATATGCTGCTTCATGCCATGCCGGCGATTTTACAGAGGGAGCCGACACTCAGACTTGTTGTTGCCGGACAGTTTTTTGAAGCTCCGGAGAAGTTTAGACTACTGATTGGGCAACTGGGTATAGGGAGCAGTGTCGATCTTTATCCGGGGTATGTTTCCAGAGAGCGCACCTCCCTTTTTTTTAAAGCCGCTGATGCTGTCGCACTTCCATATCGCAATGCAACCCAGTCGGGAGTGGTGCAGCTTGCTTACGGTTATGGAGTACCGGTTATTGTTACTCCGGCAGGTGCTCTCCCTGAAATGGTGTGTCATGGCAAAACCGGATGGGTTGCCCGTGATTGCTCTTCTGAAGGGATTGCTATGGCGGTTGGTGAATTTCTTGACAGCAGGAAGAATCTCACTCTGGTGCACAGAACAATTGAGGCTTTTCGCAAGGATTATTCCTGGGACTCTTTTGCTGCTGCTGCCGGTCCTTTTCTTGAAGCTGAAGCTTCCATGAGGTGACACCATGCCTCCTGTGACCTGGATTGTGGTTTTGAACTGGAATGGTGCAGAGGATACTCTTGCCTGCCTTGACTCACTTGCCGGGGCCATGTCGCCTTTATGCAGGGTTCTTGTTGTCGATAACGGATCGACTGATGCTTCTGCAGAGCTTATCCGGGGCGCTTTTCCTGGTATTGAGCTGCTTCTTTTACCCTCCAATGGTGGTTATGCTGCAGGAAACAATGCCGGGTTCAGAAGAGTTATGGAGCTGCATGCGGAGTATGTGATATTTCTGAACAATGATACCATTGTAGATGCGGGTTTTTGGGTGCCGCTGGTCGAAACCCTGAAAGAGAACACATCGGCTGGTATTGCAGTGCCGAAAATATTCTATCGGGAAAGTGCGGATACTCTATGGTATGGCGGTGGCATGGTCAGGCTGTCTACCGGACTCATCAGCCATGTCGGGCTCAGGAAAAAAGATGCTCCGGAATTCAATTGTCCCGGCTCAACGGGGTACGCTACAGGATGCTGCCTTGCCATGCGATGCAGGGATTTTAAGGCAGTCGGGGGTTTTGATGAAACATTCGGGATGTATGCCGAAGATGTTGATCTCTCTCTTCGGGTTTGTTCTTTGGGTCTGAGTATTGCATATGTTCCCTCTTCAATGGTGTGGCACAAGGTATCGGCATCGTTTCATGGCAATGCGTTCTTGAAACTGCTAAAGAAGCTGGTAAAAAAAAACGTCGGCGTGTTTCGTCTCCTCAGAAAACATAGGGCATGGACGGGTATGGCGTTATATTTGTTCATGTTTCCTCTGCGCCTTGCCGGCAGTTTTGTGGAGGTGATGAGAGTGAAGTCTTCAAGTGGAAGCACAAAACAGGGAGAGTGAAGGATGCAGAGTACATTCAGAACCGTTATTGACAAGCGCTATCTCAGTGATCCTGCCCACAGCATCCGGTGGCGGAAGACCATCGACTTCATCAGACGCTCTTCTGTTTCAGCCACTGATACCGCCAAAGGGCTTGATCTGGGGAACCGAACGCCTTTGACAGCATATCTGGAGCAGCTTTTCGGATGCTTGTTTGAGAATACTGCCGCTGATCTTGACCTTGCATCGCTTGATGGATCTTTTGATGTGGTTACAGCTTTTGAGGTGCTTGAGCATCTTTACAATCCCCTTCATGCATTGCTTGAGGTCAAGCACCTCCTGATAGGCCATAGTGCCCGGCTTTATGTGTCGATGCCACTCAGGAAGCCGTTATTTCTTGCAAGCCCCGAGCATTTTCATGAGATGAGTCGACAATCGGCCCTCTCTCTTTTTACCCGTGCCGGTTTCAGTATTGTCAGAAGCGAGGAGTTTCGTATCCGCCCACTGTTATTTTATCTTACAGGACTTAAACCGCTTTTACGGGCAGTGTTTGAAAAAGTGCAGATTTATGAACTTATCGCTCCATAAGAGAGTGCCATGCGCTCCCTTCAGGCTTGTCTGGTTTTCTGAGATACAGTGGGACTTTCTCTCTACACGTAAACAGCGTCTTCTGCGTCGTTTTCCTGAAAACTGGAGGATTCTTTTTATTGAACCCTATGCTTTGGGGCGTCGTCATCACTGGATTCCAGTTAAAAGAGGTCGAGTCTGGGTCGTCAGCGTGCCGTTTTTAAAAAGTGTACCTTTCAAGATCGGGTGTCTGCTCGATAACTCGCTGTTGCGTTTGCTGGTCTCGCTGCCTGGAATAGTGCTGATGCTTTTCTGGGTCGCTTTCCTCGGATTTGCTTCAAGTGAAAGAATCATTGGACTGAGTAATGTCTATTGGGGACGGGTTGCAGCGTTATTGCCCTGTCGTTTCCGCTTTTATGATGCTAATGATGATCATCTTGCCTTTCCAGGAAGTCCGGAATGGCTGAAGGGATATCTCGATACCTATCTTTCAAGCGTGCAGCTGCTTTTCAGTGTAAGCCCGGAGTTGACGGCCCGACTTAGGGTACCGTCCGGTGTGCGTTGTATTGCACTTGGCAATGGTGTTGAGTTCAGTCATTTTTCTACGCCATGTCACCAGGCACCTGCAGGACTCTCTGGGTTGAAGAGGCCGATTCTCGGTTATGTAGGGGCCATGGACTGGCTTGATACAGCTCTTGTAGCCGCCACAGCCCGTGCATGGCCTGAATACTCTATAGTCCTTATCGGTCCGGCTTATGAACGGGAGTGGTGGAGAAAGCAGGGTATTCTTAATGCAATGCACAATGTGCTCTATGTTGGGAAACTTGACTACGCTGAACTTCCAGCCTGGGTACAGCATTTCGATCTGGCACTGATGCCGCTGCTCAGTAATGAGCTGAAAGGGGTATCTCATCCGAATAAACTTTATGAATATTGTGCTTCGGGTGTGTCGGTGCTAACGATGAACTACTGCAGTGCGGTTGAGAGAGCGAAGGATGTGGTGCATGTCGCTACCTCGCCTGACGCATTTGTCCGCATGGTACCGCAAGCTCTTGCTGATAAGCGCACTGAGGCGCGGCAGCACTTTGCCCGTCGACATAGCTGGGATGCACTTGCTGCTGCAATGGTGCAGGAACTGCAGAACACTTATCAGGAGCACAATCTTTGAATCGCAATAGTGTTATTGCTGGTCAGGCAGGTTTTTCCTTTGCCGGATTTCTTTTTGGTCAGGCCTCCCGCTTCGGCTTTAACCTGCTTGTTGCAAGAGTGCTTGACCCCGATGCTCTTGGTACCTACGCACTTGCTGTCGCAGTTATCCAGATTTCAGAAGTTCTTGCCATAGCGGGTCTTGATTCAGGGTTACTGCGCTTTGTAAGTGTTAACAGCTGCCATCCTCTCCGTCAGAGGGCTGTGATTGGTTCGGCACTAAAAACGAGCATCTTCTTTTCTCTTTTTGTAGCTCTTCTTCTGCTTCTCTTTTCAGGTCACATTGCCACGTTGCTTAACGGCAGCAAACTTCTGCAGCTTACACTCTGCTGCTATGCTGCTGCCATTCCATTCAATGTGGCAACCATGCTTTATGGGCATGCGATTCAGGGCTTCAACAAGCTTCAACCGAAAATTATTGCAACCCAGGTCGTGAGTCCCTTGTTGTTGCTCATTATAACACTGCTGTTTCGTTACATGGTTGGACAGGAAGCCGCTCTTTTTTTTCCTTTTGGAATATCGGCCGCCATAGCATTTTTCTGGATTCGTCCTTACTTGTCGAAAATCAGCGGCGTTCATCCAATGGATATTGTTCGTGCCTCTCCTGACAGGAGCATGATGGTCTATGCATTGCCGTTCATGCTGGTCTCACTGTTGAGTATGATGACACACTGGCTTGATATTGTGATGCTGGGTATGCTTACTGATACTGCAACGGTCGGGCTTTATCATCCGGCAGCAAGAACCGCAGGTCTTATCCGTGCAGTGCTTCTGGCATTTGCCGGTATTGCAGCACCGATGATTGCTGCACTGCATACTGGCAGAGATAATGCTGAGATAGGAAGGATTTATAAAATGGTGACACGCTGGATTCTCGGGCTTGTTGTTCCTCCGGTTATTCTTTTTATGCTGCTTCCCGAACCGGTACTCGGGGTATTCGGTACCCGGTTCACTGCCGGAAGTAATGCGCTTGTTCTGTTAACAGCAGCTTCATTGCTGCAGGTCTCATTCGGGCTCTCTTCGACACTGTTGGCCATGACAGGGTATGCGCGGCTCAGTCTTTACAATGCTCTTGGTTCCATTGGTATGCAGGCAGCCTTGAACTTGCTTTTAATTCCGAGAATGGGTATAAATGGTGCGGCACTTGCTACTCTGCTTGTCTTTTTTTTGCTCTCAACTGTCCGGCTCGTCGAGGTTTTTATTCTCCTGAAGATTCATCCCTTCGGAAAAGCATTGTGGAAACCTATTGTGTCAGGTCTTTTTTCGGCAATGCTTCTCATGGCTGCGCGTCCATGGCTGCTCGGTCTGCCGGTATTTGTCGGGTTTATGGTGGGTGCTTTACTTGTGGTCAGCAGTTATAGTGCGCTGATGCTCTTCCTGAAGTTGGAGCAGGAGGAAAGAGAGATTATTTTTAAATTCATTCCGTTTATTAATAAAGAAACAAAGCGTTAACGTTGTGAAGAAAACCATCCTGTTGTTTCTTATTGTTTTTGCCGGCTATACGGTTCTGGCAGTATTACTTTTCTACCCGCTTGTTTTTCAGTCGAATATACTGGTTGCACCCGATACTCTGGTGCCTCTGGCCTCCACGATTGCCCTTGACCGGCTTTTCGAGGCTACCGGGAACTATCCTCTCTGGCAGCCATGGATTTTTTCAGGTATGCCGACAGTGGAAGCATTCAGCTATCTCAGTGGACTTTACTATCCCAACCTGTTTTTTAACCTCTTGCATCTCGATGGTATGTTCCTGCAGCTGCTTCATCTGGCATTTGCCGGTTTTGGAGTATTTCTCTTTCTACGGTCGTATCGTCTGACAAGACTTGCTGCAGTTTTCGGCGGGGCAGTTTTCATGCTCAATCCCTATATGACGGCCATGCTGGTCCATGGTCATGGCAGTCAGCTCATGACAGCGGCCTACATACCGTGGATGCTCTGGGCGGCCATGCGGTTTGTTGAGCGTGGCGGATTGACTGATGCGGGCATTCTTGCTCTTGTCGTCGGGTTTCAGCTGCAGCGGTCTCATGTACAAATTGCATACTATTCCTGGGTGCTGATGGTGCTGCTTCTTTTATTTTTCATTGCACGGCGTTTGTTTTTTGGAGGGGGCGGCCCCTACGGTGTCGGGGTATTTCGTTTATTGCTGTTATTGATTGTTGCGCTTGCCTGTGGGGTTGCCATGTCGGCATCGATCTACATGCCCGCCTCACAGTATGCCGCTTACTCGGTGAGAGGAATGGCTGCAGGGGGGAGCGGTGCTTCATGGGACTATGCAACACTGTGGTCTATGCACCCGTTGGAATTTCTGACCTTTCTTGTTCCGGGGAGCTTTGGTTTCGGTGGGGTTACCTACTGGGGTTTTATGCCTTTTACTGACTTTCCCCATTATACAGGCATTGTTGTGTTCCTGCTTGCCATTGGCGGGGTCGCACAACGCAGGAAGGAACCGATGACCTTGTTTTTTGTTGCAGGATTGCTGCTGTTCCTGCTGTTGTCCTTCGGGAGTTTTTTCAGCCCTGTGTTTAACCTTTTCTACAACGCAGCGCCATTGTTCAGCAAGTTCAGAGTCCCTTCGATGGCGCTTATAATGGTTTATCTTATTCTGGCTTTTTTTGCTTCCGCAGGAGTTCAAGAATTGCTTCAGTGCCAATCGGATCGACTGAAAAAGCATCTTTATAGGGGGGGGCTTGCTCTTGCAGGAATGCTGCTTCTTTTTTTTGTGTTTGAGCAAGGCATTGAGGGCTTTTTCCGTTCACTCTTTCCTGATCCATCCGTCGGGAGTTTTAATCTTGCCTTTATGGTAAATAAGGTGAGGTGGGAGAACCTGAAAGAAAGTTTCCTTGTTGGTGCACTGGTTTTGATTCTTTCGTTCGGAGTACTCTGGATGCTTGTGAAAAATATGCTTTCCAGGAAGTTGTCCGTTATCCTGCTGCTTTGTATCGCACTTGGCGATATTATCTGGCTTGATGTGCAGATAGTTAACCCATCCGCGGCATCCCTTCGCTCTCCTGTATTTACCGATAGCAGAGTGGTGAATCGTGCTTTTCGCCATGATGAGATTACCCGTTTTCTGGTTTCCAGGAAAGGGTTGTTCAGGATCTATCCTGCGGGTCCGCTTTTTGCGGAAAACAAGTTTGCTCTTTTCGGTATCGAGTCGACAGGCGGTTACCATCCTGCAAAACTGAAAAGTTACGAAGAGTTTCTTGCAAAAACAGAAAATCTTGCCAGTCTGAATATTCTCAGAATGCTCAATGTCGGCTATGTCATCACTCCTGAACCTGTTGCGAATCCTTCACTTGAACTGGTCAAGACCGGTTCACTCCAGCTGGCAAACGGTCCGGTACAGGTCTATGTCTATAGTCTTAAGGGATCTACTCCGAGGGCATGGTTCGCAGGACGCGTGACAGGCTTGAAAAATGAGGAGGCCCTGTTTGCCAGGCTTCTTGATGATCCTGCTGCTTCAGGTGAGGCTTATGTCGATGGATCTCTCTGGACAGGAAGCCGATCTTTTGCAGCAGCAACGGTTACATCGCTTGATGCGCAGCCAGAATCAATGATCCTGAAGGTTTCAGCTCCAGGCGAGGCATTTCTTGTTGTCAGTGAAATCTATTATCCACTTCGATGGAAGGTGAAAGTTGATGGTCGTGATGCCTCAATGGTAAAGGTGAACGGATTGCTTCGGGGTGTCGTAGTTCCGGCCGGGAGCAGGGAAGTTCGTTTCTTTTATGACAGAAGCGGTTTTGAAACGGGCACAAGGATATCGCTCGGCGCATTCGTGCTTGCGCTTCTGCTTATTGCAGGGGGTGTGTTGGAGGGCAGTTTTCGCCAAAAGTCTGGGGTATAATGACAAGAGGGATGGTTTGTAAATATTAAGTAAGCAATTATGGACATTCGTTCCCTGATTTGCAAGGTTAGTTCCTTTGGCTCGTTTTTCAAAATGAAGCTTACCTGCTGATTTTTTCAAACACGGACGATAATATGGTTTATGATTTGTTGATCAAGACCTCTGTTCCAAAATTGGTTTTGTTTCGATTAGAGAAGTTTGATGGCAAGTGTTTACGGGCATTGAGATCGCTCTATGCAGGGGTTCAGAAGGGGAGTTAAGATTATTTCTCAAGAGAACAAAAATGATGATTTAGGTTTTGTTTTTTTTTATAATTCTCTTACATTGGTTGTCCTTATGGATTTTTTAGGATTGCGTCTTTTGTAATCAGAGGTTTTTAAATAGAAAGAGAGTTTCAGTATGCCGACGATTCAGCAGCTCATCAGGCTCGGGAGAAGTGTAAAAGTAACAAAAACAGCGTCACCGGCGCTTGATAAGTGTCCTCAAAAGCGCGGGGTATGCACTCGTGTTTACACGACTACCCCCAAAAAACCTAACTCGGCGTTGCGGAAAGTAGCGCGTGTAAGGTTGTCAAACAAGATTGAAGTAACAGCATATATCCCTGGAGAGGGTCATAACCTTCAGGAGCACTCTATCGTTTTGATTAGAGGCGGCAGGGTGAAGGATCTTCCTGGTGTGCGTTATCATATTGTACGCGGCTCGCTGGATACGTCCGGTGTTGCTGATCGTAAGCAGAGTCGGTCGAAATATGGGGCCAAGCAGCCTAAAGCTGGCGCAGCTGCTCCTGTCAAGGGTAAAGGCAGATAGGTCCAATCATAAATTTATAGAAGAATATGCCGAAAAAAGGTGGCTATAAAAGACTAGGTGTTGATTTTCGTTACGGGGATGAAAGCGTTGCCCGTTTTATCAATGCTGTAATGCTTGATGGTAAGAAAGCTGTTGCGACAAAGATTGTTTATGACGCTTTTGCTATTATTGCTGAAAAAATGAGCGGTGAAGATCCTTTGGAGGTCTACCGCAAGGCTATGTCTCATATTGCGCCTGTTGTTGAGGTTCGCAGTAAGAGGGTTGGTGGCGCCACGTACCAGATTCCTATGGAAGTCAAGGCTTCAAGAAGAGGTGCTCTTGCATTCCGCTGGTTGAAGATGTATGCAGCGAAACGTGGCGGGAAGTCAATGGCTGAGAAGCTTGCTTCTGAGCTGATGGATGCTGCGAACGAGCAGGGTGCGTCAGTGAAAAAGCGTGATGAGGTACATAGGATGGCTGATGCTAATAAGGCGTTTGCGCATTTCAGGTTCTGAGTAGTTGTTAAAGGGTGGATAAAAGGTCAAAAAATTTGTTATGGCAAGGCTGGTTGATTTAGATAAAGTACGCAATATCGGTATCATGGCTCACATTGATGCCGGAAAGACGACGACGACAGAGAGGATTTTGTATTACACTGGTCGTTTGCACCGGATGGGTGAGGTGCATGAAGGCGGAGCGACGATGGATTGGATGGATCAGGAAAAAGAGCGTGGTATTACAATCACGTCTGCCGCAACAACTTGTTTCTGGATGCCAAAGTTTGGTAACTATAAAGGTGTTAATCACAGGATTAATATTATAGATACGCCTGGTCATGTCGATTTTACTGTTGAGGTTGAGCGCTCACTGCGTGTGCTTGATGGCGCAGTTGCGCTTTTTTGTGCTGTCGGGGGAGTGGAGCCTCAGTCTGAGACGGTATGGCGTCAGGCGAATAAATATGGTGTGCCGAGGATCGCATATGTCAATAAGATGGACAGGACCGGTGCAAACTTTTTTTACACTGTCAAGGCAATAAGGGAGAGGCTGGGTGCGAACCCGGTTCCTCTGCAGATACCGATCGGCGAGGGTGAGATTTTTGCCGGCTTTGTTGATCTTATCAGGATGAAGGGTATTATTTATGATAAGGAAGATGGCAGTACCTATGAAGAGGTTGAGATTCCTCATGACCTTCAGAACGAGGCAAGGACATGGCGAATTAATATGCTCGAAGCTGTATCCGAGCATGATGACACTCTTCTTGAGAAGTATTTGAATGGTGAGGAAATCACTGAGGAAGAGGTTAGAAATGTGTTGCGTCAGGCAACGCTTAAGGTTACTATTATTCCTGTACTTTGCGGTTCATCCTTTAAAAACAAGGGTGTCCAGTTTATGCTTGATGCTGTAGTAGAGTATCTTGCTTCTCCGGTTGATGTAGGTGCGGTTGAGGGTCACCACCCTCGTACCGAAGAGTCGATATCACGCGAGCCGCGGGACGAGGAGCCTTTCGCTGCTCTTGCCTTTAAAATTGCTACTGATCCTTTTGTCGGCAAGCTTACCTTTTTCCGGGTTTATTCCGGTGTCCTGAAGGCTGGCAGTTATGTACTGAATACCATGACCGGTAAGAAAGAGCGTATTGGTCGTATCCTTCAGATGCATTCCAATAAAAGAGAGGATATAGATTTTGTTTATTGCGGCGATATTGCAGCTGCTGTGGGTTTGAAAGATGTAAGAACCGGTGATACGCTCTGTGATGAAAATAATCCGGTTGTTCTCGAGAAAATGATTTTTCCGGAACCGGTTATTGAAATCGCTATTGAGCCTAAAACAAAAGCGGATTCAGACAAGCTCGGTATGTCGCTTGCAAAGCTCGCTGAGGAGGATCCGACTTTTAAGGTGAAAACTGATGATGAAACCGGTCAGACTCTGATTGCGGGTATGGGCGAACTTCATCTTGAGATTTTAGTTGACCGGCTTAAACGAGAGTTTAAGGTTGAAGCTAATGTCGGGCAGCCGCAGGTTGCTTATAGAGAGACTATCAGAAAGAAAGTTGATTTTGAAGGTAAGTTTGTTCGTCAGTCAGGCGGTAAAGGTCAGTTTGGTCTGGTTAATATTACTGTTGAGCCGCTTGAGGAAGGAAAGGGATATGAATTTGTTGATGCTGTTAAAGGGGGAGTTATCCCGAGAGAATATATTCCGGCTGTAAATGCCGGTGTACAGCAGGCCATGAAAAGTGGTGTTGTGGCTGGCTTTCCAATGCAGGATATTAAAGTCACACTGTATGATGGCAAGTACCACGAGGTAGACTCGTCAGAAATGGCCTTCAAGATTGCCGGTTCCATAGGGTTTAAGGGAGCAGCTAAAAAAGCTGATCCTGTTCTCCTTGAGCCGATCATGAAGGTTGAGGTCGTAACGCCTGACGAGTATCTTGGTGATGTTATGGGTGATCTCTCAAGCCGTCGCGGTCATATTGAAGGAATGGGTCAGAGGGCGGGAGCTCAGTTTGTCAATGCCAAGGTTCCTCTTTCAGCGATGTTCGGATATTCAACTGATCTTCGTTCGATGAGTCAGGGAAGGGCAAATTATTCTATGGAGTTCGACTGTTATCGCGAAGTTCCTCGCAATATTGCGGAAGCTTTGCAGGAGAAGAGAGTAAGCAAGGATTCGGAATAAGCGAGAAACAGATTATCAGTTTTAACTACTACAATCAATAAAAGATAACCGTTACGGAGATAAGTTATGGCAAAAGAGTCCTACAAAAGGGATAAACCCCATGTCAATATAGGAACCATTGGTCACGTTGATCATGGTAAGACAACCCTGACTGCTGCAATTACTTCAGTTCTTGCCAAGCAGGGTCTTGCGCTGCAGCGCGACTTTGGAAGTATCGATAAAGCTCCTGAAGAGAGAGAGCGCGGTATTACCATTTCAACTGCTCACGTCGAATATCAGACAAAAAAACGTCACTACGCACACATTGACTGTCCCGGTCACGCTGACTACATTAAAAACATGATTACCGGTGCTGCCCAGATGGATGGCGCAATTCTTGTTGTAGCTGGTACCGATGGTCCTATGCCTCAGACTCGCGAGCACATTCTGCTTGCCCGTCAGGTTAACGTTCCTGCTCTTGTCGTATTTCTAAATAAAGTTGACATTGCTGATCCTGAACTCATTGAGCTTGTTGAGCTTGAGCTCAGAGAGCTTCTGACACAATACGACTTCCCTGGTGACGACATTCCGATCATCAAAGGTTCTGCACTTAAGGCTCTTGAAGGCGATCCTGAAGGTGAGAAAGCTATTATGGAGCTTATGGATGCAGTTGATGAATTTATCCCTGAGCCGGTTCGCGATATTGACAAGCCGTTTCTGATGCCGGTTGAAGATGTGTTCTCTATTTCAGGTCGTGGTACTGTAGGTACTGGAAGAATCGAAAGAGGGCGTATCAAGATCAATGAAGAGGTCGAGATTGTTGGTATCAGACCAACTCGTAAATCTGTTGTTACCGGTATAGAAATGTTTCAGAAGCTTCTTGATGAGGGTCAGGCAGGTGATAACGCCGGACTTCTTCTCAGAGGTGTTGATAAGACTGAGCTTGAGCGTGGTATGGTTATTGCCAAACCTGGTACCATCAAGCCGCATACCAAGTTCAAGGCTGAAGTTTATATTCTTAAAAAGGAAGAGGGCGGTCGTCATACACCGTTTTTCAATGGTTACCGTCCACAGTTCTATTTCCGTACAACCGATGTAACTGGATCTGTAACATTGCCTGAAGGTGTTGAGATGGTCATGCCTGGTGATAACCTTTCAGTGAATGTCGAGTTGCTTGCTCCTATCGCTATGGATGAGAGCCTGCGTTTCGCAATCCGTGAAGGCGGTCGTACCGTCGGTGCAGGTTCCGTAACAAAGATTATCGAATAATAGATTGTATGGCGTCTCGGGACGGGGCCGAAAATCCCGTCCTTTTTTTATTGATAACACGAAACAGGGTTGACAAGTGGCTGTACAGCAAAAGATCAGAATTAAGCTCAAGTCTTACGACCATAGTCTGGTTGATAAGTGGGCGTTGAGGATTATTGATGTAGTCAAACAGACAGATGCTATCATCTTTGGTCCAATACCGCTGCCTACAAAATCTCATGTGTATACCGTAAACCGGTCTCCGCATGTTGACAAGAAGTCACGTGAGCAGTTTTCCTTCTCCTCTCACAAGAGGTTGATCGAAATAATAAACCCGACATCCAGAACCATTGATATGTTGATGAAGCTTGAGCTTCCAAGTGGTGTTGATGTTGAAATTAAGTCTTAAAGAATTAGAATAGTTAATTCAATATGGGTGCGATTCTTGGAAAGAAAATCGGCATAACCCGTTTATTCAATGATAAACGCGAAGCAGTATCCTGCACGATTATCCAGGCAGGACCATGCTTTGTGACACAGGTTAAGCGTGTTGATACGGACGGATACGATGCTTATCAGGTTGGTATCGGGGAAAGAGACGAGAAAAAAGTTAGTAAACCGCTTCAGGGTCACTACAAAAAGGCTGGAGTAGCTCCAGGCTTCAAGTTGGCTGAGTTTGACTTTTCAGAGCTTAACCAGGAACTCCAGCTTGGTAGTTCAGTGAGCGTTGAATCGTTTACAGAAGGCGAGAAAATTAATGTTCTCGGTGTTTCGAAAGGAAAAGGTTTTGCTGGTGTCATGAAACGTCATAATTTCAGCGGCGGACAGAGAACGCACGGACAGTCTGACAGACAGAGAGCTCCGGGTTCTGTAGGTGGCTCATCAGATCCGTCAAGGGTTTTCAAGGGTACCAGAATGGCCGGACGTATGGGATCAGATAATATTACAGTCAGGAATCTTGAAATCTTTAAGATTATCCCTGAATCCAATCTTATTGTTATAAAGGGATCTGTGCCTGGACCTAAGAATTCCTATGTCAAGATTGTTTCTACAAAAAAAAGTTAATGCTGAATACGCGAAGCTATGGAACTTAAAGTCTTAAATACCGGCGGCACTGAAACCGGGGAAGTGGTAACGCTCCGTGATGATATATTCGGCGCTGAAATATCTGAACATGCGATGTATCTCGATGTTAAGTCGATTCTCGCACACAAGAGGCAGGGTACTCACAAGTCAAAAACACGTGGCGAAGTAAGGGGTGGAGGCAGAAAGCCTTTACGTCAGAAAGGCACTGGTAATGCACGTCAGGGTTCAACCCGTTCGCCTCTTAATATTGGTGGCGGTACTATATTCGGACCGACGCCACATGCTTACGATCAGAAAGTCAACAAAAAGGTAAAGCTTCTTGCGCGACGTTCAGCTCTAAGTTCCAAAGCGAAGGCAGGTCAGATTCTTGTTGTTGAAGATTTCAGATTTGAACAGATCAAAACAAAGCCTTTTGCCGATATTCTTAAAAATCTTGGTCTCTCTGAGAAAAAGACTTTGATGCTCACTCCTGAATATGATATGATCATTGCAAGATCGGGCAGAAATATTGAGGTACTTAATATTATGACCGCTGATAAAGCATCAACGTACGACATTCTCCATAGCCATACGGTACTTGTTCAGAAGACGGCGTTGAAAACAATTGAAGATACATTAGGGTAATTGCAGTTTTCCAGAAAAAGGAGTTAAAGAGATGAAAAACCCGTTGTTGCGTCCTTGGTTGACTGAAAAAAGTACAGGGCTGACAGAGAAGAAAGGACAGTATGTCTTTATCGTTAAACCCGATGCAGACAAGACTGATATAAAGATTGCGGTTGAAAAGAAATTTGGTGTAGAAGTAAAGTCTGTTCGCACGGTTAACTGTCTCGGGAAATCCCGCAGCCAGAATACCAGAAAAGGGTTGATCACCGGAAAAAAGAGTGACTGGAAAAAAGCTATTATCACTCTCAAAAAGGACCAGGCTATAGATTACTACTCAGGTTCAACCCAGAAGAGCGAAGGATAGAAATTATAAAAAGGATAGATCATACATTCAAATGGCTATAAGGAAATTAAGGCCGGTAACGCCAGGGTCAAGGTTCATGTCATACCCTGCATTCGATGAAATAACAAAAAGTACACCTGAGAAAGGTTTGCTTGTTTCACTCAACAAGTCGGGTGGTCGCAATGCTGCAGGAAGGAAAACTTCAAGGCACAGAGGCGGAGGACATAAAAGGCATTACAGGATTATCGATTTTAAGCGCAACAAGGACGGTGTTCCTGCAACCGTTGCTGCTATTGAGTATGATCCGAATCGTTCATCAAGAATTGCATTATTGCATTATAATGATGGAGAAAAACGTTATATTCTCGCCCCGAAAGGTTTGAATGTTGGGGATAAGGTGGAGAGTGGTGACAAGGTTGAAATAAAGGCCGGAAACACCATGCCATTAAAAAATATACCTCTTGGTACTGATATTCATAATATTGAAATGAAAGCAGGAAAGGGAGGTCAGATTGTAAGGTCAGCTGGTGGATTTGCTGTACTTGCAGCCCGTGAAGGTGATTATGTAACACTAAAGCTTCCTTCTGGAGAAATCCGTAAACTCAGGGTAGAGTGTCGGGCTACGATTGGTGTGGTAGGTAACAGCGATCATGAAAATGTTGTTTTAGGAAAAGCCGGCAGAAGTCGCTGGCTTGGCATACGTCCTCAGACAAGAGGTATGGCGATGAACCCGGTCGATCACCCGATGGGTGGTGGTGAAGGTAAATCAAAATCCGGCGGAGGTAGAAAACATCCAATGTCACCTTGGGGTCAGCTTGCAAAGGGTCTCAAGACCAGAAACAAGAAGAAGGCGTCACAGAAATTGATTGTACGCGGCAGAAACGCCAAATAATTATAGTGGTTAACAACAACAAGCAGAGAAACTATGCCAAGATCACTTAAAAAGGGACCGTTCATTGATATAAAACTGGAAAAACGGATCCTTGATATGAATACCAAGGGTGAAAAAAAGGTTGTGAAAACCTGGTCCAGAAGTTCAATGATTTCACCTGATTTTGTCGGTCATACGGTTGCTGTACATAATGGCAAAAGTCATGTCCCTGTCTATGTAGGTGATAATATGGTTGGTCACAAGCTTGGAGAGTTTGCCCCGACGAGAGCGTTTCGAGGCCATGCTGGTGGTGGAAAGGCCGAGAAAGGCGGCGCAGCACCAAGGAAAAAATAAATTGTAAAACGCGAAAGGGTAAAGATATCATGCAAGCAAAAGCAATTTTACGGGATACGCCAACATCGCCAAGGAAAATGCGTCTTGTGGCAGGCCTCGTTCGTGGCAAACAGGTAGATCTGGCCAAGGCTATTCTGCTTAACTCAACAAAAGCTGCTTCACGGAATGTTATGCAGACGCTTAAGTCTGCCGTGGCAAATTACGCACAGCTTAATCCTGATGAAAGGGTCAGTGATCAGGAGCTGTTCGTTAAGACAATTTTTGTTGATGAAGGAACGACACTTAAAAGAACGCTTCCGGCTCCTATGGGTCGGGCATTCAGGATTCGCAAAAGATCAAATCATCTGACAATAGTCATTGATAAGGTTATAAATCCAGTAACAAAATAAAACAAGGAGAGCGCATTGGGTCAGAAAGTTAATCCTACTGGATTCAGGCTCGGAATTATCAGGGACTGGTCTTCACGTTGGTACGATGATAGTCCGGTTATTTCGGAAAAAATTAAGCAGGATCATGTTATTCGCACCTATGTTCTTGCTCGGTTAAAGAAGGAAAGAGCTGGAATTGCACGCATCATTATTGAGAGAACGACAAAGCATGTCAAGATCAATATTTATGCAGCTCGTCCTGGTGCCGTTGTCGGAAGAAAGGGAGAGGAGATTAATAATCTTTCTCAGGAGCTGAGTCGTATTACCGGTAAAGAGGTGAAAATAGATGTTGTTGAGGTTGTCAAGCCAGAAATTGAGGCTCAGCTGATCGGTGACAATATAGCTTACCAGCTTGAAAATCGTGTGTCGTTCAGAAGGGCTATGAAGCAGGCGATCCAGCAGGCAATGCGCTCCGGAGCTGAAGGTGTCAGAATAAAGTGCGGTGGACGTCTTGGTGGTGCAGAAATAGCACGTTCCGAACAGTACAAGGAAGGAAAGATACCACTTCATACCATTCGTGCCAATGTTGATTATGCGAGCTGTACAGCCCATACTATTGCAGGCACAATTGGAATAAAGGTCTGGGTTTACAAGGGTGAAGTGCTCGTTCAGCGTATTGACGCGATAGAGGAAGATGAGCTTAAGAGAATTAAGGAGAGACGCAGTGACTCAGGTCCAAGAGGTCGCGATAATCGCGATGGTCGTTCAAAGCGCCGCCAACGCACAAAGCGATCTTAATATCAAGTACCATACAATAAGAAAACGAATGGAGTTGCCTGTATGTTAATGCCAAAGAGAGTTAAATATAGAAAGACACAAAGAGGCCGCATGAAGGGCAATGCCGGGCGTGGTACGGATGTTTCTTTCGGTTCTTTCGGTTTGAAAGCAATTGAGGGGGCATGGATTACTGCCCGTCAGATTGAGGCAGCCCGTGTTGCAATGACCAGGTTTATGAAAAGGGATGGTAAAATCTGGATAAGGATTTTTCCGGATAAACCGGTAACGAAAAAACCCGCAGAAACACGAATGGGTTCTGGAAAAGGATCGCCTGAGTTTTGGGTTGCGGTTGTTAAGCCCGGAAGAGTTATGTTTGAGGCTGACGGTGTGCCGAAAGATGTTGCTACAGAGGCCTTCCGCCTTGCAGCACAGAAGCTGCCGATCAAGACCAAGTTCATAGTTCGTCCTGATTACGAAGGTTAAACGAGCAAATAATTCGACAAGAGGGTTACTTATTATGAAAAAGTACGAAATTGCGGCATTGAGTAAACAGGAATTGATCGACAGGCTCAAGGAGCTTGAAGACAGACTTGCCGATATCAATTTTTTTAAAGTTAT
Organism: uncultured Chlorobiaceae bacterium; assembly: GCA_903940125.1. Lineage (GTDB taxonomy): Bacteria > Bacteroidota > Chlorobiia > Chlorobiales > Chlorobiaceae > Chlorobium. The sequence continues at coordinate 21,709 of CAJAJL010000123.1, read as the reverse complement.
TGAGCAGCCGCAGAATCCTATGGTTTTTCGCAATTCGAGACGGGATATTGCGCGCATGAAAAACAGGCTCCATCAACTTGCCTCCGCTGAGACAAGCCAGGCTTGAGTGCGGGTAAACCAACAAACCGTTTATTGACAAATGGAAGAACAGAATATGGACAGTGCATCTCAGGGACAAAATGTTCCGGTAAGAGGAAGAAAAAAAAGCTGGTTAGGTAAGGTTGTCAGTGATAAGATGGATAAAGCGTGCGTTGTCGCCGTTGAACGGAGAGTACAGCATCCGGTGTACAAGAAATATTTCAAGAAAACGACCAAGCTGATGGCTCATGATGAGAAAAATGAGGCCGGAATTGGTGATCTTGTAAAAGTAGTAGAGTGTAGGCCTCTCAGCAAGAGAAAGAGCTGTCGTTTGGTTGAGATTATTGAAAAAGCCAAGTAAGAGGATTTTTTTACATTTAATAAAGTTTGAAACAGGATGATCCAGAAAGAAACAAATCTGGTTGTTGCCGATAACAGTGGAGCCAAGAAAGTCCGTTGTATCCATGTTTTTGGTGGAACCGGGAGGCGTTATGCCTCATTGGGTGATCAGATTATAGTATCAGTAAAAGCAGCTGTTCCCGGTGGCATAGTTAAAAAGAAAGATGTCTGCAGAGCTGTAGTTGTGCGCTGTGTCAAGGAGTCGCGGAGAAAAGACGGTTCATATATTCGTTTTGACGAAAATGCTGTTGTGCTTCTTAATGCGCAGGGTGAGCCGAGAGGAACTCGTATTTTCGGACCGGTCGCAAGGGAACTTCGTGACAGAAAATTTATGAAGATCGTTTCGTTGGCGCCAGAAGTATTGTAAGGTGTTTCAGGCGGGAGTAACTCAGTTGGTAGAGTCACAGCCTTCCAAGCTGTTGGTCGCGAGTTCGAGTCTCGTCTCCCGCTCAGGATTTTATGAATAATATCATATAAGAGAAAAATGAAAACAGGGATTAAGAAGGTTAAGCTGCATGTCAAGAAGAATGACTCTGTTGTCGTGATAAGCGGCAATGATAAAGGAAAGTCGGGCAAGATACTTAAGGTATTTCCTTTAAAAAGCAGGGTTATCGTTGAAGGTGTTAACATCAGGAAGCGCCATATGCGTCCGGCACAAGGTCAGCCCCAAGGGTCGATCATAGAGCGGGAGTTCCCTATTCATGCTTCAAATGTTAAGAAAAGTTAATTGTTTCCACTAAATGTCGGGATGACAACGACCATCCTGATTAACTGATACTGAATAAGATGCCCAAAAACAAAGACCAGAACACAGAGGTAACACCTTTACATTCTGCAGAGGCAAGACTGCAAACCTTTTTCAAAGAAAAAGCAACTCCTAAGCTTGTTGAGCGCTTTCAATATAAAAATGTCATGAAAGTGCCGAAGCTTAAAAAAATATCAATTAATATTGGTGTTGGAGCAGCGGCCGCGGAACCGAAGCTGCTTGAAATTGCTTTACAGGAACTTGCTCAGATTACTGGTCAGAAACCACAGATCCGTAAATCAAAAAAAGCGATATCTAACTTCAAACTGCGCGAAGGTCAGGCAATAGGTTGCCGTGTGACGCTTCGCCGCAAGGCCATGTATGAGTTTTTTGATCGTTTTGTAAGTCTTGCGGTTCCAAGAATTCGTGATTTCCGCGGTCTCAACGATACCAGTTTTGATGGTCGTGGCAACTACACTGTTGGTGTTAAGGAACAAATTATTTTTCCGGAAATAGATATTGACAAGGTACCAAGAATATCTGGAATGGATATCAGTTTTGTCACTTCAGCATCAACAGACGAAGAAGCTTATGTGCTTCTATCGGAACTTGGAATGCCATTCAAGAAGAAGATTAACTAAATAATTCAGAAAACAGATGGCAAAGAAAAGCGTTATAGCAAGAAATGAGAAGAGGATTAAGCTGGTAGAAAAATATGCAGTTATCCGGGCGGAACTTCTTAAAGCAGGGAATTATGAAGCACTTCGCGAATTGCCGAGAGACAGTTCAGCGACCAGGGTTCGTAATCGTTGTGTTCTTACTGGCCGTGGTAGAGGTGTCTATGCTAAATATGGACTATGCAGGCATATGTTCCGCAAGTTTGCTCTTGAAGGAAAGTTGCCGGGTGTTAAAAAAGCAAGCTGGTAGAGAGCTTTGCTATAGTTAAAGAGAGAGGTATTTATATCATTTTATTAGAAAGTAACCAACGTTTGCTATGCCTGTAACGGATTCAATTGCAGATTATATCACCCGTATCAGAAATGCGGGAAGAGCGAAAAATAAAACAACCGATATCCCGTATTCGAAGCTCAGGGAGAATCTCTCGCAATTGCTTGTGGATAAAGGTTATATTAAAAGTTTTACGGTCATTACGACCGAAAAATTTCCTTTTATACGGGTTGATCTGAAGTATACGGCTCATGGTGATCCGGCTATAAAGGAGATTACAAGGGTAAGCAAGCCGGGACGGCGTGTTTATGATGGAAAGGATATCAAAAAGTATCTGGGGGGCCTTGGTTTATACATTCTTTCATCATCGAAAGGTGTTATAACCGACAAAGAGGCAAGGGCGCAGGGAGTTGGCGGTGAAATCCTGTTCCGTATCTATTAATCCATAAGCCAAAGAGCGTTAGAATACCATGTCAAGAATAGGAAAAATGCCCATACCCCTGAGTAATCAGGCAAAGATTGAAATCAAAGACTTGAACATCAGGGTATCAGGTCCTAAAGGCACTCTTGAGCAGAGGCTTACGGATCAGGTAAACGTCACGGAAGAAGGCGGTACTATTACTGTTACAAGAATTGATGACAGCAAAAAGGCAAAGGCACAGCACGGACTTTACCGCATGCTTATCAGTAATATGGTTGAGGGAGTTACAAAGGGTTTTACGACAAAACTTGAAATAGCCGGTGTCGGTTATCGAGCAGAGCTGAAAAATGATCTGCTTGCTTTGACACTCGGATATTCACATATGATTTATTTTAAAGCTCCAGATGAGATAAAAATAGAGGTGCCTGATCAGGTGACTGTTCTTATAAACGGAATTGATAAGGCTCTTGTAGGCCAGGTCGCTGCCAAGATCCGTTCATTCAGGAAGCCTGAACCTTATCGTGGAAAGGGCATAAAATATGCAGGTGAAGTTATCCGTCGCAAAGAAGGCAAGGCTGCAGGTAAGTAAGTAACGAATGAATGCAGAGATCAAGTAGTCAGGCAATAACATTATACAACGGTCTAAGAGAATGAGTCAAATCGATAAAGCCTCCCGGAGGCAGAAAATCAAGGACAGAAGCAGAGCCAATGTTCAGGGTACCCAGACAAAGCCCAGGCTTTGTGTTTACAGGAGTCTTACGCAGATATATGTACAGCTTATTGATGATGTGAACAGCAAAACAATTATTGCAGCCTCAACGATGTCAAAAGACAACAAGGCGCTCAAGGGTACAAAATCCGAACTTTGTCGCATTGTAGGTAAGCAAATTGGAGAAAAAGCCCTTGCTGAGGGTATAACAAATGTAGTATTTGACAGGAATGGATTTCGTTATCATGGCAGAGTAAAGGCGTTGGCCGATGGTGCGAGAGAAGCAGGACTGATCTTTTAACAACTTTTCAAAGAGAGAGTAAATGGCGAAAACATCTGCTAAAATTATCAGGCCCGGAGAATTAAATCTGAAAGAGAAGCTTGTTCATATCAACAGGACGGCAAAAGTTGTAAAAGGCGGAAAACGTTTTGGATTTAACGCTATTGTTGTGGTTGGCGATAAAGAAGGTCATGTCGGTTACGGGCTGGGCAAAGCAAACGAAGTACAGGATGCTATTGCAAAGGGCATAGAAGACGGCAAAAAGAATGTCATCAAGGTTCCGATTGTCAAGGGTACTATACCTCACCAGATTATTGCAAGATATGGTGCGGCAAAGGTCATGATGAAACCTGCAACACCAGGTACCGGCCTTATTGCCGGGGGTGCTGTTAGAGCTGTACTTGAAATGGCCGGTATACACGACATTCTGACAAAATCTCTCGGATCATCCAATCCTCACAATGTGGTCAAAGCGGCTATAAAGGGATTGCAGAGTATATCTGATGCATATGATGTAGGTGAAAGACGGTCAAAGAGCCTTCAAGAGGTTTTCGAAAGCTAAAATTATAGAATGCGATCATGAGTGAGAAAACACTGAAAATTATTCAGGTGCGAAGCATCATAGGTGGAACAAAAAAGCAGAGAGAGACCATCAAGGCGCTCGGGCTTGGCAGACCAAACTACCATGTTGAAAGAAAGGACAATCCTTGCACGCGAGGTCAGATCAGGGTTGTACAGCACCTTGTAAGGGTTGAAGAAATTTAAGATTTTTACTAATAGAAAGTCGGGAATTGAAACCATGGATTTAAGTTCACTCCGTCCAGCTAAAGGCGCAGTAAAAAATAAAAAGCGGGTTGGCCGCGGTCAAGGCTCCGGTAATGGAACAACAGCCGGCAAGGGCAACAAAGGTCAGCAGGCACGCAGCGGCTACAAGAGACCTAAAATTGAAGGCGGACAGATTCCGGTTTACCGGAGGTTGCCTAAATTCGGCTTTACTCCACTTGACAGTCCATCTGTCAATACCGTTAATCTTGCACAGATTGACAAATGGATACAAGACGGACTTGTAGAGAGTGAGATTTCTATTCTCGATCTTAAGTCTCTCCTTCATGCAAGTAATGCAGACTATTTCAAGATTCTTGGTAATGGCGAACTTTCGAGTCCGATTACCATCACAGCCCATGCTTTCAGCAAGAGTGCTGAGGGGAAAATTAACGCAGCGGGCGGAAAAGTAATCAAAGCATTCCGTACGCTTGAAGAAGCTTCTAAAGTCAGGGATCTGTCGTTTGAAGAGGCACTCTTGAAGCCAAAGGCTCCTTTGGTCAAAAGAGTAAAAAAATCTCCTAAGCCCTGAATTCGTTAAAAGGACACTATGAAGCTTAATGAAAGTATAAGGAACATAAATAAAATCCCTGAACTCCGCCAGCGGATCCTTTATACGCTTCTTCTGTTATTTGTCTACAGACTTGGTTCACACATTACCATCCCGGGTGTAGATGCGGCTGCTGTGTCAGGCGCATCACAGTCTCACTCCAACGATCTCTTCGGACTTTTTGATCTTTTTGTAGGAGGAGCTTTTGCCAGAGCTTCGATATTCTCTCTTGGCATTATGCCCTACATCTCTTCTTCTATCATCATCCAGCTGCTCGGAGCGGTAACTCCATATTTCCAGAAACTGCAGAAGGAGGGAGAAGATGGCCGTCAGAAAATCAGCCAGATGACACGCTACGGAACAGTGGTGATAGCTGCCCTTCAGGCATGGGGTGTCAGTGTAAGTCTTTCAAGTCCTGCTTCATTTGGTAAAGTTGTTGTGCCTGATCCAGGCATATTTTTCTCTGTCACGGTAGTAATTCTTTTGACAGCAGCAACTGTTTTTGTCATGTGGCTTGGCGAAAAGATTACAGACCGCGGTATTGGAAACGGTATATCGCTGATTATTATGATCGGTATTCTTGCCCGCTTTCCTCAGGCGCTGGTTGCAGAATTCCGTTCAGTTTCACTCGGAAGCAAGAACTGGATTATTGAGATTATTATTCTTGCTGTGATGGCTGCAATTGTAGCTTTTGTTGTTGTACTCACGGTTGGAACGCGACGCATCCCTGTACAGCATGCAAAACGAGTTGTTGGCCGAAAGGTTTACGGCGGAAGTACACAGTACATTCCGATGAGGATCAATACAGCCGGTGTTATGCCGATTATTTTTGCTCAATCCATTATGTTTCTGCCAGGTACTTTTCTTTCCTTTTTTCCTGAGAATGAGGTGATGCAGGGCATTGCCGCTGTTTTGTCCTACGATTCATGGTGGTATGCCTTAATGTTCGGCACCATGATTGTTTTCTTTACCTATTTTTATACAGCTATAGCGTTTAATCCAAAAGAGGTGGCAGATACCATGCGTCGTCAGGGAGGTTTCATCCCCGGTGTGCGCCCCGGTAAAAGTACCGCTGATTTTATAGACAATATTTTAACACGTATTACGCTTCCTGGCGCCATATCGCTTGCGCTCATTGCTATCCTTCCAACCTTTTTGACCAAATTTGTCAATGTTACTCCGGGTTTTGCACAATTTTTCGGAGGAACAAGTCTTCTGATTATTGTCGGTGTAGGCCTTGATACGTTGCAGCAGGTTGAAAGCCATTTGATGATGAGGCATTACGATGGCTTCATGAAGTCAGGTAAGACACGCGGTCGACAGTCAAGGTAATACATCTGAAATGATTACTATAAAAAGCGAGCGGGAAATTGAGTTGATGAGGGTGTCAGGAGCACTTGTGGCTCAGGTACTTGATCTGCTTGAACATGAAATAAAGCCAGGCATGACGACCAAAGAACTCGACAGGATGGCCGAGGAGTTTATAAGAGATCATAATGCTGTGCCAAGTTTTCTGAACTATGTTCCCAAAAGTGATCCAGGCGTAACACCTTATCCTGCCACTCTCTGTATATCTGTTAATGAAGAGGTGGTTCATGGAGTGCCGAATGTCAAGAGAGTTGTGAAGGAAGGAGATATAGTTTCTGTAGACTGCGGTGTATACAAGGGCGGGTATCATGGGGATGCGGCGAGGACTTTTGTTCTTGGTGTCATTGATGAAAAGGTGCAGCAGCTTGTTGATGTAACCAGTGAATGCCTTGAGAGAGGGATTGCTATGGCAGTTGAGGGAAACCGTCTGCATGATATCTCTTCTGCTATTGAAGATTATGCACGATCGTTCCGATTCAGCGTCATAGAAAACATGGTTGGACATGGCATCGGCAGTGAATTGCACGAGGATCCTGCAGTACCGAATTATGGCAGGAAACATACCGGAGTAAAGCTGGTTGAGGGTATGACCCTTGCCATTGAACCAATGATAGCCCTTGGAAGATCCCGCAGAGCCGTCAGCCGAAGAAACGAATGGGTTGCGGTAACGGAGGATGGAAAGGCATCAGCACATTTTGAACATACAATAGTTGTAAGACCAGGGAAAGCTGAAGTGCTGACCCGTTCTTTTCTTGAGTGATAGACACTCATGATCTGCTTGCATCATTATCGAAATAAAGGAGCAAATAATTTGGCCAAAGAAGAATCAATTGAGATTGAAGGAGTGATTCTGGAAGCACTACCAAATGCGCAGTTTAAGGTAAAACTTGAAAACAGCCTTGAAGTGCTGGCGCATGTGTCCGGCAAAATCAGGATGCACTATATCAGGATTTTACCCGGTGATAAGGTTAAAGTACAGATTTCACCCTACGATATCTCGAAAGGACGCATTACATACCGGTATAAATAAGTGATGAAATAACTCTTCATGTCTTTGATTTATTGATCAATATTTATTACATTACATGCCTTTTCAGAATTTGGTTTTAGTTGGATTAATTATTGCATGTCGGGGTTATTATGAAAATATATTCTTCTATTAAAAAACGTTGTGAGCACTGCCGAATTGTTAAGCGTAAAGGCAAAAGATTTGTCATTTGCAAAGTAAATCCAAGCCATAAGCAGCGCCAGGGTTGATCTTCAGAAAAAAACAATAGAATTTAAAGAGCATATGAGGATAGCTGGGGTAAATTTGCCGTTAAACAAACATGCTGTTATTGCTTTAACGCATGTTTATGGTATTGGGAGAGCATCAGCAGAGAGTATTCTGCAGAGAGCAGGTATTGCGCCTAACAGAAAGATCTCAGATCTTAGTGATGCTGAGGCGCATGCAATCAGAGAAATTATTGCTGAAGAATACAAGGTAGAGGGGCAGGCTCGCGGGGAACAGCAGACTGCTATTAAACGATTGATGGATATTGGTTGTTACAGAGGACTTCGTCATCGGCGCTCACTTCCCGTACGCGGTCAGCGGACCCGGACTAACGCAAGGACCAGAAAAGGTAAACGTAAGACTGTTGCTGGTAAGAAGAAGGCGGCTAAGAAGTAGTAGTGTATAGGCAATAAAATCTTCGATACTAAAGAGTGTAAGTTCATGGCTACAATAAGCAGGAAAAAAAAGAAAATTAAGGTTACCCCCGAAGGTGCCGTGCATATAAAGGCATCCTTCAACAATATTATGGTAACCATTACCGATGTTCAGGGGAATACGGTTTCATGGTCAAGTGCAGGAAAAAACGGGTTTAAGGGTTCCAAAAAAAATACTCCCTATGCTTCTCAGGTGACTTCAGAGGCAGCTGCGAAAGAAGCCTATGACCTTGGAATGAGACATGTCGATGTCTTTATCAAAGGGCCGGGTGCAGGGCGTGATGCTGCTATAAGAGCATTGCAGGGTGCAGGTCTTGATGTGCGGACTATAAAAGATATTACACCTCTTCCGCATAATGGCTGCAGGCCTCCAAAGCGCAGAAGGGTCTGATTTTACACATTCATAGAATTTCAATGAAGCAATTGATATGGCACGATTTAGAGGCTCAATAACAAAAGTATCTCGCAGGTTAGGTATTGCGCTTGCACCTAAAGCTGAAAAATATCTTGAAAGACGTCCTTTTCCTCCAGGTCAGCATGGTCAGGGCAGGAAAGGAAAGGTTTCGGAATATGCACTCCAGCTTAGAGAGAAGCAGAAAATGAAATATCTCTATGGTATTCTTGAGAAGCAGTTCAGGAATTATTTCAGAAAAGCAGCGTCGCAAAGGGGTGTCACCGGTGATAACCTTGTGAGACTTCTTGAAAGGCGTTTTGATAATGTAGTCTTTCGCGCAGGTTTTGCTCCTTCAAGGTCAGCTGCCCGTCAGCTTGTAACGCACGGTCATCTTCTTGTCAACGGGAAGAAGGTGGATATTCCTTCTTATCTTGTTTCTCCTTCTGAATTGATTGAGTTCCGCCAGAGAAGTAAAAATATGGGAGCGGTAACCGACTCTCTTAACAAATGTCCAGAATCCCGCATACCTGCATGGATTCAGGTAGATAAAGCTAATCAGAAAGCTGTTTATCTTGCGGTTCCTGAAAGAACTGATATACAGGAGCCTTTTAATGAGCAGCTAGTTGTTGAGTTATACTCTAAGTGATTTTAATGAAATCTAAGGTTTCAATACTATGATATACCAGATGCAGATGCCTGCAAAAATAGAAGTTGACGAAACTACGCATACTGATCGTTTCGGCAGGTTCATTGCGCAGCCGCTTGAGCGTGGTTACGGTGTGACCCTTGGAAATGTTATGAGAAGGGTTCTGCTTGCTTCACTTCCTGGTACTGCAATAACAGGGATAAAAATAGACGGTGTTTTTCATGAGTTTGCTGCAATAAATGGCGTCCGGGAGGATGTTCCTGAAATTGTACTTAATCTCAAAAAGGTACGCTTTAAGTCTACATGCAAAAGAAACTGTAAGACATCTCTTACACTTGTCGGACCAATGGAGTTTACTTCCGGAGATATTGTTGCGCAGGAAGGCGAGTTTGAGGTGTTGAACAAGGATATGCATATAGCTACGATTAATGCAGATACAACAGTTAAAATCGATCTTTTTATAGGTAGAGGACGTGGCTACATTCCAGCAGAAGAGAACAGGCCGGAAGGCATGCCGATAGGTTATATAGCTATAGATGCTATTTATACTCCAATCAGGAATGTAAAGTTCACCGTTGAAAATACCCGCGTCGGTCAGAGAACTGACTATGAGAAAATGATTCTTGATGTTGAAACCGATGGTTCAGTAACTCCCGATGACTCCATCAGTCTTGCAGGCAGGATTATCACCGAACACGTTACGTTTTTTGCCAATTTTTCTCCAACTGAGGAAGAGTTTACCGAAGAGGAGTTCAAGCAGCAGGATGATGAATTCGAAACCATGCGCCGTCTCTTGCATACCAAAATCGAAGATCTGGATCTGTCGGTCCGGTCGCATAATTGCCTGAGACTTGCTGAAATCGATACTATCGGTGACCTTGTATCACGCAAAGAGGATGAACTGCTGAACTACAAGAACTTTGGTAAAAAATCTTTGACGGAGCTTAAGGAACAGCTTGAAAAGTTTGAACTGAAATTTGGTATGGATATCACTAAATATCAGGTGAAATAATAATAGTAACCGTTTTTTTGAATTATTGAGATCAGGACACATTCATGCGTAAAGTTAAGCCGGTAAGAAAACTCGGAAGGACCGCAGCCCATAGAAAGGCGACACTAAGCAATTTGTCTACTCAGCTGCTTATATACAAGCGCATTGAGACGACAGAAGCAAAAGCAAAAGAGACCCGCAGAGTTGTTGAGAAGATTATTACGAAAGCTCGGAAGGGAACAGTCCATGCCCAGCGCGAAATCTTCAAAGATATCCGAGATAAACAAGCCATAAGAACTCTCTTTGAAGAGATTGTAGCGAAAGTCGGAACACGAAATGGTGGATATACAAGAGTTATAAAGCTTGCTCCGCGTTTTGGTGATGCAGCAAAAATGGCGGTTATTGAACTTGTTGATTATCAGGAAGCACCGGCGACACAACAGAAAACCGGCAGGCAGGATCGTGCAAAACGAGTCAAGGGTTCAAAGAAAACCACTGGATCTTCGGCCCCGGCCGCAACTGCTTCGGTAGAGTAACTGTTTCCGATTTAGTTGATTATCCTTATTATTGTTAGTCATTGCTCGATGGTATCATTTTATCCTCGGGCAATGACTATTTGTTTTTCAGAAAAAAAGGTGCTGATACTGCTGATGGAATGTAGTTCAACGTCTGATGGAAAACCGTTATGATTCTTGCGGGAATTAACGGCTTTCGTTATCTCTTTTTCAAGATTCCCCCCCTTCAGGCAAATAAGCAGACCGCCCGGTTTCAACAGTCTTCCTGCATAAGCGCAGAGTTGATCAAGAGGTGCAACCTGTCTTGAAAGTACCGTATCGAATACTACGCCCTTGAGATCCTCAATTCTGGTATGCAAAGCGATAGCGTTTTTAATGCCGAGCTTCTTGATCATTGCCTGGCATGCAGCAATTTTTTTTCCTGTCGCGTCTACAAGCAGAAATTGAGTGTCAGGAAATGAGATGGCGAGAGGGATACCGGGCAATCCTCCCCCCGTTCCAAGATCAAGTACTTTTTCCTCTTTAACGAAGGGGTGGTAAAGAGCGATAAGGAGTGAATGAAAGATATGTTTTACAATAACCGGAGCGTCTTCTTTGCGACTTATCAGATTAATTTTATGGTTCCACTCTTCAAGCAGGCTGCCATATTGTATCAATTGTTCTAGTGTTAAGGGATCAAGCTTTATAGCCTGCTCGGCACATAAAGTTTTTAGAGTTTCAAAATCATTGTTCAAACGTTCCATGCCTTCAATCCTTCTGTTCAGTTGTTTACCGCAAAAAACGACATTTTAAGATGAATGACAAATTGGCTTTGATATTTGCGTAAATTAAGGATGAACGGAATGGTAAAAGTTATACTGTTTCAGAAAAAAAGGACAATAGATACAGGGTTATGGGTAATGGTGTGAGCAAGCATGTTTATGCGCTTATCATGGCTGGTGGAATAGGTAAGCAGCTATGGCCTGTTTCAAGAAGAAAAATTCCAAAACAGTTTCTGGATCTGTTTGACGAAGGCACAATGATTGCCAGAACGGTACAAAGGATCAGCGGCACCGTTAATGAAGACAATATTATTATTATTACCAATGAAGCTGGACGAAGGCAAATTGCTGCTTCACTCGGAAAATTCAGCCCTGAGAATATTATTGTAGAGCCCTCAAGCCGTAATACAGCGCCCTGCATAGCTCTTGCAACAGCACATATTAAAAAAAGAGATCCGGATGCTGTAACCATAGTTCTTCCTGCCGATCATCTTGTCCTTGATGATCAGGCATTTATTAATATTGTTGAGGCCGGAATTGAAATTGCTTCAGCTAAAAAAGGTCTGGTTACAATCGGCATCAAGCCTGACAGACCGGAAACTGATTATGGTTATATTCAGGTTGATGAGCAGCTTTCTATCCCACTGGCATTTACAGCCGGATGTGATTTTCTACTTTTCAGAGTAAAGGCATTTGCTGAAAAGCCGGACGTTACCACAGCAGTCGAGTTTATAGAAAGCAGGGATTTTTATTGGAACAGCGGAGTTTTTATCTGGCACATTGATGCAATATCCAGAGAGTTTGAACGATCAATGCCTGATTTATACAAAGATCTGCTTACTATTTATGAGACTCTGGGGACGGAAAAAGAACAAAAGGTAATAGAAGATGTTTATTCCTGGATTCACCCGATTTCTATTGACTACGGTATTATGGAAAAGGCTGATCCGGTTTTTGTGTTAACGGGAGAATTCGGGTGGACTGATCTTGGATCCTGGGATGAGGTAGTGAAAGTTGCAGGGAGACGGAGTCTCATTGCTGAGGAACTGCCCGACGATCGGCTGGTGCAGATTGATTGTGAGAATGTTTTTGTCAGAAAGCCGGTTGGCAAGGTTGTATGCACGATAGGAATACGGGACGTCATCATCATCGAGACCGATGATGCCCTGCTTATTTGCAATAAAGGTGAATCCCAAAGGGTGGGAGAGGCTGTTGATATTCTTCGTCGCGATGAGCTTGATGAATACCTTTAAGTCCCTGATTTCGTTGACCAGCTTACACCATCTTTTGTATCCTTGATTTCAATACCGACACCAAGAAGCCTGTCCCGGATTTTATCACTGAGTGCAAAATCCTTGTTATTTCTGGCTTGAGTTCGCATTTCGAGAAGAATTTCCATAATTCCGTCAATCTTTTTGCCGATCTGCAGATTATTATTGTCGAAAGCTTGTTCGCTCTTGTTTAAAATTCCAAGAATCTCTGTTCCTGCTGTATGAAGAAAAGCTTCACTCTGCTGCCGGGACTCTTCCGAGATACCTTCGCTGCGATCAAGGGCGGCATTAACGGCTTTTGAAAGGTCAAAAAGTACAGCTACAGCCACTGGCGTATTGAAATCATCATCCATTGCATCAGTAAAGCGCTTAAGAAACGGCTCAACGTCAAACCCTGCCGTCCCGGGTTTCTGGTTCCGAAGCCTCCGCCGGGTTTCGTGGAGTTTTTCGAGTCCAGTTGTTGATGCTTTTATAGCAGATTCGGAATAATCGAGTTGCGAGCGGTAGTGCGATTGAAGGATAAAAAATCGGATGACCAGAGGATCTGTCTCTTTGAAGAGGTCTTTGAGATTGATAGAGTTTTTCAGCGATTTGCCCATTTTGATACCATTGACCGTCACCATGTTGTTGTGCATCCAGAATCTGACGTATGGTTTTCCTGTTACCGATTCCGACTGGGCGATTTCACAGTCATGGTGGGGGAACTTGTTTTCCATGCCTCCGCCGTGAATGTCGATGGTCTCACCAAGATATTTCATAGACATCGCCGAACACTCCAGATGCCATCCGGGATAGCCGATACTCCATGGAGAATTCCATTTCATGAGATGCCCTTCCTCTGCCTTTTTCCACAGTGCAAAATCAGACGGATGATGTTTTTCAGAGCGCATTTCAACTCTTATTCCTGACTGTAAAGCCTCCTGATCGGTTCGTCCTGAAAGCTTTCCATATCCAGGAAAAGACTCAACAGAGAAATAGACATTTCCATTGACTTCATAGGCATGCCCGGTAGCCAGTAACCGTTCAACAAGCGCAATCTGTTCTGGAATGTGAGCGGTGGCAGCAGGGGCTATATTGGCGCGCAGGACGTTGAGCCGGTCCATGTCTTCATAGAAACTTCGGGTATAGAACTGGGAAATTTCCATAGGATCTGTTTTTTCAAGGCGCGCCTGTTTTGATATTTTATCCTCACCTTCATCAGCATCGTCGGTCAAGTGGCCCACGTCGGTAATGTTCTGCACATACTTTACATGGTACCCCGAATGCCGCAGCCAGCGGACAACCACGTCAAATGATACATAGCTTTTTGCATGGCCGAGATGGGCGTGCCCGTAAACGGTAGGACCGCAAACATAGATGCTCACCATCCCCGGATGCAGGGGTTCAAACTTTTCTTTTGCTCTCTTGAGGGAATTGTATATGAAAAGTGACATCTTCTGCTGTTCTTCCTTTTTGTAGGTGTAATGCGTAAAAAGCCGGATGAAAGTTAAACATTTGGGTTTTTAACGCAAGGTTTTTAGCTTGCTTTTTTAAAGCTCTTTTTTGTCCGGCCGCTTTTTATTTGTATGAAGATTACTTCTGCTGTTTTTCACATCAGTGCCTCCTCACTTTCAGGTCTTCCGGAAGGTTCAGCTCCTGAAATAGTTTTTTCAGGAAGATCCAATGTCGGCAAATCAACTTTGCTTAATTCACTTACTGAACTTAAAGGTCTTGCCAAAACAAGTTCAACTCCCGGAAAAACAAGACTGATCAACTATTTTTTTATTAACAGGCAGTTTTATTTTGTTGATCTTCCCGGTTACGGTTATGCGGCTGTCGGGCATGAACAGAAAGCTGCATGGGGCAATCTGCTGACCTCGTATATTGAACACCGTCGCAGTATTTCTCTTATTGTACTTCTTCTCGATTCCCGCCATCCGGCCATGCACTCCGACAGGGCGATGATAGATTTTCTGGAGTTTCATGAAAAGCCTTATGGTATTGTTCTGACAAAGTACGACAAGCTGAAACAAAAAGAGAAAGTACAGACAAGACGAGTCATGGAAAGTTGCGCGGTGAAAGCCAAATTTATTGTAAATTATTCATCGTTTTCCGGCAAGGGAAAGAGTGAGCTTCTGGCTCATTTTGATCATTATATTTGTTAAAAAAACAATCGTCGTGGAATCAAAAAAATTCAGGACACCGACACAGTCTGCAACTGTTATTGTTGGTACTCAGTTCGGTGATGAAGGCAAAGGAAAACTCGTTGATTACCTTTCGGACAAGTACGATATTGTTGTCCGTTATCAAGGCGGGGCAAATGCAGGCCATACTATCTGTTTTGATAATAAAACCGTTGTTCTGCACCTTATTCCTTCCGGAATCTTTCATAAAGGATGTGTTTGTGTGATCGGCAATGGTGTTGTTATTGATCCTGCCGCACTGCTTGATGAAATTAAAAAAGTCGAGGAACTTGGTTTTGAGGTCACTGGCAGACTTTTTATCAGCCACAATGCCCACCTCATCATGCCGTACCATAAGCGGCTTGATTCATTGCACGAAACTGCTCAGGGCGATCAGAAGATCGGGACGACCGGTCGAGGTATCGGGCCAAGCTATGAGGACAAGTTTGCCCGTCAGGGTATAAGGGTTGTTGACCTTCTCAACCCTGAAGTGCTTCAGGAAAAGCTCAGGGAGAACCTGGCAGCCAAGAACAAACTGTTTAAAAATATTTATGACAAGGAAGAGATCGATGTTGAGACTTTGGTGCGTGAGTACGAGGAGTTCGACAAGATTATCGATCCCTATGTGACCAATACCCAGCTTTTTCTCAACAAGCAGCTTCAGGAAGGAAAGACGGTGCTTCTTGAGGGCGCTCAGGGATGTCTGCTTGATGTCGATCATGGCACCTATCCCTATGTGACATCGTCGAACCCTACCTCAGGAGGAGCCTGCACGGGATCCGGCATTGCTCCGAACTATATCGGCAAGGTAATTGGCGTCTGCAAAGCGTATATGACAAGAGTCGGCAATGGGGCGTTTCCTTCTGAACTGCTGGATGAGACCGGGGAACTTCTCGGCAAGATCGGGCACGAGTTCGGTGCAACAACAGGAAGAAAGCGCAGATGTGGCTGGATAGATCTTGTAGCCCTTCGTTATTCACTTACGATCAACGGCGTTACGGAAATTGCACTTACCAAGCTGGATGTACTTGACACGTTTGATGAAATCAAGGTGTGCACTTCATATATGCTTGATGGTAAGGAGATTCATGATTTTCCGACTGATCATCAGACCCTTTCGAGGGTGACACCGGTTTATACCACATTGAAAGGCTGGAAAGCTTCAAACGCTCAGTCGCGTGTTTTTTCTGATATGCAGCCTGAAGCCAGGAACTATGTCACCTTCCTTGAGGATGAACTGCAAGTTCCCGTTACCTTTATTTCAGTTGGCCCCGGTCGGGAAGAGACTGTTTTCAGATAACCTTCAAGTTTTTACCCATGGCTTTGATGGATATCGCTGTTATTCCTCTCGACAGTAAAGAGGGCAGCCTGAGTGGTTTTGTGGCTGGATTGCAGGAGCTTCTCGGCGCAAGCGGATGCAGCTTCAGGCTTCATGATATGGGCACAACGGTTGAAGGACCGGCCCATCTTCTTTTTGAGCTTGCACAGAAACTTCACGAGTACTCGTTCGGTAAAGGTGGAAAACGAGTCTATACGGTTATGAAAATTGATGATCGACGGGATCGTACTGTCCGTCTTGGCGAAAAGACAGCTTCCGTCAAAGCGAAAATAGCCCCTTCTGCAGAGTAGGGGGATTGGCGAAAATATTTTATCTTCACATTCTTTAAGTTTGGCCGTTGTAACGCTTTTGCACCCCATCACTGATGGAGTTGTTGCAGGCAGTAATTATCAGGAGAAACACTTCATGATGCAGGTTTCCGGTGATGTTCAGATAATCAAGGAAGATAACGTTACGCATAGTTTTTGTGGTCTTGCCTGTGTCGGCTGGATGTATCAGAAGATCAAGGATAGTTTTTTTCTTATACTCGGCACGCATACATGCGCTCATTTTCTGCAGAATGCCCTCGGCATGATGATTTTTGCCAAGCCACGTTTCGGTATTGCTCTTATGGAGGAAGGTGATCTTTCCAAGAATGAGCCTACACTTGAGGAGATTATCCGTGAAATCAAGGCCGACCATAATCCATCCGTGATTTTTCTTCTCTCTTCATGTACTCCCGAAGTCATGAAGGTTGATTTCAAGGGTCTTGCCCATCATCTCAGTACGCCGGATGTCCCGGTGCTGTTTGTTCCGGCCAGTGGTCTGGTCTATAATTTTACCCAGGCTGAGGATTCTGTGCTGCACGCTCTTGTGCCGTTCTGTCCCGAAGCACCTGCCGGCAGGAAAAGTGTGGTTTTCCTTGGTTCAGTGAATGATGCAACGGCTGATGACCTCAGAGCGGAAGCTGAAGGGCTTGGCATTCATGTTGCCGGATTTCTTCCGGAATCCCGTTTTGATAAAATGCCGGCCATCGGTCCCGATACCGTTCTTGCTCCGATCCAGCCATATCTATCGAGAGTTGCCGTCAAGCTGGAAAGAGAACGGGGAGCGCGTGTTCTTCACTCTCTTTTTCCTTTCGGTCCAGACGGGTCGAGGGTTTTCTGGGAAGATCTTGCCCGTGAATTTGGTATCACCATTGATCTTAGCGACCGCGAAAAAGCTGCATGGGAGAAAATTCGCAGTCAGACAGAGCTCCTTAAGGGAAAAAAGGTTTTTCTGACCGCCGATACCATGATGGAGCTGCCCCTTGCACGTTTTCTCAAGAGTGCCGGTGCCGATGTTGTTGAATGCAGCAGCGCCTATATCAATAAAAAATTTCACGCTCGTGAACTTGAAGCTCTTGCCGGTGTCCGTGTTGTCGAACAGCCTAACTTTCATCGTCAGCTTGAGGATGTCAAGCGTATCCAGCCCGACCTGATTGTTACGTCACTGATGACTGCCAATCCTTTTGCCGGTCATGGCTTTGTTGTCAAGTGGAGCATGGAGTTCATGCTCATGCCTATTCATAGCTGGTCGGGAGTCATTCCACTCGCTAATTTGTTTGTTTCACCGCTCCATCGCCGCAGCAATCTGCCTGAGTTTGACAAAGAGGTTTGGCTTGAAGGTGTCATGCCGAGCGCTGAATAATTTACAGAAGGAAATGCAATAACAAACGTTACAGAGTATGCGCTTAGCTTTCTGGCTCTATGAGGGAACTGCCCTCCATGGTATCAGTCGAGTCACCAATAGTATGAAAGGGGTTCACACCGTCTATCATGCGCCCCAGGGCGACGATTACATTACGGCCACCTACAGCATGCTTGAACGAACTCCCGATTTTCCGGGGTTGTCGATCAGCGTGGTGCGGGGCAGAGACCTTGCCCAGGGAGTTTCAAGACTACCGGGAACACTGCAGCAGGTCGATCACCACTACCATCCCGATCTTACAGTCATTGCTCCGAGTTGCAGTACAGCACTTCTTCAGGAGGATCTCCATCAGCTTGCAGCACATTCAGGGTTGCCGCCGGAAAAGATTTTTGTGTATGCCCTTAATCCTTTCAGGGTATCGGAAAACGAGGCGGCTGACGGTCTCTTTACTGAATTGGTGAAACGATATGCGCTATCTCAGGAGAAAACTGCTGTGCCGTCAGTCAATCTGCTTGGCTTTACCTCGCTTGGTTTTCATTTGCGTGCCAACCTGACAAGTCTTCGGCGCATGCTGCAGACGCTCGGCATTACGGTCAACGTTGTCGCCCCTTGGGGAGCTGGAATAGAAGATCTTAAGAAACTGCCCGCAGCCTGGCTCAATATCGCTCCTTATCGGGAAATAGGGTTAACAGCGGCAGAGTATCTTGCTGACACGTTTGCCATGCCGGCGATCTATGAAGCACCGATTGGAGTTGAACCCACTCTTGCATGGCTTCGTTCTGTCATCGAAAACCTTAATCGTACGGGTGCAGAAAGGGGTGTTTCTCCAATCACCCTTCCGAAGCTAAGCGCATTCTCGCTTGATGGCCTGAGTGCTCCAAGCGGAGTTCCATGGTTTGCACGGACGGCTGATATGGAAAGTTTCAGCAACAAACGGGCTTTTGTGTTTGGCGATGCTACCCACACGGTTGCGATTGTCAAGTTTTTGCGTGATGAACTCGGGATGAAGATTATCGGTGCAGGCACCTATATGGAGCGTCATGCAGACTGGGTGCGTAAAGAGTTGGATGGTTACCTTCCCGGCGCACTTGTTGTAACTGACCGGTTTCAGGATGTAGCAAAGATCATTGACGATGAAATGCCCGATCTTGTCTGCGGTACCCAGATGGAGCGTCACAGCTGCCGTAAACTCGATGTTCCCTGTATGGTTATCTGTCCTCCGACCCATATCGAGAACCATCTGCTCGGCTATTATCCTTTTTTTGGTTTTGATGGATCTGATGTCATTGCAGACAGGGTCTATCTTTCATGTAAACTTGGTCTTGAAAAGCACCTCATCGACTTTTTCGGTGATGCCGGTCTGGAATATGAGGAGAACGGGGATGCTGCATCGCCTGAGATAGAGCTCTCCACCGGTAACGGGCATATTGCACCAGCGGTGGCAGTTGAGAAAGAGAGTGTTGCTGTTGCTGAAGATGGAGAGATGAAGTGGACAGATGATGCTGAAACAATGCTTAAGAAAGTGCCGTTTTTTGTTCGCAAAAAGGTCAGGAAGAATACTGAAACGTTTGCCCGTAGCATCGGCGAGTCCAGTGTCACTGTAGAGGTTTTCCGAAAGGCAAAAGAGTCTCTCGGCGGGTAAGGTTTTTCTATCAATCATATTCTCTGTAATCATTATGAGTTTAGTATTAGCCGTATATGGGAAGGGCGGCATAGGAAAAAGCACAACAAGCGCCAATATTTCAGCTGCCCTTGCCCTAAAAGGTGCCAAGGTACTGCAGATTGGATGCGATCCCAAGCATGACAGCACCTTTCCAATTACCGGGAAGCTGCAGAAAACTGTTATTGAAGCTCTGGAAGAGGTGGATTTTCATCATGAAGAGCTTGCAGCTGAGGATATTATCGAAACCGGATTTGCAGGAATTGACTGCCTTGAAGCTGGTGGTCCTCCAGCCGGAAGCGGATGCGGCGGTTATGTTGTCGGCGAATCGGTCACCCTGCTCCAGGAACTCGGCCTCTACGATAAATATGACGTTATTCTTTTTGATGTCCTCGGTGACGTGGTTTGCGGCGGTTTCAGCGCTCCGCTGAACTATGCCGATTATGCCATCATTATTGCAACGAATGACTTTGACAGTATTTTTGCAGCAAACAGGCTCTGCATGGCTATCCAGCAGAAAAGCGTCCGCTACAAGGTCAAGCTCGCCGGTATTGTTGCCAACCGGGTTGACTACACCACTGGTGGCGGCACAAACATGCTTGACCAGTTTGCCGATAAAGTTGGGACACGCCTGCTCGCCAAAGTGCCCTATCACGAGCTGATTCGCAAGAGCCGTTTTGCAGGAAAAACGATGTTTGCCATGGAGGATACACCAGACAAGGAAGAGTGCCTTGTTCCCTATAACGATATTGCCGATTTCCTCATCCAGGAAAATCCGGTAGCCGCAGTTCCAGTCCCGATCGGCGACCGCGAAATTTTCGCCATGGTAGGCGGGTGGCAGTAAAACAAGGATATAACCATAAGCCATAAAAAGCGGATCAACTGATCCGCTTTTTATTTGCCCGTTTTTTCGAACTAATTTTATAAATACATTAATTATAATTTATTATTTCATATAAAATACGTTATTTTTTGGATACATAAGTTGTGTTCGGGTCGACAATATTGGCTCGCAAACCAGGAAATAAATCAATGATCGAATCTATTCGAATAGCAGGCGTTGCAAGTTATAGCAAGAGTCCGGAGTTTTTAACTGGTTTATCCAAATTTAATTTTCTCTATGGCTCTAATGGATCAGGGAAAACAACGATTTCCCGAGTGATTGCGGATGATGGAGGGTTCCCGACCTGCAGTGTTACATGGAATGGTACGAAGTTGCAGACGATGGTCTATAATAGGGATTTTGTCACAAAGAACTTCAGCCAATCTTCAGAACTCAAGGGTATTTTTACTCTCGGCGAAAAGAATATTGACAGCATAAAGCAAATTGCTATTGCAAAGAGTGAACTTGATGCCATCACAAAAAAAATCGAATACATGCATTTTGTCTTGCATGGGAAAGATGGAAGTGGAGGCAAGATGGGCGATTTAGCCGCCCTCGATGAAAAATTCAGAGTGAAGTGCTGGTCTTCTTACACAAAGCACAAAGCAAAACTGGGCATTGCTTTTGAGGGGTTCCGGAAAAGCAGAGAAAAATTCAAAGATAAGATTCTAAAAGAGCGTGCATTCAATTCTGCTACAAGAAAGTCTTTGGTTGTTCTCGAAAAAATAGCGGAAACGGTCTTTGGTCAAACTCCGACCGTAGAACAAGCAGTCACCTCCATAGACGCCACAAATATTATTGCTCATGAATCAGCAGCCATTCTCAAGAAGAAAGTGATTGGCAAGGAAGACGTTGATATTGCAGCGATGATCAAGAAATTGGGCAACAGTGACTGGGCACGGGAAGGTCGCTCTTTTTATGACAATAACGAGATGGTATGTCCATTTTGCCAACAAAACACAACAGATGCATTCGCGCAAAGTTTGAACAAGTATTTCGATGAGGCTTTCAAAGAAGAGAGCAGGTCAATTGATGATCTCTGCATAAACTACATGGACGATTCAGCTCGACTGCAGCGACAGATTGCATTAATCATAGCAACACCATCTAAGTTTCTTGATGTCGAAAAGCTAAAAATTGAAAAGGAACTTCTGGATATCAGGGTCATAATAAACCTTCAGCGGCTGACTTTGAAAAAGAAGGAGCCAAGCCAGGTCGTTGAGTTGCTATCCATCAGTGATGTGGTGTTTATGTAGTCGGAAATTAAAAATCATCCAATTTCGGAAATTAGCAATCACCCAGGCAGCGGGTTTAAATTACGTCATTTCAAAATGATTTGCTACCACTTATTGAAGCGATAGATGCTTTTTTCTACGGTTGGCCCCTCCTTCG
>CAJAJL010000122.1 GCA_903940125.1 uncultured Chlorobiaceae bacterium | reverse complement strand
GAGATCCCAGCGGTAACTGAAAGGTGGATTGGCAACCACGGCGTCAAAGTATTTCTTTTTTGCCGGGTTGGCTTCGCGCAGCATATCCCAGTCGTTGAGCAGGGTGTCGCCGTGAAAAATCTCGAACTCGGAATCTTTCACACCGTGCAGCAGCATGTTCATGCGCGCAAGGTTGTAGGTGCATTGCAGCGATTCCTCCGCCGTGAAGGGGCGATCGTTTTATAGGTACGTCGGAGAGAAACTGCCTACACTATGGCTCTCTGTGTTTAGCAAATATACGATATCGGGCAAAAGATTATTATAAGGATGGATACGTAGTGCTGAGGATGGACCGTGAGGGCAAGCTGGCTGGCTTGCGGAACGCAGTCATGTTTCCCTATTATTGTTTTTATTTTATTTTTCATGTATATTGATCTAAGCCTGTGTTGCATGAAGGTCGGCTTCAAGCCGTTGAAGGGTATCCTTCTTAGTGCAATAATGGGCTTTTTTTATTTATTGTTTTTCAGGCAGTTATCGCTCGATAATTTTTTTTGCCGGTTGTAATAATTACCACCACTTTTCCACTTTTCGAAGTCATATAGATCCTGAACCAGAGCAACCTGATTGCTGATATAATTGTAATATCTGGTTTCGCCACGTTCAAACACTCGTTGAATAGCCCAGCAAAAATAATCAGAAATATTCAATAACGGTTCTGCTGTAGGCTTTTGGACATTAAAGACAACGCTGCAATCGTTTGCTTTATCAGGTGCTTTCGATTGAGCTCTGGTGATAGCCTTGCTCAATCCTTTTTGAAGGTTAGTATGTGTGGTACACTTGCTTCGATGCGATATATTTAAAACAAGTTTACTGTATGCATTGAGTTTGTTTTTCAGTAAATGAGAAAGCAGGTCAGCATAAAATTCGGCTTCTTTACCGTTGTGTTTGCTTTCGTAAAGAGTCGGTATTTTTCTACCAACGACCGCCTCAAAGCTGCAATCAATATTCTTGATCAATTCAAAAGCCATTTTTTTTACTTCAGGGAGATCGTTTTTGGCATGAAGAAAATAGCCGCAAGAGGCTTTCATTTTTTCAATACTTGGAACTCCGTGAAAGTAGGAGTCCTCAGCAATAGCTTGCTGCAGTTCAATAACTTTTTTTCTTACCGTATCAAGTGGCTCATTGATTTTCAGCATTCCAAGAATAAAGCTGTGCGATGAACCTTCATTGCCAATAACTGAAATTTTCCCTTTGCCGTAAAAAGTGGTATCCCCAGCTTCATCCAAAAAGCGGTGATGTACAAAAGAGTCCTTATTTCTACTCGTTACCTCAGACATAACTTTTCTGTTATTATCAATACAATATCTTCTTGGTCTTGACCATCACCCGTTACATGATTCTGCATCATTTCTCGGCGTCACGGTCTTCGCTGAGGTAGATGTTCATGGTTTTGGTTAGCGTTCTGGATATCAGGTGCAACACCGCCCAGGTAGTTTACGGATCAGCGGCAGATCGGAAAAGGTAACGAAAAATTGGATAATGCGGGCCAGTTTGAGAGAAGCAAGTGCAGTGCAGTTCAGTGTTGCTGCCCTGCCCAGCTCCCGCTCATTTGCCGCGATTGTTGCTTTGAGATCGGATATCATCTTTTGTTATACCTGGGTTAACATTCGGCTCTTTTTTTTTTGCGGTCTTTACATGTTTATCGCTCCGTATCGGAAAAAAATAAGGTAATGTAACAAACCGATTACCATGCTGTGGCCGCATGGCTGGGACGAAGGCAGTAGACTGTGTTCACGAAAATATTAATAGAAAATTGTATTATTTCTTGTTTTACTGCGTAATCAATGTTAAAATTAAGAGATTACACCCGCCCCTTAACCCGGGGCCGTCGGGAAGCAAGTACAGGCATGAGGAGGTGTCGGTTTTCCTGTAGGGTGTAGTGGGGAGTCGGTACATGGTTGGCTGCTTCTGACATGCCCCTCCAATAAAAGGAGGAAAGCATGCCAAACGATGAATTCATGCGAGCGCTGAACCGAAATACTATCATTAGCGTTATCTCTATTTTGGTAACTCTTACTGGAATAGTCTTAACATTAGTCGCTATATTGTGAGGTTCACAAGGAAAGGAATGGCAACCTTCCCAGAGCTAAAATGCCTGCCCAAGTCGATTTACCGGCTTGGGCATTTTATTTTAATCAATATCGGGTTCTTAATTGCCAACCGGTAAAGGAGGCAACCCAAGCTCTTTAAGAAACTCGTTGTGTTTGTTTGTGGCTTTAACAATTCGCTCTTCCAAGCTGAGCAAATCTGTATGTACCACGGTGAGGTCAATTTCTTCCTCTGCTGTTGCGGTGCTGATATAACGGGAGATATTGAGGTTGCAGCCGTTGGATTCAATTTCATCCATGGAGACACGGCGGGAATAGCGCTCCTTCTCGGTGCGAAATTGATAGGTGGATACAATCCTGTCGATATCAGCTTGCCGCAAGCGGTTCTGGCGTTTGCCTTTTTCGAAGTGTTCGCTGGCGTTGATGAAGAGCACGTCGTCGGGCTTCTTGCATTTTTTGAGCACCAGAATACACACGGGAATACCGGTGGAGTAGAACAGGTTGGCGGGCAGGCCGATGACGGTGTCGATGTTGCCGTCTTTAAGCAGTTTGGTGCGGATACGCTCTTCTACACCGCCACGGAAGAGAACGCCATGGGGCAGGATAATGGCCATTGTGCCTTCTGTGGCGAGGTATTGGAAGCCGTGCAGCAGAAATGCAAAGTCGGCGGCGGATTTTGGGGCCAGGCCGTAGTTCTTGAAGCGT
>CAJAJL010000121.1 GCA_903940125.1 uncultured Chlorobiaceae bacterium | reverse complement strand
TTGTTCTGGAGTAATCTTTTTTGAGTATAAAATCCAGATTATGAAAGCTGTAAAGCTATAATTTTGCTTTGTTGCCTTTCTTTTTTGTATTTCTGTCCTTGAAAGAGGTACCGTTTTTCGAATAGCTCAGTTTAGGTAATACTTAAATCTGGCAATTATTGGTAAACTCCAGATAGCCTTCCATCCGGAGTTTACCAATGACCAGCCTTCATTGCTCTAACAACAGCTTCCGCTATGTTTGCTTTTGTTGCCATGATTGCCGCAGCAACCCTGTGGTTTTGCAGTCAGCAACTCTTTAAGCTCTGCATGTGAAGGTATACGCCCTTTACAAAGCACTTTTTCATCAACCACAAGCGCAGGTGTCGAGAGAACGTTGTACGCTATAATCTGCTGAATGTCCTCCACCTTTTCAACGGAAGCTGCAATACCTTCAGCAGCAAGGACAGCGTTTACTGCATCAGCAAGTTGATTACAGCTTGGACAGCCACTTCCAAGAATTTTTATTTTCTTCATATTTGTCTCCTGTAGACGTTTATAAGTTTATCGTAAATGAACGATTATTGTTTAAAAAAAATGAAAAATCAGCCGCAATCGCAGAGAAAGTCCTTATCTGCATTAAAATACTTCTCAAAAAGTACCGAGGCTTTCAACCACTGCTCCGGATTGATACAGTACCGGACTTTTGGTGGATAAATCTCACCCTGAATCAAGCCAGCTCCGAGAAGAGCTTTGAGATGCTGTGAAATCGTTGACTGCGCCATAGGAATAAGTTCTGTAAGCTCACCTGTAAAGCAACATTCATGCGTCGCAAGCAGTTTCAATATTTTCAGTCTCACCGGATGACTGAGCGCCTTGGCTATGGACGCCATTACCTCTTCGTCGACACTGTACTCAATGACTGACAATGTTCTTTGCATATTATCACTTTATTAGTCCATCGCAAATATACGATGAATAACCTATAAAAACAATAGTTCTACAATAAACGATATGATCACGTGCTTCATATATTGCAACAAACTACAACGATGTAATATTCTTACATAACAGGACAGCTATTCTCTTAATTAATTAAGCAAGATTGTTATTTTTACCTGAATTTATTATTATAATAGGCGTATTAACAATAATATCAAGGGATATCAACAAAACATCATGCTGTATCAACTACCGTACGGGGATATTGAGCGGTTTATGGAAGAGGATGTGCCTTACGGGGATATGACTACATCACTGCTTGGCATTGGTTCTCAGAAGGGTGAGATAGTATTTACAAGTCGAGACTCAACCGTGCTGTGTTGTACGGAAGAAGCAGCCAAAGTTTTTGAACAATGCGGGGCAACTGTGACCTGCTGCCTGGAGAGCGGCTTGAAGGTTGAGGCCGGGGTTACCATTCTTGCTGCAAGTGGAGCTGCGGGAAGCCTTCATGCCGGATGGAAAGTTGCCTTGAACCTGCTGGAATATGCTTCGGGTATTGCCACAAGAACAAGAACTATAATAACCCTTGCCCGGAAGATCAATCCGGACATTACTGTCCTGACAACACGGAAGTCGTTTCCAGGTACAAAAAAAGTTGCACTGAAAGCAATCATGGCAGGTGGGGCGCTTCCGCACAGGACGGGCCTTTCAGATTCAATCCTTGTCTTCAAACAGCATACAGCTTTTATGGATGGACTGGAACCCTTTCTCGGTACTGTTGCAATGCTGAAAGCTAAAGCACCTGAGCATAAAATTATTGTGGAAGCCGAAAGCGCAGAGGAAGCCCTGAAGATTACTGCCGCCGATGTTGATGTTATTCAGATAGACAAACTTTCTCCGGACGAACTCTTCATTCTTGTGAAGCAGATCCGACAAGTGAACCCGAAAGTTAAGATTTCGGCAGCGGGAGGCATCAATGCTGAAAATACAGCCGCCTATGCAGCAACCGGAGTAGATATACTGGTACTCTCCTCGGTCTATTTCGGTAAGCCTGCGGATATAGGAGTCTCTCTTCATCCTTGACAACAACATTAATCAAGAAGCATACGTTCAGTCAAGATTTTAACTTACATTACAGTTCAATAAGGAATCACCTGAAAGGAGATTAAACGTTATCGCCATGAGTTCTTCAGGCAAAAAAGTCTGCTTCATGACTGGCGCAACCGGTATCCTCGGAAGTGAAATCGCACTTTCTGTAGCCGGTCAAGGTTACACTGTTGTTTTTACCTACAACTCATCAGAGGAGAAAGCAGCACAAACGCTTGAAAAAATTCGCTGGATAAGCTCCGAATCACAAATGGTACGCTGTGATGTATCAAAACACAGCGATATCGTCGGCGCTTTTGCAGCATTCCGTCAGCAGTTTGACCGTCTTGATCTCCTTATCGCCAGTGCCTCAAATTTTTACAGCACTCCCCTGCCGGAGGTTACCGAAAAAGATTGGGACAATCTGATCGATACCAATCTGAAGGGGACATTCTTTACCCTGCAGGAAGCGGTAAAGATTATGCAGAAACAGTTGTTTACGACACGAATCATTACCATGAGTGATATTTCGGCTCATCTTATCTGGCGTAACTTTGCACCCTATTCGGTAGCAAAGGCAGGAATACAGCACCTGACTAAAATTTTTGCCAAAACGTATGCCCCCGGTATTCTTGTCAATTCCATTGCACCAGGGACGATTACAATAAATCCTGAAAAAGAGATGGATACCGAGGAAGAGATGATCAAAAAAATACCTCTCAAGCGCCTTGGTGACCCACTGGATATCATTAAAACCATAACCTTTCTTCTTGAAAGCGACTATATCACCGGTCAGGTCATCAGTGTTGACGGAGGCAGAATTCTTCAGTAACAGAGAGCGATGTAAAGACCATTTTGTTTTTTATTATATTCCTTTCAGATCGGCTTTAAAAAACTCATCATAAGCTTTGGAACTATTATGGAACAGGAAGTCCCGGTTATCATTCACGGACATGAACCAACGGATCCGGTACAGGAACCGCAGCGAGAGACCTTCATACCGGAGCAGGTCAAAGAGATAGGTGAAACCCTCTCTGAAGCATTTTGCCGTTTTAAAGAGAGCGAATCGTATGAGCTTCTTGTAAAAAGTGCCGACAAAGTCAAAGAGTATATCGTTAAAAACCCTGCCCAGGTAATACTTTACACCATCGGTGCAGGTGCTTTTTTCGGACTTTTGATGAGAAAAAAGCGTTAACAGGCTCTTATTAACGATTATATGATCAACCGCCCAGAGGAAAAGGTTCCGTTATCGAATAAAGTCAAAAGCAAAACTACCGGAATCCATAAAATCCTTGAAGATACGGCAACGTCGACGTATGAAGACGTTATAACGATAATTGAAGCAAAAATCGAACTGGTCAAAATTGATTTGACTGAAAAAATTTCGATTGTATCTGCTATGGTTATTCTTGGCGTTATTCTGATAATCGGCATTGCCTACCTTATCACCACCTTTGCTTTACTCACAGGAGAAATGCTGGGACATCCTTTTCTCGGCTATTTCATTGTTAGCCTTATTTTTCTTTCATGCTTTTTGTTTTTCACGAAACTCAAACCCTTGCTTCTAAAGGAGCTGCTCCAAAAAATTTTCTTATCGGTCAATGACTACAAAAAATGAGCCGTTATCCAGCATTCAGGCGCGAATAGAAGAGCTGCAGAACACCATTTCTGAAAAAGAAGAACAGATCAAGTCAAGAGCTCTGCACTTGTCGGATAATCTAAAAGCGGAACTTGCACCTATGGAGATTGTCAAAAAATACCCGTTTCAAGCTGCTGGAATAACTTTTGTTACCGCTTTGCTGCTCACAAGAACATTACGAGGCCGCAAAAAAAACTCCACACTGGAACAAAGAGAGCATTCCACTGTACAATCACAGGGTCAGAGTGCCCTCAATACCATCGGCCTCGACGTGCTGCGTTCCGTGAAAGATCTTGGTTTCAAATATCTTCAACGGTATATCGACAGCAAGCTCAAATAATTCCACATTACAGCACACCCTCCCCTTTTATGACTTCAAGGCGACAGCCTGACATTTATTGCAGAAATTCCGTACTTTATCTGGAGTGTTTTCAACCAGTTTAATTTTTTGGGCTTTTCATCCCGACTATGACCATACAACATAACCCGTCAGTGGTTCAGAATAAAGAACACTTTTACGTTAACCGAAATGCCCGTGAACTGTTTCATCTGACCGATCCTGAATTTCTCTCTCTACCCGCTTCCGGTCAGGAAAGTTTTAAAACCGCTGAGAAGCATGCAAGTATCATCAACGCATTCCTGAAAAAGCAGAAAGGCGAAGAAGCAAAGCCAGTTCTGCCGGCACAGTTCCACGGCATGAAACTGCTGCACGAACTGTTTCACTATATCATGACATCATCAATGGCAGTCCGGCAACCGACCCTGCTCGAAAGCGCTTATGAAAAGTTTGAGCATGAACTTTCAAAAGAGCAATCAACAGAGTATCTGACCCGGTTTATCAGCGCATTTCCTACACAGCAGATTTATGCCGGATCTGAAGCTCCTTTAACCTGGCTCAGCCAGCAAAACAATAAAAAATATCTGCTGGAGGAGTCATTCCTTGTTTGGCTTAATTCCCAAAATCCTGCTCTTGATCAGTTTTCCGACCTTTTAACAGATCAAAAAGTAATGGGAGAAGAAGCATACCGAAAACTGATTCTGACCCTGCGGACTTCTATGAAGGCTATGGGACCATTAGGAACCGGCGATACCGATCTCGTGGAACTGCTCACCGAACCTATACGGCACGCTCCCTCATCAATCCTTGAACAGCTCCGCTATATCAGGCTGAACTGGTCTGACCTGCTGGGAGATTCTCCTTTATGGACATTGCTTCCCGAGGCTATCGATTTAATTGAGGATGAGGATAAGTACCTTTTTTTCCAGCACATTGCCAATGAAAAAAATGCCGGTAAAGAAAGCCACTTTTTTGAAAAAGAGGCCCACATACCAAATTACAGCTCTTTTAATGATGATGACGCTCCGGCAAACTTTTCAACTGATTCATCATGGATGCCTGAAGTTGTCATGCTTGCCAAAAGCACTTACGTCTGGCTCGACCAGCTCAGCAAACGGTACCGACAACCCATTTACCGTCTTCAGGATATTCCTGATACTGAACTTGACCTGATTTCTGAACGGGGCTTTACAGCATTGTGGCTTATCGGACTCTGGCAGCGAAGCTACGCTTCACAAAAAATCAAGAAACTTCAGGGTAATCCGGAAGCAAAAGCATCTGCATATGCACTCGAAAAATATGATATTGCTGAAGACATTGGAGGTTATGAAGGTTATGAGAACCTTCGTCAAAGAGCAAGGATTCGTGGCATCCGCCTTGCAAGTGACATGGTTCCTAATCATACCGGCATGGATTCAGAATTGGTTCGAACCAATCCCGACTGGTTTCTTTCGTCGAGTACATCGCCTTATTATAATTATTCTTATAACGGCCCAAACCTGAGTAACGACTCCCGCTTCGGTATTTACCTTGAAGACGGATACTGGAACCGTTCTGATGCGGCAGTTACCTTCAAGCGGGTCGACTACCTCACCGGCGACACACGTTATATCTATCATGGCAATGACGGTACGGTGATGCCCTGGAATGATACCGCTCAGCTGAACTTTCTCAGTCCTGATGTTCGTGAAGGGGTTATACAGCAGATTCTGCATGTTGCAAGGATGTTTCCCATCATACGTTTTGATGCAGCAATGGTGCTGGCAAAACGTCACATTCAACGTCTGTGGTTTCCTCTTCATGGACAGAGCGCTGGAGTGCCTTCCCGCTCATCCTATAGCATGAGTATGGCTGAATTTGATGCCGCTATTCCAGATGAGTTCTGGCGCGAAGTCGTTGATCGCATTCAGCGGGAAGTGCCGGACACCCTTCTGCTGGCTGAAGCATTCTGGATGCTTGAGGGGTATTTTGTCAGAACCCTTGGAATGCACAGGGTCTATAACAGCGCTTTCATGCACATGCTTAAAAAAGAGGATAATGCAGATTACCGGTACCTGATCAAAAACACACTTGAGTTTGATGCTGAAATCCTCAAGCGGTATGTCAACTTCATGAATAATCCTGATGAAGATACCGCCATTGCACAGTTCGGCAGAGGAGATAAATATTTTGGTGTTTGCGTGATGATGCTCACCATGCCTGGTCTGCCAATGTTCGGCCACGGGCAGGTAGAGGGCTTCACCGAAAAATACGGCATGGAATACGCCAAGGCATATTATGACGAACAACCGGATGAAAACCTTGTTTCACGCCACTACCGGGAAATTTTTCCCATTATGAAAAAGCGACCTCTTTTTGCTGAGGTACGCAACTTTTTTCTCTATGATGTCTATTCACCGGACGGAAGTGTCAATGAAAATATTTTTGCTTATTCAAACTGTCTCGCTGATGAAAAAGCCCTTATAGTCTTCAACAACCGCTTTGAACAAGCCAGCGGCTGGATTAAAACATCGGTAGGGTACAAACGGAATAACGAAATTCTGCAGAGTTCACTGGTTGACGGTCTCAACCTGAGTCATCAGGACGGCACCTTTGTCATTTTCAGGGATCTTGCCAGTGGAATGGAGTTTATCCGTTCTAACAGAGAGATCGCCGATAATGGGCTAATGGTTGCTTTGGATGGCTATAAATACAATGTATTCCTTGATTTCCGTGAAGTCCGTTCTTCAAGACTCCGCCCTTATGACAGACTTGCATTGGAACTCAACGGTCGGGGAACCGAATCAATCGAACACGATGTGCTTACCATGAGCCTTTCTCCATTGCATCGGTCGATAACTGCATTTCTAACCTCTGAACATATCATACCTTCACCTGAAGAACTGCATGACGAAAAAGAGGCGCTAGCGTTTGAACGGTCAATTGCATTACTTCTCGAAAGTGTTGCGGTGCAGTTCAGTGAACTTATGGAAAAACCTCTTGACGTTCCTGAAACTCTTCCGTCACAAGCGTCAGCACTCTACCATAGAGCTGCTTCCCTTGCTATATTATTTTCAAAACAGCCTGATTCTCGAAAAATTCAGGCGGCCCTCGGCTTGAGCAGCACGGACGCATCGGACTATTTTCTGATTGTCAGGCACTGGATTGTGCTGGATACACTGCAGAAAATGATCATCGAACCAACTGCAGGAGAAAGTACAAACCTTATCGACAGCTGGCTGATGAACAGTGCTATGGCGGCAATCTATCCAGAAAAAGGTTTTATCGGCATTCCCGGCGAAAACCTGCCCGACCTTCTCTGCTGCATGCTCACTCACCAGCCTGAGCTGACACCGGATGACCCGGAAGTACACTTGCACACCCTTTTACAAACTCTTTTTGCTGTTGACAAAATACATCTCGGCCGAATGCTTCAATTTGATGAGAGGCATCAAAAAATCTGGTTCCGTGAACATCGCTTCAGCGTGCTTGTGGCATGGCTGATTCTACAGGAGTTGCTGAGAGAACCGGCAAGTGCTCTTGCAACAGAAAAACCGAATACGATGATTGCTGAATGGGTCGAAGCTGCGGAAAAGATAGATATGCAGGCATTCCTTGCGGGATATGAAATAGGAGAGTTAATCAGGATAGACTAAGACAAAAGCCCGGTTCAACCGGGCTTTTGTCTTGGTGCATTGAGCGTATCAGTTACCAGCCATACTCTAAATATACACGATAGGTGTTAATGAGCAGGAAGGCCAGAACAGCAAGACCAAGAAATGTAAAGATCGGACTTTTCTGTTCTTGAGATGCCTTGCGATCAAGGAAAGGAACGGTTGCCCAGACAAGTCCCCCAATGGTCAAAAGGATAATAGCGACAAGTTCTCCACCTTCAAACTTGAGATCTTTGAGCATCTGGAATTCTGCCCAGAAATACCATTCTGGTTTGATACCGATAGGTGCAGGTGAAAGCGCATTAGCTTTAACGCCTATTCCCCATGGGTATACAACTGCGAGATACACAAGCAGGACAAATCCGATAATCCAGCCGATTCCGTCTTTAGCAAGAAAGGTCGGGAAGAACTTCTCGTACCCTTTGATCAGGCCAGACTCTTTGTAACCAATTGGAGCTGATGTGCCGAGAATCTGAACAAGAGCAAGATGGGCTGAAAGCAACAGCAGGATAAGGCCCGGGAGCAGAACAACGTGCATTGAGAACATACGGGTAAGTGTTTCGCCACTGACGTCTTCACCACCACGAAGAATACTGACAAGCAAGGCACCACCTGGAGCAACTTTTGGAGTTTCGGTACCGACCTGGGTAGCAAAGAATGCCAGTTCATTCCAGGGAAGAAGGTATCCGGTAAATCCAAAACCGAGGGTCAAAACAAGAAGTATAAAACCACTCACCCACATCAGCTCACGTGGTTTGCGGTATGACTTCATGAAAAAGGTACTGAACATGTGAATAAATGCCATCAGAGCCATAAGATTGGCAGACCATGCATGGATCTGACGAAGAAGCCAGCCAAAAGGAATCTCTTTCTGGATAAAGACAAATGAGGCGAATGCTTCGGATTCAGTTGGTTTGTAGTACTGAAGAAGCAGCAGTCCGGTCAGAATTTGAATAATGAAGAAGAAGAGGGCCAGTCCGCCAAAATAATACCAGAATGAGAGACGGTGTTTTGGAACTTCTTTTTTCTTCAGGTAATCGATTACCGGAAGCACTACATAAAAGCGCTCCTGGAACCAGGAACCCAGAGGACCAAGACGGGAATCCTTGTAAGGATTCGAATCCGGACGGTCTACAGGGGGTTTATAAACGCCACTTGGAGATGCTGCCGGTTTAGAGGCAACTGGCGGGGTTGCGGGTTTTGCAGCAACCGGAGCTGCCGGCTTGGCGGCGACCGGAGCAGCGGGTTTCGGCTTGGCTGGAATATTTCCTGCCGAAGCGTTCTTGTTGTTTTCAGCCATCTTTCCTGACTCCCTTGGTTTTCAAGAATTAAAGTTTACGCTTTTGCGATAATAAGATTTTCCCCTTCGACCCTTACCTTAAAAGAGGCTAAAGGTAAAGGCTGCGGACCGGAAATGATTTCTCCAGTCTGCTTGTACTTTGCTCCATGACAGGGGCAGGCGATAAGATTCTGGGCATTATCCCAGTGTACAAGACAACCAAGATGGGTACACACGGCACTGCATGCAGTAAGCTTGCCGTTGTCGTTGACGACAAGAATTTTATCCTTGTTAAACTGAAATATTTTGAAGCCTTTCAAGGGAACTTCAGAGGCTTTCCCCACAACCAGTTCTTTTACGTTTGAAGCTGACTTGGTTGGAGGAATAATGTACCTGATGACAGGATAGAGTGTAGATATGGCAACAGCAGCGCCAATACCCCCTACAACTTTTCCGAGAAAACTGCGGCGCTCGAAATCAACTCCCTTCAGTCCCTCCTCCCGTGGCTTGCCGCCGGGAACCGAACCGGATGATGAGACTGGTGCACCTTCTCCAAGTGCGCCCAACCTTGACGGACTCTTGAAATTACCTTGTTGTGCCATTACGATCTATCTCCTTTTTAAAACTTTTTGTTATCAAATCAAAAGGCAAGAACTTCCCTGTGGTTTAACGACAACCACACACACTCTCTCTGATATTTGTTGCAGGATAGCCCAAACAAACTCTGAATTTATATTTTTTTAACTATTTATCCAATTCAAAGAACGTTTAACATGATTATAGCTGTCATACATAAGAGATGGCTCACCATCGCGCCAGATACGGCTTCGGGTAAAAAACCTCATAAATCTTGATTGGAGGCGTTCCGGATTGAGAAATTCAGATATACCGTTGAAACCCTCCAATTCCTTTCCTTCGATCTGCAATATAATGCTGGAGGAAAACCGCAGATAAAACGGGCCAGCGTCAAGCACCTTGTTATGATGAATCTTCAAGCCAATAGCGTCATACTGCAACTCCAGATCCCTGCTGTGAACGGGTGAAAAAATACCTCGTCTGAAATTGCTTTCCCGAAACTGCACCTTGTCCAGAACAGTAACCTTGCCACTGATATTATTGTTAAGTACAAGAAGAGCAAGGGGTTTATATTCGTTGTTCTTAAAAAACGTCACATAGTACACAAGATCGAAACGTTCTGAAAAAGCCCTGCCCCAATACCAGCGGGCAAGATATTCCTGCATAGGCATATCACCGAAGTTGTGGTCATGATATCCGGTCGCACTGACAGGAATTTTTCGAACTACACCACTCTCTGATTCAATAATCTCAATCACGCCCTCAACATCTGCCCTCGGGACACTTAAAAGCCACTGGTGAAGAGGCACCCTCCCTGCATTGTTTCCATCTTTTTTTTCGTAAATAATCCTGCGGCAGGATTTAAACAGTAAAGATGCTTTTATTGCTTTTTGCCAGACAGGAAAGCTGAAATCTATATCGAGAGAGTATTCATCTGTCAGCGCATTATAGGTAAAGCAGTTCTGTTCGAAGCGGACGCCTATTTCAGATCGACTGCTTTCAAAAAGCCCGTTACTTCCCTCTTTAATAAAATTCACAATCTCACGATTGTTTTCGTACAACTGGAAACTAAACCCCGAATAATTGGACGGAAGAGGAGGTTCGGCGGTTATACGATTTTTCCAACGCTCATAATGATTGGTATAGTATGGGGAAAAAGGAAAACCGGAAAACCAGATAATGACAACAGAAAAACCACTCACCTTGTCTTCAGCATCAAAATACCACCATTCGTATGCTCCTGCCTCCTGCAAATCATGCCATACTTCCTGATCAAGCTCTGTTGTAATATTCATGCCTGCACTTGGTGATGTTCAAACGCGGTAGCATTGCTCAATGCCTTGCATGACATATTATACCTTTGTAAATGTGGAAAGCAGGAAAAAAAGGGTGGACATGATTTT
Organism: uncultured Chlorobiaceae bacterium; assembly: GCA_903940125.1. Taxonomy (GTDB): domain Bacteria; phylum Bacteroidota; class Chlorobiia; order Chlorobiales; family Chlorobiaceae; genus Chlorobium. The sequence goes on along the minus strand of CAJAJL010000121.1, from coordinate 17,036 downwards.
TGTTTGTCCGGGGCAACTTCGAGGAAACTGCCGTTTACGGGTGTGGACAGAGAGGGAATCGAACCCCCGACACAAGGATTTTCAGTCCTTTGCTCTACCAACTGAGCTACCTGTCCTTCAAACGTGAGGCAAAATATAGGAATAAATCTTTTTTTCTCCAAAAGAAAAAACCAAAAACCATGTATATGGATCGTTGTCAATACCGATTTTCTGTTCCAACTTAAGCCGAAAAGCTTATTTTTTCAATGCCCTTCAGGACGCGTCTGAGAACTGCCTCCTTTCCAAGTACCTCAAGTAAATGATACAGACTTGGTCCGAAACTTACACCGGATGTCAGTATTCTCAATGGATGGATGAGATAGGCTGCTTTAAGTCCCTTTGAAGCTACAAACTCTTTAAGGTGTACCTCAATATTCTCAGCACAGAACTCCTCCAGCGTGTCAAGAATGACTGCAAACTCACGAAGAAGGACATTGGTATCAGCTGCCCAGCGCTTTTGAACAGCCTCCTCATCATAGGAGTCAGGCTCGAAAAAGAAATAAGAAGAAAATGTTACAAATTCATGCTCAAATCCCACACGCTCCCGCATAAGCTCTATAACCTGCCTAAGATATGCATCCCCGGTAATGACCTCCCGAGGCATCAACGATTCCCTTTTTTCAAGTTCACCGAGAAGAATCGGCTTGATGACTTCAATAATTTTCTCTGAAGGACGGCTTTTGATATACTGTTTTTCAAGCCAGTTAAGCTTGTCAACATTAAAAATCGCACCAGCTTTTCCTACCCGTTCAAGTGAAAATTTGTCGACAAGCTGCTCCATGCTGTATACCTCCTGCTCACTGCCTTCTCCTTCGTTCCATCCGAGCATGGCAACAAAATTCACGATAGCATCGCTGCTGTATCCCTTGCGTACATAATCCTCAACAGCAACATCACCCTGCCTTTTGCTGAGCTTTGAGCGATCGGGATTAAGCAGAAGCGGCAGATGGGCAACCTTGGGAGGCTCCCAGCCAAAAAACTCATAAAGAAGAAGATGCTTCGGCATTGAAGGAAGCCACTCCTCGCCTCTGATGATATGAGTAAACTCCATAAGATGGTCGTCAATAACACTGGCGAAATGATAGGTCGGAAACCCATCTGATTTCATCAGCACCTGATCATCTATTGTCGCTGAATCAAACTCTACAGGACCCCTGATGATATCTTCAAACCAGACTGAAACATAATCGGGTACTTTCATGCGGATGACATAGGGCGATCCAGCATCCAGCTGTTTTTGTATCTGACTTGACGGCATTAAACCACCCATTTCTTCAGGAAGCCACTTTCTGTTGTATTTCGGCTGCAGACCCTGTTTTATCTGAAGCTGCCGGTTTTCTTCCAGCTCTTCATGCGTTGCAAAACAGTAGTAGGCATGACTATCGTCAAGCAGCTGCTGACAATATCGAGCATAAATGTCAAGACGTTCAGACTGAACATACGGCCCGAAATTACCCCCATGTTCAGGACTTTCATCAGCAATAATTCCTGCCCATTCAAGAGTTTTGATAAGATTTTTCTGCGCCCCCTCCACCTTTCGGGTTTGATCGGTATCTTCAATCCGTATAACAAAAGTTCCATTCATTTTCTTTGCAAACAGGTAGTTATACAGTGCGGTTCTCAGTCCGCCTACATGTAAATATCCTGTTGGAGAAGGTGCAAACCTGGTTCTAACCCTTTGACCAACCATAATGAGCGCTGTACTGTTTATTTTTGACAGATAACTTTCGCAAGAGCTGTGAATTTAAGAAAAACTCACCGCTTTTGAAGACACAAGATAAAAGATTAACCGGAAAATCTTGAATAACCCTTTTACATAAACTTTTTGTTTTCGATTGCAGTTTTACTTTTAATTACTTTAAATGTAGTAAGTTACATTTTCTATAATTACTCAACCCTTTTTATGTCTGAAAATCCCCGAAAAAAGTCAGGGAAAGATGCTGCCAGAAATAAATTCAAGCCGGTAAAAAACGAGGAAGAAAAGGCTGGATGGTTTCAGGGAAAAGGAGAAGGCGCACCAGCTAAGTTTCCTCGATTTATCTTTTTTATGATGGTTGCCCTGTTGATGCTTTTTGTGTTTCAACGTTTTTTTGCGCATCCCGACAACCCTGAAATCACCTATAACGACTATAAATCGCTTCTCTCGCAGTCTCTTGTTACTGAAGTCACGGTTAAAACATTTGAGGATAAATCAGCAATCCTGAATGGAAAACTGAAAACTGTCACCAGGCTCCCGCTTATCAACAGCACCAGCCTGCTGAGTGACCGGTTTGCAGTAAGAATTCCTTCATTCAGTTCAGAGCAGGCTGACATCCTTGCAGAAAAAGGAATCCGTCTCAAGATTGAGGAAGGCACCAGCCCTCTGAATACCTTTTTCGTCCTGTTCGCCCCCTGGATTATTTTCGGTGTTGTTTATTTTTTTCTCTTCAGACGAATGAGCGGGCAAAATGGCTCGCAGGCAAAAAATATTTTCAGCTTCAGCAAAAGCCGTGCAAAGCTGGTCAGTGAATTTGATGTTAAAACAACGTTTAAGGATGTTGCCGGCGTTGATGAGGCGGTCGAAGAGCTTCAGGAAACTGTCGAGTTTCTTACAAATCCGGAAAAATTCCAGAAAATCGGTGGAAAAATTCCTAAAGGAGTACTGCTTCTCGGTCCGCCCGGTACGGGAAAAACGCTTCTTGCAAAAGCTATTGCAGGAGAAGCTAAAGTTCCTTTTTTCTCAATATCGGGTGCTGATTTTGTTGAAATGTTTGTAGGGGTTGGAGCGGCAAGAGTGAGGGATCTGTTCGAACAGGCAAAGAAAAATTCTCCCTGCATTGTCTTTATCGATGAAATTGATGCTGTCGGCCGCAGCCGGGGAGCCGGTCTCGGTGGAGGACATGATGAAAGGGAGCAAACTCTGAACCAGCTCCTGGTGGAAATGGACGGTTTTACAACAAGCGAGAATGTTATCCTTATTGCAGCTACAAACCGTCCAGATGTTCTTGATACAGCCCTGCTCCGGCCGGGAAGATTTGACCGACAGATTACCATCGACAAACCGGATATCCGGGGACGTGAAGCTATTTTAAAAATTCATACACGCAATACTCCCCTTGCCGAAACGGTTGATATTAACGTACTTGCAAAAAGTTCTCCAGGATTTTCAGGGGCTGATCTGGCAAATCTGGTCAATGAAGCAGCACTTCTGGCAGCTAGAAACGATCAGCCGCTGATTACCGCTGAAAATTTTGAGCAGGCTCGTGACAAGATCCTTATGGGTCCTGAAAGAAAAAGCATGTTTATTTCTGATGAGCAGAAGAAACTCACTGCCTATCATGAAGCAGGCCATGTCCTTGTTTCAACTTATACCAAGGGGTCTGACCCAATCCATAAGGTCACGATTATTCCAAGAGGCAGGAGTCTGGGACTTACAGCATACCTGCCGCTCGAAGATCGCTACACGCATAATAAGGAGTACCTGCTGGCAATGATTACCTATGCACTGGGTGGTAGGGTTGCAGAGGAAATTGTATTTCATGAAACCAGTACGGGGGCAGCAAATGATATAGAAAAGGCTACCGATATTGCCCGCAGAATGGTGAGACAATGGGGAATGAGCGAAACACTGGGCCCAATCAATTACGGAGACAGCCATAAAGAAGTTTTTCTCGGAAAAGATTATTCCCATATACGTGAATACAGTGAAGAAACCGCCCTTCAGATTGATATTGAGGTTCGCAATATCATTATGACCTGCATGGAAAATGCAAAAACAATTATCAATGAGAAAAGTGCGATACTGCATCGCCTTGCAGAGGTACTTATCGAAAAGGAGTCGCTCAATGCTGTGGAGATAAAAGAGATTACAGGCTGCGTCATACTGTGACAACAAGGGAAAAAAACAATCCATGCAAATCATCGGTTTACTCGGCATCGGGATTGGTGCCGGTCTTCTTTCAGGAATGTTCGGTGTTGGCGGAGGACTTGTTATTGTTCCGGCAATGGTGCTTTTCTTTGGCATGACGCAACAAAGCGCCGTCGGCACATCACTTATTGCACTGCTTCTGCCGGTTGGGTTGCTTGGTGTTATAGAGTACTATCGATCAGGAAAAATTTCTATGGAAAACATATTGATAGGGCTGATCATTGCTGGCGGACTTTTTGCCGGGGCTTATTTTGGAGCTAAAATTGCCACGCATCTTTCAAATGACCTGCTTCGTAAAGCTTTTGCGGTTTTTATGGGAATTGTTGCTATTCATTTGTGGTTTAAGTAAATATATGTCTTACAATAACCTAAGCTTTATATAACCATGGGAAACACAACGACAAAAGCTGACTTGGTCAATGTAATTGCCCAAAGAACAGGCTTGACCAAAAATGAAACCGAATCTGTAGTTGACAGTTTGTTTGAAAGTATCATTGATTCTCTTAAATCTGGAAAACGAATTGAAATCAGAGGTTTCGGCTCATTCAATATCAGGTATAAAAATCTGCGTCAGGCAAGAAACCCAAGAACTGGTGAGAAAGTTACAGTTGACCCTAAAAATGTACCGACCTTCAAAATTTCGAAGGAGTTCAAGCTTGCTGTGAGTGAAAGTCTCAGACCTGAGGTCGAATAGTATTTCCTGCTCTCTTAACTGCTAAACAAGAGCAGCCATAGCAAAACAAAAAACGGGATGAGAACCGGAATTGAGTATTTATAGATATACTCAAGGAAACCAGGGACTTTAACCTCTGCTTGGATTGCTATATTTTTAACCATAAAGTTCGGTGCATTACCTATATAAGTCAATGAACCGAAAAACACTGATGCCAGAGAGATGGCCATCAGATAGATATCAGAAGCAGCATCACCGTGAACCGTAGAGCTTACTCCGTCTGCAAATTTTTGCATATCGGAAATTGAATTGATATTCATACCAAACTTCCCTGAGGCACATGCCAAAAAACTCAGATAGGTCGGTGCATTATCAAGAACTCCGGACAAAGCTCCGGTCATCCAGTAAAAGCGTGTGACTGAAAATCCACTTGCATGGGCTGAGGTATAGGCGCCGATAAGCTCAAGTGCAGGAATCATGGTTGCAAATATTCCGATAAAAAGAAAGGCTACCTCCCGAATCGGTAAAAAGTTAAATCTATTGCCTTGCATAGCATCCTTATCGGCAGTTTTATAAGCAACAAAGGCGACAGCAGACATAATCAGTTCACGAATACCGAATGGTAGATGCAGCATAGTCTGAAGAGTTGGAAACCCTTTGATAACTGCAGGGTCAAGAAAAACTGCGCCTATCACCATGGCGAAAAACATGAAGGATTTAGCTCCAATAATGCTTACCCTTCCGGATTTTTCCGGTGCAGTCATTTCACCTGTTCCTGCCCGGCTGTCAAGAACCATAAAAATCAGAATCAGACCGGTAATTGTAAGACTCCAAGGAAGCCATACTTTCGGCATGATCCAGAAAAAAGGTACTCCTTTTAAAAATCCTAAAAAAAGAGGCGGATCACCAATCGGGGTTAAAGCTCCTCCTATATTGCTGACAATAAAAATAAAGAATACAATATGAAACGCCTTGATTCGTCCTTCATTGATACGTATATAGGGCCGGATCAAAAGCATTGACGCGCCTGTAGTTCCTATCAGATTTGACAACAGTGCTCCAATGACAAGTAACGCGCCATTGACGATGGGGGTTCCCCTTCTCTCAATCCTGATAAGGATTCCCCCTGAAACGACAAAGAGCGCTGTAATCAATGCAAGAAACGAGAGATACTCTTCCAGTGCATGCAGCAGAATATTGACACCCATGTCCATCATAAACCAGTAATATGCAGCAACGATACTACCGAGTCCGATGGAGACTTTGTGGTAGTGATGCTCCCAGAAATGAGCATACAGGAGAGGTCCGGTTGCGATCATCAACAGAAGCAGCATGAAAGGAGCTACCAGCAAGACCGGGGGAAGATGCTGGGATGATTGCAAAACATGAACGGCAGCTCTGGCTGCCGTTTCCTGATGTTCCGCTGCAAGCAGCATTTTACTCATGCCTCAATTATTACTCCCCTTCAAAATCGGTAAGAGCAAAGACACTGTATCCTTTATCACGAATTTTCTGTTCACCACCGATATCAGGCAGGTTAACGATAAACGCCATCTCTGAAACGATGCCACCGACCTTTTCGATCAATGCTGCCGCGGCAAGGGCTGTTCCTCCGGTAGCAAGGAGATCATCAACAAGAAGTACTTTCTGACCGGCAATAAGTGCATCAACATGGATCTCAATCTTATCGCTTCCATACTCAAGTTCGTATTCCTGCGAAACAACATCAGCCGGCAGTTTTCCTGGTTTTCTGACAGGTACAAACCCTTTGCCAAGCGTATAGGCTAATGCTCCACCGATAATAAATCCCCTTGCTTCTATACCGACAATAACATCAAAATTAAGACCATCAAGAAGGTAATGCTGCGTCAGATTGTCAATCACCAGCCTGAAACCTACAGGATCCTTGATGAGAGTAGTAATATCACGAAAGAGGATCCCTTTTTTTGGATAGTCAGGAACTGAACGGATACGGGATTTAATTGGCATGGATTGCTTTGATTTAGTTGTTGGTGCGGAAGAAAAAGAATACTGGAAATCAAGATAGCACTCTGCCTTTTAAATTCAAATCATCTCCTAAACACTCGATCAATACCGGTAATTCATTTCCAGACAAAGATTTTCCAATCTGATCATCATCTCTCTCAACCAACACCCTGAGATAGTTGGGCGTATAACCGCTGCATTGCAATCTCCCATTTTTCAACTGCTTACTGGCCTCAAAAAGGACCATGCACTCTTTTCCGGTATAGCGCTCTTTAAACTGATACTCCTTTTGATGCCCAAGTTTAATGAGCTCTGCATAGCGACGAGCAATCTCCACCGACTCAACAGGGCGACACTCATGATTTACAACTTGTCGGGCTAGAGGAGTTCCCGGGCGAATGGAACAGCTGAAAACATGAAAATATGCAAAGGGAAGTTCCTCAAGAAAGCGATACATCTGTAAAAAATCATGCTCGGTTTCACCCGGATAACCAACAATCACGTCAGTGCCTATGGCACAATCAGTTATATGGTCAATCGCATGCATCACTCTGGAGCGATAGAATGCAGTATCATATCGACGGCGCATGGCCTTGAGAATGCTGTCCGATCCACTCTGGAGAGGAATATGCAAATGCGGCACAATATTTTCTGACCCTGCAACAAGTGAAATCAACTCACTGTCAACACAATCAGGCTCTATCGAACTGATACGGATACGGCTGACGTTTACCTCTTCAAGCTTTTCCAGGAGATCGCGCAGCAGCTGGCCGTCGTAACGATAATCACCGATATTAACACCAGTGAGAACAATTTCGCGGTATCCGGATGATGCCAATAGATGCGCACGCTCTACAATATGCGCTGCAGGAAGGGATCGCGACACTCCCCTTGCTTTTGGAATGGTACAATACGAGCATCCGTAGTTACAGCCATCCTGTATCTTTAAAAATGCGCGGGTTCGGTCAGAACTCTCTGCCGCATGTAGTGAATAGCCAGGATAGACCTCATCAAAACTCTCCGCAGGAGAAACCCTGATAAAAGGAGATGATATCGTTCCTGCGCTGATATGGTTATACGATGGTATATGAAATTTATCGTTGCTGCCTAAAATAGCGTCTACACCATCTATTGAAGCAAGATCGTCCGGTTTCAACTGAGCATAACATCCAATAACCGCGATGCTGCTGGCAGGATTTTTTCTTATAATGCCCCTGATTTTTTGCCGGCATTTCTTTTCAGCCTGTTTTGTTACTGCACAGGAATGAATAATGATCAGATCTGCTCCCTCTTCAATTGATGATAACTGCCATCCTTGATGACTTAACTTATCAAGGATCGAGGAGGTTTCGGCATAATTCAGCTTACACCCGAGGGTTACCGCAGCAACTTTCTTTTTTATATAATTATTCATATCCCTATTTTTCCTGCACTGTATTACTTTAAAAAAGTCAATCTTTATAAAGAGAGTTCGCCGTCTTTTTCTTTATCATATAAGACTGTAATTGTGTATAGTCTCTTGTAAATGGTTTGAATCTTTCATAAAAAGTTATATGAATCCCTCTCCTTTCTCTTGCGGTTTCGCAATAATCATAGGCCCGCCAAATGCAGGCAAGTCAACCCTGCTCAACGAAATTCTCGACTATAAACTTTCAATTGTAACACCTAAGCCGCAAACAACAAGAAAAAAAATCACTGGAATATACCATAACAACTCCTGTCAGATTATTTTTCTGGATACACCCGGGATCATGAAACCTCAGCAGAAACTTCATGAGTCCATGCTGGAAATCATTAGAACTACCCTGAAAGATGCAGATATCGTTATTGCACTGATCCCATTTTCAGGACAAAAAGATCTTTTTGACAGAGATTTTGCTGAAGAATTGTTCAATGACTGGCTGAAACCAACGGGAAAACCTATTATTGCTGTGCTGAATAAATGCGATCTTGTAACCAGCGCCCGTCAGCTTGAAGCTGAAGAAATTGTCAAAAACACATGGAATCCTGCCGCTGTCCTTTCTGTTTCAGCATTGAAAGCGAGTAATCTCCCGCAGCTTATCGAAACTATCCGGCCTTTTCTGCCTCTCCATGAGCCGTTATATCCGGAAGATACGCTCAGTACTGCTCCTGAACGTTTTTTTGTCAGTGAAATTATCCGTGAAAAGATATTTCTGCTCTACGGCCGTGAGGTACCCTATTCGACTGAAGTCGTCATTGACGAATTCAAGGAGCAGTACGAAGCAGACCCTTCAAGAAAGGATCTTATCAGATGCTCGGTGATTGTAGAGCGTGAAACGCAGAAGCAGATACTGATTGGACACAAGGGTGCTGCTTTGAAAAAATTAGGACAGACCGCAAGAAAAGATATTGAAGAGATGCTGGGACGTCCAGTTTTTCTTGAACTTTTTGTCAAAGTTCGTCCTGATTGGCGAAAAAAAAACAACCTTCTGAAAAGTTACGGCTATTAACTAAAAAAAGCCTTCCCTGTTAGAGAGAAGGCTTTTTTTAGAGAGATACATCGCGAAAGAGAAGAGTTAATTATCGACCGGCTTCGGTTCGCTGCTTTTTTTCTCACCCGATTTGATCGGAGGTTCAAGTTCAGCAGATGCTGCCTCAATCTCCTTTTTCTCATTGGGATGAGCAAGCAGATATGCCTCAATCTCTTCCTTGTTTTTATCCTTGAAATATTCAAGAGCAGAAAGGATAATACGCTTGTTTTCCTTGTCGAATTCAATGACGCGAAGAGGAAGTTCATCACTGATTTTGAACGATGAATGGATATCCTTAACACCACCCTGAAGGAGGTGCGATACAGGAACGAAACCATCGACATCTCCAGGAAGAATCACGATAACACCTTTTTCGATGATCTGTGATATCTGTCCGGGTGTTTCTGCTCCAACCGCATATTTCTGCTCAAACTCGTCCCATGGATCCTGATTGATCTGCTTGTGACCAAGAGCAATACGACGTGCATGAACGTCAAACTTGAGCACCTTGACTTCCAGTTCCTGGTTCTTTTTTACCAGTTCACTTGGATGACGGATTTTCTTTGTCCATGAAAGATCTGAAATATGAACCAGACCATCGACGCCAGGCTCAAGCTCAACAAAGACACCAAAATCAGTGATATTGCTGACGGTACCTTTATGCAGAGAGTGTTCAATGTATTTTTCTGAAAGTGCAATCCATGGATCTTCATTGACCCGTTTCATGGAAAGGGAGAGCTTGGTATGATCCTTGTCAATATTCAGTATCACACATTCAACTTCCTGACCAAGGGTAACAAACTGACCCGGATGTTTGATATGCTGTGTCCAGCTCATTTCGGAAATATGAACAAGGCCTTCGATGCCTTTTTCGATCTCTACAAAAGCGCCGTAATCAGTGATGGAAACAACACGACCTTGAGCTTTCGATCCGACAGGATACTTGATTTCAATATTTTCCCATGGATGTGACTCGAGCTGCTTCATACCAAGCGAGACTCTCTTGGTGTTTTCGTCAAAGCCGACAACAACAACCTTGATCGGCTGGTCAAGCTCAACAACCTCAGAAGGGTGATTGATTCTTCCCCAGGTGATATCGGTAATGTGTACCAGACCGTCCAGACCTCCAAGATCTACAAAGATACCGAAGTCGGTAATATTCTTGACCGTTCCTTCAAGTACCATACCGACCTTGATATTGGAAAGCATCTCTTCGCGACGGGCGGCATACGCCTCTTCAAGGATGACTTTATGACTGACAACAATATTCTGAGTAACAGGATTGATTTTGACCACTCTGAAGTCCATAGTCTGACCGACAAGAGCATCGAAATCACGAACGGGTTTAACATCAATCTGCGAACCGGGAAGGAAGGCTTCAACACCGGAAAGAGATACAGTCATACCGCCTTTAACACGATTGATGATCTTGCCGTTAATGATAGTATCGTTTTCAATTGAATCATAGATTTTATCCCAGATTCTGAGGACATCGGCCTTCTTCTTTGAAAGAATAAGCTGTCCCATCTTGTCTTCGATATTCTCAAGATAAACCTCAACATCATCACCGACATTGACTTCATCTTCGGCCCTGAATTCAAGCAGTGATACAATACCCTCGGATTTAAAACCGACGTCAATAGTAACATCCTTGTTGGATATTGAGACAATGCGACCCTTGATAATTTCATCTTCGGTAATTTCATTGAGGGTGCTTGAATAAAGCTGCTCCATCAATGCAAGTTCAGCGGGCTCGTAGTGCGCAAAAAACTTGAGTTTTTTTCTTGCAGGTCTTTCCTTGACCTTTTTTTCCTGTGTGCTGAATGCTTCTGCCATTAATTTTTTCCTTCCTCTCTTGTAAGTTAGCCTGCCTGCCGTGAGAGATATCGGCATGCGGTTTTATGGTTAATGAAAAATGTTACCGGCAATCCTTCTGTAAGTCTAACGCAAGATTATATACTATATCCACCTGACGATCTATCGTTAAATCCGACGTATCAATTTCGAATGCGTCTACATGTTTTGTCAATGGCGCATGCTCCCTTTCAGCATCTGCACGATCCCTTTTTATGATTTCATCTTCAAGCACGTCAAGATCAGGCAGTTCGCCTCCATCCGGACACTTTGCAATGAGTTCGGCATATCGTCGTTTTGCTCTTTCGCGGGAGTCAGCAACAAGAAAAATTTTCAGTTCAGCATCAGGAAAAACAACAGTTCCTATATCCCTTCCATCCATGACAACACCACGCTGGCGTCCAAACTCCTGCTGCATTTCTCTGAGCCTGTCACGTACATGCTTGAGTGAACTGATAAAGCTTACCTCTCGGCTTACCCTGTTATCCCTGATCTCTGCAGTAACATCACTGTCGTTCAAAAAGACACGGTCACCCTCAAAACGTATTGAAATATCCTTAATTACATCGGAAACGCTCTCTGGAGAGCGTCGCAAATGATCAAGTAAGCCCAGCTGCAGAACTTTGAGGGTAACAGAGCGGTACATCGCGCCAGTATCGATATAGATATATCCAAGCTGCTGCGCCACTCGACGGGCTGTTGTACTTTTGCCGGAAGCTGCCGGCCCGTCAATTGCAATGATGATACGCTTTGTCCCTTTTTCCTGTTTCACACGAATTTTAATTAGACCTTCATTTTATAAAAAATATTTGCTTTTTCCAAACATATTGGTTACATGTTAAAACTCTTGTTTTCTTGCTCTCTCATCTATTAATTTCAATATTTTCTTTATGTCACTTCGCTGCGGCATTGTCGGATTGCCAAATGTTGGAAAATCTACCCTTTTCAATGCCATCACCGCAAAACAGGCTGAAGCTGCCAATTATCCATTCTGTACGATAGAACCCAATGTTGGGACTGTTCTGGTTCCTGACGAACGTATGCAGCAGATTGCTGATGTCGTTCATACACCGACTCTTGTGCCGGCAACTCTTGAAATTGTTGATATTGCCGGACTGGTAAAAGGAGCAAGCAAGGGAGAGGGTCTTGGCAATCAGTTCCTCTCCCATATCAGGGAGGTCGATGCGATTGTGCATGTTGTTCGATGTTTTGATGACGATAACATTATCCATGTCGAAGGAAGAATTGACCCGGCTGACGATATCATTACTATTGAAACTGAGCTGATGCTGGCTGATCTTGACAGCATGGAACGAAGAATCGAACGACTTAGAAAAAATGCAAAAAAAGAAAAAGAGCTCCTGCTGCAACTCAATCTGGCAGAAAAAATAGTTGCCGGCCTTGCTGAAGGTATTCCCGCTCGAAACATACTTGAATCGCCTGAAGAACAACTAATGGCAAGGCAGTTTTTTCTTTTATCGTCCAAACCCATCCTTTTTGCCGCCAATATTGCAGAAACTGACCTTCCTGATGGAAACGACTATACAAAAAAGGTTGCGGCAATAGCAGCAGCATCTGGGGCAAAAATGCTGATCATCAGTGCAAAAACAGAAGCAGACATTGCTGAACTGCCTGAAGAAGAACGTCCGGAATTTCTTGAAAGCATAGGCCTTACAATGTCAGGCCTCGATCGGCTGATAAAAACAGCCTATGATCTTCTTGGACTTCAGACATACTTTACTGCGGGTGAAAAAGAGGTTCATGCATGGACGATACATAAAGGTGCGGCTGCGCCGGAAGCTGCCGGAGCAATCCATTCTGATTTTGAAAAAGGGTTTATCCGTGCCGAGGTGATGTCATACCGTGATCTTATCGAACTAGGTTCTGAACAGAAAGTTAAAATAGCAGGCAAGCTCCGGTCAGAAGGTCGTGAGTACATTGTCAAAGATGGAGATGTCATTGTTTTCCGTTTTAACGTATAGCTTTACGTCAATTGAATACAGAACGCCCTATTGGTATTTTTGACTCGGGAATTGGTGGACTGACGGTTGTCAAAGCGATACAGGCAGCTCTTCCCCATGAGCAGATTATCTATTTTGGCGATACAGCAAGGGTTCCATACGGACCGAAGTCACAGGTGACCATAAGAAAGTATGCTTATGATGATGTCGCCATTCTCATGAGACACCAGCCGAAAATGATCATTGTCGCCTGCAATACCGTTTCTGCACTTGCCCTTGATGTCGTTGAGAAAGCATCTGGCGCGATTCCCGTTATCGGGGTGCTGAAAGCAGGAGCAGAACTTGCTGTAAAGGCAACAAAAAATAACCATATCGGAGTTATCGGCACACAGGCCACTGTTTCCTCCAATGCTTATGCATGTGCCATTCACCAGCTCAATCCAGAGATAGAGGTTGTTTCAAAAGCCTGCCCTCTTTTTGTACCACTTGCTGAAGAGGGTTTTATCGATCATCCCGCGACAAAACTTATCGCCAGAGAGTATCTGACAGACATTAACAAACATGGAATTGATACGCTGGTACTCGGATGTACACACTATCCAATACTTCGCCGAGTCATTGAAGAAACGATCGGTCATGGAATCCGTATCATCGATTCCGCGGAAGCGGTCGCCCTCAGAACACATCAGCTTTTGACGGAGTCAGGTGAACTTAACCATCACCGGAGAACCACTGCTCCTCACCTGCTGGTCAGCGATCTGCCTCAAAAATTCAGCGTGATCTATCAGCTCTTCATGAATTCAGAACTGCCGGATGTTGAACTGGTGGAAGTATAATGCCGGATGCACAAGCCCTCTTTCTTTGTTGTAAGATGCCAAGCTCTTCTTTTCGCTTTTGCCTTTTGCAGACATACTAGTTACTTTTCATTTTTTATTCTTGATTTTTGACTTAAAAAGGTACAGCGTGAAAGTAAACCTCGACAGAACTTCCTCAGGATTCTGCATCGGCGTGCAGGGAACCATCTATGTTGCTGAAGAAAAACTTCAGACAGAGGGATGTTTGTACTCTTTCGGCGATGTTGTCCATAATGAGGTTGAGGTGAAACGATTGGAAGCTCTCGGTCTTATAACCGTTGATGAAAAAGCTTTCAAGGAACTCAACAATGCGCAGGTGCTTATCAGAGCACATGGTGAACCTCCTTCGACCTACAGTATTGCCAGGGAAAACAATCTGACCATTACGGATACAACCTGTCCCGTTGTTTCCAGACTTCAGCGGACGACCAGACTGCTCTATAAGTTGGGCTATCAGATTATTATATACGGCAAACATACCCATCCGGAAGTCATCGGTATCAACGGGCAATGTGATAACAACGCCGTTATTATCAAACATCCCGACCTCAGTGATCCTGAAGAGATAAAGGCGCTTGACCCTGCAAAAAAAACCGCGCTTATTTCTCAGACAACCATGGATATTCCGGGATTTTATGAGCTGAAAAACAATCTCGAACACTACTTCACACAAGATAGTTCCGGTAAACCGGATCCATGGCTGGCAATCCGCGATATTGACATTACTGCAGATATAACCGACGTGATTGCTATGCCGCGGTTTGTGTTCAAGGACACCATTTGCCGCCAGGTATCGAGCAGAAATCAGAAACTGCACGATTTCTCTCTTGCCAATGACACCGTGATCTTTGTGGCAGGGAAAAAAAGCTCTAATGGTCAGGTACTTTTCAATATCTGTAAAGCCGCAAACCATCACAGCTATTTTATAGAAGATATTGATGAAATCGAGGATACATGGTTGAGGAACAGTGAAGGGAACAGGGTTGAGAATGTCGGCGTGTGCGGTGCAACCTCAACGCCAATGTGGCTTCTTGAAAAAGTGGCCCGATATATTGAACAGAACTTTGGAAAAACGCCATGAATCCACTCTCTCTTACCATAAACGGGCAACACGTTTTCGCCTCACACGATCTGTCGATTCTTGACGCTGCAACTGCTGCGGGCATTGAGATTCCTACTCTTTGTTTTCATGATTCCCTTCACGAGACGGGTTCATGCTGGATGTGCATTGTGGAGATCAAGGGAAAAAACCGTTTTGTTCCTGCATGCCATACATTCGTTTCGGAGGGTATGGTGATTGAAACCGACAATGAAACGCTGAACTCGATGAGGCGTCAGAGCCTTGAAAAAATTATTGAAGAACACAGCGGAGATTGCATGGGACCTTGTGAACTTTCGTGCCCTGCCGGTTGTAATATTCCGGACTTTGTGGCAGCAATTTCAGCACAACATGACCATGCTGCCATAAAAATAATCAAGGAAACAATTCCTCTTCCGGGAATTCTCGGCAGAATATGCCCGGCCCCCTGTGAAGAGGTGTGCAGAAGGCATGGCATAGATTCCCCTATTTCTATATGTTCCCTTAAGCGATATGCCGCTGACAGGGATAGTGAACGATCCGACAGGTTTGTCCCGGAAAGTGCCCCAGAATCAGGGAAAAAAGTTGCAGTTATAGGATCAGGACCAGCCGGGCTTAGTGCAGCTTACTTCCTTCTCCTTAATGGACATGCGGTCACGGTTTTTGAATCCAGCGCTATGGCCGGTGGTATGATGCGCTACGGAATTCCACGCTTCAGACTTCCTGACAGTGTCATAGAGAGTGATATTGCAACACTGCTTGCTATGGGCGTGGAGTTCCGCTTCAACACAACATTCGGTAAACAGATCAATGCCGAATCACTGAACAAGGAATATGATGCACTTTTTCTTGCCATTGGTGCACAAGCAGCAACAAGTATGAACATTCCCGGTGAACACGAACCTGGAGTAATAAGCGGTATTGAGTTCCTTCGTAAAGCATCCTGCGGCGAAGAGCAGCAGGTCGGAGAACATGTCATAGTAACAGGTGGAGGAGATACCGCCATTGATGCTGCAAGAACAGCGATTCGTCTTGGAGCATTAACAGTAACTATCCTTTATCGACGTTCAAAACATGAAATGCCGGCAAACACTGCCGAAGTTGAGGAAGCGCTTGCCGAAGGCATCACTCTTATTGAGCACGCAGCTCCTACTGCAATCAGAACCGTAAACGGCACCCTTCAAATCACGGCAATACGCATGCAGCCGGGCGAACCGGACACAAGTGGAAGGAGAAGGCCGGTACCTGTCGAAGGTTCAGAGTTCACGATACCCGCGGACACGATAATATCGGCTATCGGTCAACAGATCGACCCTGCAGCAGCAAATTCCGCAGGAATAGGTGTTGAAGATAACGGCGAACTACAAGTCAATCCCGAGACTCTCCAGTCCGCAACACCATGGATTTTTGCCGGAGGAGATTGCGTAACAGGCACAAATATTGCAATCCGTGCTGTTGAGCAGGGTAAACGTGCTGCTCATGCCATCAACCTCTTTTTAAACAATGAAATCATTACTGCACAGAACCAATCTTTTAATTCCTCTTTTGGAGCAAGAGATGAAGCTCCGCCTGCATTCTACAAAAGGAAACCTCCTGCAGAAAAAGTAACTATACCTGAGATATCTCTGGAGAACCGCTCAAAGAGTTTCCGAGAAGTTGCTTTGGGCTATACCGAAGATTTTGCACGAGAAGAAGCACGAAGATGCCTTCAATGCCGTTGCAGCGCCATTAATGATTGCCGTCTGAGAGAACTGGCTAATCGCTTTGCTCCCTTGAAAAAAGCAGAAACTCATGATCATACAGGTTTTTATAAAGCAGAAGCTGGTGATATAAGCATGGAAAGGGAAAAGTGCGTTGACTGCGGAATTTGTGTGCGTATGCTTGAACAGCTTGAATATGATGGAAAGTTTGACAATACCCTGATGACCGAAAGCTGTCCTACAGGAGCGATATCGTTAACCGCCAGGTAAAAAGGACAACATTACTCCCGACTTCATACACAAAAACCTGCAAACCCAATAAAGACAGGGGTATGCCTTTGAAACAAGGCACTACAAGGCAGTAATTTTCAAAGAGCATTACATCATCAAAAACGGTGTGGCGCTGAGTTTTTCACCCATGACCTGATAGATTTTCTGGGCGTGCAGGGTGGGTTTTGACGGGATGCCATATCGACTTCCCTTGGTTTTGTG
>CAJAJL010000120.1 GCA_903940125.1 uncultured Chlorobiaceae bacterium | reverse complement strand
TTGTTCTGGAGTAATCTTTTTTGAGTATAAAATCCAGATTATGAAAGCTGTAAAGCTATAATTTTGCTTTGTTGCCTTTCTTTTTTGTATTTCTGTCCTTGAAAGAGGTACCGTTTTTCGAATAGCTCAGTTTAGGTTATACTTCTTTTTTATAATCCGAACGTTTCTGCATACCGATAGTAGAATATTTATATGGAAGTTATAGTGTTTATTGATGATTATCCTCACTTTCAACAGGGTCATATTCACTCTTCTGGCTGTTTAAGAATTCAAAACGATTGGGTGAGCATTGCAATTATATTGAGAGGATGTGGTCATAAAGAAAATTATTTACATTGACAGAGAGATTGTCGTTGTTGATTTCAAAAAGAGGATTTAGCGTTTATCGCAAAGATGCCGGCATGGGAAACGTGAACTGAAATAGGAGGAAAAAACTTGGGGTATGTTGAAAAAAACCTGATGCATGGTGAAAAGCTCTATGTGGAAGGAAGGCTTCACTGGATAATTTTTTCGAAAGCGATACTATTCCTTGTCATTGCTTCAGGACTGTTGATGTATGCTTTCATGACATCGATGTCTGGAGATGCACAGGTCTCTGTGCTGGTGCGGAATGCCGGGTTTCTTGCGCTGATTCCTGCCTTGTGGTATTTTTCTGATGCTTCTATTAAACGTCACTCAACAGAGCTTGCCGTTACCTCCAAAAGGGTCATTGCAAAATTCGGATTTATAAAACGGAGCACTATCGAACTCAATCACAGCAAGGTTGAAAGTTTTCATGTTGATCAAAGCGTCCTCGGAAGGATTTTCGGGTTTGGAACTTTGCACATTAACGGAACGGGTGGCGGAATAACTCCGATTCCCAATATTGCCGATCCTCTCGGATTCAGGCGTAAAGCCATGGAAGCGATCGATGCCTCACAAAAATACAGTTGAAAAGAAGAACTGATAAACCGGTAAAAATGATGAATGGCGCTTTATCCTTTTATATCTCCTTTTTTTCTGCTTCAAGATTCGCCTGTCTGGCTAACTCCTCCAAGGGCAAATCAGGCAACCCGAGTCGACGCCATTCTGTGTAGTCAAATCGATCACGAGATACTGCCATCAGGAAACGCTCCGCTTCCACTAGCCCTAAAGCGCTAATAAGCGCATGCATTCCGGCAACTCGAATTTCAGTTTCAGTTTTCATACCATTTCTCCATATAAGCCAAAGCGTTCTGCGGCAACATTGCCACGATACCTGCGGTAGGTCGCAAGCGTTTAAGCAGTCGATCATCTGTTGTAACAAAGAGTTCCGCTCCTCCCGCAATTGCACATGCCACATGCAGCGCATCGTACTTGCCTACTCCGATTGAAATGAGGTTTCTGGCTCGTTCAAGCACTGATGTATCAACCATTATCATAGCTGATGCAATATTACGCCAATTCAATATGGCCATTCGATGCTCTTCAAATGGGTTCTTTGAACACTCGAAATCAAGAATCGAAGACCAAATTAGCTCGCATTCTACTATTCTTGATCTTTTGCTGTATGACGACTTTTGCCTCAGTTTCAATCCTGATGCGTGATTGTATCTGGTCATCATAAGGACGATTGAAGCAGCACATATCAAGATAGATTCTCATTTTTCTCTAAGTCTCAGCAGCATCGTTTATGGATGAAACAAGTTTTCTACAGTTTAATATGGTTTTAATCTTGCGAATTTCAGTTAAAAATACAACTACTATCCCGACTTCCAAGTTCTTATGTTGATACGTTCACCGTTTTGAGATAGATAGTGCTGGTTGGAACTCACCTCACTTCAAGCAACAATACTTATATCTGAATAAGCCAATGCGGGATGCGTACTGGTGCTTGCTGTTGTTGAGGCAAATCGCACCTCATCTGTTCCGCTCAGTCCAATGGCAGCAAACTCAGCCTGTGGATAGTAACGGGGGGATGTAACCGTGAAGAAAATTCTTTACATTGTCTGCTTGATTACCTTTGTTTGTTGAAGTGATGAAGATGATGGATGGCGCTTAATCTTTTTACCAGCAACCGGATGGAAGTTCTGGTTGATGCTCTTGGTACGACCTTGCGGGAGCCTCCTGCTTCGGCTTTTACCAGAGAGGTGATTGTTGTTCAGAGCAAGGGAATGCAGCGGTGGCTTTCGATGAAGCTGGCATCCCGTTTCGGGGTATGGGCTAACGGGCATTATCCGTTTCCGAATGCTATGGTGCATGAGCTTTTCGAAAGATTCTTTTCTCCTGATCCTGATACATCTTTCTTTGCACCGGAGGTCATGACCTGGAAAATCATGCGGTTTCTGCCGGAACTGCTCGATACACCCCCTTTTACTACGCTGCAACACTATCTTACCGATAACCGAGACGAGCTGAAGCTGTTTCAGCTTTCAGAAAAAATTGCCGATACGTTTGACCAGTATACTATCTATCGTTCAGAAATGCTTCGAGAGTGGACGGCTGGAGTTCCAGATGGTAGTGAAGAGAGTTGGCAGGCAATTCTGTGGAGGAAACTCATTTCCGGCAATAAGGGAAAGCATCGGGGAGAACTGAAGGAGCTGTTCTGCAGGCAGTTGAAACCGGAAGCACAGGGCATGAAAGATATTCCTGAAAGGATTGCCCTTTTCGGCATTTCCTATCTGCCGAACTTCCATCTTGATATATTTTCGGCGGTTTCGAAAGTGACAGAGGTGAATCTTTTTCTTTTGAGTCCAACCAGTGAATACTGGGGCGATATTATTTCAAAAAAGGCCATTGCAAGGCTTTCATCGTCTGAGCGTGCGTTGCGGAGTGAAGGTAACCCGCTTCTTGCTTCACTTGGAACGATTGGGCGGGACTTTTCTGATATGATAATAGACTTGAGCGACGAGGCATTTTCCCAGCAGGAGAAGTATCTTGATCCAGGGAACTCAACGTTGCTCCATGCTTTACAGTCCGATATCCTGAACCTGTCAGGAACCGGAGAGGAAGGCACTAAAGAGATTCTTGATCCTGTCGACCGTTCACTCTGGATTCACTCCTGTCATAGTCCCCTTCGTGAAATTGAGGTACTGCACGATAACATCCTCTTTATGCTCGAAAACATCAGCGAACTGAGTCCCAGGGATATAGTGGTCATGACACCCGATATTGAGACCTACTCTCCCTATATTTCCAGCGTTTTCGGAGCTGGAGTAGAAAGCTCTCCGGGACTTCACTACTCGATTGCGGATCGGCGGATGATGAATGAGGGCGAAATAGCCCGTGCTGTTCTGAATGTGCTTGCTCTTTTCGGAAGCCGTTTCAGGGCATCTGAACTTTTTGATCTGCTTGCGTTGTCACCGGTACGTCGACGTTTCTTATTGGATGAGGAAGATCTCAAAATTATCCGGGGGTGGATTGAAAAAACGGGAATCCGATGGGGAATGGATGAAGGAGACCGTACCAGTAGAGGATTTCCAGCTTATCGGGAAAACTCCTGGATGGCTGGACTTGACCGCCTGCTTCTCGGCTATGCCATGCCGGATGAGGGTGTGCTTTTCAATGGAACCCTGCCTTATGATGACCTTACCGGTGCTGCAGCAGAGACGCTCGGCAAGTTTGCTGAGTTTATTCATGCAGTCGACAGTCTGGTTGATAGCCTTGACCGTCCTCGTTCTATAAACGAATGGTGCCTGCAGTTTCAATCGTTGCTGAAAGACTTTATTGCACCTGACGAGAGTTCTGAACGGGAGTATGCAGCAATTGCAATGTTGGCCGAACAGATAGCTGAGAGTGCAGCTCTGGCTGAGTTTACCGGTGAAGTCAGTTCAGCGGTTGTTCTTTCCTGGTTCAGATCACGACTTGAACAACAGGAGCAGGGCATGGGTTTCATGACCGGAGGAATTACCTTTTGCGCCATGCTTCCCATGCGGAGCATCCCTTTCCGGGTTATCGCCCTCATCGGTATGAACGACTCTGCCTTTCCACGGCAGAGCAGACCTCCCGGATTTGACCTGATGGCCCAGAACCCTTGCAGAGGAGATCGATCACTGCGCAATGAAGATCGATATCTCTTTCTTGAATCCATTCTTTCAGCACGCGATCTGCTCTATATCAGCTATTTAGGACAAAGTATCAAAGACAACAGCGAGTCTCCTCCCTCAGTTCTTGTCAGTGAGTTGCTGGATGCTGTCCGAAGGGGTTTTTCACTTCCGGATGAACGTTCTGTTGAACAACATCTTGTCGTACGTCATCGCCTTCAGGCATTTAATCCGGAATATTTTTCCGATGCATCCTCTCTCTTCAGCTATTCGCTTGAAAATTACAAGGCACTTATTGAAAAAGAGCACAGCCATGCTGTTCGTCCGTTTATAGTTGAACCACTTAAACCCCTCCCGGATGAGTTTAAATCTGTACCGCTTGAAAAGCTTTTAAAGTTTTATGATGACCCGTCAGGATTTTTTCTTGAACACCGGCTTGGTATCCGGCTTGAGACAACGGCATTGCCTCTTGAAGATCGAGAGCATTTTGCCCTTGAGGGAGTTGAGCTTTACACCCTGAAGCAGGAGCTTCTTGAAGTCGAACTCGATGGAGGAAACCCTGAAATGATGCTGCCGTTATTCAGAAGCAGGGGTATGCTTCCTCCTGGACGTCATGGTGAAGAGACGTTCAGAAAAATGCTTGATGATGTGCAGATGTTTGCGGGCTTGGTCCTTGAAAAAACCGGATGTGAACGACAGCTTGCACCGCTTGAAGTTGATCTTCAGCTCGGTGAATTTCGCCTGACTGGAAAGCTTGAACGTCTGTTGCCTCACTGTTTGCTGCGTTACAGGTGCGCCAAACTGAAAATAAAAGATCAGATGAGGAGCTGGATCGAACATCTTGTGCTGAACACCGTAACAGAACCCGGGTATCCGGTCGAAACGACTCTTGTCATGTCGAACGGTATCAAGAACTATAGTGAATCTCCGGATGCGGCAAACTATCTGGGAAACCTTCTGAAATATTACTGGGAGGGGCTTGCCATGCCTCTGCATTTTTTCCCGCGGTCATCTTTTGCCTATGCAGCAAAGGAATCCCTTGATGCGGCCCGTAAGGAGTGGAGGGATGACACGTTCAACCGCTATCCGGGAGAGGGTTCTGAGCCCGCAATCCGTCGTTGTTTTGGCTCTGCAGAGCCTTTTGATGATGAGTTCTGTTCGCTTGCGATTGAGCTGCTGAAACCTATGCTCGATAATTGTGCTGAGGGGTGAGAAAGATTTAGGAATAGGCCCTATATGTCCTATGGGACTTATAGGTCTTATAGGAATG
Source organism: uncultured Chlorobiaceae bacterium (assembly GCA_903940125.1). Classification (GTDB taxonomy): domain Bacteria; phylum Bacteroidota; class Chlorobiia; order Chlorobiales; family Chlorobiaceae; genus Chlorobium. The sequence continues at coordinate 12,519 of CAJAJL010000120.1, read as the reverse complement.
ACAGTGGAAGGAGATAATTGTTTGATGGGGGATTATGCGAAGACTGGAACATTCCATTGTTGAGCTCTCGGGTATGAACCTGATAGAGGCAAGTGCCGGAACTGGTAAAACCTATGCTGTTGCCTCTCTCTATCTGCGTCTGCTGGTGGAAAAGAAGTTGCGGCCTGAACAGATTCTTGTTGTAACCTATACCGAAGCCGCAACGAAGGAGCTTCGGGCCAGAATCCGCAGCCGTATCAGGGAAGCCATAGAGGTTATGGAAGGAGCGGAAACGAAAGATGCTTTTCTCATCTCGTTTTACGATAAGTCCCGGATAACAGGAATAACAGCCGTAAAAGAGATTCTTGAAAGGGCACTTGGCGATTTTGATACTGCTTCAATTTATACGATTCATGGCTTTTGTCTTCGGGCACTGCAGGATAATGTCTTTGAAAGCGGTTCACTTTACAATACAGAACTGATACGTGATCAATCGGAAATGCTTCAGGAGCTTCTGGATGATTTCTGGCGGATGCACTTTTTCAGTGCCTCCGCGCCCCTGCTCAGTTATGCGCTTCAGAATAAAGCTTCAGAACTCTTCAAGACTCTTGTGAGTGGACTTCATGGGAGTTACGGAGTCAAGGTTATCCCTGAATACAGTGATGAGGAAGTTGCTGCGATCGAAGCGGCATGCCGCGACGCAGGCAACAAAATCGGGCAGATGTGGCGAGAGAGAAAAGACTCCATAAAGGAGCTCATAATAAGTGATAAAGGGTTGAGCAGAGCAGCAGAAGCATACCGGATAACCCTTGTTGAGCCGCTATTTGTCAGAATGGATGCATTTGTTGAAAACGGCAATCCTTTTGACATATTTGATGGGTTTTTCAAGTTCACCATAGCAGGTATTACCAAAGGCACAAAACCGAAAAGTGCACCTCCCGTTCATCCTTTTTTTGATCACTGTGAAACACTGTTTGCAGCCGTAAACCAGCGGTTTCTTGCTCTGCAGGCTGAACTGGTAAGTTTTTACCGGAAAAATCTGCCGTTACGCAAACAGGCCGGAAACGTCCGTTTTTTTGATGACCTTCTTGAAGATCTTTATCGTGCGCTGGTTTCCGAGAGCGGGGGAATGAAGCTTGCCGCTCTGCTTCGGAAAAAATATGCAGCTGCACTGATTGATGAGTTTCAGGATACCGATCCGGTACAATACGACATTTTCAGAACGATCTATGCCGGATCTGATGCCCCCCTTTTTCTGATCGGCGATCCCAAACAGGCGATCTACAGTTTCCGTGGAGCTGATATTTTTGCCTATATGAAGGCGGCACGTGAAGCTGACAAGGCGAAACGCTTTACCTTGACTGAAAACTGGCGTTCAACCACTCAACTGCTTAATGCCTTTAACATTGTATTTGATCAGCAAAAAAAACCATTCATTTACGAGGGTATACGTTACCATTCACTGAAAACCGGAAGCGATCAAAAGTGCAGGTCGGAGGCTGCGTGCGACATGGCACCACTGCAGATCTGGTTCATGGATTCCAAGGATGAAAAGAGTGGCATGCTGACAGTAGATGACGGTGGCATTATTGCTTCACATGCAGTTGCCAATGAGATTGACCGTCTTATACTGGAAGCGAAAGAGCAGGGAACAAATAACCTTCTTATCGACGGGCGCCCCGTTACGGCGGGCGATATTGCTGTTATTGTGCGCACTCACAGGCAGGCGGGAATTGTCCTGAATGCTCTCAGGGCAAAAGGTATTGCCGGTGTAATGCGCAGCGATATGACCATTTTTGCAACTGCGGAAGCTGAAGAGGTGAGTATCCTGCTCTCGGCGTTGTGTGATCCGGGAAACGAAACAAAGCTACGGTCAGCACTGGTCACTGATATAATGGGTAGATCAGGTAACGATATTGCAAATCTGATTGATGATGAAGCGCAATGGGCGCAATGCCTCAGGGATTTCCATTATTATCATCACTGCTGGAATGATCGGGGATTTATGGTGATGATTCGGGAGTTGATGGCAAAGGAAGGAGTTCGTGGACGTTTTCTTGGTGCGCCGGATTTAACGGGGGAACGCAGACTGACTAACCTGCTGCACTGTTTTGAGCTGCTGCACAGCCGGGAACATGAGAAAGGACTCGGTATGGAAGGGTTGTCTGCCTGGTTCTCGGAACAGCTTGGAGCTGCAGATGAAGCGGAAGAGTATCAGATCCGCCTTGAAACAGATGAGTCAGCTGTTAAGATTGTTACCGTGCATATCAGCAAAGGATTGGAGTATCCCGTAGTGTTCTGCCCCTTTCTTTGGGGTGAGGTCAGCAGTAAGGGAAAAGTGCTTATGTTTCATAATGAGGATTGGCAGCTTGTCAAAGATTTCGGTTCTCCCGAGTACGCATTTCACCGTTTGACAGCAATGAAAGAGTCGCTTGCCGAAAGCCTCAGAGTGCTCTATGTGGCCCTTACAAGAGCAAAAAAACGCTGCTATCTTTTGGCTGGAAAAACCCGCGCGGAACTATCACCGCTCAATTATCTTCTTCATGCATCCAATGAAACGAGGGAGGCGGAAAATCAGGCCACGGCTCTTGCAGCACAATCCACAACCTTGAATTCACAGAACATGGCTGCGCAGCTGCAGGCTCTGGCGACCGCTTCGGAAGGGTCAATCGGATTCAGGCTCATAAGCAGTCAGGCTGAAGATCATGCTGTACGCCACAATGCCGCAGTTGCAACGGAGAAGAGCAGCACTCCTCAGCTGCATACCTTCGCCGGCACCGTAGACACCAGTTGGCGGGTATCAAGTTTTACTTCATTCAGCCGCCATGAACAGAAACACTCTGAACTGCCGGACCGGGATGAAATCCGGACAGGAAGTACACAAGAGTTAACAGGAAATAGTGAAAAAAGCATTTTTACTTTTCCACGGGGAGCGCAGGCAGGAATTTTCATGCACTGGATTTTTGAAAAACTGGATTTCGCTTTTCCGACTGAAGAAAAAGTCCGTGATCTCGCAGCAAAAGGTTTAGAACGATACAGTTACACGCCCGATTGGCTGCCCCACATTACAGGAATGGTTCAGAACGTGCTCATGGCATCTCTTGCAGCTGGAGAAAACAATTTCACTCTTGGCAGCCTACGCCCGGGATCCTGGATAACTGAACTGGAGTTTTTCTTTCCACTCAGATTTCTCACCTCGGCTCTTCTCGGAGAGTCTCTTGCCCGTTATGGCGTTATTGTTGGCGGGGTCAACCCTGCTGAACAGAGTGAAGCACTGCAATTCAGACCGGTAAAAGGCATGCTGATGGGATTTATCGATATGGTGTTCGAAGAGGGGGGGCAATATTACCTTCTTGACTGGAAGTCAAACCACTTGGGCAATGTGAAGGAGGATTACGGACAGGAGGCAATGAAGCAGGCAATGGAAAAAAATCTGTATTCCCTCCAGTATCTTCTTTATACAGTGGCGCTTAACCGTTATCTCTCATTGAGAGTTCCAAATTATCGATACAGTACCCATTTTGGAGGAGTTATTTATGTTTTTCTTCGTGGTGTAAACAAGGAAAATGGCGAAACTACAGGTTTTTTCCGTGCTCTGCCGCCGGAAGAACTTATTGAAGAGTTGACTCAATTGTTGATAGATCAGGAAAGATAACATGGCCATTATGTTTCAGGAACGAGCCATCGACCGGCAGTTTGCATCCTTTATCTGTCAACAGAGCGGTGAAGTAACCTGTGACCTTTTCCGTCTTATTGTTTCCCTGCTCAGCAACGCAGTCGGGAAAGGCAGCATCTGTCTTAACCTGGCTCATTATGCCGGTGAAACGGTCTCAGTTGATGGAAAAGAGATGGTTTTTCCGGATGTTGATACCCTCAGGGAGCTGCTGAGGGGTAAGTCGACAATGGGCTTACCCGGTCAGCACAGACCATTGATTCTTGATACATCTGACCGTCTCTATCTCTACCGGTACTGGCGTTATGAGCAGGAACTTGCCGGGAGAATTCTGCAAAAGGCATCATCCGACGCAGGTGGTATTGATGAACAAGTTCTGCATGAAGGACTTGCACGTCTTTTTCCGGAATGTTCAGAAGAAAAAATGGATCACCAGAAGGTGGCGGCATCGGTTGCACTGCATAAACAGTTCTGTGTTATTTCCGGAGGTCCAGGTACCGGTAAAACCTCGACGGTTGTCCGGATTCTTGCACTGCTGCTTGAGCAGAAAGGTGTAAGCAAACAACAGATTGCCATGACCACCCCGACAGGAAAGGCCACTGCACGCCTGAAAGCTTCAGTAAACGATATCAGACCAATCCTTGACTGTTCAGAAGAGATAAAGCTTGCAATTCCTGACAATGTTGTGACGATTCAGCGCCTCCTTGGCGCCGTTTCAGGTTCATCCCGTTTTCGCTATTGTGCCCTTAACCCCCTTCCATTCGATACCGTTATTGTTGACGAGGCATCAATGATTGCATTGCCACTCATGTGTGCGCTCGTTGAAGCTCTCAAGCCAACTGCCCGTCTTATTCTTTTAGGTGACAAGGATCAGCTTGCCTCGGTTGAAGCAGGAGCAGTCCTTGGTGATATTTGCACCGCAGGGGAGGAGGGGATTCAAGCTTCGTCATTAAGCAGTTCATTGGTCAAGCTTGAAAAAAACCACAGATTTCAGGCTGGAACCGGTATTGCGGAGATCAGTCGCACTGTTAATACCGGATTGGACCGGGAAGCATTGGCTTTGCTGAAAAGCGGGACTCTGAACGGTATTGCCTGGCAGGAACTGCCGCCCCGGGAGGAGTTGAGACGATTACTGACAAAAAAAGTGGTCGAAGGATTTCAAGGTTATCTTTCTGCAGATTCACCCTCAAAGGCTCTTGAATATTTCGACAGTTTTCGAATTCTCTGTGCATTGCGCGATGGACCTTACGGAGCGCTCGGTCTTAACAGCAGTGTTGAGAGTATTCTGAGAAGGGAAGGCCTCATCAGTCAGGAGAGCAGGGGATACCGAGGGCGTCCAATTCTTGTCACGGTCAATGACTATTCGATGCAGCTTTTTAATGGCGATTCAGGCATACTTTTTCCTGACCCTGACAGCGGTGGTGCGCTCAGAGCCTTTTTCCCTGATCCTGAAGGTGGAGTCCGCAGCATAATGCCGGAAAGACTGCCTTTACATGAAACAGCATTTGCCATGACCGTCCACAAAAGCCAGGGATCGGAATTTAACCATGTACTGATGCTGCTGCCGCCGGTTGACAGCGATATTCTGACCAGGGAACTGATCTATACCGGTATAACAAGAGCAAAAGAGAGCGTTGAAATCTGGGGGAGTGACGGGGTATTCTGCAGAGCTGTCAGGAAAAAAACAGAACGACAGTCGGGTTTAAAGGAGGCTTTACTCACTTCAATTTAACCGTCATAAAATCCACAGCATTGGCGACTTCTTCATCGGTCAGGGTATCATTTCCACCTTTAGGCGGCATGACTCCTGTCTTACCTTCATATCCTGCTATTGACTTTTTTACCATTGCAGCCACGCCTGGTGCAATACGCTCACGCCACGCCTCCTTGTCTCCAGGTTTCGGGGCGCCTGACACACCTGCATCATGACAACCCGCACAATTTGATTCGTAAATTTTTTTGCCTTGTTCAATTTTCTGTTCAGCTAAAGCCTCGGCCTTTGATTCCAAAGCTTCATCTGATGGCGGAAGTTTTTCGGGGTTGCAGGCACCGAGGGAAATAAGTCCGACGATAAAAAAAGCAGGCAGAAATAATTTCATGGTCATCGTCTATTTCTTCGGCTCCCAGTAACAACGCTTTGGCGACACAATCAACTCTTCATCTTTCAATGCTTTCAAAGCCTTGTCAACCTCTTTGCGATCCAGCCCGCTGATTTCCGTAATCCGGCCGGCATTGAGAGGAGTGCACTCTTTTTGCATTACCTCAAGAACAGTATCTTTTGCGCTCATGTTTCCTCCTGGTCTAAGATGGTGTTGTTATTAATCTCAATTCGGTTAATGTACATCTTTTTGCATAATTTCGACAGAGAGTGCAACCATATCCTTAAGGAAGGTTTTCCTTTCCCTCCAACATGATCAAAGGGCTGATTACATTGATTGAGGATGATATTAGTTGTAAATTAAGTCTTATGAAAACTTTATATAATCTTGATACTCAACGTTTCTCAGCAGAACTCAGCAGGTTACATAACTCAAACCACAGGAGGAACAGCAGATGAAGAAAAAATTTATCTCTATAGTCGCAGCAGCTCTGTTAGCGTTGCCGTCACTGGTGCATGCGGCTCCAATCAAGATAGGTTTTATCAATTCAATTACCGGCAAAGAGGCCCAGATAGGTGAAAACCTGACCAATGGTGCTGCCATGGCAATTGAAGATCTGAAAGCAAAAGGCATTCAGGTTGAAGTGATCAAAGAGGATGACGGTGGTGACCCGAAAAACGCCCTTGCTGCTTATGAAAAGCTTGTAACCCGTGATGGAGTTATCGGCGTAGTCGGGCCATATACATCCGGTTCTGCAAATGTTGTTGCTTCCAGGGCTGACCAGTATCAGGTGCCGCTTCTTGTACCTGCCGCTGCGAAGGAAGATATCACCATGAAAGGGTATAAAAATGTTTTCAGGCTTAATGCTCCCGCCAATGTTTATTCAAGTGTCCTGATGACGGCAGTGGCAGCCTACAAGCCGAAAACCATTGCCTATATCTATGCGGCAACTGATTTTGGCGTCTCAACGGTCAAAACGGCCCAGGAGAATGCTGCAAAAATGGGTTTAAAAGAAGTCGCTAACGAAAAGTACCAGCAGGGACAGCCTGACTACCGTCCATCTCTTGCCAAGGTTAAAGCTGCAAATCCGGATCTTATATTTCTTGTTTCCTACGATGCCGATGCAATCCTGCTGATGCGTCAGGCCAAGGAGATTTCACTTACGCCAAAGGCGTTCCTTGGTGCCGGTGCGGGGTATACAACAGCTCAGTTTGCCCAGCAGACAGAAATATCCAACCTTGTGGTTTCTGCTACGCAATGGACAGATGATGTCAACTGGCCAGGTGCCGGGGACTTCGCTCGTCGTTACAAGGCAAAATATGCAAAAGAGCCATCCTATCATGCTGCCTGCGCTTATGAGGCAATGAGGATCATGGTTGAAACTGCTTCCAAAAATAACACCTCAGCCAAACTTCGTGCCGGCCTTAAAGCGGGAAACTGGAATGGTATTTTAGGCCCTGTAAAATTTGCAGACTACAACGGCTTTACAAACCAGAACAATCACTCGATGCTGGTTCAGCAAATTATCAGCGGCAAGTATGAGACTGTTTTTCCTGCTCAATTCAGCAAGAAAAAGCTGGTCTATCCTTTCACTCGATAAGTTCAAGCTCCATACGTTCATCTAAAATCCAGAGACAAAGCGCCTTCATACATACTGAAGGCGCTTTGTTATATCCTGAATTGAACGATCTGAAAAGGAATATCGCCACATTTATTTCCGGCCAATACCGCTGCCATTTTTTCTGAAGGCATGAACTGAAAGCACTGGAATCAAACGGGTTGCTGGAATTCATAAAAAACACCATCAGGTGGTGCCAACACTTTTTTTGAAGACGCTAACTTGTTATTATTAAAATACTTGATTTTTCTAACTGTAGAAGACGAGCTTGAGAATAGTTCTCAGCTCAGCAACGATTCTCGTCTCGTCTCTCTTCCATCGCGTAACTTTCATAACTCTTATATTATCTTTTTGTATCTCGGTGCAACTCACGCTGCAAAAGGTATTTGTTTCTTGAGGTATATCTCTGCCGGATTGTGGCAATTTCTTTGTAACTCATTGTTTTAAAACAGTTATCCTTCTTTTTTATCTGAAACTGATTCGTAAAATGTATTATTATATGTTATAACCTTGCCGCCTCACTTTGACAGTTCATTTCACTGGGAGCTCATCATGTTTTTTCTTCAATCCTTGCTGTCCGGAATACTGACTGGCGGAGTCTATGCTCTTGCCGGAATAGGTATGTCGCTTGTTTTTGGTGTCATGAATATCAGCAACTTTGCTCATGGCGATTTGATGATGCTTGGAATGTATCTTGCATATTTTGCTTTTACCCTCCTGCATATTGATCCCTATATATCGTTGCTGTTGATTATTCCAACAGCCTTTCTGTTCGGTTTTATTGTTGAAAAAGTTTTTATTCATCGCATTATCAGTCATCCGCATCAAAATCAGATTCTGTTGACCATAGGTCTTGGGCTGATTATGAGCAATACCGCACTTCTGGCTTTTACCAGTGACCCGAAAATTTTAACGACCTCGTACTCAAGCAGTGCAGTTCATATTCTTGGGGGTATATCGTTATCGGTTCCCTTGTTATTGTCGTTTACCATTACCTGCGGGATTACCGGAATCCTCTTCCTGTTTCTTTCAAAAACCACGACAGGGTTGGCGTTGTGGGCAACAAGCCAGAACAGGGAAGCTGCACAACTGATGGGTATTAACGTCGCGAAGATGAGTGCTATAGCATTCGGACTGGGCACTGCTCTGGCTGCCACTGCAGGAGCTCTGATCGCCCCGACCTATTACATTCATCCGATGGCCGGCCATACCTTTCTGCTGAAAGCCTTTACAATCTGTGTTCTTGGCGGTCTTGGTTCGGTTGTCGGTGCAGGAGTCGGAGGCATTATCATCGGAATTGTTGAATCAATGTCGTCAACCTACCTCTCTAGCGACTGGAAAGATGTTGTGGTTTTCATCATTTTTCTGGTGGTTCTGCTGCTTCGTCCTCAGGGACTGTTAGGTAAAAAAGGGGAGCAGTAAATGAAACAGATCATACTTATTGCGGTTATCGCAGGCATAGCAGCCTTGCTTCCATTTGTGATAGGGGATAGTCCCTATTTTATTGGAGTATTGATTTCGGTTCTGATGATGGCAGCGCTCTCTTCGGCATGGAATATTCTGGGTGGTTATGCGGGCCAGTACAGCTTTGGACACGCGGCATACTTTGGATCTGGTGCATACACGACCATGATCCTGATTTCAAAATTCAATTTCAATCCGCTTGTCAGCATGGTTGCGGGTATCATTGTAGCCTGCATTATTGCTCTCATTACCGGCAGCATTGTGTTCAGATTGCGCGGACATTATTTTGGCCTTGCCTCAATTGCTGTTGCGGAAATTGTCCGCCTTTCGGCACTGAATTTTGATTTTACCGGGGGAGCACAGGGTATTCTGCTTACTGACGTCACCCTTTGGGGGCTTGACCTGAACAGTAAAATTCCATTTTACTATGGAATGCTGCTGGTGCTGGTTCTCACCCTTGGCATAACGCTCTATCTGCGGACATCGAAAACAGGTTTTTATCTTCAGGCTATCCGTGAAGATCAGGATGCAGCGGCCTCTCTGGGGATTAATCTTTCGTTCTATAAAAACAAGGCGTTACTGATCTCCGCAGCTTTGACATCCGTCCTTGGAAGCCTTTACGCTGTCTATATCCGCTTTATTGATACTTCAGCAGTTCTGGATCTTCGACTGTCAATTGAAATTATTCTGACTGCAATTATAGGTGGAGTCGGAACCCTATGGGGGCCGGTTCTTGGTGCTGTATTGCTGGTGCCCCTTGCCGAAATCCTGCGTTCAAATGTGATAGGTGATGCTCTGGTGAAACATGGTGTCGTATCGGAAACATCAGGCCTCGGTGTCTTTCTTAAAGAGAATCTGGCTCACGCACACGTCCTTGTATACGGAATCATAACGGTAGTTTGCATTCTTTATCTACCCAAAGGTATTCTTGGGTTTTTCCGGAGGGTAAAATGATACAGCACCTTCTTCATATCAATCATGTCTCCAAGCATTTCGGTGGCAATGTTGCTGTTTCGGACATAAGTTTTTCTGTTGATGAAAAGCAGATCTTCGGGCTGATCGGTCCTAATGGAGCAGGTAAAACAACCTTGTTCAACTGCATTTCAGGTTTTTATCCTGTAACCTCAGGAGATATCATTTTCGATAACAAAACAATTAACAACCTCCGTCCTGATGAGGTTTGCCATTTGGGAATGGCACGTACCTGGCAGAGGGTGAAACCCCTGGGCAGTCTTACGGTTCTTGAGAATGTGATGATCGGAGCATTTTCAATTACAAATACGACGAGAGAGGCGGAAGAGATTGCAATGGAACAGTTGCAATTAGTCGGTCTGACTGATTTTTCAAAAAAATCCGCAGGATCCCTCTCTATTGGACTTAAAAAGAAACTTGAACTCGCGAGGGTATTGGCGACCCATCCGAAAATGCTGCTTCTGGACGAAATTTGCGGCGGATTGAACCATACCGAAACCGATACCATTCTTGCCATTATCCGTGATGTTCGATATAAAGGCGCTACCATTGTTTTTATCGAACATGACATGAAAGCAGTTACAGCTGTCTGTGACTGGATAGTTGTTCTGAATTCCGGCGAAAAGCTTGCAGAAGGAACTCCGGAAGTAATCACCCGAAATCCAGATGTCATAGCAGCTTACCTTGGAGGTGGTCATAATGCTTAATATTAAAAATCTCAACGCCGGATACGGCGAAATGCCTGTTCTGAAAAATATCAGTATCACTATTGCCGAAGGTGAGATTGTCTCTGTTGTCGGAAGTAACGGTGCGGGTAAATCAACACTGCTCAAAGCGATTTCCGGACTTATAAAGTCAAAAGGCATAATCACTTACAATAACGAATCACTGCAAGCTCTTCCGGCGCATGCCATCGTTCAACGGGGAATTATACATGTGCCGGAAGGCCGAAAGATCTTTCCTGAGATGAGTGTCATTGAAAACCTGATTATGGGAGGTTTTCTCCAGAGAACAGATCGCAAAGAGAACATGGAGAAGGTTTTTACCTTATTCCCTAAACTTGCTGATCGACGAAATCAGCTTGGAGGCACCATGTCCGGTGGCGAACAGCAGATGCTTGCTATTGGAAGAGGATTAATGGGGAATCCGAAACTTCTCCTTCTTGATGAACCCAGTCTTGGATTGTCACCGTTGTTCACTGAGGTGGTTTTTACCGCAATTCAAACCATCAACAAAAGCGGTGTTACGGTTCTTCTGGTTGAACAGAATGTCTATCAGTCGTTGAACATCAGCAATCGAGGATACGTTATTGAAATTGGATCTATTGTCCTTACCGGAACAGGAGAAGAACTTCTGAATAACCAGGATGTCAAGAAGGCTTTTCTTGGGATGTAAGAATTATTTGTTTATAGTTATCGTAATTGCTAACTTTTCGCATGAGTTATGAAATTGAATACTTCCATCCCAATATTAAAGATACTATTGATGGATGACCCGCCAGTATCAGGGCTGATTACAGAAAATTTTCGCTCCTTTTAAAGGAATACGGCCCAAATGTGAGGATGCCCCATACCAAAGCGATGGGGGATGGCCTTTTTGAAATGAGGCCTAAAGGACGGGATGGTATCGGCAGAGCCCTCTATTGCTATCTAAAGGGCAAAAAGATCATAATTCTGCACGTCTTTATCAAAAAAAAACAGACAAGACCTTTAAAAGAGTTGAAAATTGCCAGAACAAGATTACAGGGGATTAACAATGGATGAACTTAAATACCAGCCAGTGCCGTACGATGTTGAGGGGGATATTGCTAAAGATCTTCAACGTAATGATTTTCGCAGAGAATATGAAGCGCTGGAACCAAAATACGCACTCATCAGGGAACTGCTATCTGCACGACGGTACTCAGGTATGACGCAGGAAGCTGTAGCTCTGAAAATAGGGACAACCAAAAGTGCGATCTCCAGACTGGAATCCGGCAGCAAGCATGCCCCATCCATTGCTACACTCAGGAGGTACGCTGAGGCTGTAGGCTGCGAACTGGAAATCAAACTAAAGCCAAAACAGCAATCGCAAAAGATCTGAGCACGACTGAATAAGCAGGATTTCAAGCAGGCTTTTCTTGAAATGTAAGACACGTGATCAAAAAATTCCAGAACAATTGTGCGCTGTAGATAAGCAGTGCAAGAGATGATGGTAGGTCCATCGCACTCGGCTTACAGGAGCAGGGTGCAAACCACCGTAAGCGGCGTTGGTTAAAAGCTCTCGTCGTGAGCATTACGGAAAAGTCATCGTAAAGATGGCAGGTGTTAACCAAGGAAGACGAACACAAGTGAACTGCCGTAAACGTGTCGAAAGTAACAGATGACATCAAAACTGAGTAGAGTTGTTGATTCAGGAAAAGTTTGGCGGAAACCTGTTTACTGGCCAAGCGGTGTCCGGCATAAAGGCAGCGTGATCCTGGTTTGGGCTCTTGCATTGAACTCCAGGAACCTTCGTTGGCGATGCAAAGGGAAAGGCGCAAGTGTAAAAAGCGAGGCCGATAATACCAATGCGCCATCAAGGGGCGGAGCGACTCATACGAGCAATGAAAGCCTTGTAATGAGGTTGGAGCAAAGGAGTCGCGTCATCTGGTCATACAGTCATGTCAACTGTGCAAACAGAAGGAGCGTTTCGGTATGACAAAGCCGTATCAAATTTCCAAACATCTTGTCTGG
>CAJAJL010000119.1 GCA_903940125.1 uncultured Chlorobiaceae bacterium | reverse complement strand
GCGGTTTTTCTTTCCCGGTATCGGGAATATAAAGGCCGCCTTTGGTTTTTTCCTCTGCCGGTGCAGGTTTAACAATAACTCGATCAGCTAAGGGTTTCAAGTTCATTGTCTTCTCTTGTTTGGGTTTTAGATTAATAGTAAGATACTATTGACTTGTCAGTTGATTTTTATGCTTTTAGCACTCAAACCTGTCGAGTGCTAAAAGAACACCTAATAATAAAAAAATTATTTTCGTTTCCAAAAGATTCTTTATTTCAGGGAGCACATTTTTCATCTTTTCAACGATATGCCCATGCCGGCGGAATTAAACAACAGAGAGGACCATGCACTTTATTACACTATAGGTAAAGTTGCCATGGAAAAACTGACAAGTACCCTTTCGAAAATGCAGGATGATACAGCTACTCCCGAAGACCGGCGCTGCGCTGCACTTTTGAGGGAAATAGCCGCTCTCGCCAAAAACCGGCTGTCGGTAGCGGCAAACGAAATCGAGTTCAGCAAAGGGAGCCAGGTGTGGGTGGAACGCACAGGAGTGTCGCACTTTCCCCATATCCGACTGCACGGAGGTGCGCTTGAAGATGATCCGGTGAAAAACTGATGGTGAACAATCCCTTTCAACGTTCAAGTGACGGCTTGAGATAGCGGCCGGTCAGGGAGTGATCCATGGCGGCAATCTCTTCGGGAGTGCCTTCAGCAACAATAGAGCCCCCTTTATCCCCTGCTCCTGGTCCAAGATCGATAATCCAGTCAGCTTGAGTGATAATATCTGGATTGTGTTCGATAATGACCAGGGTATTCTTTTGTTCAAGAAGCTTTTCAAAGCACCTGATCAATTTGTTGATATCCTCGAAATGAAGACCTGTTGTCGGCTCATCAAAAATAAATAGCGTATGTTCCACATCAGCCCGTGCAATGAAGCTTGCAAGTTTCAGGCGCTGGGCTTCCCCGCCGGAAAGGGTACTTGACGATTGACCCAGCCTGATATAACCAAGACCCACCTCGTCGAGGACCATAAGTTTTCGTTCAATCCCTTTTTCGTTCCGGAAAAGCGCAAGAGCTTCCTCTACGGTCATATCAAGCACCTCAGCAATGGAAAGCCCCTGGTACTTCACCTCAAGGGTATCGGACTTGTAACGCAGACCTCGGCAATCCTCACAAACTGCATCTATATCTGCGAGAAACTGCATCTCAATATGAACGCTACCCTCTCCGGCGCAGGTTTCGCAACGACCTCCGGGAATGTTGAAAGAAAAATATCCAGCTTTCAAGCCTCTCTGTTTTGCATCCCTGGTCTGCGCAAAAAGAGTACGGATATCATCGAATATCTTGAGATAGGTTACAGGATTACTGCGACTCGATTTTCCAATGGGAGACTGATCGACATGCTCAACACGATCAACAAACCTTGTTCCAAAGATGGAACGATGGGTTCCAACCTTTTCCTTCAACCCAACCTTTACCTTCATAATCCCCTTGTTGAGAATATCGTTGACCAGGGTGGACTTGCCTGATCCACTCACACCAGTCACACAGGTCATGACGCCAACAGGAAAGCGCACATCGATATTTTTCAGATTGTTCTGCATGGCACCGATAATTTCAATGCAGGTGTTGAAATCCGGTGTTCTGCGAACCTTCGGCACAATAATCCGTTTTGTGCCGTTAAGGTACTGCGCTGTAAGTGAGTTGCCATGCTCCTTCATTGCCATGACAGAACCATGAAAAACCACTTCACCGCCAAGACGTCCGGCGTAAGGACCAAGATCAATTACTTCATCGGCAGCTTCAATAATTTCACGGTCATGCTCAACAACAACAACCGTATTTCCAAGGTCACGCAGCCTGCGGAGCAGAGTGATCAGACGTGCAGAATCACTCTGGTGCAGACCGATGCTCGGTTCATCAAGAATATAAATGGCCCCGACAAGCGGAGAACCAAGAGATGTTGAGAGATTAATGCGCTGAAACTCACCTCCGCTCAACGTATGTGTCAGACGGTCAAGGGTGAGGTAGTTCAAGCCAACATCAAGCAGATAACCAAGGCGTTTTATAATTTCCCGCAAAATAACTTCAGCAACTTTGCGGTCGAAAGGCGAAATATCAAGATTCCGAAAAAAATCATCAGCCTCAGCAATATTCATACGCGAAACTTCACCGATATGTCTTCCCGAAACTCTCACAAGCCTGGCGTCAGGATTAAGACGGCTCCCCTCGCAATCAGGACAGGTTGCATAACCACGATACCGGCTTAAAAACACCCTGTAGTGCATCTTGTAACCGGCATCCTTCTCTATTTCAGCAAAAAAGGGCCGGATCCCCTTATAGCGTTCATCCGACAGTCCTTTCCAGATAATATCCTTATGCGCATAGGAAATTTTTTCATAGGGAACATCAAGGGGAATACCAAGATTCGGGGCAACAGCAAGAAGCTGCCTGAGATTCCATCGGTACTTTTCGGAGTTCCAGCAGGCAATGGCACCTTCTGCCAGAGTGAGTGACTTGTCGGGCACAACTGTATCCTCATCAATGCCGGCAATACGTCCAAACCCCTGACAGGTTGTGCAGGCACCTATCGGCGAGTTAAAAGCAAAAAGCTGAGGAGAAAGCTCCTGATATTCAATACCATTCAATTCAAGACGATCGCTGAACAAGTAGGTTTTGCCTCCGACCACCTTCAAGGCAGCATACCCTCCGGATTCATTGAAACAGCTTTCCGCAGCCTGGGATACGCGGCTGAAAACCTTTTCATCATTCTTTGCCACAAAACGGTCAACAAGAACAAGCAAAGAAGAGCGTTCAGATGCAGGCATTTCAAGCACCCTTTTGCAGATATGCTCATTGTTCAGGTCAAGCACCTCATCCCCTGCAACCACTCGGAAAAAACCTTTTTTCAACAGATTTGCTATTTCATCCTGAACTGAACAACTATGGTGTCCTGCATCCTGATGAGATGGAAAAAGAAATCCAACGTAGAACTTTGTTCCTTCATCAAAAAAACCGGCATGCAAACTCACATCATCAGGAGTATGCTTCAGAACAAGCTCGTTGGTATCGCGAGAATATATTTTGCCAATCCGGGCATAAAGCAGTCGGAGATAGTCATAAATTTCCGATACCGTACCAACGGTGGAACGCGGGTTTTTCGGTATGGGTTTCTGCTCGATTGCAATCGCAGGGGCAATACCTTCAACACTTTCAATATCGGGTCGTGGCATCCGCTCAAGAAACTGCCGCACATAAGCTGAGAGCGACTCCACATAGCGCCGGTGACCTTCAGCATAGAGGGTATCAAACGCAAGACTTGATTTGCCCGACCCGCTGACGCCAGTCAGCACAACAAAGCGGTTGCGGGGTATACTGACCGAAATATTTGCAAGATTATGTGTATTGATGCCTTTGAGGACAATATCCGGCAGACTCGTTTCAGCAACCGCTGAATTGCTGAGCCTAAGATTGGTCATGATTCAAAATATTCTGATGCATTAATTGATTGGCCGGAAAAAACCTTTTTGGCGTTTCTTTGCTCACTGGGTTATCTGCTGCACTAAAGAGTGAATCGTGGTTTGCGCTAAAAGATCTTGAATTTTTTCCTGGAGCTTGTTCATATAGCCCCTGTGGGTGCATGAGGAAAATATTTCACAGCTGCCGGCTTCGACTCCACAATGCACAATATGCGGCTTCCCCTCAATAGCAATCGCAATATCAGCAACAGTGATTTCAGCGGTTGTCCTGCCAAGCATATAGCCACCCTTCACTCCCTGAACAGAGGTGGCAAGACCAGCCCTTTTGAGACTCTGCATGGCTTTTGACAGGAACTCCTGCGAAAACCCGATGTCATCTGCCATTTCCTTCACAGTAACCACCCTGTTCTGACCCTTGGTTGCCAGGTAAGTAACTGCATGAAGTCCATATTCAAATTTTCTGGAAACCTGAAGCATAGGATTGCATTCTGATAAATAGGATAAATTTAACCCTATTCCTCATATTTACCAATATCTTTTATATTGCTGAGTAACGGATATATTGTTTTGTAAATGTTAATCGTCCAATCTTACTTTTTTCCCATGAGTAACTCTGTAAAAGATCGGTATTTTTTATGGCAATTTTCCCCTGAAGATGAAGCGAAAATCCGATATCAGGAATTCGGTCAACATAATCCTGAAAAAACTCCGATTCTTTTTATTCACGGTTACGGCGGTATGATTGAGCACTGGAACCTGAATATTCCTGTATTTGCTCATGAGCATAAAATTTATGCAATGGATTTGATTGGATTCGGGAAATCACAAAAACCAAATGTCCGCTACAGTCTTGAATTGTTTGCCTCACAGATTGAAGCTTTTCTGTATCTGAAAAAACTGGATAACATCATTATTGTCGGTCATTCGATGGGTGCGGCAAGCGGCATCTTTTTTGCCCACCATAAACCTGACAAAGTCAAAGCACTTATCCTTGCAAACCCTTCAGGACTGTTTGGAGACACAATGGAGGGTATGACCCGTGTTTTTTTCGGACTTGTCGGCTCTCCTTTGATTGGCGAGGTGCTTTTTTCCGCTTTTGCAAATCCTATGGGGGTAAGCCAGAGCCTCATGCCCACTTACTATAATCAGAGCAAGGTTGACGGAAAGCTCATCAATCAATTTGCCCTTCCACTGCAAGACAAAGGGGCTCTATGGTCTTATCTCTCTCCATCAAAAAGACCGCTTGATTTCAGGCTCGATCACCTTACGAAACCGTGCAATTACAAAGGTCCTGCTTTTCTTGTCTGGGGAGCGGAAGATACAGCTCTCCCTCCTCATAAAATCATACCTGAATTTCAACAGCTTCTCCCACAGGCAGGAGCCTATATAATCCCGAGAGCTGCACATTGCATCCACCACGATGCCCATGAAGAGTTTAACAGCAGGCTGAAAAAGATCCTGAACTTAGTTGAGGAAACTGCCTGAACAGAGCTAATACATCGTTCCCTTCACAGTTCTGACGCTGACATCGCTCCATGGTGCTTTAAGGCCAATTTGGACGGCATAGCTTCGGAACTGTCCGAAAGGTATCCACTGAAAACTTATCTGCCAGCAATGAAGATCCCGATTAAGCTGCACCATTGGAAAAACCACTTCATTATTCTGAAGATCATACCCGGTATTCAACACAATCTGCCACTCTTTTGATAACGATTCCTTGATTGATGAGTTTATCAGAGTTGTAGTTACGGGCTGAAGAGGATTGCTTTTGTCGGATTGCAGAAAGAGGGAAAACTGGAACTGCCAGGGCTGACGGTAATCAATGGTTCTGAAGTATTCCGTATTGAAACGCTCGAGGAAAATTGACTGTGCGTTATAGGGCACCATGAGTGGAACTGAAGATGACAGCAATGGAAACGCTGAAGAAGCAGCTTCACTGCTACCCTGAATACTGAGACTCATGTTGAGGAATCCCTTGATAAAGCGAAATAATCCTGTACCAGCATCGCTGTTGAGGCGGCTGCTTCTTTCGCCAGTCAGTGAATCATAACTGTATATATCATACATGGAACCTGCACTGAAAAAAAGACAGGGTGACAGAACATTGCTCGTTGCTGTAACTGTCAGAGGAGCAAGGTGAATGGCATCTGCATTAAAATTATATGATGTAGAAGCGTTTACTGAGAGAAGCTGCACGGTCTGTTCTCCCCTGACTTTGCCCTGGATAAGATTTTTCAAAGAAATGCCAACCGTACTCTGCCCATCAGGTACACCAGCGTAATTGGTATTATTTAAACGGGCAAAAAGCTGAGGATCTGTCCAGTCATAGACATTGCCATAGTAATTATACGCCGTACCTGAAAACGATGGGTTCCATAGATAGCTGATGGCAGGAATAAAGGTATGGCGAAGCGCATTGAGCCCAAAAAGAGTATCAAGAAAGCCTGTTTCAAGGGTTCCGTAGAGCCGTGTAGTTGCATCAACAGCAAAAACGGTTGTTGAAACATCTTTGTTCGCAATATCCGATGAGAGTGAATGGATAAAGGTCAGACTGGGATTAACATTGAAATAACGAAACAAAGTTGATTGCATACGAAGCGGGATAAAAACACTTGTACCACTTCTGGTGTAGTTATAGAGCCCTGATACCGGTTCTGACGACTGCAGGCTGACTCCTTCTGTAAAGAGGGCTTTATACCCATCGGTAAATTCATGGTAGTACCCCAACTCAACATCAGCGTGTGCTCCATATCCGGATGAGGTGACCGCACTCTGCGAAGTAGACGACCCGCTGAAGGAGGCACCGGTGGAGAGTGAAACATCCGATTTCCAGTCATCAGCGGAGAGAGCGGCACGAAAGGGATAGGTGCGGTTCTGGTAGAAGGACGCGTCGAGAGTCTGTGTTGCAACAAGAGTACTCAAATCTTCGGAACGATTGTAGGTCAGTGCCGCTATGCCGTTCTCATCGTTGAACGTTTTTGCAAGAGCAGCACGGGCATTGGATTGCTGGCTCAACATGGTAATCGAGTTCAGTGAATTCAGATCGTAGCCCTGCGGGGGGCCCTGAAGCAGAATGTTGACATCAAACCGCGTTGAAGAATCAAAAACCTGGTTGTGAATAAATTTTGCATTCCAGTCACTGTAGAGCGGGTAATCCTTGTACTCCCCGGAAATTTCACCTGAAAAAATATTGCTCTTTTTATAGCGAAACCTTTCACCGAGGCGCCAGCTTCCATTTAACGATATATCACCATCAGACCTGAGATCCATAAAATCGTTTATAGCCCAGAAATACCCAAGATTCGACAAAGAGTATCCCGTATCACTGTTATTACCGATACGAGGCATCAAAAAACCTGACGATCGACTATCCTTTAATGGAAAAACCATATATGGCAGTGCCAGAATGGGTATGGCTGGAAGACGATCGGAAAAAATCTCCGGCCTGAGATACATGATCAACGGTTTTGCAATGATCTTTTTATCAGGAATAATGGTCATCCGGGAAGAAGAAAACCAGTAATGCGGAGAAGGATCATCACAGGTAGTGAACGTACCATCCTGAATATTCATTTCACCATTTTCCTGCCTTGTCACATGCTCTCCACTGAACATAACCTGATTGGAAGAGGATAAAACATTGGTCGTCTCTCCTCTTTTTGTTTTAAAATTATAGGTCATTGTTTCTGCCTTGAAACTCCCCTGCTTATCAGTAAAAACAGCAGACTCTGCTCCTGTTTTTGACGAATCGGCAGTTCCATAAGCATGAAACTGTGAGGTTTCAAGATCAATAACAATTTTCGGGGCTTTTACATTGGTATCTTCATTGTCGATTCGAGCTCTCCCCCATAACTCCATGTTCCGCCTGTCGAGATTGTAGATAACAGAATCCTTTGCAGTAAAAAATACCGTACTTTTAAGACTTCCTGTTCCAGAAAGGGAATCAATCGGCACGTTATTTTTACTTGCAGCATACCCTATCCCCACATAACATAGAGTCAATGCCAAAACAAACAGGCTGAAAATGGACACTTTCGAAGTTAGTCGCATATTGAACGTAAAAGCAGTATCGCTCCGCTAAGGTATTGTGATGTAGAATGCACTGGACTTTATTATCACTGTAAAAGGAATAACATACTCAATGAGTTTGCAGCGAGCAAGATTTGAAATAATAGTACTCTTGAAAAGAAGGGAGTGCGGGATATGAACAAGTGATGCAAGAGGTTACCCGACGTCAGATATCGTCTGAACGAGCAGGCAACAGCGTATTTCCTTCGGTCAGGGGTGGACTTCTATAAAACAGAACGGCAAGCAACGTGACTGCCAATGGAAACAGGACAGCGTGGCCTAACAAACCGATCATTCGCAGCAGCATGTCGTCAAAAGGCAGACCGATCAATCCAATAATGGACAATATCCCACTTGCAGCCAGGAGAAACCGGATTGAACTCCTCAGTCGGTCTCCTCTGAAAAGCGGTGCCGCAAAGAGCGCAGAGAGACCAAAAAAGCCATCCCATGCCAAAACATCTGTAGTGTATGCAATCGAGGGCCAATTGGAAGAGAGAAAGTGCAAAGGCCAGGACATATTGGCCGATGTGATCTGGCGACTTACCAAAAGAATCACGAAATGGACGCAGCAGGTCAGCCCCGCAAGAAGACTCATGAAGAACAGCGCCAAGAGACTATAGCTCTTCTGATCAGGGAGTGCCCAGGCATGAATAACGACCATGACCATAACCATGAGAAGTGCAAGAGCCATGATAAGAAACTCGATAATGGAGAAAAATGGATCACCAAGAGGTTCCTTTGACTCCTTCAGCGACAGTATCCCCGCTGATAACGAACCCGCATAGAGCCCACCCAGCAATACAACCATGACTGACGATGATATGCCGATACGTCTCGTGCCTGAAGTATAGTATGCTCCACCCGGCATTGCACTCCTGTTTGCCTGTATGCTGATTTTGAATATATCGCCAGATATAGAGTGCATCTTCATAGCACATATATTTTTGGTGTTAAAAAAGGTAAATACTGGATACTTAGCTATACCTAATACACATAACACCATATTTTGATAAAATGTTTAAAGATTCTGACAACTTCAGCGGTTCCTATCAAAAATCCAGGATAACTGCATGAAAAACGGAATCGGTTTGGATGGCCGAATAAAGACCTTCCCTGCAATCGAGCACTGGAACTTATATGTCAAAGTGATTTTTGGACAGAAGGCGTATCGGTTTTTCAGTTGTGTAACATTTTATACTGAATATTATTCGTAAGCTTTACCGTGAGTACTGGTTGCGCCAGATGACTTATAATCGGAACTTGTAACTATTTAATTTTACTGGCTTTTCCGTATTAAATTCCATAATTATTATGCCTGATACATCGCAATGGCCCAGAACGATTGATGATGCGGTAGATCGTGTTCTGACCTTTATGACTGATGAGGAGAAAAGTGATCTCAGGGAGACTGATGAGAGTGAGTTGATAAATTTCCATTTTGGTCTGGGATGGGTAATTCGCAACGAGTTCGGGTTGTGTGAAGGTAACGATGCATTGTTGAAAGCATGTGCCCGTTCAAGGCATAATGCTTTTGAAAGCCTTTTTTTTCTTAATGACCCGGATGAGGCGTCAGGGTTCATCATAGAAGAGGCATGGAAGCGGCTGAATAGCGCTCCTTGACCTTGACACTTACCCCCTGTCATCCCAAAGATTTGAGGAATCTTTTTTTATCCACACTCCATCGTCCGTGAGTTCAATTTACCTGAAATGAATCGCGCAGCTTATGGCAAAGCAACAGATTGAGGAAACATTCGGCAACACCCTCAAGTTTCTGAAGACCATATTTCCGCTTACGATTGGAATGTTTATTGGCGTCCTGGGCGGAGTGGGTTTAAGTTATATGGACGATCAAACAAAAGTATCGACTCCACCAAAGCCAGCTTTAAACTCAAAACGATCTGTCCTTAGTGCCGACACATCTATTCATAAAAATC
This sequence comes from uncultured Chlorobiaceae bacterium, assembly GCA_903940125.1. Taxonomy (GTDB): domain Bacteria; phylum Bacteroidota; class Chlorobiia; order Chlorobiales; family Chlorobiaceae; genus Chlorobium. The sequence continues at coordinate 18,339 of CAJAJL010000119.1, read as the reverse complement.
ATACCATTGATCCTTCGGTAAAACTTCTCCATCGGAGATAAACGGGAAAAAGTTACATAATTGATATTTCCACACTCATCATATTTGTAATCACAAGTATGAAAGATTGATTTGTATAGAATATTTACTATCCCGTAACACATTTGTAACAATTTCTCAATAAAGCACTTTGTATCTTGATTGAAAATTATTCTGATGGTAAATAGTTTTTCATTTATTGTATTTAATTTTTGTTTAATCCAATTATGGCTTCTGATTATTGTTCATTTTATTTCCATTACATAAATAATTCACAATATCTTCACAAAAAAAGAGGTTATGTTGTCGGAATTATAAACGAGAATTACATGTATTTTAGAATATTACATGTAATAAAGAAATAGTAACTGATAGACATAATTAAACTATTAAGGAGGTGATTAGTGCAGCGGTCAAAGGTGAATCGTTTTAAACAAAAGTCTACCCATGCTAAACCATTTGTTTTAGCAGCAGTCTCATTAAGTCTTATCTCCCCGTTGAATTTGCAGGCTGAAACCGCAACTGATTTAGGTACTGTGGGTACCCAAGGTTCCGGTGATGGTGGCGTTTCTGCAGTTGCTCCTGCAAAAGCATATCTGCAAGCTACACAGCCGCAATCAGTGATTGACAGAACATTTTTTGAAGATGCAAAGTCTCCCATATCTGATTACACAAACATAGCGGCCATTGCACCGGGTGTAAGCGGTGGCATTTCTGCTAATGGCCCAGGATTAAGTGAAGCAAAGAATACTATTCGCGGGTTTAAGGATGGAGAGTATAACATAACCTATGACGACATTCCGTTTGGCGATACCAACGGCCCAACTCATCATTCAACTGCTTATTTTCCAGCTTCAATTATTGATCATGTCACTGTTGAGCGCGGCCCCGGAAATGCAAGTAACATAGGTCAGGCAACATTTGGTGGCTCTGTGAATTTATATTCACTGGTTCCTTCAAACGACTTTGGCATCTCAACGTTTGATTCAATTGGGTCTTGGAATACACGACTTGATGGACTTACAATAAATACTGGCACTATTGGTGAACTTGGTGGTTCTAAATTAATAGTAACCGGCCAAGAGATGAATAGTGATGGTTATCTAACAAACTCAAGACTTGGATCAAACAACGTAACATTTAAATACGAACAGCCTATTGGTTCAAAAACGTTACTCACAATTTTTTCAAGCAACAATAGCAACTTCTACTATCAGTCAGATGGCAGTAAAGGTATTACTGAAGCACAAGCTGCAATCTATGGCAAAAACTTTGGTCTGTCCAGCGATCCGTCAAAAGCACTTTATTACGGTTATGGCAGAGTTGAGAAAAGTACAGCCTTTGATTATATAAGGGTTCAGAGTGAAGCAGGTTCCGGGTGGGGGATCGATAACACTTCATACTACGTATGGTACGGAAATAACACTCTTTCAGCTGACAGTTCAGTTCCAGGTGATGGTCTGGGTAGTGTTATTAACACTCAGGGAGGAAGTAAAGGTCCTGCCACTCAAATGCCTGGCTATATCAAGATAAACTCATATTCGATATATGGGGATGTCGTGAGAATAACGAAGCAAACAGACGCTGGCTTGTTCAGAACGGGACTTTGGTTTGAAACTACCGACACTTTCCGCAGCAGATATGATTATAACTTGTTTGGAATGACTCCAAACTATAAAGAAAAAAATGTTGCTGGTATTGGATCAAATATTCTCTACGATCAGGGATCAAGCTGGAAAAATTATCAGCCATTTGCGGAATTTGAATGGGCGGCAACGGATAACTTAAAAGTCACACCAGGTATTAAAGTGATGAAGTGGCAACAGTCGATTGATGCTGCAGTATTGGACAAGGCTGCACGTCAACATGCGAATATTGAGAATGAATTCAACGCAACACTTCCATTTCTTACGTTGAATTATAAGATTGACAAGACTTCTTCTGTATACGCTCAGTATGCACAAGGTATGCTTGTTCCAGATATTTCATATTATTACTCCCCATCATACCAAAAAACTAACATTACTCCGCAAACATCTACAAATTATCAGGTTGGGTATGTTCATAAATCGAGTAACATCACCATCGATGCTGATCTCTATTACATAGATTTTGCTAACAAGTTAACTCAGGATCTGACATCAGTTGATCCTGTTTACTATAACGGTGGCGGTGTTATCTACAAGGGTATTGAAGGGCAGGTTGCCTATGCTGTTGGTAACGGTTTTTCACTTTATACAAACGGCTCCATTAATTCCGCAAAAAACAGGGATTCCGGCTTCATCATTGCGAATGCTCCGGAAACCACAGCTGCACTTGCTCTTTTGTATAACGACAGAGGCATATCAAGCTCTCTTGTTTATAAATATGTCGGTAAACAATTTGCGGATGCATCTGAGCTACTTGCGATCAATCCCTACAGCACTCTTGATTACAGCGTTGGGTACACCTTTAAAAGTCCGGGTCTTGGGATTAAGAGCATGAAGTTGAACCTTGGGATATACAATCTTCTGAATCATACAGATGTTATTACTGCATCAATGACATCTAAAACCGGCCCATCTGCTGCAGACCTCTACACATGGCAACCAGAACGCAGTTTTATGGCTACGTTAAAACTTGATTTTTAGGCACTGCGACTGTTTGCCATTACAAAAGAGAAGAGAGGGTTTACCCCTCTCTTCTCTTTATACCGATAATCTATAAAATCATTTTATCTATGTCATTCGTTCATCTTTTCAAATTAGCCAACGAATCAGGCGGCACGTTATACCTGATGCTGTTTCTATTATTGCTTGCCTTGACCGTCATTATTGAACGGTGGCGCTACCTCGCCAATATGTACCGGGTTGGTGAAAATGCAATTGAATTGTGCCGCTCTAAAAAGAGCATTAATAAAAATACCATCAAAGAGTTTAATCAAAGTCATAATGAAGTTCCGGTACTGCGGTTACTTGAAGTGGCCATTGATGGTGAACACGATCATCTGAATCTGGAAGAGCTTTCAGGCAGCCTGGAAGAGGCGATTATGCATGAGGTGCCAAAGCTGGATCGTTCACTGTGGCTTCTGGATACGGTCATTACCCTGGCTCCGCTGTTAGGGTTGTTTGGTACGATTATCGGGATGTTTAATGCTTTCAGTGTTCTTGCAGATATACAAGGTGGTATCACTCAAGTAACAGGCGGCATTGCGGAAGCCTTGATTGCAACAGCATCAGGTCTTGTCATTGCCATGATCGGGATATTTTTCTTCAATAGCCTGAATACCCGAATCAGAGAAGTTGTCCATCAAATGGAAACTCTCAAAGTGATGATTCTCAATCGTCAACAGTTATTTCAGTCGGTATCCTAAGCCTAATACAACATAATAATGCGCTATTTCACACAACACAGGGCTCGTATTGAGATCATTCCGATGATCGACATCATGCTCTTTTTACTGGTGTTTTTTGTCATGTTCTCTTTGCGCATGATACCGGCAAGCGGCCATGTAACGAAGCTGCCTACAAGTTCCAGTGCGGCACAAATACCAACACCCAAGTTACTGGTTGAACTTGAATCAAGCGGGAGGCTTTACGTCGAAGGAAAACAGATAACCTATGCTCAGCTGACCGCGTTACTGAAACAACGCGATGCTGAAAAAACTGCGGTTACTCTTGCAGGAACGGAAAGCGTTTCGCTTCAGGAAGTGTTGCATGCGATCGATGCTGTAAAAGCAGGAGGTGCGACACAAATTGCATTGGCCGCGCGCAAAACAACTTTTTAAGCGAGTGAGTGAGCTATGATTTCAGTCAGGTACCGTGAATATACAATGCTTCAGGCGTTTGGGTTGGCTTTTGTAGTAGAATTCATCATTCTCTTATTACTTGGTATAGGTTTTACTGGTCTGCAGAGATTGAATGAGTCAAAGATGACGACTCCGGCAATTATTCAATTAAGCAGTTCACCGGATGAAAAAAAACTGCTCAATGCTCCAATGGCGCAAAAGAAAGTTTCACAGCCAATGCCGAAGTCGAGGAGTCTGGTTAAGCCGAGTCATACGAAGTATAAACCCTTAACGCATGATCCTGCAGCTGAAAAGCCGATAGCGCAAAATACTGCTGCTACTCCCCTTACATCGGAGGTGGTTTCCGGTGATGTAAAAGGAGCTCAAAATGGTTTTGTTGAGCATGTGGCAGCAACGGGTGGTGGAAATGGAAAAGCAGATCCGCTGACAGAATATGCGGCAAAAGTTAAAGCCGCCGTTCAAGAGGCTGTCGAGTATCCTGCGGCAGCTAACAATATGAGAACAAAGAGCCGGGCACGGGTGGAATTTTCGTTGCGAGACGGTGTGCAGCAAAATCCACATATCGTCGTAAGCAGTGGATTAGATGTTTTTGATCGTGCTGCTATTCATGCTGTAAACATTGCTCACTATCCCCTGCCGCCTGCTTTCTTGAATGGTCAAACAAAGCTGTTTCAGATTTGGGTTGAATTTCATCGTTAACCATTAATAACGTTTAATCTCATTCTATGAAAAAGTTATTCATCAGCCTGTTAGCGTTAGTTTTTATAGTATCTGCCTCATATAGAGCAGATGCAGAGATAACGAAAACTCCTGTTGTCTTTCATTTCACTACTGTTGGTGATTGCCGGGGAGATCCGCTACTCGCCGGGGCAACTGAGCAGGATTTGCTTTGGGTTCAGAGTACCAAAGTGCTGGCCCGTATGATTAGAGAGATGCAGATAGAGAAGCCACAGGCGCTCTTTTACAATGGCGACATGATCTATGGGTATTCATCGAATAAAGAGAAGATGGAGCGTTACTATGCCTATTGGAGGGGCATGATGGCAAATTTGATCGAATCAGGCACCTACGTTGTTCCTATTCCTGGTAACCATGAAGTACAGATTAAGATCAAAAATGCTGAGGGAAAGGAGAAGAAAACTGCTGTCGTTGAAAATGAAAATATCTGGCGATCCAACATGGGGGATCTTATTTTGGATCTGGATCGATGGAAGTCCATTACACATCAGGAAGCTACAGCCTGGAATGTTGAGAATAAGCCAATAATCGGAACCGACGGAATTACTACTGATCAGAGACAACTCAGCTATTCATTTGACGTTGGAAAAAGTCATTTTTCGATGATCAATACTGATCCTGTCGGGTTTGACAGTTCAGCGCCGGTGAAATGGCTGGAAGCTGATTTTAAAGCTGCCAAAAAAAGAGGAGCAAAGAAGTTCTTTATTTTTGGTCATAAGATGGCATTTACCTATGTGCCGGAAAAGCAGAAAGCTGATAAACAAAACAAGGAAGGCGGATTTGATGCAAGACCTGAAGTCAGAGATGCATTCTGGAATCTGGTAGAGGCCTACCAGGCAGTCTATTTTACCGGACATGAACATACCTATCATGCTGAACAGCCGAGAATAAATCAAGGCGGCAAGGCGTGGCAAGTGATAGTAGGCGGTGGTGGATCGCCGTTTTCCATTCCTAAAGAGTTTGTTGACAAAGAGGGTGAACGGATGTATGCCTGGGCGGATGTCATGATCCATGAAAATGGTAATGTCAGCATCAGGATTTTCGGATTTGATGAAGATTTCGGGCCGACAAGAATTATTGAAGAGTGGGATATTGTGTCTTAAGGAATTTCAGGGGTGTGGGGGTGGTAAAAAAAAGGCCACCCCTTGTTGAGTGGCCTTTCATGATGATAGATTGTACCGGTTGTCAATATTTTACAAGCTCTTCTGCTTCAACCCAGTCCTCCACATCAGATCCGTGCTCTTTTCCTTTTGATTCCCAAAGATAATACGCTGCAAGTCTAACTTCCTCTTCCTGTTGTTCGGGTATGGATACGGTTTCTTCGTAAAACTCCGGTGCCGACACTTCAGCTTTGTGCGATCCTTTTGCCATGGTTAATCTCGTTAATTGGTTAATCAGCAAGTAATAAACACATATTTATAAAACACATAACACCTATAACTTTTCAACAACAAATGTTACCATTTTCTCCCGGCCATGACAAGGAAGGCCTTGTGACTTCTCTGTAAACTTATTTGCTCTGCAACAACACGAGGCGAAATTCATTGCCTCGTGTTGTTTTTTGAAACTCACACTAATCCTCAGAAGGTCACTTCTACGCCGGCATTCCAGGTCCTTGGAAGTCCAAGCCATACTCCAGCATCGTCGGCGCTATGGTTTCCATCGAACTTCGCATAAGTGGCATTATCCACCGCATCCTGCACATAGACCGTGTTAAACAGGTTGAAGACATGCGCAAAGAGCTTGACCTCAGATTTCCTGGTTCCCAGTGGCAGACGGTAGGAGACATGCAGGTCGAAAAGACTGTAATCGGGAATCTGCCAGCTTTGAGGCCGCGTTCCGTTCTCAAGCGCTGTCCGGCTGAAAGGATCCCATGATGAAAAATAATGGCTGTAATGCTTCCATACCAGCTGGAGCGAGAGCCTGTCGACCGGATAGATGGTGCCGGCAAGCGAAAACTGGCTTTGGGGGGCATCGCCTATCTTCAGCCCATTGATATAGTAGTTATAGGGTGTTGGTGTGCCAGTAGGAGTTTTCAGATAAGCGCCGCTGACATCGCTGGTATACATCCAGTTGCCGAATGAGGCTGCTCCGTCAAGCTTGAACAATCTTGACGGTTGCCAGGCGGCCTCAAATTCTGCGCCGTAGTAGCGGGAATTCAGACCGTTAAGAAAAACCTGACCAGGAGTGCCGTCATCGTTTGTGACGTTCACTGTCTGAGCCTGGTTTTTCCAGAGTGTGTAGTAGACATTGCCCTGAAGTTTCAGCTCTTTCCCCGGTGAGGTGTATAGCGCACCGGCTTCATAGGAGTTGAACCTCTCGTTTTGCGGATTATTTACAACCACTCCGCCGCTCGTGATGACATTGCTCATGATGGGCACCTTGGACACATAGCCGAGATTGGTGAATACATTGAGTTCACTCGTAAGGTTGTAGTTCACGCCGCCCTTGAACTGGTAGCCGGTGACTGCATCAGCCTTGATGTCAACTTCATTGCCGTTCGCATCCTTGAGGAAATGATTATGGTACTCGTACTTGATAGTGGACCAGCCAGCCGTGCCGTAACCGGTAAATGCGCCGCTCTTGTATTCGGCCTGGCCATAGGTGCTAAACCAGTCGACATTGTCGGTATACCAATAACCTTCCTTGTCACCAAGATATTTCTTGTTGGTTGTTTGAAACTGGTTGATGGCGGTATCAATGTAATAGGTTCCGCCCAGCAGATCCCTGACTTCCCCAAAGTGGTCGATTTCCGCCTTTCTCACATCAATACCGGCCGTCAGCTTCAGGTTCTCAGTGGCCTGGTAGTTGAGCTTCGACAACGCACCCACCGTCCACTGGTCGTTGACGCTGTTGTACAGGATACCTTTGGATTCTCCGGTAGCCTGGTTTTGCGCTATGGTGGCATTCCAGTCGTAGCGCCATGGAAGAGGAAAGGCAGTGCCGGCCACGTTATTGGCATTGAACTGTTTGACGCCTGCGCTAACAAATGCTCCGCCGCCGGTGCCCCCTGAATAGTAAATATCTGTAAGCAGATTAAGGCATTCGGAAAGCTTTGAATACCAGTTCAGGCTTACGAGCGGTTTGTTATAATAATTTTCGTTTGCGTTGATATAATTCTGGTCATAGCGACTGTGCGTCTCACCATTCCAATACTGCAGGCCCTGGTAGGAGGAGCTGACCGGTGCCCAGTTCTGGCTGTAGGTCCGCCCGATCTCCTTATAGGATGCAAGTGCTCCAGGAAGATAACCATCAAGAGAAGATGCATACTGGCTGTCAAAAATTGCAATATTTTCTTTGTTGCTGTTCTGACCGTGGCGCTGGGGTGCAGCCAGGGCATAAAACTCCAGACGGTTTTCCTTGTTGATGTTCCAGACTGCTCCAAAATTGTAAGCCCAGGCATCGGTCCATGCATGGTCAACCGTACCGTCACCTGTCTTCTTCACAACTGCGCCGTTGAAAGCGTACTTCCCGTCGATCAGTCCGGTATTGCCAATAATGGAGGTTTTCATGAAGCCGTCATTGCCAAACTCCTGCTTCAGGCTTAAGCCGGACTCCATAGACGTAGGATCGGTTATAACGTTCATCGTGCCGCCGATAGCAGGTACGGCAAGGTTAACCGCACTGAGTCCCCTCTGCATCTGGATCGAGGAGGTAATGTCGCCGAGTCCGTCCCAGTTCGACCAGTAGACCCAACCGTTCTCCATGTCGTTTATTGGAATACCGTTGATCATGATACCCATGTGGCGCTGGTCAAATCCACGGACGTTGATACGGGCGTCACCGGCTCCGCCGCCCTGCACGGTGCTGTAGACGCTCGGCGTGGTGTTCAGCACAAGGGGAATATCCTGAGAGCCCAGCTGGTTTTTTATCTGCTCTTTGGAAACCTTGGAAGAAGCTACGGGAGTTTCGCGCTCTTTGGCCCTGTCGGCAAGAACCACGATCTGCGATGACATGGCGTTATCCTGCGACATGAGGAATTCAACATAATTTTTTTTCTGAGTTGTCGCTTGAGCTGTTAAGGATTCAGGACGATAACTGATGTAGGAAGCCCTTAAATTCAACGATCCTTCATCAGATACTACAAGCCTGAATTTTCCGTCAGCATCGGTTACTACACCTTTAGCAGTACCCTGGACAACCACTGTGGCGGACGGCAGAGGTTCCCTTGTATCCTTGTCGATAACCCTGCCTTCAATAATAATATTGGCTGCCATAGCCTGACTGTTTCCTGCCAGAGCAAGAAAAAGCGATATCGGGGCTACGGTTTTGAATATCTTGACCGTAAGTTTCATATCTTTTTTATTTATTGTGTAAAGGAGAAGAAGTCACTCAACTAATATAATCTCCATATGTTACGCCTTTGTTACCGACGTATAACAGGATTGAAAACTTTTAATAATGTGTTCAATCTCTCTCACAGTAAAAGAATGAAAAACGAAACGAGATGGGTTGTCATGGGAGTCGCCGCTCTCCTTGTGATGTTACCCGGTTACCTGCCTTTATACGGAGTATCGAAACCATGCGTTGTCATAATCTCGTTTGATGGGTTCAGAGGTGATTATCCTGAGACGGTCCATCTTGCCACTTTTGACAGTCTCGCCAGAGTTGGTGTAAGGGCCGACCTTAAACCTGCTTTTCCCTCCATCACCTTTCCCAATCATTACACGTTGGCGACCGGCCTCTATCCCGATCATCATGGCATCGTGGCAAACAGTTTTTATGACCCCAAATCGGACCGGCAATACAGCATCGGTAACCGTTCAGCAGTTGAAGACGCCTCTTTTTATGGCGGTGAACCTGTTTGGGTGACTGCAGAAAAGCAAGGTTTGAGGACAGCCTCTTTTTTCTGGGTGGGTTCCGAGGCTCCCATCAAAGGCAGATACCCTACATTCTGGAAAAAATATGATCAAAAGGTACCGTTTTCTGCCCGTGTCGATACGGTGATGCAATGGCTTTCTCAACCGGAGGATATACGTCCGCAACTGGTGCTGTTGTACTACCACGAACCTGATGCTTCAGGCCATCGATATGGCCCTGAAAGCAAAGAGGTGGCAGAGTGTCTTGTGGATCTTGACCGCAAGCTTGCAGAATTGACAGGAAAATTGAAACAGCTTCCTTGTTTTTCAGAAATCAATTTCATTATTGTCTCCGATCATGGGATGGAAGCAACCAACCGCTTCAGGTCGGTGAACCTAAGCAATTATCTTAACACAGCATGGTTTTCGAAAATCGAGGGTTCGTCACCGGTATTGATGTTTAAAGTGAAGGGTAAATACAGGGAAAAAGCTTTTAATGCTTTGAAGCAGGTTTCGCACTGCCGTGTCTGGAAATCGCAAGAAATGCCTCCTAAACTTCATTACGGGAAAAATCAGAGAACCCTCGACTTTGTTCTCCTTGCTGATAGCGGATGGAGCATCAAGCTGAATGACAATGACCAAGTCCCTGAAGGTTCACATGGATTTGATCCGGATGACAGGAAAATGCACGCTATTTTTTATGCATCCGGCCCTTCATTTAAAAAAGGGTATACCGCTAAAGGAATCAACACCATAGATATCTATCCATTGATCTGCAGACTCTTGAATATCAGACCTGAAAGCGTCGACGGAAGAATTGACAGGGTTATAGATATGCTGAATAACAAGTTCTGGTAAATCAATGCTGTATCAGCCCAGTTGTTTCTCTATCAGTAAAACCGATAACTTTATCGACAAGTGTGTCAATAGTTGCTAACGTATCAAGATAAAATTCGTTACATGAGAATGGGAGCATTAAATTTAGCCCCTGTTCTTCCGAAATACGAAAATCAGTTCTAATCCCTAATATTGCTTTTCCTTTACTGTACGCATAGCCGAGTTCAACACTTGTCCCCGAGTCGGCATCTGCACCTTCCAACAGTGCCACTATTATATCGGCCTTATTTATCGAATCAATACAGTCCTGAAAAATTTCTTTTTTTTTACCATCCATAAATTTTACAGCATTTTCTTGAGGCAAAATAACATGCAGGTCTGGACGTTTTTTATGGATAGCCTCCGCCAAATGACTATTGAATTCTCTTTCCGCAACAGTAAATAATGGGCCTGCCAAATATATTATAGACATGAGTTTTATATGTTTTTTTATTCAAGAAACTTATCAATTACGCATTAGACAATGAGAGAGTATTGTTATTAATCTTAATGGGTTTAACATTATTCATGACTTTTTCTCTTTATAAAATTCTTTTAATGTATTATAACTTGAAGACATCATGAAAAATCATTTATACCACATTGTGGTTTGTTGAGTTTACTGAATGTCCAGCTTTTTTATACTGAGCAGTACGTTAAATAGTTGTTAATTCTCTATGTACTTTGCGTCGAATTTCCAGAATATTGATTTACACTCTGACTTACAACGTAATGACTTACATGTGCGCTGAATTTATCAGAATTCTTTGTGAATTATGGTTCAGTATATGATACGGAGAGTGTTATCAAGGAGGGAAAAGATCCATCAGTTCGTGTCAGAACGAGTAGAAGTGGATTCTGGATGAAAAAGGATGGTTTTATACTGACGGTAGATCAGGATTTTAAGGGCCGTGTTGTTTCGAAGCGGTTGCAGGCAATGGTCAGAGCGATTGCGAAGACCATTGCTCCAACACCGAGGAGAACATTGATGAATGGAGGGGCCGTTAGTGCAAGCCGGACAACTTAGAGACTCCAAGGCAAGCATATAAGCGCTCTTCACAACGTAATTATTACCATACCACAGCAGTGCTCAACAGCATCTGCTCAGGCCAGTTGTCATGTTAAGAAAGCGCAAGCGCGCACGAGAGTGCACGTCAGGAAGTTACTAAAGACTCTACATCTTCGTTCAGCCATGACACTATTTTTTCCTTCAGTTCATCACGCACCTTTCGAAAAGCATCCAGTTTCTCTTCTGCTGTACCTGAAACAATCTCCGGATCGTTGACTGGCCAATAATAACGTTTTTGAAACGGTGTACCTGGCCAGACATTCGGACAGGTTGATTGTGTCTTGTCGCACAAAATCATAAGGTCGTGAATCATAGTTTTGCCGAGATAGATATCGACCGCCTTTGGTTTCTGAGAGCTGATATCAATACCAATTTCCTGCATAACAAGGATGGCAAAATGATGTACTTGATTATCAGGTTCAAGTCCTGCACTCAAGGATTCAAAACGGTCACCCGATATATGACGAAGTAACCCTTCTGCCATCTGGCTCCTGCCTCCGTTATTGTTACAGAGAAAGAGGACGTTTTGTTTTTTATGCATGGTCATCCCTATAAAATTGTTCTTCAAATATGAAATTAATATTGAAAAACAATCTTATGCACTTGTTGGTTCAACGTGACCCCTTTCCGTATACATTTTTGGACAGATCCCCGTATACAACTCTTAGCCGTCACGACCATTCTTTCCTTACTTGTCCAACCTGACTGCTGCAAAATTGCCATTATGGTTAATGACAGCCCAGACAGTCTTCCTGCGCTGGTCGATGCCGTAGGTGCCTAACGCATAACCTTTTTTCCAAGGACCGGCAACAAAGTTTTTTTCTCCTCCGGTATTCTTATCAACAGCATTGACCCATATGCCGTCAGCTTCTTTGGTTGCCAGAGCAATAACACTTTCTTTGGAATGGTGCAGGTGTACCTTATCCGGATGATAACTTATTGATAGTGTATAAACATCAGTCTGTTCCCTGCCAAGGTCACCCATCCCAGTCAGGTACAAAATATTGCTTGCAAAAGTTTTGTCATTTTTCGATTGCAAGGGAACCTGCTTTTCGTACCAACCTGTATCTACAACCTTTGTCAACTTTCGACCAACACCACCTTTAGCATCAAGACTCCCATCCCTCTCTGTGCTGTTATTCGTTCCATCGAGAATTCGCGCAATGGTACCTTTGAAACTGTCCGATACTTTTGCATAGCTTGTTCCCTGAGGTATAAGGAATTCCTTACCGTTTGTGCTGTAACCCCAAGTCTCTTTTTTAACAAAGTGAAATAAAGGGGTTTTGCCGGTATCCGCCTTACCAGCTCCGTTTGGATAGTTGGCATCAGACATCCAGCTGCCATGGTCATCGGAGTAATAATCGACCGTGACGCATGGTCCGTCAACCGTATAGATATAGTAGCCCACCGTATATCGCTCCTGTGCAATGGACGTTTCACGGCTTTTCTGGCCAAACCACTTTGGGTCGTCCAGAGGCTTCGGAGTGTAGAATTTGCTGCTGTTTGAAGCGCAGATGATCTCTTCTACGTGAGACTTGGCATCGGGGCTGGCGATAATCGAGCGCTGGTGAATATGGTCATGGCCACAAATATAAAACTTAACACCGTTATTCTGCAGACTGGCGAAAAATGTGTTCTGCCAGTCGGGATTAGAGTTTGTATAACCATTGAACATAGTGTCCTGATGACCTTCAGCAATAAGCGGCTGATGTGAAAAAACAAAGGCCTGCTCCGTCTTTCGAGTTTTCTTATCAAGCCGGTTGCTGATCCACGCCTGCTGATCATTGACGGTATAACCATATAATATATAACCATTTGGATGTTTGTCGACTTTGCCCGGAGTCGCCCAGGTATCGACTATCACAAAACGAGCACTGCTTTGCGGGTCACCATAGTCAAAAGAGTAACTCATGCCATTCAGGTCGGGACTGACTGATACGGGACTGTTGAAACCACTGCCGACCTGGTAGTGCTGATGGTCTGTTTTTGTGAAGGTTCCTGTCTGGGTCTGAGGGTAATTGGAGCGGAAAACCGATAGGCCGTAACCATTGTTCAAGCCAGCAGTCTCATGGTTGCCGCGAAACGGGAAAAAACCTATGCCGGCATCAATGAGTGGCTGTGCTGCTTTGGCGCGAGTCACTTCGGATATATCATTGCCGCTGTCGCTCAAGTCACCAACGGCAATGACGAATTTCACACCAGCCTTGATAAACTCCTGGTTTACCTGATTGATAATCGTGACTGGCACGCTATATGGGTTTGCACCGCCAGAATCGGCAATGGTCCACTGTGAGTCCCCCATAACCCCGAATTTCCAAGGCTCTGCTGATGCAGAGGCTGCTCCGTTCAAAAGAGCGAGCAACAATGCCAACATTGATGCTGTTTTTAGAAAATAACGGTTACTCATCGAATATTTGTCGTTTAGAAAAGTGATTGAATGTGGTCATTGCTCCTTATAACTTCGTTCTATGTATGCGTTATCAACAGTCTCATCCAAGCCGTGCTTTTCCGCTTCATCGTAAAGGAGTTGTATGAGATTGTGCCACTCCAACGGGTTCAGGCTGTTATCTTCACCAGTGTTGAAATGCGGGATATAAAAGGCGGCACGATCTTCAGTTATTCCTTTATCTGCCAGACGATAAACAATTTCGTTCCAGATACCCTTTTTCATAATCGGTTCATTTCAGGATGGAATGTTGCATTATCAATACTTCTTTCATCCAACTCTGACGGCGAAGCCCTGAAAGAGCAAATGTACCAAGTGAAGCAATGATCCTGTGAATTAAAGTTCGAAGGGCATGAGCTGACCTTGTTTATGGTTGATATTGGAAGAACAGTTTTAACAATATATCGACAGACTGCCTGATGTTTTCTTCGCTTGAGATTTGTTTACAATTATTTAACAGAAGCATCGAAAGCTAACGGTCTTGTAAACAGGGGAAAAAACTCTCTCCTGAAGAGCGGCCTTTTTGAAATGATCGATAGTAATAGCTCATTTTTAGCTTTACTATAATTGCCTCTTTCTGATTGCCCTTACGTATAGCATGCAAATGTTACTGATTTCCTGACGTTCTATACAGAGAAGTTCTGTTACATTGTTGCAAATTCTTTTGTGCTCTTATCAGAAGTACACTTACGAGAGTGGCGTCTGAACTTATTATACGGGTAGTCAGCAGGAAAAAAGTCTTGCGAACAAGATTGTTGTTTTCATTACTCTTTTGAATAAATTTGAAATGGTGGATAGCTCAGTACACTCATCAGGTAGAGAAGTCATTGTCTGCGGGTTAAGCGAAAACGGACTATTTTTCCTTGATGTGAAACGTTACTTTTAATGCAATGAAACTCTTTTATTCTTATGCCAGATCGACCGGTTCATGTGCACATTCAAGAGCTTTCACAGGTTCTTGTTGACATTTCTTCAAGAGTAGTCGAAAATTTGTTTGAGGCATTACGTGCGGTGAAGTATCAGGATGAACATAGTGTACCGCGTATTAAACTTGTGGAAAATGAACTGGATAGGGAGGAGATTGACCTTGAAGAACAATGCATTCAGTTTATAGCTCTCCAGCATCCGGTTGCAAAAGACCTGCGTACTATTGTCGCCATCATGATGATTAGTGAGGAACTTGAGCGTATTGGTGAGATTTCGCTTCATATTATGGATTCGATGATCGAAATAAGTCCTCTTCTGCTTGAGTCGTTGGAGTTTGAGTCGATGTTTATGCTGGCCGGGGAGATGGTTACAAAGTCGATTGATGCTTTTGTGCTGCAGGATCGTGATCTTGCCGATCAGGTTTGTGCTAACGATGACGAGGTTGATGCCATGCATCGGGCGGCCTTTAAAAAAGTGACTGCTTTAATGAAAATCGCGGATGCTGATGTAACCCAGCTTACCAATGCCTTAAGCGTTTCGAGGAATATCGAGCGTATGGCTGACCATGCATCAAAGATTGCGCAAGAGGTTATTTATCTTGTGACGGGTGAACTTGTCAAACACAAGGATTCCCATGACAATCTCCTCTAAACAAAGCCACAAGGAACAATGGTCGGTTGTTATATCTGGATTTATTTAGTTACTATTATTGTTTAAGAGCTAATAAATTATCTGAGGAGGTAATAATGGCTAAACCAGTTAAGGCAGTAACCTTTGCCGATATCATGGATAGTGATGATGGAACTGCTGACATTGATTGTTCCAATAAGGGCTTAACATCGCTTGAGGGTTGTCCGGAGAAAGTCAAAGGAAATTTCAATTGTTCAGGAAACAAACTGACAACTCTTGAAGGAGGGCCTAAAAATATTAAAGGGGATTTCAATTGTTCAGGCAATCTGCTGAAAACTCTTGAAGGTGGCCCTGAGGAAGTGAAAGGTGATTATGATTGTTCAAATAATCAACTGACAACTCTTCAGGATTGTCCAGCTTTTGTGATGGGTGATTTTACTTGCGCTGGAAACCAGCTGACAACGCTTCAAGGCGAAATTTTTTCAAGTAAGGGTAGTAAGCCTGCAAGGTGTCTTGAAATAGTTGAGGGAGATTTTAATTGTTCTGGAAATCAGCTGCAAAACCTTGAGGGTTCACCAAAGCTTGTGGGTGGTGATTATGATTGCTCCAACAATCAATTGACCTGTCTTGAAAAGTGCGCGGTAGTTATTGCCGGAGATTTTTCCTGTACTGGAAACCAACTTATATCACTTGATGGCGCTCCTCGTCATGTTGCGGGTAACTTTGATTGCTCAAACAATAAGCTTGCCAGCCTTAAGGGATCCCTGAAAAAGGTTAACGGTGACTTTAATTGTTCTGGTAACGAGCTGATTTCGCTCAAAGGTGCTCCTGAAGAAGTCAAGGCATTTGATTGTTCACATAATCAGCTGACTTCTCTCAAAAGGGGGCCTGAAAAAGTAAAAGGGCATTTTGATTGTTCATCAAACCAGATAAACTCTCTTAAGAGCGCTCCTAAAAAAGTGAAAGGACATTTTAACTGCTCCAGTAATCAGCTGACCATCCTTGAGTGCGGGCTGAAGAAAGTTGGTGGGGATTTTATCTGTACAGGAAATACAAATCCTTTTACGGAAGAACAAGTTCGATCGGCTTACCAAGTCAAAGGAAACTGTATAGCTGAATAAATCTTCAAGCCAACAGTGAATTTTAATCGGTCCGCTGATACTCTAATATATTTCACCGGACAGAACTGGTAATATACCGCTATTCTACCAAGCTAATTCGTGACCGGTGCCAAAAAGAATAGTTGATCGTTACGAACATACCGTTGATGGTATTGTTATTATTGATGTTGCTGCACGTCGTGTTGAGGATCTTTACGAGGACTTCGACAAAACGGCTCCATACCATAAAAAGGATCTTGATGAAGATCTCGCCTATTATCTCACAGAGTGTGTACGTGAAATAGGGCGGGTGGATTTTGTGATCCGCTTTATGTTTGAGTGCTATCCCTCCGAAGAGTACATGCTACGGGTGCGCACCAGTATCCATAAATTTTTTATCTACCAGCGGGAACTCGAACTTGGAGCCATGAACAAAATGCTGAGAACCGCAGCAACCCTTCTCGTTATTGGTATCATCATCCTCGGCCTCTCTTTGTGGCTCAACCATCTCTTTGCTGTTGAAAGCACTCCCTCATTTCTCAAGACTGTTTTTGCCGAAGGGCTTACGATTGTGGCATGGGTTTCAGTTTGGGAGGCGCTGGCGACATTTTTGCTGAACGGGCCTCAGCATCTCGTCCTCATCAAGCTTTACCGGAAAATCGCTGAAGCTCCGGTGCAGTTTCAGCCTCCTTCGGAACCTCGTTCCGGAGGGGCTGATGCTCCGGCAGGAAGTTAGCTGACTATTGATTTATATGCAAAACCTTTGCAGGCGCAAAACCATTAAAGAAAGTCGATGAGGCATGACTGTATGCTCCAATATTTTCACTATAGAGTAAATCCCCTATTGAAAGGTCTACGGGCAATAGATTAGCCAAAGTGATTGTGTCCAAAGCATCACAGGTTGGACCATAAACCGCACACATGTTCTCATTGCCTTCTTTGAAGGATTTTAAAGGATACTGGCAGTGATCAAAGATAATCCCTGAAAAAGTATGATAAACACCGTCATTCACATAATAACATTTTTTACCGTCACGATACGCTGTACCAATAATCTCCATCACGACGCAGGCGGCAGTTGCCACTAAAAATCTTCCGGGTTCGGCTATGATTTCAATGTCGGACGGAAAGAGTCTGTCAAATTCGGAATTGAGCATTCTTGCAAGCTCAGCAAAAGGTTTTACACTGTTGTCGTAGGGAGCGGGAAAACCGCCGCCAATATCAAGAATTTTTACCTCTTTATACCCTCTCTCCCAAGATTCCTTGAAAATATTGGACGCAAGATTAAGAGCTTGAATATAATTCTGGAAATTTGTGCATTGACTGCCGACATGGAAGCTTAAACCTTCCACAACCAGTCCACTCTCAAACGCTTTGCCTATAAGATCAACAGCTTCTCCAGGGTCTGCGCCAAATTTGGAAGAGAGCTCTACCATAGCTCCAGTATTAGGCACTTTTATGCGTAAAACAAGACCAGTATTCGGTGCATAGGTAGCGATTTTCGCTATTTCATCTTCATTATCAAAGGTGACCAGCGGCTTGTAACGGTCGAGTTCCTTCAGAGTAGGTATTGGCTTTATCGGATTCGCATAGATAATTTTATCCCAGATGAAATCCTGCTGCTCTTCAGGTGTCAGGCTTTTAATATTTTCATAAACATTAAGAAACTCCGGCATTGATGCGACATCAAAGCTGGCACCAGCGTCATAGAACGTTTTAACTATTTCATGGTCAGAGTTTGCTTTAACAGCAAAATAGGCCTGAACCCTTGGAAGATGCTGCTTAAACTCACGGTAATTAGCACGCAAAACGTCGTGGTCTACCACAAATAACGGTGTACCATGCTCTATAGCCAATTGTTTTAAATGTTGAGGGTCCATCAGCTGTATCCTGTTTTAATCATTATCGGTAATAAGGAAGTTCTTAAACTGCCAGGGATCGGTTTCATC
>CAJAJL010000118.1 GCA_903940125.1 uncultured Chlorobiaceae bacterium | reverse complement strand
TTAGTATCTTTCCCCATGGAGCTTCTTTATTTTTCGGTTTCTGTTGCATTACAAATGGTAATTTCCCGTTACCCATTTTAATATAACACTTTAACCGTGAATATGGAGGCTTTTTTTATGGCAGATCGATCAACTTAGGATTGATTTATCTGGAACCCATTACAGCGAAGAGGCTTACGCTCGTCTTCTTGACACTCTATTCGGACAATTACCCCAGCTTCCGAAGCTTGGGACTCACAACCCGCAAGTTGAAACAAACCGTACCGACCTTGCCGGCCCCCTGCTAACGATCGTTATACCCATGTTTAATGAAGAGCAGAACTTGTCGGACTTGTTTCGTTCCTTGCGCTCAGAGGGACTAATTGATCGATATCCAATCATTCTCTGCGATGATGGATCAACCGATAATACCTACACACTTGCAAGTTCTTTGGCTGCACGATGCCCAGGCATGCTAGTAGTGCGACAACGCTTCAACACTCGGAAGGTGGGCGCAATTGATGACATGGTCAAGAGGGTTACCACACCATTTATTTTGACATTAGATGCAGATTGCTCTATCAGGGAACTTACTCACTGCGCGATAGACGAGCTTTTGATCGACATGCATCTTGAGGAAATTGACGCGACATATTTTAGAATAACTCCAATAGTAGACGGCTGGCTCGCAGCACTTCAGGCAATAGACTATGCGATATTCACTGACTCCCTACGCAAGCTACTAAAGGTTCCGCTCTGTTTGATTGGACAGGGCGTCATCTGGAGAAGGGAGACACTAGTTCGGGTGCTCGGAAGGCATCGGGGTGAATTTGAAGGCGACGATCTTGAGAACACAGTGCATGCGCTAGCTGACAACGCACGACTTCGCTGGGAGCCAAGTACTGTTACCATTTCGACTAAAGCTAAGCCAACTATTGTTTCTCTTCTAAAGCAGCGAGCACTTTCTTGGGATTATGGACTACTTAGGGTACTTATATCTTTCAAATCACTACGACTTTCAGGCGAGTCTGCCGCATTTTATAGAAATATTCTTTTAGCTGACTTCCTTGCCCATCCGCTAAGGCTTGCCGCAATACCACTTTTAATGTCGGTCCTGTTGTTCAACTTTATTTTCAGTGCAGAGGGAGGCGCTGCTTGGCGATCGGTCTACTCTGCGGGTGTTGTGCTTACTCTCCAATATGGCGCTATCGGAATACTATGGGTTTGGGTCGCATGTATATTCTCCTCAGCACTAGCTGTTCGCAATTTTAGATCAACACTTAGATGGAGCGTGATAACGGGTGTCTATTTGTCATCTCCATTCGCCTATTTAGTCTCCTATCCTATCTTGTCGCAGAACAACGTATCCGCAGCTGCAATAATTTCGGCAGCCTCACAATGGATGGGTTTAGGATTGCTCGTCACGTATCTATGGTGGTTGATACTGACTGCAGTGTTGTTCGTGCTCAGTTCCTTAGATAGACCACTCAAGCTTCGATTGGCTTGGAGTCTTCCTTTCGCTCCAGTATATTATCTTATACTTTTAGTTATTTCAAAGACTATTGCCATAATCAAGTTTATAATCAGAATTGTGTTGCGCATCGTATAGTGAATTATGGAATCTATTTTGCACGGACGCCGTGACGGCAAACTTTCTAACCAACATGTATTGCCTCACCAGTCTGGTTATCAGCAACCTTGGATTACCAAGAGAGCGAATAGTTTATGGAATGTATTTCAATTGTAGAGGCAGGGTATGTTAAGGATTATCAGATATTTCTGAAATTCAATACCGGTGAAACCGGAGAGGTGGATCTCCGTGATCTTGTCTATAAATATCCAATAGCGGAACCATTGCGCAACCCTGAAGCTTTTTCACATTTTTATCTTGATTCCTGGCCAACTCTTGCGTGGGATTGCGGTTTCGATGTTGATCCTGAAGCACTTTATTTCAGGGCAACAGGCAAATCGCTGTGGGAAACGAAAGCGTCATGACAAAACGCCATTATAGAGCTTAAGCCAAGCTTTGCAAATACATGATCTGATCCGTCAGGGTGAAGGGACAACAAAAACCTCATAAAAAGAGTGTCTTCTCAGGACACGTTGTTATGTGAATGTTGTTGCTTATTATTGTCAAGAATTAGCATAAATTGACAGTATGACATCCATTATAATGGTTTCCTCTTAAAGAAAACAAAGGTAAAATCATGCCAATTAATGTTAACCTGACGCCGTTCCTTGAAGAGATGGTTCGTCAGAAAGTAAAATCAGGGCTCTATACATCAGCAAGTGAGGTGGTCCGTGAGGCATTACGCTTAATGGAAGAGCAGGATTCTCTTCGCAAAGCAAAGCTTGATACGTTACGGCAGGATATACGTGCCGGAATAGAGAGCGGCACTGCTAACGCTTGGGATGCCGAAGAGATAAAGAAAACAGTCAGAAAAAGAAGGACAGCCACCAAGGCAGGTTAAGAACATGCCGATAATCATTAAACGCCCCCTTGTTTTTGAGGATATTGCAGATATTTGGGATTACATAGCCGAGGATAACGAGAACAATGCCGATGCCTTTATTGATTCTATCGATTGGAAATTCCATGAGTTGGCGGTCTCACCTCAGATTGGCCGTTTGCGGACTGAGCTTTTACCCGGGTTGTTAAGTTTTCCATTTCGCAGATATATCATTTTCTATCTCATTATTCCTGGCGGTATAGAGATTGTAAGAGTGTTGCACGGAGCCCGTGATATTGATCCTCAGTTTAAACCGGCAGATAGGGAAGAGGCATGAAATTGCCAGGATTCAAATAATCATCCTTGAACATCAACAGCATTTACAGGAGGCTTGGTATGGTTATTTCAACAATTGAACTTAATGTGTCAGCAGTAGAACAGGTGACGGTTACGCTTGATGCTTTAACCGTTGATTTAAGTGATGGTCGATCCCTTACCGTCCCGCTTGCATGGTATCCACGACTTATGAATGCAACAGAATCTGAGCGTCAGAACTGGCGGCTGATTGGCAAAGGATATGGTATTCATTGGGAAGAGCTTGATGAGGATATCAGTGTTGAAGGTTTATTACTTGGCAAGCCTTCAGGTGAAAGTCAAACATCATTCAAGAAATGGCTGTCGGATCGCGTTTCTAAATCGGTATGATGTTGACCCTGTGTCAAGCGGCAGGGGATGAGGCGCAAAGTGGGCAAATGTCCCATGTTCAGGCTACAACAATATTTTGAGTTCCAATAAATTCTGTTTCCAGCACTGGCTCGCCATCCTCAAGCAGCATTTCGACGACTTCCTGAAGGTTCTGATGGAGTTCATCCAAGGTTTCTCCTTGTGTGTGTGCTCCCTGGAATCCGGGGATAAACCCAACAAAAAGACCACTCTCTGTACAGCGTTCAACAATTGCCGTGTAATTTTTCATTGTAAGCTATATATATTCATCAGGTTATTTCGCCTAAAATGCAGCAATAATCGGGTGATCCAGCTTTCGACTTGCATATTGGAGTACAGCCACAATGTCTTCTTTTTCAAGGTCAGGAAGTTCGTCGATAATCTCATCATAAGAAAGGCCTGCAGCCAGTAAATCCAGAACATCGACTACTCTTATGCGTAACCCTCTAACACATGGTCTACCAACACATTGTTCTGGATTGAACGTGATTCTTATTCGCCAGTCAGTCATAGGTTTGCATTTAAGTGCACTCTCTTTCAAATGTAATGAAATAAAAATATGGAAGAGTAAGCTTGAGGGGGATAGAATCCTCAGTTTATTGAAGGTGATATATTTCGCATGATCATCAGCGTGCCGGAATTTGGAGAGAAACCTTCAAACACTCTTGTACGTGAAGCAGCGGAAGTTTCTTCAAGGCCAGAGTCGGGGCCAGAGTTGGGGCCAGAGTCGATTTTTGAAAAAGTCATCGAGGAGTTGCTCATTTGCACCCGATCAAAATCCGAATTGGCTACTGCGTTTTGCCTGCAGGTATCTCCGGAGAATCATCAAGCTTGGAGCCCGAGAGAAGGCCAACGAAGTTATATCCTGCTTCAGGACTGCATATCGTAATCGAACAGCATTGATGGAGGAATTAAATAACGTGTGACCTGAACTGTCGACAATTTGTCGACAGTTGAAAATGGGTACTTGATAAAAGCGAACCCTATTTCACCTTCCACTCCAAAGGGTCTACACTTAATAGCCATTTCAGTGTTCGATTGATACCCTCATCCTGAGAGACACCAGGTGACCAGCCAAGAACCTGACGGGCTTTTGATGCATCAGGTGCTGCATGTGAGGCAAGCAGTGTCACTGCCTGGCGGGTGAGTAGAGGCCGCTTCGAACTCCTGATCATCCGGTAGAGCACTTCCATCATTCCGGCGAGGAAATAGACGAGGTTATAAGGCAGATACAAAGAGGGCGGAGTCGAATGAATCGCGGAAGCTATCCGTTCGCACAAGGCTTCAAAGGTTATTGCTTCACAATCATACGCGAGGAAATCTTCACCAATAGCTCTGGGGTGAACTGCCGCAAGCATCAGGAGATCAATAAGGTTATCGACATAGACCATGCTCATAGGTGCATGATGTGACCAGTAAAAGAACTGGCGGCGTCGAATCCCATCGGCAAGCAAGGGAAACAGCGTGCGATCCTGAGGGCCATAGACCCAGACAGGATAAACAATGGAAGCCGGCATTCCCTGTGCTACATGTTCCCAGACAACTTCATTCCCCTTGATTTTTGTGTCGGGATATGACTGATTACGGATTGAATAGGGTGTCTTTTCATTTAATCGCTCAAGCCGCGAATGATCGAATGATTCAAAGGTACTTACGTGAACCAACCGCTTAACTTTATACCGGGTTACTGCTTCACAGATATTTTGTGTCCCTCCGATATTGATATCCCTGAAATCCTTGAGAGATCCCCAATCCGAAGTGAGGGCAGCTGAATGAAACACCAGATCAGCGCCATTCACAGCACGGTTAACTGCTTCGGACTGACGAATGTCGCCTTCAACCACCTCAACGCCTTCCCGTTTCAATCCTGCAATTGAGGCATTCCCTTTCCGGACAAGCGCCTTCACTCTATAGCCTTTCTGTAAGCATCGTTTCACCAGATGTGATCCGATGAACCCCGATGCTCCTTGTAATCAGTGCGACTGTCATGAGGAGGTTATTGAACGTTTAAGATTCAACAGTTAACGGTACATTTAACAACATCCTTTTTAAAAGGTAAAGATTTTATCTCATTCTCCAGCAGATTAGAAGACGCAACGATAAGTTTCAATTAATCGCCATCGACTCACTAACCAATTCAACCTTTAACAAACGCAGGATATTCGTAATAGTCCATTATGTTTTTTTGCGCATGATAAGCTATTTATGATTTTTATGTTATCGTTGAATGATTATATTTGAATGATAAATCATTCTTTAGATTGCTTAATGGATTATTATGACTCAAATATCATACAAAGAATGGTCTTCCATGAGCGATTCTGTTTTGGTAGAGCAAATCGGTAATTTTGTGAAGCATCATAGGCTGGAGCAGAACAAAACGCAGGATATGCTGGCACATGCAGCCGGCATCAGTCGTTCCACCCTCAGCCTGCTCGAAAGAGGGGAGTCGGTAACCCTGGCAACACTCATACAGGTATTGAGGGTATTGGATCAGTTGCAGGTGATGGATGTCTTTGAAGTACAGCAAAGCATCAGTCCGCTGGCAATGGCCAAAATGGAACAGGAGCAAAGAAAAAGAGCAAGGCATAAAAAAACAAATGATCCAGAAGGAGCCGACTGGTAAATATGAACACAGCGTTTGTGAAAATATGGGGCGAGTTGGCCGGTGCCGTAGCCTGGGATGATGTTTCCGGCATTGCAGCATTTGAGTACGATCCGAAATTTATAAGTCGGGATTGGGATATAGCCCCTCTGCAAATGCCTCTCAATTCAGGCAGAAAAAGTTTCAGATTTCCTTCCCTGAGGAAAAAAGCAGACCCGGCACTTGATACGTTCAAAGGTTTGCCTGGCTTATTGTCTGATGTACTGCCCGACAGATATGGCAGTGAATTGATCCGCATGTGGTTGGCGCAACAAGGCCGCCCACTGGACAGCATGAATCCGGTGGAAATTCTTTGCTTTATCGGCAGCAGGGGGATGGGAGCTTTGGAATTTGAGCCGGCCACATTACAAGAAGGCAAAAGAGCATTCTCCGTTGAAATAGATAATCTCATAGATGTTGCACAAAAAATATTGTCACAAAAAGAGGCCTTTATCACCAACCTGAAAGGGGGTGAAGAAAAGGCGGTCATGGATATTTTACGGATAGGCACATCAGCGGGTGGAGCAAGGCCGAAGGCGGTAATTGCCTACAATGAAAAAACGGGAGCGGTGAAATCGGGGCAGACCAATGCGCCCTCGGGGTTTGAGCATTGGCTGATCAAGCTTGATGGAGTAAGTGATGTTCAAGTGGGTGCTAGCAAAGGATATGGACGGGTTGAAATGGCATATTATACCATGGCAATTGCATGTGGCATTGAAATGATGCCGTCCAGGCTACTGGAAGAACATGGCAGAGCACATTTTATGACCAAACGATTTGACCGGGAAGGCACCTCAACCAGGCATCACATACAGACCTTTTGTGCTATGAAGCATTTTGATTACAATGCGGTAGCAAGTTTCAGTTACGAGCAGCTTTTTCAAACCATGCGGGAACTCAGGCTTTCCTATCCAGATGCAGAGCAGATGTTTCGAAGGATGGTGTTTAATGTGGCGGCTCGCAATTGCGATGATCATACCAAAAATTTTGCATTCAGGCTGAAAAAAGATGGGAAATGGGAATTGGCACCAGCCTACGATATATGCCATGCATACCAGCCGAAACACCAATGGGTAAGCCAGCATGCACTGAGCATAAACGGAAAGCGAAACAACATTACAAAAGAAGATCTGCTGCTCATTGGCAAATCAATTAAGAACAAAAAAGCAGAAGACGTGATTGACGAAATCAGTGATACGATAGGCAAATGGAAGACCTTTGCTGATGAGGTGGACGTTTCACCTGCACTTCGTGACGAAATAGAAGCCACCTTGATAAGGTTGAAATAATTACCTGCCCGTCCGCCATCGACCCACTCACCATTTCGAAATCCCATTACTCTTCAGCCATTGTTGAGCATCAGCATTGCCAAGCTTGGCAGCCTGCAATAAATCCGCTGTTGCTCCTTCTTTATCGCCCTGGTCGAGTTTTATGGCAGCTCGATTGAGGTAGGCAGGAACAAAAGACGGGCTAATTTCAATGGCTTTTGTATAGTCTGCTGTGGCTCCTTTATTATCTCCAAGATCAGATTTTATACTCCCCCGGTTATTATAGGTATCTGCAGATTTTGGATTGATTTCAATGGACTTTGTGAAGTCAGCCAAGGCGCCTTGCTTTTCTCCCGAGCTGAATTTTGCTGCCGCCCTGCTGTTGTAGGCATCTGCAAATTTCGGATCCAGTTCAATGGCCTTTGTGTAGTCAGCTATGGCACCCTTGAAATTATTGTTACCGAATTTTACTTCACCGCTTGTGAAAAAAGTTTTAGCGTCATCTGTCGGGTTGGCGTTTGCGGGTGAATATGCAAGCATGAGCGCAAATATTGATAGAGATAGAATCCGAAAATAATGTTTCATTGGTTACTTCAGTTCAAATGGTTATGTAAAAATCCTTGTGTTCCAAGAACGAGTTATTACCCGGCTGACGGGGCAGGGTTTATCACGGCCCCGTCAGGAGAATGATTCTTTCAGGGTTAGAATGCCTGTGTTAAGCCCACATTGAACGATCGACCTTGTCCCGCAACTGACTCGAATGGTGTAAGTCGTTTGTTCGCAAGGTTGTGGTCATAGTTGATGCCGCCGAGCGGGAGATAATAGAACCTGTCGAAAAGGTTTGTAATACCACAATCCACCCGAAGGTTTTTCCATTGGTATGCTGCGCGGAAATTGAGTATCGCAAATCCCGGAGTAGTCGGTTCTTTGCGGAGAGCATCAACCTCCGTTTTGTCACTGACAAGTTGCAGCTCCACAGCATTAGTCCATCCGGAGACTCTCTGCTCCAGCGAAAGGGAACCATTCAACGGCATCATGTGGTAGAGTGAGTTACCTGTGTCAGAGTTACGGCCGTGCACATAGCCAAGGCTGCCACTTAGTTGGCCGCTGCCATAACTGGCATTATCCCAGACACCAATTTTCCCCGAAACATCCAGCCCGTAAATCCTGGCATCATGATTGGCAAACTGTAACGTGTTGCCGGTGGACTTGAGGGTTAACACATTCACATCAATGTAATCATTGACATAGGTGTAGTATGGTGTTACCTTCAGCTCCCAGTTTTTGCGTGCACTGTCATGCAAGTCTGCCGAGAGACTCAGGGTATTGGCAGTTTCCGGTTTGAGATCGAGATTGCCGACATAAGCATTACCATCACCGACCCAGTTGATCATGCCGCTGCACATAAAGCTGTTCGACCACGCATAGCGTTCGTAGAGGTTTGGAGTGCGGGTTTTGCGTGCGAAGCCGACCTCATAGGCGGCATTGGATGCAGGCTCAAATTTCACCTGAGCCGTTATGTCCAGATTATTGTCATTGCGCGCATGATCCTGAGCATTAAAGGCTTTGGCATCGGCAGCATACATCATTCCGGTGTTATACCCCTGCACACTGCCCGTGTTCATCTGCACCAGCTCGTCGCGAACACCGAAAACCGTTGTCACCTCTTTGCTGACTTTTGATTCCCATTCGGCAAACAGACTGTACCGGTCACGACGCCCGTCATTGATGTTTACGAAGGTGTTCGGCGACATCATCATGCTTCCGGCAACCGGCGGCCATGAGTCGTTAAGGGTGAAACGGTGGAATTCATGTCCGAGGCGCAAAAGGTTCTTCTCGGCAAAAGGAATTTCCGCTTTTAACGAATAACCAAGATCAATCCCGCGAGTTTCCATCGGCATGTAGGTCATTCCGGTCTGAACAGCAGGAATCGCCAGTTTATCTACACCGGAATCCATCTTGTGATAGGTATTCTCCCAGAAAGCTTTGGCATCAAGTTTTCCCCAACTGAAGCTATCCTTATAGCCGAGATTGAAAAACGAAGCGTCATTATCGACCATGTCCATCCACTGGTTGACAAAACCCTGGTCAGGAATCGATTGATGGCCTGCCTTGAGGGTCAAAAGGCTGGTGTTGCCTTTGAGGGCCAAAGTGGCTCCAAGATTACGCGATTCGTAATAGGTTGATGTTACGGTATTACCATGGCCATCCTTGTAGTCCTTGGCGTGATCGATGGATCCGGTAACTCCAAAGCTGAGGTTGCTGGTTGCGACTGCGCCAGAAAATGCAGCCCCTGTGCTCTGGTTGATGCTTCGGTAATAGGTCGAAACACTCCCGGACCCTTTGGTTCCCTCACCGGGTTTAGCGAAAACCGGCTGATCCGATTCGACATGGATGGTTCCACCGACGTTGTCACCACCGTAACTGACAGACGTAACACCGGCTTTAACACCGACGCTGCTCACGTTCGAAGGTGCTATGTACGACAACGGAGGATTCATGTGATTGGCACAGGCAGATGTCAGGCACATACCGTCAACGTATATGGTTAAACGGTCGTCTCCCAGTCCGTGAATGATCGGCAGGCTCGAAACACCGCCTCCAGTAGCAAGTGTGACACCCGGAATATCCTTGAGTAACGATGCCGTATCACTGGTTTTCAATCGTTTTGATGCCAGAGGTGCCTCTGGTTTTTCTGAAGTTCCGGTAATAACAGTTTCCTGGCTTATCGCTTCTAAACAAAATGCCGGCAAGGGCAGTGCTGAAGCTATCACAAGAAAGGGTAGGAGCTTAATAATAATTCTGTCAGTTTTTCTCATATCGATAAGTAAAAAAATGATTTGGTTTGATGGAAACAATGGAAACAAAAAGCACGACAGTCTGTAATTCAGAAAGTTATTGCCTGCTGTTCTTTCCAGACAGTTAAATATTAGCAAACACATCATGCCTTTCATATCAAAAACACAATGTCGTGGCTGTTAGCGTTTCAAGTGTGAAAACTGAAGCTAAGCGTTGGGTGGATGGTCGATTTGGCGCAGGACACCGTCGAGCAGAAAAGAAGAGTGATCTGAGGTGAATATATGACCGGTGGTGACTGTCAAAAGAGCATGTTGCATGTCAGGGAGAAGGCCTGGCATCACGTTGAGTAACTCTTCCAGCGTTTTAGCTGGAACTTGCTTCTCCGTTGAAGCTGGCTGAGTATCGGTCGTGGCGGCAATTTTTTTATGAAGAAAACAGTGTCCACAGCAATCCATCGTTTTCTTTTCGCAGACAGTTTCCGCGATAGCCTTTTGATTTAAAAAGAAAAGCCCATAACAGACGAGTACGCCGTTAATTTGTACAAGCATCCCGACAAGCATCAGAACGGCGATGGATCGGGTTGCTGCACTCATAACTTTTTCTTGATATTCTGGAAATACTGATCAGTCGTCCAGAAGATAGGCTTTTTTACAATTGTGAACAATAAGCCGAATTTCCCTCCCTCATGTCATCCCTCCCCCCTGAATATCCCACAGAAAGATTGTATTCCCAATGTTCCCGAAAGCAGGAATCCTTCACCGTACACAACACCTATCTGCTCGCCGAAATACCGCGCGCGCGCGTCGAGCCCGGTAAGAAACTCTTTGCGATTGATCAGCGTTTTTGGTTCTTCTATTGCACCTTCGCGGTGAAATTGCGTAGTGAAGGCAAGAACTCCCTTTCTGGATGCATCAAAGGTTTCCGAGACATCAATGATAACATCTGGTTGAATATGTTTAAACTGTATATAATAAAGCAGGTGTTGAGGTCTGTGTGGTTCCTGAACAGTTCCGTTCATGGTTGTAGGAAGCTGTTGAAGACCGGCATAGTAAAAAGCATCTGTTACCAGTTTTGAGGCTTTCATGTGATCAGGGTGCCGTTCATCAGGTGGGTTTGCAAATACAACATCCGGTCTGACATGCCTGATAACCCGGATAATTTCAGCAAGGTTTTCTTCATTATAGAATAATTTCGAATCGCCGAGGTCAAGAGTTGTTCGACTCTGGTACCCCATCACTAATGAAGCGGCTTCCGCCTCCCTCTTTCTTGTTTCTGGTGTACCCATCGTACCCATCTCACCCCTTGTCAGGTCGCATACAGATACTGATCGACCTTCACTCATTATTTTCAGAAGCGTGGCTCCGCATGCAAGTTCAACGTCATCGGGATGAGCGCCAAATGCCAGCGCATAAACTTTTTCAGCTGAACTTTCCAATTGTCTTGTCATTAATCCTGCTATATTTAAAGGCGTAACCCCATGATAATATTATTTTTTTTACCAATGTTGAAAGTAAAGATTGTTCGGCTGCACAAACAAGCCATTCTTCCGGTTTATGCTACCGCTCATGCCGCCGGAATGGACATTTCCGCATGCCTTGAACACCCGGTAACAATCCAGCCTTTTACAACAGCATTGATTTCTTCCGGGTTTGCCCTTGAATTACCAGAAGGCTATGAGGCACAGCTCAGGCCAAGAAGTGGTCTTGCATTACGTTCTATGATATCACTTCCGAACACCCCTGCAACTATTGATGCCGATTATCGGGGGGAGGTCAAGGTGATTCTCATTAATTACAGCAGTGAACCGTTTACAGTTCGTCACGGCGACCGCATTGCTCAGATGGTGGTTGCACAAGTTGAACAGGTTTGCTTTGATGAGGTTGAAGAGCTGGGTACAACAGCAAGGGGTGACGGTGGATTTGGTCACACAGGAACCGGAAACCAGGCTGCTGAAGCTGCTAAAGCGTAAAGGGTGATCCGGATTTCAGATACGCGAGACCGAACTTGTCAAGTTTTCTGTAGAGAGTCGCCCGGCCTATTCCGAGAATATGGGCTGTTCTTGTGAGATTGCCGCGAGAAGCTTTGTATGCTGTGATGATCGCGTCCCGTTCATGTGCTTCAAGTGAATAAGACATCATCTCGTCTTTTTTACTGGCCGGAATGACGGGTTCCGTGATGGTTTCCGTTAATGTATTCTCGGATGAATCTGCATGTGTTGAACTAGGGACAAAAGCTATACGCAGCGTATCAATAGTGTTTCCCTTTCGGGTAACTGCTGATCGTTGTACGGCATTTTTAAGTTCACGGATATTTCCCGGCCATTGGTAATTTTCCAGACTTTTTAACGCCTCGGGTTCGAACTGCAGTTGTTCAAGGTTGTTTGCTTTTGCGAACTCGTCCAGAAAATATTTGGCAAGAAGTGGAATATCTTCTCCTCTTTCGCGAAGTGTCGGTACGAAAAGAAGAAATTCTTCGAGCCGATAGTAGAGATCTTCTCTGAAGAGATTTTCTTTTATTGCTTTTGAGAAATCTCGATTAGTGGCTGAAATGATACGAATGCTGACTTTCTTTTCGTTTTTCTCTCCGACTTTCCGAATTTTTCTTTCCTGCAGCACTCGCAGAATTTTTGCCTGTACATCAGAATTCATGTCACCGATTTCGTCAAGAAAAAGAGTGCCGTTGTCAGCTTGTTCAAAAAAGCCAATGTGTTCCTTGTCTGCTCCGGTGAATGAGCCTTTCCCATGACCGAAAAGAAGGCTGTCGGCCAGATTGTTTGAAATCGCAGCGCAGTTCACTGAAACGAACGGGCCGTCTTTTCTCCTGCTTCCGTAGTGAATGGCCTGGGCAAACAGCTCCTTGCCGGTGCCGCTTTCGCCAAGAATAAGCACGTTAAGGTCAGTATCCATGACTTGCCGGACCTGTTCCAAAGTTTGTTTCAGTGCCGCGCTTTTTCCAATAATATTGCTGAACAGTTCCTTGTTTTTCAGTTCTGTCTGCAGTTCCTGTACCTGTTTTTTAAGAGAAGATTCGGTAAGTGAATTACGCATGACAATTTCAAGGCGTTCAATGTCCAGAGGTTTGGTCAGGTACTCGTATGCGCCAAGTTTAATGTATTTTACAGCATTGGGGATATCATCAGATGCGGTAATCATAACGACGGGCGTGGAGATATTCTCAGTTTTTAAGTGCTGCATCACCTCAAAACCATTTTTTTTTGGCATTTGTATGTCAAGGAGAATGACGTCAAAAACCTTTTCAGTAATGCATTGCAAGCACTCATCACCGTCTTTTGCCTCTATCGTGGCATATCCCATTTTCTGAACATAATGGGTAAGAATTCTACGCGTTGTATTGTCGTCATCAGCAATAAGGACAACTTTCTTTCGTGAGTCGCCCTTATTGCGTCCGGCAAAATGGTAAACATTATCTACATCCAACGCATACATACTTTTCTCTCTTGAGGGAGTTGAGGGGGGAAAGTGGAAAAATATATATAAACTTATTTTACATTAAACCATAAGGGATTTTCAATAGTTCTTACAGTGCTCTTGTTGTTCATGCAAAAGTATGAACAAAGTGTTTTATTGAACTTGTCAGTTTTTTTGCTTGAGATCCGGAGCCTGAGTTTTTATTTCACGAACAATTTCTTTCTGCGAGAAGGGGATTTGTGTGATCTCTTTTCTTTGCCGATCGTGACCTGCATGCATTCCTGGCGAAACAATATTGTTCACAAGCTGTCCCAGTCCGGAACTGACATTGTTAAACAGGTTCTGAACTTGACCGGAGCTAACTGTTGAATTCAGGTTTTCCAGCAGGTTTTTCCATAATTTACCGAGTTCGTGAAAAGAACTTTGAACCTGTTCTGAATTGATAGTGGCGGTTACTCCCTCAATCAGTTGTCCTGTGGTAGAGGTGACACCTTCAATAAGTTGTCCGGAAACAGAGTTGACATTACTGATGATTCCTTTGACCGGTTCGGAATTGATGGTCGAAGTAACTCCTTCAATGAGTTGTCCGGTAGCCGAACTTACCGAGCTGATTATTCCCTGAACAGACACAATCGTTGAATCAATCAAAATACCCACATTGCCGATCAGATTAGCCATGTCACCATTGCCGACATTGCTTTCCTGTGTTGCTATCGGCGCTGCCTTTTTTGGGGCGCCTGCCGCTTTGTTGAGCTCTTCTGCTGCCATAGTTGTAGATGGTTAAGGGTAAATAATTAGATATATTTCGCTCAATATAACAATCTATTTACTAAGTTCTTTACCTCTCCAAGAGGTATTTTGATGAGCAGTGAGTCCTACTCTCCGCTGATATTATCCTTGTAGTAACCGTTAATCGTTTCCTGGTCACATCCCAGTGCATACATTAAATGAATGGTTCCAAAAATTAACTGAAGTCTGATTATACCGTTTTGGTGATATCGTCTGGCCGAAGTGGTGACTTGGTTTTCGAGAATATGGAATGGCTCTCGCTGTTCAATACGATTGATAATGTTGATATCTTCCATGACGATCAGCTTTTCGTCGAATCCTCCGATCTCATGAAAGAGTGAGGTATCAATAAAGAGCGACTGGTCCCCTCCACGACATACCGTCAAGGGAAACTGTGTGAACCATCCATAAAGGTTCATGATGGGATTACTGTCATTAAAGTCCATTCTGAAGCATCCGGCTTTTTTCCCATCTGAAGAAGCTGTACGGATATTGCTGATAAAGGTTTCCGGAGGGAGAGTATCAGCATGTAGAAAATAGAGAATATCCCCTTTGGCAAGCATCGCACCAGTATTCATTTGTATGGCGCGTCCTTTTGCGCTGCGGCATACTTGCACCGGAAAGTCGGAGAGAATCCTCGGGGTTCCATCGGTGCTGGCATCACAGACAATAATTTCAACCGCTTCAGATCGTTCAGTTATCGTAAGGAGTGCCTTGAGCGACTGAGCAATAATTGCCTCTTCATTATAAGTCGGAATAATAATGCTTATGCTTCGTGTTTCCATAATCCGCTTTTTTTCAGGTCATCAAATGTATCAATATCAGACAGCTCAGGAAGCTGGACAGGTGTTATGTCGAATCGTCGAAGTATTTCGATGGTTTCTCCGAAGACCTTCTTTGTACTCCACTCGCGCCCGAGAAAAATTTCCGGTATGAGTCTGTTCAAGCCGATAAGATAAAACCCTCCATCACTTGCAGGACCGATGACAGCGTCGGCATCTTCAAGAGCAGCGAATGCTGACTCAAGGACAGTTGCACTCAACTCATAACAGTCAGTACCTATGAGCACGATATGGCGAAATCCTGTTTCGAAGCCTTTTCTCATTGCATGCAGCATTCGCTCACCAAGATTGTCACCCGCCTGCTGTTGAGCCTTATACTTATCCGTGAGAAAGATATCGGTGGCAGGGAGAAAGTGAGAATAAAAAACTGTTCGACTCACATTAACCTTTTCAGCGGTACAAGCGGTATGATGTCGAAGTGTTTCATATACTGAAAGGGCGGCTTCATCACCAATCGCGTTTGCAAGACGTGTTTTTACCAATCCCGATATCGGATTTTTTGTAAAAATGATAAGCAGAGACTCGTCTGTCATACCAGAGTTCCCTGGCAGCTTGAACCGGCTCCGGCCGTACATCCGTAACAGTGCTGACCGATCGTTATCAACCTGTTGCGGAGTTGTTCTTCACTGAAGGAGCTGATGTGCTGTGGGCTGCTCTTCTCCAAAGTTAGATTGAGCATCTGATTGAAATCACAGTCATAGAGTGTGCCATCCCAGCCGACTGATACAGTAGTTCGACACATCAGGTTTTTCACGGCAAGGGGATTGAAGTTTTTTGCCAGGAGTGTCATATACTGGCAATAGTTGCCGCTTTCAAGCAGGTCATTGAGAAAGCGGCTGATCGGCATATTGGTGATGGTATAGAGATGGTTGAATACAATACCATGCTCCTCGATGAGTTGCTTTCGGTATTCCGTTTCAAGAAGCTGTTGTTCCAGAGGCAGTGAAGGGCCGCTTGGATTATAGACAAGGTTGAGTTCAAGCTCTTGTTCCGCTTTACCGTATCCAAGCTTGTTGAGCAGTTTCAATGCTGCGATGGATCGGTCGAAAACCCCGTTTCCACGCATAGTATCGACAGCAGTTTTCGTATAACAAGGTAGTGAAGCGATAATGGTTACCCTGTGCTCTTTAAGAAACTCCGGAATATTGGCGTATTGCTTGTTTCCTGTGAAAAGTGTCAGATTCGAACGAACAAGGATTGTAGCGTCAGGCACTCTGCTTCTTATACTTGTAATGAACCAGCGAAATTCCGGGTTCATTTCCGGTGCTCCCCCGGTAATATCGACTGTTTTTATGGAGCTTTTCTCAAGAGCATCAAGACAGTAGAGCATAGTTTGGCGTGTCATCATTTCCCTGCGCTCCGGGCCGGCATCAACGTGACAGTGACGGCAAAGAAGGTTGCATGCATAGCCTGAATTTATTTGCAGCACATCAATACCTGTAGCCGTGAGCGGAGTGTTTCCTGATTCGTCAACTCTTTTATTGAAAGGAAGTATGCCGCAGTCAGTTTCTTCAAGGAGCTTTACCTGAGCATGTGAAGCGGCAAACATCGTGTTTTGCTGGTGACGGGATTGTTTTTTGTGCATGACAGGAGTTTGCTGTTCAACCGCCGAACCTGCTGAGAAGCTTTTCAGCAACCAGCTTTCCACTCAGTGCAGCCCCTTCCATAGAGGCAAGATAGCGTTGATAGGTATAATCGCCGGCAAGGAAGAAGTTTTTTATAGGGCTGATCTGGTCAGGGCGGAATTGATCGACATCTGGAACTGCTTTATAGACCGACTGGGGAATTTTGACAATGGTTGATTTCAGTAATTTTGCCTGGCGGGATTTAGGGAATCGTTCATGAATGTCTTTCATGACCAATCCTGTGATGACTTCGTTAGGCATATTCATAAGCTGGTGCGCTGGAGCAAGTACAAGGCTCATGACGCTGCCGCCGTTTGCCGTACCCATATTTTTCTGAAACTCTTCAGGACAGGTAATGGATACATCGGCAAAGGTCGCGAAAATGGTGCCCTGGGAAAACATTAGATTATCGGTATCGGTTATTTTTCTGTCGAACCAGAGTTGACAGTTTGCAACCGGACTGCCGACAAATTCATGCAGGTTGCGGAAATACTTATGGGCAAGCCACTGAACAGGTACTATTTTTTTTATGTTGTGTACTGGCAGTGCGGAAATATAGGCGTCAGCCTCAATGTTATGGCCATCATGGAGTACCGCATGTTGAATGCTCTCATCACTGTTCAGTTCAAACCGGTTCAGCTTCGCATCAACAAAAATACGTCCACCCTTGCTCTGGATATACTGCCGCATTGGTTCGATCATTGAATCGCCAGGATTTTTGCGGAAAAAGGCAAACTTGGTTGCTGCATAATCAGTACCGAAATACTTGAAAATAGTGATCATCGGTCGTGCACTGATAACATTAGGCTCAATGAAGTTCATCGCAAGAGCAATGGCCCGCCAAAGCTTCTGCAGCGAATGTTCAGAAGCCCATCTACGCCGGTGCCATTCCGAATAGGTCATATGGTCCTGGCTGCGGAAATACTCCTCATTGCCTGCAAGCGCAGGGAAAAGGCCCCAGATCAGCGATATTTTATCCCACATGGTAAGAAAATCGGTCTGAAGGCCTCCAACAACTTCTGCCCAGGGACTCGGAAGCTTTGCTTTTTTAAAACAGGACTGTTTGCCGTCAGGTTCGGAATAGATGAGAGAATGTTCTTTCCACTGATAATTATCTTCTGCGCCAACTCGTTTGAGGTATTTCTGAAGCTGTTCGTAACCCCCGAAAACAATATGAAGTCCAGACTCTATGGAATCACCATCGTTGTCTTTCCAGACGGAGACCTTACCGCCAAGTATTTTGCGTTTTTCATAAATCTCTACCGTGTGTCCTCTATCCACAAGTTCTATCGCTGCGCTGAGTCCTGCAACTCCTGCGCCGAAAATTGCTATTTTCACCGTTACCTATGATTTTTGATTACAAGAGATGTGGATTGCCGGAATCAAGGCGTTAATATAAGTAATTAATTATAAAACATTTCATCGCCTTAACCGGAGATGCTGTGAAAATGGCAGAGGTTGAGCTGCTTGAACGGTGTAAAAAATTTAAGTGTAATGTGGATAAGACAAAAATTACAGCACAGATGACGAGCTATTCGAAATAGTTTTTATATTTTGTTCTGATTTCCAAACTCTCCTTTATTAGATCTACAATACCCGGATAGCAATGCCGCGCTTATTGTAAGGGCATTATTCTTAATAAGTAATCATACGTTATGCAAAACGAAAGCGACAAAGAAACTCGCCCGGATTACCAGTACCACCAAAGCGATAGTGCCCTCCATGTCATATTCAATACCATTGCTGAACCAGTATTTATTATTGATTGTGAGGGAACAATTCTTGACGCCAACCTTGCTTTTGCAAAAATATTTGGCAGGCAGGTACAAGAGTGTTTAAATATCAGTGTTTATGATCTTCTACCTTCCCGGCTGGCAGCTTCTCGAAAAGAAAAGGCCGAGAAAGCCTTGCGAACTCATCTGCCTGTGATTTTTGAAGATGAACGGGACGGACTTTTTATTCGTCATTCAATTAACCCGATAATCGAAAAAGACGGCACGATTTCAAGGCTTTATATTATATCACAAGATGTAACAGAACTGAAGCTTGTTCAGAAAGAATCAAAAAATCACCAGATATTCAGCGACAGTCTTATAGAGGCAATGCCCGGTGCGTTCTATATGCTTGATGCTGAAGGACGTTTTGTAGGGTGGAATGCTTATGAACGGGATATAATAGTTGGGAAATCAGAAAGTGAAATGTGTACGTGTTATGCCATTGATACCATTCATCCGGACGATAGAGCACGTATAGCGGAAAAAATGAAAAGGGTCATGCAATATGGTATTGAAGAATCCGACGTCATGAAAGTACTCTTACATGGTGGTCCCGTATTCCGATGGTTTCGAGTATCAGGTAAGAGAATCATAATCGACAATAACTCATTTCTCATAGGAATTGGTGCCGATATAACCGATCATAAGAAGGCGGCAGAATATGCTTTGAAGAATAGCGATGATCGATTTAGAACATTGTTTCAGGAACACTCCTCCATTATGTTGGTTATCGATCCCATTACGCACAATATCATTGATGCCAATTATTCCGCTGCAGACTTTTATGGGTGGTCGGTTGAAGAACTCAAAAGGATGAGGGCAGAGCAGATTTCAATGTCATCAATGGAATGTATAATGGATGACATTTACAACAGCACGATATCGAAAAAGAACAAATTCGCAAGTATTCATAAGATGGCGAACGGTTCAGTTCGAGACGTTGAGGTAACGATGAACGCAATATTTATCAAAAATAAAGAACTCATTTATGCGATCATTAATGACATTACCGAGCGTAAAAAAATCGAAAACGCCTTGCAGGAAAGTGAAAAGAAGTTTCGTTCTATTACCGAACAAATGTCAGAGATGGTTTTTGTTTCTGACTTTAAAGGATATGTAACCTATGTTTCACCAAAAGTTGAAGAATTTGCGGGATATAAGCCCGATGAAGTAATTGGTCATCTCTTTACCGAATTTTTGTCGGAAGAGGATATTTCGAGAGCTGTTGAACAATTCACTGATGCTCTGTCGAACCATTTGGCTAATCAGGTTCTCGAATTCAAGTACAGGAAAAAAAACGGCATATTCATAGATGCTGAAGTTCATGCTCAATATTTTGATAACAATGGTGCTGCCGGAGTAATTGGCTTGATCCATGATATTACAGAGCGTAAACGGGCTGAAAAACAACTTCAAAAACTGAGTGCTGCGATACAGCAAAGTCCTGCTGTGGTTGTTATCACCGATCCTTTTGGCGATATAGAATACGTCAATCCTATGTTTACGATACTTACAGGGTATTCTGCTGAAGAGGTAATAGGAAAAAATCCACGCATTCTGCAATCAGGCCTGACACCTGAAGAGGTTTATAAAAATCTCTGGAGAACAATTCTTTCCGGAGATATTTGGCGAGGAGAATTTCAGAACAGAAAGAAAAACGGTGAATTCTTCTGGGAAACAGCGGTTATCTCGGCAATTCTCAATAATAATGGTGTGATAACCAATTTTGTGGCGGTCAAGGAAGATATCACTGAGCAGAAAAAAATGTTCAGTGAATTGATTGAGGCAAAACAAAAAGCAGAAGAGAGCGACCGGTTGAAATCAGCATTTCTTGCAAATATCAGCCATGAAATACGTACCCCGATGAATGGCATTCTCGGCTTTGCTCAACTCTTGAAGGAGCCAGGTCTTTCTGGAGAGGAACAGGTCGAGTATGTCAACCTCATTCAGCAAAGCGGCGAACGCATGCTGAGTCTTATTAACAACCTTATTAATATTTCACGAATAGAAGCCGGCGAGATGATGGAGTATATAACAGCAACTCCTGTCAACGAATTGCTGCGCGATCTCTATGCCTTTTTTAAGCCTGAAATGAACAAAAAAGGGTTGCTGTTGAACTGTTTAACACCTCTTCCCGACAGCGAAAGCATCATTCAAACCGATAGTGGAAAGCTTGCCCAGATTTTGACCAACCTTATCCAGAATGCTCTGAAATTTACAAGTAAGGGAGAGATTGATTTCGGGTATAACCTTGTAGACCGTACCCTTGAGTTTTATGTTATTGATACAGGAATCGGAATTGCTCAAGACATGAAAGAGACAATTTTCGATCGCTTCCACCAGGTTGATAACCCTCTGACCCGAACCTACGAGGGAGCTGGATTAGGCTTGAGTATTTCCAAGGCTTACGTTGAAATGCTGGGTGGTACGATCCGGATCGAATCGAAAGAAGGACTGGGAAGTGAATTCTATTTCACGTTGCCCTATAACTCTTCCGGTTCAAAGGCGATGCCGATTTTACTTCCTGCAACCAGGGAATCATTCGAATCTTTCGCTGATTTGGTTGTTCTTATTGTTGATGATGATGAAATAAGCAGCTTACTGCTTTTAACCACCCTGAAAAATTTAAATTTAACCACACTGACAGCCATTAATGGACAGGAAGCTGTTGTCATGGTCGATCAACATCCGGAAATCAATCTCGTTCTCATGGACGTTAAAATGCCATTGATGAATGGATATGAGGCGACCACTCTCATAAAAAAACTACGCCCTGAGCTTCCGGTTATCGTTCAGACAGCGTTTACCTCAAAAGAAGAGGAGGCAAAAGCCAAAGAAGCCGGATGTGATGGCTTTATGACCAAGCCCATAAATACTAACGATCTGCTCGCACTGATGAAGAAACTGCTCAAGAGTTCAGCACACAATTACTGAGCATTTCTCTCCGTCCCTCCTTCCGAACCCCGGCACAGGGCTTATTGTCACTATTTCAATAAATTGCATGAACACAGGCAAAAGAAAACAACTGACAGTTGCTTTCAGAATCGTCGGTAAAACTGCGAAAAAGGAGAAGTCCCCTAAATTATTTAAGATAATTACTGAAATAGTTGTGAATTCTAAAGAAATCAATTGTTTTTTTCTTATTATTAGTTAATTTCCTACAAAATTGAATTAAACAAAATCATTCTATGTCGGGCCATCTTGATCTGATCGACCTTAAAATTATTGAGTCTCTTGGAGAAAACGGTAGAGTTCGATTGAGCGAGCTGGCTGAAATTGTTGGCCTTTCAATACCCTCTGTCAGTGAGCGACTGGATAAGCTGCAGAAGAACGGTATCATTAAAGGCTTTTCTATGGAGGTTGATGAGCGTCAGCTTGGTTTTGATATTCATGCGTTTGTAAGGGTAAGGATTGATTCCTCAAAGCATTACAAGTCATTTATGGAGCATGTCATGAAAGAGGATGAAATTATGGAGTGTTTTTCCGTAACTGGGGAAGGCTCGCATATATTAAAAGTCATGACCCATAACACCGCATCTCTTGAAATGTTTCTTTCAAGAATACAGAGTTGGCCAGGGGTGCTGTCAACCAATACCAGCTTTGTGCTTTCCCAGTTGAAAAAAAATAAAAAAATCAGTGCCGAAATTGTTCGCAACAATCTTCAGGATCGGCAGGTACTGATAACGTTTGATGAAAAAAAATCAAGAAAATAAATTAAACATAAGAGAGGTTCATTTTTTCGGAGACAACACACACCAATATCATGCAAATCAACAAGGAGGTTCTTTTGAAGAGTGATAGTAAAATTCCGGTTTCCACCTACTTTGGGTCGTTGACCTTCGATCACAAGGCCATGCGTGCAAAACTTCCAAAAGAGGAGTTTGCGGCATTACAGGATACCATCAAAGCAGGTAAAAAAATATCTTCAGAAATTGCCGGCGTTGTTGCGCATGGCATGAAAGAGTGGGCAATGGAGCAGGGTGCAACTCACTACACCCACTGGTTCCAGCCTATGACCGGATCCACGGCAGAAAAACACGATGCATTTTTATCGATTGACCGTGATGGTACACCAATCGAGCGTTTTTCGGGTGAACAGCTTATTCAGGGTGAGCCTGATGCATCCAGCTTCCCTTCAGGCGGTATGAGGACTACCTTTGAAGCTCGTGGTTATACTGCATGGGATCCTTCCAGCCCTGCATTTCTCATGAAAGGTGGAAAAGACCTGACTCTTTGTATTCCGACAGTGTTTATTTCGTATCACGGCGAAGCTCTTGATGCCAAGACTCCACTGTTGCGTTCTATGGAAGCAGTCAGCAAAT
Organism: uncultured Chlorobiaceae bacterium; assembly: GCA_903940125.1. Taxonomy (GTDB): domain Bacteria; phylum Bacteroidota; class Chlorobiia; order Chlorobiales; family Chlorobiaceae; genus Chlorobium. Next base: position 63,703 of record CAJAJL010000118.1, on the reverse strand, counting down.
CAGCTATCCGTCTTCTTGAGGTGCTTGGTGTTACCGGTGTCACACGAGTAAAAACGTTTGCCGGTTGTGAACAGGAATATTTCCTTATCGACAAAAAATTCTATACCGAGCGTCCTGATCTTGTCATGTGCGGCCGTACTCTGCTTGGTGCTCTTCCACCGAAAGGCCAGCAGCTTGAAGATCACTATTTTGGTTCTATTCCGGATCGTGTGCTTGAATATATGCAGGAGGTCGAACATGAACTCTATCTGCTTGGTATTCCAGCCAAGACCCGTCACAACGAGGTCGCACCTCACCAGTTTGAGATTGCTCCGATTTTTGAAGAGGCCAATATCGCCGTTGATCACAATCTCCTTGTCATGGAAGTGATGAGAAAGATAGCTGACAAAAAAGGGTTTGCACTGCTGCTTGCTGAAAAGCCGTTTGCCGGCATTAATGGTTCAGGCAAACACAACAACTGGTCGATCGGCACCAATACCGGTATTAATCTGCTTGATCCAGGTGATACTCCCGAAAAGAACGTTCAGTTTCTTGTTTTCCTTGTCGCCGTCCTCAAAGGTGTCTACAAGAGAGCTGATGTATTGAGAATGTCTATAGCCAGTATGGGCAACGATCACCGTCTTGGGGCCAACGAAGCTCCGCCGGCTGTTGTAACCGTATTCCTCGGCGAGCTGCTTGAAAGAGTGCTTGATGCAATCGAAAGCGGCAAGGTTGATCTTAAAACAGAAAAACAGGTACTCAATCTCGGTCTTTCACAGGTTCCTGTGGTTAATAAAGACTATACCGATCGTAATCGTACCTCACCGTTTGCTTTCACCGGTAACAAGTTCGAATTCAGGGCTGTAGGGTCATCGCAGGCCGCCTCTGTTCCGAACATGGTGCTCAACACCCTTATGGCCGAAGCACTTGACGAAATAACTGACGCTATTGTCACAAAACTCAAAGCTGGCAAGGAAAAGGAATCTGCAATTCTTGAAACACTTCGCGAGCAGATTACCGCTACCAAACCTATCCGTTATCAGGGTGATAACTATGCCGAAGCCCTTCAGACAGCAGCAAAGGAAAGAGGTCTGCCGAATCTCAAGAATACGCCGCAGGCACTCAGAACCCTGCTTAAGAAAGATGTACAGGATGTTTTTGTCAAATATGGCGTGTTGAGTGTTCAGGAAATAGATGCTCGTCTGCACATTCGTCTCGAACGCTATGTCAAGGGTATAGATATCGAAGCACGTACCCTGCAGCTCATGCTGAAGACCTTTGTTATTCCTGATGTGTCAGAATATCAGGGTGATCTCGGGAACTCCTTTAATAACCTGCTTTCTGCCGCTGATGCTATCGGACTTTCCGACAAGGCGCTCAAGAGCCAGGCCGATAACCTTAAATTGGTGGCCGAAAACCTTTCGGCTCTTATCGATCTCACTGCCGAGCTTGATGAAGCAGTTGAAAAAATCGAAACACTGAAAACCGAATTCGAGAAAGCTGACTATTGTGCTGATACACTTCTTCCGTTCATGAGCACCGTGCGTGAGGTAGCCGACAAACTCGAACAGGTTGTTGATCGTAGCCGCTGGCAGCTGCCGACCTACTCTGAAATGCTTTTTGAGCATTAATCCTGCAATTCCATCCAACAAAAAAAAGGTCCGCTTCAAGCGGACCTTTTTTTTGCCCCTCCTTTTTCCCCTCTCAAACCTCAGAAATCAGCACTTTATTACTCAACAGTCTGTTCTTTTGAAGTGGCGTTGAGTCTTTTCAGCAATTCCGAATACTCATCTATCAAAGCGGCAGGAGTAGTATCGGCACCTGCCGGATGATGCAGTACCAGTTTCATTTTTTTATCCATATTGAATCCGGGTTTGTACTTTTGCATCCATGTTTCCTGAACCGAAACAAAGAGGTACTGGAAAAACTCCCTGTTGCCCAGAGCTTCATCATGCTGATCAGGGAGAAAAAGGGTTACATGATGCTTTTGAATATCAATTTTTTCAAGTCCGAGAGACGAACCGGTGATTTTAAGTTTTGTCAGAAGAAGCAGGTTGGAAACCTCCTCGGGCAGTATCCCGAAGCGATCTTTGAGTTCAACTGCAAGTGCATCAATAATCTCCTCTGAAGGAGCCTTTGAAATTTTATCATAAAACGCAAAACGCTCGTGGGTTGCGTTGACATAATAATCCGGAATGAGAGCGTCAAAGAAAAAGAGAAGATCACAGGCCTTTGATTGTCTTTCCGGCGGGTTGCCCTCTTCTGAAAACATGTGGCTGAATTCAGTTGATTTCAATTCTGCCACAGTCTCTGCAAGCATTTTCTGATAGAGATCAAAACCAAGCTCATGGATATATCCGGATTGCTCCGCACCAAGCAGATTACCGGCACCGCGGATATCGAGATCGCGAAGGGCAATGTTGAATCCTGATCCAAGTTCTGTAAAGCTTTCAATAACGGCAAGACGTTGAACGGCCTCTCTTTTCAGCGTGTGCAACGGAGGGGTGATCAGGTGGCAGAATGCTTTTCTATCGCTTCGTCCCACTCTTCCCCGCAACTGATAGAGATCGGAAAGTCCGAACATATCAGCCCGGTTGATGATGATGGTATTGGCATTGGAGATGTCGAGACCGGAACCAATAATGGTGGTGGATATAAGGACATCAACCTCTTTCTGCATGAAATCCATCATAATTTTTTCAAGCTCTTTCGATGGTAACTGGCCATGTGCGAAGACAATCCGTGCCGAAGGAACCAGTTCTCTCAGAGTTTTCAGTATATCCTCAAGAGACGCAATGCGGTTATGCAGAAAAAACACCTGCCCCTCGCGTTTAATTTCGCTGCGTATGGCCGATTGAATAAGTGCAGGATCATAATCAGTGATGAGGGTTTCAACCGGCTGGCGATTTTTAGGAGGGGTCGAGACTATCGAAAGATCTCTTGCGCCAAGCATTGAAAATTGCAGGGTTCTGGGAATAGGTGTTGCTGACATGGTAAGGGTATCAACCCCGGGGAACTGTTCACGCAGTTTCTCTTTAACCTCAACACCAAAATGCTGCTCTTCATCAATCACCAGCAGTCCGAGATCTTTAAAGTGAACATCCTTCGATACCACTCGATGTGTGCCGATGACAATATCAACCAGCCCCAGTTCTATTTTTTTCAGTATTTCCACTTGTTCTTTTCTTGGTACAAAACGACTGAGTACCGCAATTGAAATCGGAAAATTCTCAAATCTTCTGGTAAACGATTCGGCGTGCTGATGAGCAAGAATAGTCGTAGGAGTCAGTACAGCAACCTGCTTTTTTGATTCTACCGCCTTGAATGCAGCCCTCATGGCTATCTCAGTTTTTCCGAACCCGGCATCACCGCAGATCAGCCTGTCCATGGGATGAGCTTCCTGCATATCTTTTTTAACAGCCTCAATCGCCTTAAGCTGATCCGGAGTTTCATCAAAAATAAAAGATGACTCAAATTCGCGCATGAATATCGAGTCTGCATCAAAGGCAAAGCCTGGTTGCATTTTTCGCTGGGCGTAAACCTTTATAAGGTTTATTGCAATGTCACGAAGCTTTTTACGGACCTTATCCTTTTTGGACGCCCATTTAGAACTCCCAAGTTTTGACAGTGAGGGCAGAGAGCTTTCCGAAGCCGTGTACTTCGAGAGCAGATTGATATTCTGAACATTAACAAACAGCTGATCTCCACCGGAATATTCTATAAGTACAGATTCCTGCTCGGAATTTCCCACCGTTATGGTTTCAAGGGATTTGAAAATTCCGATACCGTAATCTTCATGGACGACATAGTCGCCGACTTTCAGCTTCTGAAGATCCTTGAGCGAGATTCCCCTGACTTTTCGTTTACGGTGCGTTTTATGTGAGTGAAGTTTTCCGAAAATGTCGGATTCAGTATAGAGGTCAAGATTTTCGAAGGTAAAGCCGGTATGAAGGTTGATTGGTACCCAGCTTGCTTCAAGGGTATCCTTGCTTCCCGAATTCATCATTTCCTCTGCCAGAAAATCGGTCAACTCCTCGATTTCCCGGCGGGAACTTGTTGCAAAAAGCGGTTTCTTATTCGTGGCAATTTCCTTTTGCAGGAGGGTGGCAAGAATGCGGAAATTTGCCTGAAGTTTTTTTTGTGCGGACGACTTGAAGTCTATTGATGAAGACGAAAAGTGCGAGATTCTAACGCATCGAAACCGTGAAAGTGCTTCCGCCAGAGTATCATGATTATCACGCGAAGCAAATTCCGTTGAGTCATCAATAATAATAACTGTTGAAGGATCAAGATAGTCAAGAATTGTTGTTGCAGCACTGCCGGAATTTGTTGTGGAATCGGTAAAACTGGCAGTGATATCGGCAGTTGACAACGTTTTGCCTGAAAGTTGACTGTTGATATCAAAAATACGCAGCGAGATGACGGTATCTCCAAAAAATTCAACTCGAAATGGTTCTCTCGCTCCAAAAGGAAACGCATCAATAATTGAGCCTCGTACCGAGTATTCTCCTTCATCCTCAACAAACTCTCTCTGCTCAAAGTTGTTTGAAGCAAGAAATTGTTTCAGGGCCTCATATCCAGCACTCTGGTCAGTATTCAGCCGAAAAATCCGGTTTACAGCATCGGCCGGTTTACATAGGGCGACATCAAGGTCATCAAAAAAAGAGAGGATAACCGATTTTTTCCCCTTAGACATTGCACCGATTGACAGGGAAAGCTCATCCGATGTGTTGCAGATTTTCTCTTTAGGAAGGAGAGCATCAAAATCATTGTCATACAATTCAAAGCTGTTTTGACCGCAAACAACCATGAGATTGGAGTGCAGATCGGAAAAAAGAGTTGCGGCAAGAATGGATGAGAGTGAGCCCTGTAATCCGGAGATATCGATAGGGGAAAAAGTATCATTGTTATCAGGCCGACTGCCAACTAATGATTTGTTAAGCAGACGGTAAGGCATTGATTGCTTAATGGACTCAAAGAGAAAACTCAAATTTTTTTTCGTGACGGCAGCGCTTTGCGGGTCTGAATCTGATAACGTTTTCATATGAAGCTTACAAACTATATTTTCATGCATGATTCCGCTAATGCGGAGTAACCCTCTGAATCCTTTACAGTCAGGGAAGACTGTTATATATGGAAAAAATTCTTGAACTGAAAAATCTCAGGACCTACTACTCAACAGACAGTGGTATTGCAAAAGCAGTGGATGGCGTAAGCTTTTCTCTCGGTCGCAACTCTACGCTTGGTGTTGTAGGGGAGTCCGGGTGCGGAAAGTCGGTGACTGCACTCTCCATTATGCGCCTTGTGCCCATGCCGCCCGGTTATTTTGCCGGAGGGGAGATTTTCTGGAAAGGGAGTGACCTTTTGAAGCTCTCAGAAGAAAAAATGCGCAGGTTGAGAGGGAACGAGATTGCCATGATTTTTCAGGAACCGATGAGTTCGCTCAATCCGGTTTTTACCTGCGGGAGCCAGATCATGGAACAGATTCGTATTCATCGGGAGGTTAATCATGCAGAAGCGAAAAACCGCTCAATCGAACTCTTGCATCTTGTCGGAATACCCAACCCAGCTGAACGTTTTTCCTCATATCCTCATGAGCTTTCAGGAGGTATGCGGCAGCGTGTCATGATTGCTATGGCGCTCTCCTGCAATCCCGCTTTGCTCATTGCCGATGAGCCAACCACCGCTCTTGATGTTACCGTTCAGGCACAGATTCTGGATCTTATCAGCAAACTCAAGTCCGACACCGGTATGAGTGTTATGCTCATTACTCATGATTTTGGAGTTGTGGCCGAGCTTTGTGAAGAGGTTATTGTGATGTATGCTTCGAGAGTTGTCGAAAAAGGTCTGGTTAATCAGCTTTTCAGCGATCCGCTCCATCCCTACACCAGGGGACTGTTGAACTCCATACCTCGATTAGGTTCATCAAAAGAGAGGCTGCATGTCATTGAGGGCAATGTGCCGAGCGCAGTAAATCTGCCTGAGGGGTGCAGGTTTGCAGGCAGATGTCCCCTTGCCGATTCGCATTGTCGGCAGGTTCAGCCCGAGCTTGTTACTTATCACCCCGGTCATGAAGCCGCCTGCTGGAAAGCGGGGCTCTGACTATTGTTCGCATCCTGTATAATCTGGATGTGCAGTGGGATTCGTATCTCCGGCATGAGGTGTCGAGGAAAAAATCCGGCATCGAACAACTCATGGTTGATGGTAATAGCATCATGCACAACAATAACCCTGTAAGCTACAACAAGCAGCGACCCATAGAGCTCTACATCACGATGGTAAACGCCTATAAGCCTGTCAACTTTTCCTTCGAGTGAAGTCTCCTCCATAAGCTCCCGCAAACATCCTTCATGAGGTTCTTCACCGGTTTCAAGAAAACCGCCTGGAAGTGCCCATTCATTAAAAGCTGGTTCATGAGCTCTTCGAATGACAAGGAGGTCATCTTTTGAGTTGACCGTATACGCAACTGCTACAGGAAGAGGGTTAATATAATGTACCCATGAACAACGCGGGCAGAACATCCGTTCGCGTCCATCTATGAGAGCCTCCTCAAGCTTCTGAGCGCATATCGGACAAAATGAATAAGATTTCATGATTCCGTCAAGAAACTTTTTACAGGAGCGATTGATTTAGAAAGTATGTAAGGTTATATAAACAGAATAAGTTTTATTCATATCAATGACAATACTTGAAGAAGGTGTAGTTGCACCGGCAATATCGGCTCAGGATCAGGATGGAAAACCTGTTTCGCTTGAAGAATACAGAGGCAGGAAGGTTGTTCTTTATTTTTATCCTAAAGACGACACTCCTGGATGTACGAAGGAAGCTTGTGCTTTTCGGGATAATTTCCCTAACTTTAAGAAGCTGGGAGTAGATATTCTTGGTGTCAGTATCGATAGTGAGAGCAAGCATAAAAAGTTTGCTGAAAAATTCACTCTGCCGTTCAGGCTTGTTGCTGATCCGGAAATGCATATTGTTGAAGCTTACGGCGTTTGGGGAAAGAAAAAATTTATGGGTCGTGAATATATGGGTACAAGCAGGGTGACCTATTTGATAAATGAGCAAGGGATAATTGAGAAAGTTTGGCCAAAAGTCAATCCGGCAGTTCATGCCGAAGAGTTGCTCGACTATCTGAATCAAAAAACATCATAAAAGAGCATGGTAAACGAATTTGACAAGCTTAAAGCCGGAAAACTTCTGCTTGCCTCAGCCAATATGCTGGAATCAAATTTCAAGCGGACGGTTTTGATAATGTGTGAGCATAACGAAAAGGGTTCTTTGGGTTTTATACTCAATCGCCCGATGGAATTCAAGGTTTGTGAAGCAATAGCTGGTTTTGAGGATATTGAGGAATCTCTTCACATGGGTGGTCCAGTTCAGGTAGATACCGTACATTTCCTTCATCTAAGGGGTGATCTCATTGAGGACTCACTTGAAATTTTACCCGGACTTTTCTGGGGTGGCGACAAAAACCAGCTGAGTTTTCTGCTCAATACAGGCGTTATGATGCCTTCGGAAATCCGCTTTTTTCTTGGTTATGCCGGCTGGACTGCCGGGCAGCTCGAAGCTGAGTTTGAAGAAGGATCCTGGTATACAGCCGAAGCATCAAAGGAGACGATATTCAGTGATGCCTATGAGAGAATGTGGAGCCGTTCCGTGCGATCAAAAGGCGGGGAATACCAGCTCGTAGCCAACGCACCAGAACTGCCGGGTCTCAACTGACAGATTATATCAGGGAAACAAAAAAAGAGATTTTGTTGTTCAATTGGTTGAAAAAGCATATATAACACTGCTTTCAAAATAGATTTGTTCTTTGTTAAGCATGGGGATGACAGGCTTTCGACAGGGTAGATGTGAAATGGAGTTGCACTCCGAGTTTCAGCATGGATGGACTCGTTAAAGAAGTCTATGCAACTATACATGCAGACGATTATTCGTATGCAATGGCTGCCTGATTAGCACAAGTTAATTAATCAGCCATCGTCCGTTGGGGGAGGCGCTTACTCTAAAGCCAACGGATGGCATAACCCGCGCTTGAGCTTCGGTTCGCGCAAGTAAGCCCCCTCTGTTTTTGCCCGAAAAGGCAGACGGGTGATACAAACTGGGATAGTGAATCGGTCTTTACAGGTGTAGCAATGGTTCATGAAACACTAAACACCTGAGATGAGTGTGAGAGCTTTATTGAGCAATGTTCTGGACGCGGGTTCGACTCCCGCCATCTCCACCAAGTGACCATCCAGCAACATACAAAGAAGTCCGCAAACCCCTGTAAAATCAGGGGTTTTTGCTTTTCTGTTGGGAAAAAACCAAGGTATGGTCTGAAAGTGTACCAATCATTCCGCCCGTTCCAATCTGTCATTCCGGGTTTATGCGATGAATCCAGTATTCTCGGAAGCTTCATTTGCAAACGTCTCAATCAAATCAAATTGAGGAATGAGCGTGTTGGCTTATTGTTTTTATTATGCGATATCGTATATTAACGATTGTGAATTTGTTCTTTTTTCGCATTGCTGGTCATCAAGAAAGGCTGAGGGAATAGACCCGATGAAGCCTTGACAACCGATTCTGTTATTCTTAACAGGACACGGTGCCACATTCTACTTCTGCACTCTATGCATCTGGATATTTCAGATGAAGCTGAAGAACGATGAGTGAAAAAGAGCTTTTTTCAGCCTCTCTTTTCAAAACAGGTTTGCCGCTTCAGGCACTGCCATAAGAAACAGAGTTATGTAATAAACCTCTTCCAGGCTCATCAGGGAAGGGGTTTTTTTATTTTGTTTATCTATTAAAATTTTAATTGAGGTATCCATGAGTTTTCAGACTGACACAATTCACGCCGGAGTAGCACCTGACAAGGCATATGGCGCCATTATGACACCTATTTACCAATCCTCAACCTTTGTTTTTGAGGATATCGGGAAGCATCGGGGATTTGATTATACGAGAAGCGGCAACCCTACTCGCAAAGCACTTGAAGACAGTCTTTGTGCACTTGAAGGATGCACTTCAGCTGTCGCGGTAACCACCGGTATGGCAGCGATTACAACAACGCTGAATCTTTTCCGGTCAGGCGACGAGATTATCTGTACAGACGACTGTTATGGTGGCACCTCAAGACTGATGAAAACCGTTGAAGAGCATTTCGGTATCAGGGTGCATTTTGTCAACCTTCAGGATGCATCAAATCTTCTTCCGTTTGTGAATGATAATACCAGGGCAGTGTGGGTTGAAACACCTTCCAATCCGCTTCTGAACCTTGTTGATATTTCGGCGGTTTCGGCTCTTGCAAAAGAGAGAGGCCTTTTAACCATTGTTGACAATACCTTTCTCTCTCCTTATGGCCAGAAGCCATTTGAACTTGGGGCTGACGTTGTGGTTCATTCGACCACCAAGTACCTCAATGGCCACTCCGATGTTGTTGGCGGAGCAGTGCTCTCGAACAGCGAGGATCTCGACAGTCGTTTGAAGTTTCTTGTCAATGCCCTTGGAACCTGTGCCCAGCCTTTCGATTGCTGGCTTGTGCTTCGCGGTATTAAAACTCTTGTGGTACGGATGCGTGAGCATGAGAGAAATGCACTTGCTGTTGCAGAGTTTCTTGACAGGCATCCAAAGGTTAAGAGGGTGTTTTATCCAGGCCTTCCAGCCCATCCGCAGCATGAGCTGGCTAAAAAACAGCAAAGCAGTTTTGGTGGCATGGTCTCTTTTGAGCTTGACGGGCCACTTGAGGAACTTTACAGAGTACTGAAGGCTACAAAGCTTTTTGCGCTTGCTGAAAGCCTTGGAGGAGTTGAATCGCTGATTGAGCATCCGGCAACGATGAGCCATGCTTCAATGGATAGCGAGCATAGACTGGCAGCAGGGATAACGGATTCAATAATAAGGCTCTCTGTAGGGATTGAAGATCGCGATGATCTTATAACTGATCTGCAGAGTGCGCTTGGCTGAGAGGGATATCTCACGGAGCTGCTGACCGGTTAGTGGTAGAGCAGCTCCGAGATCAATTCAAGCAACTCGTTCTTGTTGATTGGTTTGAGGATAACGCGGTCACATCCGGCCTTGACCGCTTTTTCTATATCCTCATCAGAGGTAAACGCTGTCTGAGAGATAACAGGCAATTCGGGCCGCAACTGCTTGATCTGTCTGGTAGCTTCTAAGCCATTCATCACCGGCATTTTAATGTCCATAAGCACAAGATGGATCTCGGGATGCTTTTCAACAAGTTCAACAGCTTCCTTGCCATTAACGGCAGAAAGAATGGTAATGTTTTTGCTTTTCAGGAACATTTTAAGCACCAGGCCACTCACCATGTCATCATCTGCTATGAGAATGGTTAAAACCGGAGCAGATGCGGAATATTCCTCAGTGACGGGAGCATGTGGCTCTACGTTCGATAAGCCGGGTGGATTATAAGGCAGGGTGACAAGGAATGCGCTTCCTCTTGTTTCTACCGATTCAACCCGGATGGTGCCCCCCAGCATGGTAACATAAGCCTTGGAAATGCTCAACCCCAGGCCAGATCCCTCATGATGCCTGGTTAAGGAGTTGTCAACCTGCCGGAACCGCTCAAAAATTTTCTCTTTCATGTCAACAGGAATACCAATGCCAGAATCGATCACATAAAATTCAAGCATGGAATCTTTTCTGGAATAACCAAAGTCAATACCTCCGGAATGGGTAAACTTAAGGGCATTATGGACAAGGTTTGTCAAAATCTGGTTCAGTTTTGAACTGTCTGTTTGAATGATACTTTCCTCGTCCGGAAGTCCGGTCGAACACCTCAAACGTAACCCTTTTTTGTCAGCCGCTGGTTTGAAAAAAACATGAAGATCTTCAATAAGCTTGTTTACCTGTGTTTCGGATATCTGAAGTATTGCTTCGCCAGCTTCTATACGTGATATATCGATGAGATCATTGATAAGGTTCAGCATTCGTTGGCCGCTTTGCTGAATAAGGTCGATGTAAACGGTCTGCTTTTCTCCGGATAAACGGGGTTCCTTCAAGAGTTCTGAAAAGCCGAGAATACCATTCATCGGGGTGCGTATTTCATGGCTGATATTGGCCAGAAACGCTGATTTTAAACGGTCGCACTCTTCAGCCCTTTCTTTAGCCGCGATCAATTCATTTAAATATTGTTTCTGTTCAGTGATATCCTCCTTGACTGCGACAAAATTTTTTACAACCCCCTCATTCAGAATGGCTGAAATAACTGCTGCTTCCCAGAAAAGTTCACCGTTTTTTTTCTTGTTCTGTATTTCTCCACGCCAGATGCCTCCTGAAAGAATGGTGTGCCAGAGATCTTCATAGAGTGTCTTTGGCATCAGCCCCGATTGAAGAATGCGGGAATTTTTCCCATGTACCTCTTCTGCTGAATACCCGGTCAGTTGGGTAAACATCGGGTTGACGTATTCAATATCACCCATAGGGTCAGTAATAATAACAACAGCGGGACTCTGCTCTATTGCAGCACTCAGTTTTTGAAGTTGATTCTCACTACTTTTGAAAGCTTTTTCTTCAGCTTTTTTTCGTTCTGTGATATCGGAGCCGATACCCAAAATGAATGGGTCGCCATTGAATATTATTTTTTTTCCGGATATTCGAAACCATCGGAATTCAGGTCCGCCATGAATAAGGATTTTCACCTCTTCTGATTCTTCTGATCCGTGTTGCAAGATATTTGTCATTTTCTCAGCAACCAATGCTTTATCATCCGGATGAATGGTATCTATTGCATAGGTATTCATCATTTCACTATCAGGTTTCCCTACGACGACATCCCGTTGGAAAGTGTTCCATACAGCATACTGTCCTTCACTGTCAACCATATAAAACGCGCCGGGAATTGCCTCGATAAGCGCTTTACTGAACGTTTCCTGACTTTTCGAGTTTTTCTCTGCAAGTCTTAAGTCTGTTATATCCTGTGCAACGATATAGAGCTTTGTCATGTTCCCATCGTTATCAGCAATGGGAGAAATAGAAAGACGAATAAAACGGCCATATCGTTCATCTTCATACATGACCATTTTCGATGTACTGAGAGCCTCTGCGATTTTAATTTTGCGCTTTGCCGCCACTTCAGGAGGGAGTAAATCAAAAGCGTTTGTTTGCAGGCACTCTTCCACCTGTTTGCCAAATGCTGCTGCAAAAGCTTTGTTGGCATCAAGAATCGTTCCTTCCCGATTCATGATAAACGCAGGTTCAATGGTGTCGAATGCTACATGGAGAGTATTATAACGTTGTTCTAAACTACTGTCGAAGACCATTGTTTTATTCGTTGTCGTTATGCAGGGGCTCCGCTATAGTATCAAATCTGAAACAGTAATATTGAAGATATTATGAAATGCAAAGGGGGGCAATGCACCGAATGTTACTATTTCAGAACAGTATGCCAATTTCTTGCAGTAAAAAAGGTTTATCAGGGTAATTGATGTTTTAACCCTTTGTGATACTTTCTATTACATCAATAACGTTTATTAACGTTATAATAAGAAAATATTTTTATCCATAATCAATCAGTGACACAGCCTCGTCCTGTTTCCTATACTGTCAAAATCAGCTCAAGGGCTAAAAGCGCGCGTTTAAAAATGACGCCTCATGATGGTCTTGTGGTTGTACTTCCAGATGGCTATAACAAGAAGCATCTTCCCGCTCTTCTTCTCCGATACGATGCATGGATAAAAAAGGCTGCGGAGCGGATTGAGGAGCATCGGCCAGCACCTCTTCCCATTACTGACAACGGACTCCCATACACTATTGAATTTCTCCACATCGATGAAAAATGGAGTGTTGAGTATAATAATAAAGGCAGGAGAGTGATTGATATTGAAGATGACAACGGGAAAAAGCTGCTTCTTTCAGCTGATGTTGACGAAGCGGAGCTCGGTCGCCGTCAATTGCTTGCCTGGCTGAAGTTGCAGGCACAGAAACACCTTATCCCCTCTTTTCAGAAGCTTGCCGAAGCACATGATTTCAAGTATGCTGAGGCATTGGTTCGTCTGCAGCACTCCCGCTGGGGAAGTTGTTCATCCCGTCGACTGATAACCTTGAACACCAAGCTGCTTTTTTTGCCGGATTATCTGGTTCATTACATTATGATTCACGAGCTTTGTCACACGGTTCACATGAACCATTCCAAAGCATTCTGGGCTCTGGTTTCCAGACACGATCCTCTTTGGCGCACTAATAATGCCGAGATGAGGAGTGCCTGGAAATATGTGCCTGCTTGGGTCTCCACATAGTTTTGAAGTATTGCTGTTAATGCAGATGCAACAATATGAATGGAATCGTTATATTGAACAAAAGGTACCCTTAGCGATTTAATCCGCCCCTAAAAAGCCCTTTACACGGCTGACAGATAATGAATTCCTGCCTTTTGTACGCCTTGAACCCGATGCCCTCTCATTGAGCAGGGATATTTCAATTCAGAATGTTGACGGTGATTATGCGTGAAGAGAAGAGCGTCTAAGGGCGTTCATGTGTTCTCATAACTAACAGTTCAATCATTACAATACTTTATGCTATTTGATTCATTAAACATCATTGATCCAATTTTAAAGGCAGTTCAGGAAGAAGGGTATACTACTCCGACACCAATACAGGCGGAAGCAATACCGATTATTCTACAGGGGAGTGATTTGCTTGGCTGTGCCCAGACGGGTACAGGAAAGACTGCAGCGTTCGCTATTCCTATTCTTCAGCTTCTCAGTTTGCATAAGGTGTATGAAAAACAAAGAAAAATAAGGAGCCTGATCGTTACGCCAACACGAGAGTTGGCCATTCAGATAGGCGATAGTTTTAAAGCTTATGGCCGCCATACAGGATTAACCAATACAGTGATTTTTGGCGGTGTCAATCAAAATCCGCAAGCATCGTCATTGCTTCGCGGGGTCGACATAGTTATTGCAACACCGGGCAGGCTTCTGGATCTCATGAATCAGGGCCATTTAAATTTACGTGATGTCGAGATACTTGTTCTTGATGAAGCAGATCGCATGCTCGACATGGGTTTTATTCACGATGTCAAAAGAATCCTTGCAGCACTTCCAAAAAAGAAGCAGTCTCTTTTTTTTTCTGCCACTATGCCCGCCGAAATTGTCAAGCTTGCGGCATCAATATTGCATAATCCTTCCCATGTTTCGGTAACTCCGGTTTCATCAACGGTAGATATTATTAATCAATATGTTTATTTTGTAGACAAGGGAAATAAAAATGCCTTGCTTGTCGACATTTTAAAAGATTCTGATATCAAAACGGCTCTGGTTTTCACGCGGACAAAGCATGGTGCCGATAAAGTGGTGAAAATCCTGCAGAAACATCATATCACAGCTGAGGCGATACATGGAAACAAAGCCCAGAATGCCCGTCAGCGGGCGTTGAAAAATTTTAAAGCACAGGATACCCGTGTTCTTGTAGCGACTGATATTGCTGCGCGCGGTATTGATGTGGACGATCTGGAATATGTAATCAATTTTGAAATGCCCAACATTCCGGAAACCTATGTTCATCGTATTGGTCGAACGGGGAGAGCGGGGGCAAAAGGCACTGCATTCTCGTTTTGTGATGCCGAAGAAAAAGAGTATCTGCGTGATATTGAAAAACTGATCGCAAAAAAAATTCCGGTTATTGAGACGCACTCTTTTCCATTGCTTGATCATCATCCGGTAAAAGTCCCGAAACAGCAAGGCCGAGGAAATTCAGGTCACCCTGCACCGAAACCTTTTGCAAAAGTCGCTCCGAAAAGGTGGTCTGACAAGCCGAGAGCCGCCCGATAGTTCCATGCAACGCTAAAGCATATATGACATGCATATAGGTATACCTGTTGAAATAAAGTCCGGAGAGAACAGGGTTTCCTGTACTCCTTCCGGGGTACGTAATCTTGTTGCTGCAGGTCATAGGGTTGTTGTTGAGGCTGGTGCCGGTGCCGGCAGTGGATTCAGTGATGATAAGTACCGTCGTGCCGGTGCTGTTGTGACCTCTTCAGCCGAAAAGGTATGGAAAAGTGATCTTATTGTAAAGGTTAAGGAGCCCCTCGAACAGGAATACCGATTTTTTCGAGAAGAGCTCGTGCTTTTCACTTTTTTACACTTGGCAGGAGAGCCTGAACTGACGGCGAAATTGCTTGAGTCAGGGGTTACGGCTATCGCGTATGAAACGGTTCAGGATGGTGGTCGTCTTCCATTGCTTGCACCAATGAGCGAAATTGCCGGAAAAATGAGTGTTCTTATGGGTGCTTTTTATCTTGGTCATCATCATGGCGGTAAAGGAAAGCTGTTGGGTGGAGTTCCAGGTGTTCTGCCGGGCAAAGTTACTATTCTTGGTGGTGGATCAGCCGGAATGCATGCGGCAAAAGTAGCCGCAGGACTTGGTGCTGATGTGACTGTTCTTGAAATAGATCAGGATAAAATGCGTTTCCTCGAATCAGCATTGCCCTCTCAGGTTCATACTCTTTATTCGACCGAGTTGCATATTGAAGAGCAGCTCGAAACGGCTGATCTTCTCATTGGAGCGGTGCTTGTCCCCGGTGCTGTGGCCCCCAAACTTGTTACGAGGTCAATGCTGCGAAAGATGAAGCAGGGAGCTGTTCTAGTCGACATAGCGGTTGATCAGGGAGGATGTGTTGAATCCTGCAGACCGACGACTCATAAAGATCCGGTTTTTGTTGAAGAGGGGATTGTACATTATTGTGTGACAAACATGCCTGCCGCCTATCCTCAAACTTCAACCGAAGCACTGACTGGAGTGACGCTGCCCTATATAAGGAGAATTGCCGATTTCGGGCTTGAGAGTGCCATGGTTATGGTACCCAGTCTCTCTATGGGCCTGAACATCTGGAAAGGAACGATAACCCATGAAGCTCTTGCAAAATCACTGGGGAAGCCATGTCAGGAAAATCCGTTTGTCTGATTTCCGATACCGTTTAGTTTTTATAGATCCGAAACCAATCTGCTTGTAAAAGGAGGAACATATGGAATCAATCCCTAATAAATCGAATACTAGCCCAACTTCTCCAGTTCCGAATAATTACTTCCGTTTTCATCTTCCACATCTTCATCTTGGTTCTGTCTTCGGTGATGACTGGTTCTCTCTCAAGGCCGAGGCATTCGCTCGTTTTTTCGGGACACCGGTTTTTCTTGTCGGACAGACAGTCATCGTTGCCATCTGGATAGGATTGAATGCCTTTGGACTTACCAAGTTCGATGTTTATCCCTTTATTCTTCTCAATCTTGCTTTCAGTCTGCAGGCGGCCTATGCTGCTCCTCTTATCCTCCTTGCGCAAACTCGACAGGCCGACCGTGACAAGGCGCATGCAGATGCAGATGCCAAGCATCGTGAAGCTCTTGCATTGGCGAGCGAGCAGCGACAGACCTATGCAGTACAGCAATCTGAACAGCTATTGGTGTTGCTTCAACAAAACACGCAATTGACCGAACTTGTAAAAGAGCTTAGCCAGCGTATTGAGGTGTTGACCAGCGATATGCACAGCAAAGTCATTCAAAGTAGCTCGACATCATAAGTTCCTTTCCATCTATCAGAGATCATTTATCCCAGGCTGTAGCTTCATGAAATTGTACAAAGGAGATAAAAAAATCACTTAATACTATAGGAGAAGAAACATGAAAGCCTCCCGTTCCATTCTTGCGGTTCTGCTTGCGACTTCATTTTCCACAGTCGCCATGGCTGCTGATGTTGTCAAAATTGCCATCACCGGTCCTTTTTCAGGGGGCTCAGCTCCTATGGGTGTTTCTATGAGAGATGGCGCAAAACTTGCCATTTCCCAGATTAACCAAAATGGAGGTATCAATGTAGCTGGCAGAAAAATGAAGATTGAGCTTATCGAACGCGACGACGAAGGTAAGAATGACCGCGGTGCGCTTGTAGCACAGGAAATATCGTCAATGGGTGATATTTCTGCAGTCATAGGCACGGTTAACACCGGTGTTGCTGTGATGGGTGACAAATATTATGTTGAGAAGGGAATTGTCAAAATTATCACACCGGCGGCAGGCAGCGCTTCCATGACGCAGTGGAGCAAAGCAGGCGTGAAGGATTTGCCGATTTTCCGTTTTGCCTCACACGACGGCATTCAGGCTCAAATGGTAGTTGAAAAAGCCCTCAAACTCGGATTTACGAATGTTGCGATATTGCATGACGCCACCAATTATGGTGTTTCCGGACGAGACGACCTCATCGAACAGATTAGCAGACAGGGTGGAAAGCTGAAGGTGGTGTCAGTAGAAAAGTTTGCCATTGGAGATAAAGATATGACAGGTCAGCTCATTAAAGCCAAGTCCGCTGGTGCGCAGGCGATTCTGATTTGGGGTATCGGGCCTGAGCTGGCTGCGGTAGCATCTGGCAAGGAGAAGTTGGGATTTAAGGTGCCGATGATTGGCGGATGGACCTTGTCGATGAGCAATTTCATTGATACAGCTGGCGCATCCGGCAATGGTGCTCTCATGCCTCAGACTTTTATCGAAGATGAGTCCATAGCAAGGGCAAAACCATTCATTCAGGCTTACCATAAAGCTTACGCTGTTTCCAGAATTCCTTCTCCCGTTTCTGCTGCACAGGGTTACGATGCAGCTCTGTTGTTGGCCGAAGCTATTCATGAGGCAGGTTCTACCACTCCCTCTAAAATCAAGCTTTCATTAGAGAACCTCAAAGTGACCGTCAAAGGAGCCATCGCAGACTGGAAAAAGCCATGGTCTAAATGGAATCCTTCAAATGTCGAGACACATGAGGCGTTCCGCCGGGCAACCACCGTTATGGGTAAGGTTCAGAACGGGCGGGTTGTCTTGGCTAATCCGTCTGAAAAATTTGTGTTGGAGGGGACAGCTGTCAAGTGAGTCTTGATCTGTAAACGGTTTTGTAACTGGCAATTATGGACGCAAAATATATTGCGCTTGCTCAAATGGCTGTGGGCGGAGGACTGATGGGCATGGCCTATGCTCTTGTAGCTTACGGCTTTCAATTGACCTATGCCGCTGGTAAGGCAGTGAACTTCGGGCAGGGTGAACTTGTTATGCTTGGAGCTTTTACAGGTATTTCACTTGCCGGTTCAGGTCTTCCCTACGGAGTTTCTGTCTTAGGGGCGATGGTTGCAGGAGCAGCTTTGGGATGGTTTGTCGAGCGAGTCGCTGTCAGGCTTGCTTTGAAGCAACATAATGAGGGATGGATTCTCCTCACGATCATCGTCGGATTGTTCGCTCTCTCCTTTGTGGAGAATATTTGGGGGAGAGACGACAGACCATTTCCCGTACCATGGCCAGCCGCCCCCCTTGATTTTTATGGAATATCGGTAACCTGGCCGGAACTTGCTATTGCAATGGGTGCATTGGGCATCATGATTTTTGTTGAGTTAGCCAAGCGCTATACAATGGCAGGTATTGCTGTTCAGGCAGTCAGTGCAGATCCTGAAGCAGCCGAGCTATGTGGAGTTCGTTCAAGCTCTGCGATCTCTCTCTCATGGGCTGTCTCAGGAGCTGCTGCAGCATTTGCAGGAACAGTTATTGGTCCCGTGACCACTGTCGGCCCCACAATGGCGGCAGCATTGACGTTGAAAGCGTTTTCGGTCGCGGTGGTCGCTGGTCTCGACAGCGGGTTTGGTCTTGTTATTGCAGGTATAGCATTAGGGGCAGCGGAAAACCTTTCCGGCTATGTGCTCGGTAGTGGATGGCGCGAAGCTCCGGGTCTTCTTCTGCTTATTCTGGCGTTGGCACTTCGCCCGCAGGGAATCTTCGGTAAAAAAATTATCCGTAAAGTTTGAGGGGGGGATGCCATGTTTACCGGTGTTGATCTTGGCCTGAAAGAGAATACAGCGGAACGGATCGTGCGCATAGTTCTTTTCATAGGGCTTGGTGCGCTTCCGGCGTTCTGGCAAGGCCAGTATGCACTCGGCCTGCTTACCCTGATGGCTGTTTACGGAGTGCTTCTCATCGGCCTTGACGCTACAGTTGGATATCTTGGACAGGTGAATCTTGCCCAGGCTGCGCTTTTTGGCCTTGGTGCTTACGGCACAGCTTTGGCCGTCCAGGCAGGGGCATCTTTTCCTTTAGCGTTAATTGCAGGAGTCATTGCAGCCCTGCTTCCAGGAGCGGCCCTCGCATTGCCGGCCTTGCGCTTGGAAGGTCCCCAGTTCGCACTCTCTACCCTCTCATTCGCTACATTGTCGGTCATTGTTCTTAATGAATCTGAATCAATAACCCATGGAGCGCTTGGTTTGTCGATTGTCAGACCATCACTCTTTACAGTTGCTCTGGATGCAAGAGGTTTTTACTGGCTCTGTCTGGTGGTTTTGTTTATGTCGTGGTGGGTATCTCAGCTCCTGCTTAAATCACGGTTCGGACTTTCCATTGAGGCATTGCGCGATTCTCCAACCGCTACAGATGCTCTGGGGATAGGTACATTAAGACACAAGGTATTGGCTTTTGCCTGGGGAAGCGCACTTGCCGGTCTTGCCGGTGCCTTGCATGCGTTGAATTTCGGTTACCTGCAGCCTGCTGCCTTCGGGTATGACTTGATGGTTATGTTGCTGCTTGGCGTAGTTTTTGGAGGACGTCGGAGCCAGTGGGGTGCCTTTGCCGGAGCGGCGGTTGTGGCTATGCTGCCTAACTTGCTTTCGAATCGGACACTTTTTTCAACTCTTGTCAGTTTCGGTTGTATTTTAACACTTTTTCCAATTTTCAGGTCACTTATCTCCCGTAAGGTTCCCGCATTCAAGGAAGCTGCTCCTGCAGTAGCTATGGCAGCGGCTTTGATTCTCTCTCTTTTTGCGAACAACGTAGAAGAGTGGCGCAAAGGGATATTTGCACTTTTCCTTTTTGCCGCAGTTGTAGGTCTTCCCGATGGTCTTGCCGGGGCTGTTGTTTCTGCTTTGCATAAACTTATACGATTTACACCTGATCCATTACCGCCAGTGTCAGGAGGATTCAGGCCGGCAGGAATCTCCGTTTCGGAGCCCTTGCATGTTTTGAAGCTCAGTAAATCTTTCGGAGGTGTGAGGGCCGTGGATAACGTTACGTTGGATATTGGTCAGGATGAAATTCTTGGGTTGATTGGACCCAATGGTTCTGGTAAGACAACGTTTATCAATTTAGTATCAGGGCTCTATGCGCCCGACTCTGGCACTATAGAAATTGCCGGTACAAGACCGCTTCCAGGTAGTTTGATGTCTGCATCCTCAGCTGGAGCTGCTCGAACATTTCAAAATCTGCAGCCTTTTTCCGGCTTGACTGCGTTGGAGTCAATTCTTGTTTGTCAACACGACGGAGGTAAATCGGAGGCTATGGGTTGGCTTCGCGTGGTAGCTCTTGAGGAGAAGGCGCGGCAGCGCTGTTCAGAGATGTCATACGGAGATCTTCGTTTTCTTGAAATTGCGAGGGCTTTAGCTACCCGCCCCCGTCTTCTTATGCTTGACGAACCGGCAGCTGGTATGTCCAAGCCTGATATTGCCCGTCTTGTTGATCTGGTTGTTTCAATTAAGCGTGCCGGGGTGCCGATTCTGCTTATTGAGCACCATCAGGACGTTGTCGCTGAACTGTGTGACCGGGTCGCAGTGATGGATGGAGGCCGTCTGATTGCACTTGGAACGTCGGATCAGGTTCGTCATAATCCGAAAGTAATTGAGGCATATCTTGGAGCAGATGATGATCACACAAGTGTACAAAGTAAATCGGAGCCGCAATTATGCTGAACGTTGAAAACCTGCGCGCTGGATATAGCGGTGATGATGCTGTGCGGGGTATTTCTATAAAGGTTGCTGAAGGTTCATGTGTTGCGCTGGTTGGAGCAAACGGTGCGGGAAAAAGTACGTTGGCGAAAGCTCTATGTGGTCTTCTCATACCTCGGGCAGGACGGGTGTTCTTCGACGGAAAAGAGATAACCGGACTTCCTGCCAGCGAGGTCGCCAGGAGAGGTCTTTGCCTGTGTCCCGAGGGACGGCGTGTGTTTGGTCCGCTTACGGTCGAGGAGAACCTTTTTCTTGGCGCCTACCCGCGCCTGCCATCATTCGGGCCCTTCAGACGGGCAGCTTCCGGCGATCTGCAGCGCATATACGGCATGTTTCCCCGACTTGGAGAACGCCGGTTGCAGCAGGCGGGGAGCCTTTCCGGGGGAGAGCAGCAGATGCTTGCAATCGGTCGTGTCCTTATGGCACGTCCACGCTTTATGGTACTCGACGAACCTTCGATGGGCCTTGCCCCTGTAGTGGTCAAAGAGGTGTTCGAAGCAATCCGTTCACTCCATGCCTCAGGGATGACCATCCTGCTGTCCGAGCAATTTGCCAGGATCGCTCTTGCACTCTCTGACCGCGCTTATATCATTGAACGCGGCAGCGTTGTTTTAGAAGGCGCCAGCAAGGACCTTGCAGAGAACCCGGCTGTAATGGCTGCATATCTCGGCTGAAAAACAACACGCTATTTTTATTTTGTTATGCTTATAATGAACTATTCAACCACTTTTCCGTCATCTCAAACTTAAAAATCGATATCTATGCTTAAAAAAATAGTTATATCCGTTTTTTGTTCAATGCTCCTTTTCACTATTGCAAAAGCAGTGACGCCATCTGAGGTACAAGCATACCGTCATGCTGCAGATCAAGGTGATGCTGCTGCTCAGTCAAATCTCGGGATGCTGTATGAAAAGGGAGAAGGTGTCAGGCAGGACTCCGCTGAGGCTGTAAAATGGTATCGACTTGCTGCTGATAAGGGAAGTGTTTCAGCTCTCTACAATCTTGGTATGTTGCATGCTTACGGTAAAGGTGTTCGGCAGGATTATGTTGAAGCGGCCAGGTACTTTCATCTTGCAGCCGATAAAGGCGATGCTGCTGCTCAGTCAAATCTTGGGAAATTGTACGAAAAGGGTAAAGGTGTACGGCAGGACTATACAGAAGCCATAAAATGGTATCGGCTTGCTGCTGATCAGGGATATGCAGCGGCTCAATTTATACTTGGGGCTTTGTATGCTGATGGTAAAGGTGTCAGGCAGGATAAAAGTGTTGCAAAAGAGTGGTTCGGAAAATCATGTGATAACGGAATACAGGAAGGTTGTGATAAATATCGTGAACTGAAAGAGAAAGGATTCTGAACATCCCCAAATGTTCCTCTATGTCAGAGGCGCAGTTCATACTTCTGTACAAGTGTGTTCCAGTAAGACCAACCCCAGCCATCAAGCTTTCCGTCCATAATAACCAGTGGAGTCAGATCATCATTAGTAATGCCGTCACCACGGCGGTTTTCAGCTGTGAAATAGAGCAACAGCTCAAACTCGTGCCGTGGTGAACGGTATATTTCTGTACGGTATGGATTGTTAATCAGTCGACCGTCAGCACTCCTTATGGTGTTTGTGCCCATGGATGCCAAGACGTTTTGTCTTGGCATCCCAGTGTAAAGGCCGGTCATATTCTGCCTGTTTTGCGAACTTATTGAGTCTGTTGAGGAACACCCGATGAGACTCAGACTCATGACTAATGCAAAAAAAGCTGTTTTCATGGCAGTTTCATATTTTTGAAAATTATGGCTCCACGATGATATAGTTATTCTGAGGCCTCAGTCGTTCATTCCGTAACTCTCGCTCCTCAAGCCTGACATCTTCTCGTTCCAACCGCAATCGCTCCTGTTCAGTTTTTTCTCGTTGCAGCCGCAATTTCGCCTCTGCTTTTTGATCCATGATCTCAAGCTTCTGCTGGTGCAATGTCTCTTGTGCTGCAGCATCTTCATTGTCCCTCTCTTTCCAGAAAGCAGCATCAGCATAGGAAACCTTGACGCCAGACACCATAATCCCAACAAATGCTACTGCAGTTAAGAATGATTTATATTTTATCATGACATTATAAAATTAATTAACAGGTATCTATACACCAAGGTCGCCAGCAGCTTTATTTGCCTCTGTAACATCAACATTGTTAGCAGATAAATAATGCAATAGTTTACCAGTTGTAGAAACAGCATTTGAAACTAATGGAGGAACATTTCTAACTAAGAACAAAACAGGGCCGACGTCACTGAAACCGAGCGATGATGTCTTGACACTGGTAAGGGCCCCAACCATTTTCTTTGTTTCAATGACAGCTCGAACATACCTCAGTGCTGCAGCTCCAGCAAGTTGTTTATGCTCGGCATCCAGACGTTTATTTGATTCAATACGTGGTTGTATAACGTCGCTGCATGCATTGGATTCTGCTATCAGGTCATCGTCAGACTCGCCAGCGCTGCCTTTTTCTGCAAATTTAAGTGTGGCTTTTCTGGCGGCCAACTCCTCTTTCAGGTCTAACGCATCTATAATGAGGTATTGTGACTCAAGATAATTATGCAAAGCCCTTCTGCAATCATGAACAACTTCTCTGACATGTGAATTTCCTCCGTGTGAATCACTGCTGATGAGAATATCGGGCAAGCCGAATCCTGCCTTTGCCGGTGACGCAATCAGGAGTGATGCTCCGACAAGTACCAATGCTCGTAACTTCATGTTATCGAACTCCTTTTGCGTTCAATTGATCAACAAGGCTCAATGCTGTTTCTTTTGCGGCAACGATAAGCGCATTACGGCTTGCGACGCTTTGGTCAGGTCCCAGGCCTGAAAATTGAACAGGACCTACTGAGCCGACCTTTCTTGGCAGTGTTGTGCTGATATCCCAGAGATTAGCACGTACTGAAACATAGACACGCCTGTTTCCTGATACCGGATCGACATCATTAACTCCGATATCAATAGTTCCGGTAGCCAAATAGCGGACATCGCACTTTCTGGACGCAGTAATGATTTTTGCTCTTGTTTGCGCGCTTAAATCATCTTTATGGACAAATTCAGGTTTGATGACCGCAGGATCAGGTCCACCTCCATTGATCATCACATCATCATAAGCGGCATACTCAATTCCTGCATTAGTCAGAACTTCTCCCATAGCAGAATCTATATCCTGGGAACTCGTAACCTCATAGGTAACGGCATCGGCTTTTCTTAGAGTGCTCCCGCCTGTTTGCTCCATCTGAGTTCCTGATACAAAACCTAACGAGCCTGGCGAAGTATTTTTCCGTACCCGAACATCAGTTCTTCTTTCATCAAATTGTGTGATTGAGGTTGCTTTTCGTGCCATAAATAAAAAGGTGAAAAGCGAATGGGTTGACCTCATAGGTTCGGCCATAGACGGTTCAGAGATAAAAAGCGATAGCGCACCAAGGAGTAATAATGATTTAAATCTCATGGTTTTTATCAGGTTATTTTAATTGATCTATTTTTTTTGAAGCATCATGAAAAGTGTTAATCGCTTCAGCACCTCTTGAAGCATGCTCTTTAATCCAGCCTGAATTTACAGATGAAAACTGTTTTGAAGTATCATAAAGTAACTCGTTTAAAGTTTTTTTGTATTGTTCCCAATCTTCAATTTTTGCATCATAAGCTTTGGCGAGAGTTACAATTTGAGTGTTATAAATGTTTTCATTCAAGAGATATTTTTTTGAACCAGGCTCGTAAATTTTAATTGTTCCCAAGGTGCGATAGATCTTTTGTTTAGAGTAAGCACCCTCAACTTCTGTTCCTCGAAAGGCACGAAGAGCAAAATCAACCTCGTAATCAGGATTAGGCAGGTTTAAATTAAAAGTATTACCATCACAGAACCTTAATGCCATAACCCTTCCGACAACTTCACCAGGGCTCCAGGGTATGATAGGAATATTATTTGTTGAAGCTATTGACGACTCTAATTCATTAGCAATAAGATTTTTTAGAGCCTTCGGGCTTTGATTGTTAGCAGTAACCATCTTCAGGGCTTCAGGTTCTATATCAATATTTTTTACCTGCAGATACTTTGTATGGCGTCCTTTAAACGTGATACCGGCAAACTTGTTCAGCCATTCGTCAAATGGGTTGATTCCTAATTCGTTTGTTAAATAGAGCTTTTTGAACAACACCACAATCTGTTCATCACTGAGCCGCTGATTGACGGTGTCATGATATCGTATCCGAAGAGGATAAGCAGCAATCAATTGTTTTGATGCTCTGTCGAAAGCGAGAACATTTGCATTTATACCAAGAAATAAAAGCAGATGCCCATCCAGTTCCATATACTCAACCTTCTCATACGTAAGGGCGAAAGCGACCGTAATTTGATTCCCCTGACCAATTCTGCCAAGCTCTGTTGTTAATCGTGCATCTTCATGAGGCCGGCTTTTTATTTTTTCATAAAACACTTTATTGAGCAACGGTTGTCCATTATCGCTTTTTAATAATTCTACTGTTGAACTATATGGATAGAGTTCCTTTCTGTTTTCATAGTTTCCTGAAAAAGCAAATCCGGAAAAAAGCAGTTTATCCTGTGCAGAAGCTGTTGACGATATAAATGTCAACGCCACGAAAAACAACGTTATTATTTTCCAACGACAATGGTAATACTGCATAGGTGTAATTGGTGGTCATTAATGTATTTCGAATACGAAGTAAAAAAAATACAAAAAACCATCAATTTGTAAAAAGGATAACTATTCTTTTTACAAAAGTTAAGCAGGCATCGTGGTCATGCTGACATCCTGATTAACAACAGATAGGAGAAATTTCGATCAAGGAATGCTTTTTCTGATGATCAATAAGAGAATAATTCCTCTCACCATAAGGCTTAAGAGAATTTACATGTTAAGTAACTCATTATTTAGTAACTAAATAGTCGGGTGAAATTCCGAAGAAAGCAATTGGAGATTTTGTTTCCGGAAGTATATAGACAATACCTTTACTTTTCTTGAAAAGTGGACAAATAATATCATTAAAACAAATTACAGGGATATTGATGCATCCCCATGAAATCCTGTGTTCTTTGGGATCCGGTGAAACTATACGTTCCAGACGTCTTTGCCCAGGGGGGTTAACAACAGCGTGAATTGCGAGATTAGCGTCATAATCAACCCAAAGATACAATCCTCCATGTCCATTATTTCCTAAACGAGCTATATACCTGCCAGCTGGAGTTATACGTTGTTTCGGGGGGATCTGTGCCAGACTCTTATTTCCGATACCTTCCGGGTCATAATCCCCCTCAGCCATACCAAGCAGCGCTCGTGCTGCGCCTAAAATTTTACCTTCAGCATCAAAAATAAAGATTTTTGCTTGCTTTTTATCAACGATAACAAATGGCATTCCGTGATTATCATGCGATTGGACAACCCAGTTAGCTACCAGTTGAACATCATTAGAGGTTTGTTCAGCGCCAAAATAAGCCTTGTTTTCACTTTTTGCAGCCGTATTTGAAAAAGAGATACATTCAAAACTTACCATCAGGGCAGCAACATAAAGCCAATAACGAAGGTGATGTGTATTTTTACGCATAATGTGTGGAATAAGAAAATCTGATGTTGGGGGAGTCAGTGCAAGAATTTCCCATAATTCACAAGCAACACTTATCGGGAGATAAAACCGTATAAGTCATTTTTTGGGGTTAGGGGTAGTGAAGAGTAAGTGGACGTCAAACAATTACAGATAATCATTTCACATCAACCATGCTCATAAGCAAATATATCATTTCATGCGAGGGTGTGCAATACTTCATAAAAGAATATTTATTTCAATATAAATGAACATACATAGTGGCACTATATTTTGTCTCGTATTGTATCTCGCAGCTGTCTCGATTTATGGTGATAAAGGTTACAGTTATGAAGTTCAATAACAGAGATTAAAAAAAGCATTTATCAAATAACTCTATGTTTAATAGAATATTAGATGGTTTAGGTTTGGTGCTTATTGACCATTTTGGCTCAAAATATGCATTTATTATTTGAGTTGTGAAATTTATATATAGTAAAATAAATGTAAAAAAATCAGGAGCTGGCCAATGAAACAATATTTGATAATAATTGTAATAGCGATTACCGCTATAATGCTTGAGTGCCCTGCAGGTTATGCTGCAAAGGATACAAAAAGTCTTTGCACAAGTGCTGCTGCAAAGTTTAAAACAAATAATTTCAGGGGAGCTATAGAGGATTATACAAAAGCCATTGAACAAAATCCCAAAGATTCTTATGCATACCTGCATCGTGGTATAGTTAAGGGTACTGAATGCGATGCCCTTGGAGCTATAGCCGACTACAATAAGGCTATAGAGCTGGATCCAAAAAACTCCTTTGCGTACTCTAATCGGGGTATAGAAATAGCTAAAAAGGGAGATTACGCCGGTGCGATATCCGATTACTCAATAGCAATTAAGCTAAACCCTAAATACGTCATAGCGTATAATAATCGTGGAAATGCTAAAACAGCTATAGGGGACTTCAGTGGTGCGATTGAAGACTATACAAAGGCGATTGAGTTAACACAAAATTATGGTGTAGCTTATACTAATAGAGGGACAGCAAAAGGCCACCTTGGTGATAAAGATGGAGCCTTGGCAGATTATAAAAAAGCAGCAAAGCTTAACGAACCTGATTCTAAACAATGGCTGAGTAGCCGAGGGTATTCTTTTGAGTGAAATAAAACCTGTTCCCTGTACAAAAAAAAATCTGGCAGATTGTATTGCTTTATCCGTAACGGGCCATGCAATCGTGACAGTATAAGCGCAAGTCGACACTATTGATTCGCTATACTGTCACTTTTGTAAAACCACAAGCTTTTTTCCAGCAATTATAAAGCACAGATGAGGCATTAAATCTCATAATCCCCGGTAAACACTCGGACACGGTTAATGGTAACAAAAACCTGAACCCCTTTGGCAAGTTGAAGATTTATAAAAAGCTCTCTCGGGACTTCAGCTTCAATGGCTCCGTCAAGGCCTTCGCACTCTATGTTCAATCCTATCTGTCCACCCTGAAGACGAACCTCACGGATCGTTCCTTCAAGGTCATTGTCGTTACTGCGTATTCTGCTTATACCGATTTCATGAGGCCGTACAAAGGTCTGACTTGTTTTTTCTTCAACGTTTTTCAGCTCATCAGGCACATCAAGATGGTGATTACCGAGGCTGACCTTGCCGTTTTTGATACGTCCATGAAAGACGTTGACATTTCCCAGAAAGTTGTAGACAAAGGCATTTGCCGGATGATCGTAGACCTCCTGCGGGGTTCCCTGTTGTTCAATCCGGCCTTTGTTGATCACGACAATTTTATCAGCCAGTTCAAGAGCCTCTTCCTGGTCGTGGGTAACGAAAATACTGGTGACGTGGATTTCATCGTGCAGTTTTCTTAACCAGCGTCGAAGTTCCTGCCGTACCTTTGCATCCAATGCTGAAAATGGTTCATCAAGGAGGAGAACTCTGGGGTTCACGGCTAAAGCTCTTGCCAAAGCAACACGCTGACGCTGACCGCCTGAAAGTTGCGAAGGGTAACGTTTAAGCGCCCAATCCATCTGTACCAGCTTCAGAAGATGTTCCACCCTTTCGCGTATTTCCTTCCGTGCAGGGCGTTGTCTGAACGGGAGCACTTTAAGCCCGAAAGCTACATTTTCAAAAACAGTAAGACGTCTGAACAGTGCATAATGCTGAAAAACGAAACCGACATTTTTTTCTCGTGGAGGAAGGTTCGTGGTATCCTTGTTTTCAAGAATGATTTTTCCTGAGTCGGCCAGTTCCAATCCGGCAATAATGCGTAGCAGCGTGGTTTTCCCACATCCCGAAGGACCCAGAAGAGCAATCAGATCTCCTGAAGGTATGCTTAGACTGAGATTGTCAATCGCTTTGTACTCGCCAAATGTTTTGGTAATGTTCTGCAGTTCTATACCCATGTCAGATCCTAAAGATGAAAGCTTTTTTTCTGAAATTGTTTTTCTATTCCACCCTTGATAACCACAGTAAGCAGAGCAAGAAAGACGAGAAGTGATGCAACGGCAAACGATGCCGTAAAGTTGTATTCGCTGTAGAGAATTTCAACATGCAGCGGAATGGTGTTCGTCTGCCCGCGGATATGTCCCGAAACTACAGATACCGCGCCAAACTCTCCGATTGAGCGCGCTCCGCAAAGAATCATGCCGTATATAAGTCCCCATCGTATATTTGGAAGAGTGATTTTTCCAAAAATCTGCCATCCTTTTGCACCCAGTGTCAGGGCTGCTTCCTCTTCATCCCTTCCCTGAGCTTCCATTAAAGGTATCAGTTCGCGGGCGATAAACGGAAACGTTACAAATATGGTGGCTATGATAATTCCCGGGGTTGAAAAGATAATTTTTATACCATGTTCACCAAGCCATGAACCAAAAGTTGTCCGGCTGCCGACAAGGAGGACAAAAATAAGACCGGCAATAACCGGAGAGACTGCAAAGGGAAGGTCAAGCAGGCTTTTCAGAGCGCTCTTTCCCTTGAAGTTGAATTTCGTAATAGCCCATGCAGCTGCCACACCGAAAACAGCATTAACCGGTACAACAATGGCGACAGTCAGAAGCGTTAGTTTTACCGCTTCTATAGCGTATGGTTCTCGGATGGATTCAAGATAAAAGCTCCATCCTTTCTGGAAAGCCTGGGAAAAAACCAGTCCAAGCGGCAGAAAGATAAATCCGATAAAAAAGAGATAGGTAAATCCGACCAGAAAAACCTGAACTGATCGAGGATCGGTTATTCTTTTTTTGACAACGGGTGGAGTACTCTTCGCTGATTCGGGTTGTGGCATGGATTATGAATTGTATTCTTTCTGTTGCCACTCCTGCACTGCATTCAGCAGCAGAAGCATGGAAAATGAAATACAGAGAAGCACAAGCGCAACGGCTGACGCTCCAGCATAGTCAAACTGATCGAGCTTCGACATAATCATCAATGGAGCGATCTCGGTTTTCATCGGCAGATTGCCTGCGATGAAGATTACTGATCCGTACTCTCCGATGCCTCGGGCAAAAGCGAGAGTGACTCCCGTAAGCAGAGCAGGGAAGAGATGAGGAAGAAGGATTTTCCTGAAGGTCTGCCACCGTGTTGCTCCAAGGCAGTGCGCAGCCTCTTCAATTTCCTGTTCCACCTCTTCAAGAACAGGCTGAATAGTGCGGACAACAAACGGGAAGCCGATAAATATCAGTGCAATCACTATTCCTGTAGGTGTGTTGATGATCTGCAGGTTCCAGTGAGCGAGGATCTGTCCAAACCAGCCCATTGGTGAATAAAGAGTTGCAAAGCAGATGCCGGCTACTGCCGTTGGCAGGGCGAAAGGCAGATCGACAAGGGCGTCCAGCAGCCCTTTACCGGGGAAACGATAGCGCACCAGCACCCATGCGGTCAGAAGGCCTGCCAATGCATCGAAAATCGCAGCAAAGAAAGCTGTGGAAAAACTCAGTCTGTAAGATGCAAGAACACGAGGAGCTGTAACAGCATGAACAAATGGTTCCCATCCCATAGGAATGGTATTAAAAAAGATCATGCTCAGCGGTACAATGACAATTGCCGAAAGGTAAAAAACCGTGTACCCCATCGACAGCCCGAAACCCGGAAGAATGTTGCGTCTTTTTCTCTGAAACAATCCCATCGTTGATCTTTTTGATGCGAACCGCAGTGGAAAACGGGACAGGAGGCTTTACCCCGTTTTCCAGATAATTATTCTGCAGTTCAGTGGTGAAGAACCCTGCTTCAGGGCGTGTAAATCTGATCGAAAACACCGCCGTCGTTAAAATGGGTTTTCTGTGCAGTACGCCAGTTACCGAACACTTCGCCCAAGGTAAAAAGCTTGATTTTGGGGAAGTTCGCCGCATATTTTTTCAAAGCTGCAGGATTACGCGGACGGTAATAGTTTTCTGCAATAATCTCCTGTGCCTTTGGTGTATAGAGGAAGTTCAGATAGGCTTCTGCAAGCTTACGGGTACCGTGCTTCGCAACATTTTTATCAACGACAGCTACAGGAGGTTCGGCCAGTATACTTACCGATGGAGAAACGATTTCATACTTGTCAGAACCAAACTCTTTAAGAATCAGATGAGCTTCATTTTCCCATGCAATAAGCACATCGCCCAGACCGCGCTGAGCAAAGCTCAATGTTGAGCCACGGGCACCGGTATCAAGCACCGGGACATTCTTGTATAATGCCTTGATAAAAGTTTTTGCCTGCTCAGCAGAACCGGTTTGTTTTTGCTTGTAACCCCATGCCGCCAGGTAGTTCCAGCGGGCACCACCGGATGTTTTTGGGTTTGGAGTGATGACTGATACACCCGGTTTAATAAGATCATCCCAGTTTTTGATCTGCTTTGGATTTCCTTTTCTGACAACAAAGACGATGGTGGAGGTATATGGAGTGCTGTTGCTGGCCAGTCTCTTCTGCCAGTTGATGTCCAGTAGTTTGCTGTCAGCGATAGCATCGATGTCATAAGCAAGAGCCAGAGTTACCACATCAGCTTCCAGTCCGTCAATGACTGCGCGAGCCTGCTTTCCTGATCCTCCGTGCGACTGGTTGATTACAACGGTTTGACCGCTTTTCTTTTGCCAGTATTGAATAAACGCGCTGTTTTCGCTCTGATAAAGCTCCCTTGTTGGATCATAAGAAACATTAAGCAGTGTTGAACTTTCCGCTGCACCGGCAATTGTTCCGGGTATACCCGAGGCCAGAATGATCGCTGCAGCAAGAGTTATTTTTTTTATTCCTTGAAGGTTCATGCTCTTCTCCTTGTAATGTGTTAATAATGTTCAAAAATTAGTATGGCAAAAAAAAAAGCCGGTTCTCTGCATTATCAGGAACCGGCTGTTGAAAAGTGCTCAATTGCACTATCGACACGAACCGGATTTCCTTATTACAGTGCACTCCCTTTCCTGACAGCACGAAGTGCTGGAGCAGCGAACAGTTCTTTCAGGTATAGTGCTCATAGTCTCTACGTTAAATTCATAACGGTTAATAAAACCCAATCTTTTCAAGCTCTCCAAGCATATACCATAAAAATACCATAAATATGGTATAACAAGGAGGACGACATTTATAGCCTTCTGTTTCTAAAAAATAACAAATTGAATAGAAATGCGATGTATAATGAGTGTGATATTATAGGGAAGGTTAAAGCCAGGAGCCGATTCTTCTGGCAGCAGTGAAACTGCTCCACGCAAGCGCGGAGATAAGTATGTCGTCACCAGGGAAGCGCTCTGAAAAAGCTCGAACACACTTTTCATCTACCTTGTAAGGAGCAAATGCCGTGAGGAAAGCAAGTTTTCCCGCAGCCTTGTCTTCGCTCTGAAGGTGCGCGATTTTGTTTTCAAACCATACATCATTCATGGCAGGGTTACTGCAGTCCCAGTCTCCTGCTGATGTGCTGACAGCTGCCCGGACATCTTCCGAGAGGGAAAGCACACCACCATGTTCTACTGCCTTCGCAAATCGAGCAAATGCACCTGCTATCGGCAGAGAGGCTTTTGCCCATGAAAGGTCGTTTGGCAATGCAGCTTCAGGCAGGAGATCAAGCGATGCTCCAGGTACCTTGGCGAGGCGGATAGCACCACCGAAAAACCATGCGGCAAGGTGAAGCGAAACTTTTTTTGGAAGTCCGCTGGAAAAGGGGAGCGGGGACTCACCGAGCAGTATGGTCACCATACGGTTGATGTAGTGAAAAAAGACAGCTGTTCCTATAAATGCAGGGGCTTCTGAGTCAAGAAAAGGAGGTGAATGCAGAATCGGCGAGTCAGGTGTCCGAGTTGCCGATGCCCATGAGGCAATTTTTCCAAGGTTTGGATCTGCAAGCGCTTCCTGGTAATCATGTCCAGAGGATTCCAGCAGCATGATGCTGTGGGCATCGACACAGTATGGGCAGCGGTTAATGTCTGAAACAGCAGCTGCAACAAGCTCTTTTGCATCACGGGCTCCCTCACCTGCAAGCAGTGTTTCCCTGCATGCCATCCATGCGCTGGCGAGGAGTTCAGGTACCGGATTGTGAAGGGTAAAGGGTTCAACCTCTGCTCCGAACTCCTTTCGGACCTGAGAGAGTACTTTTTCTGATAAACTGTCTCCAGCTGAAGAACTATGGGGTTTGATATACCTTATGCTCATAATTCAACGACTGAACCGTGCAACTCAAAAGCATTAGTATCATTGATTTTTGCAAAGCAGAACGAACCCACGTTGACAGGCGTATCGCCAATTGTAATGATACAATCATTATCAACCTCCGGAGCATCATATTCCGTTCTGCCGAAAGCACTGTCTTCTTCGATCTGGTCGATCAGTACCTTTATCACTTTTCCCTCGAATATCCGGTTCTTCTCTTCCGAAACCTCTTCCTGCAGTTCCATGATCTCTGCAACACGTTCCTGTTTTTCTTCAGTACTGAGTGTCTCCTTAAGCGCATAAGCCGGCGCATGCTCTTCATGAAAGTAAGGAAAGCAGCCCAGCCTGTCAAAACGGCTTGTCTCAACGAACTCAAGCAGCTCTTCAAACTCTTCCCGTGTTTCCCCGGGATAGCCCGCGATCATGGTTGTCCGCAGACGGATATCGGGATTTTTCTCCCGGATGGTCTCAAGGAGTTGTACCGTTTGAATTTTATCAATGCCCCGGTTCATCGATTGCAGGATGCGGCTATTGCAATGCTGCAGTGGAATATCGAGGTAGTTGCAGATATTCTCACGCTCACGCATGGTATCAATTACCTCAAGCGGGAAGTTAACCGGGTAAGCATAGAGCAACCTGATCCAGTCAAATCCAATGTCTGAAAGGCGCAGCACAAGATCATTCAGCAATGTTTTTCCCGCCAGGTCATACCCATAAAGGCTTATATCCTGGGCAATGACATTCAGTTCTTTGACGCCGGTGCTTTTCAGCAGAGCAGCTTCTCTCAGCAGCTGTTCAGGAGGCTGGCTATGGTATCGGCCCCTGATTTTCGGAATTGAGCAGAATGAACAGGCCCGGTTGCATCCTTCGGCAATCTTGAGATAAGAATAATGGGGAGGTGTCAGCAGTGAACGACGGTCGTAGAGCTCTTCACGGTACTCAGCTCCTATTGCAGCAAGCACATCAGGCAGTTCACGGGTGCCGAAAAAACCGTCAACTTCAGGCATCTCTTCCAGAAGCTCTGCTCTATGGAGTTCGGTGAGGCATCCCATCACGAAAACTCGTTTGATGAACCCCTCCTCTTTTTTATAGATGGCGGCCAGAGTTTCGTTGATGGATTCCTCTTTTGCATCGGCAATGAAGCCGCAGGAGTTGATGAGAATAGTTTCAGCATCATCGGCCTTCTCGGTAAAGATGATGCCCGATGCTTCAGCCTGAGCCATCAGACGTTCGGAATCGACCGTGTTTTTAGAGCAGCCGAGGCTCAGAAGAAATACTTTATGCTTTTTCATGGTGGTTGAATCGTTCAAGAAAATCTGTTATCCACTCTTTGAAAGAGCCCTGTTCTATGTGTGTTCGTGCCGTTGCAGTAAGCCACATGAAAAAAGAAATATTCTGC
Organism: uncultured Chlorobiaceae bacterium; assembly: GCA_903940125.1. Lineage (GTDB taxonomy): Bacteria > Bacteroidota > Chlorobiia > Chlorobiales > Chlorobiaceae > Chlorobium. The sequence goes on along the minus strand of CAJAJL010000118.1, from coordinate 29,428 downwards.
AGCGTGCAGAGTTTAAGGCCGAGAATTTCACCAACATTCAGCAGGTGACGGATATAAGCACGCGAAAAATTTCGGCAGACATGGTTGTCGAACCCTTCATCGATTGAAGAAAAGTCCTCAGCATACACTGCCGAGCGCAGGTTCATCTTTCCATGTCGAGTATAGACCCTGCCGTTTCGCCCCTCACGGGTGGGGATAACGCAGTCAAACATATCTACCCCCCGTTCAATAGCGTTCAGGATATTTTCAGGAGTACCTACCCCCATAAGATAGCGCGGTTTATCTTCAGGAAGCAGCGCATGTGAAAGTTCAAGGATACGGTACATTTCCTGAGCGGGCTCACCCACAGCCATCCCCCCTATGGAATATCCGTCAAAATCAAGATCGACCAGAGCTTCAATCGAAATTTTACGCAGATCCTCATGGACCCCGCCTTGTGTTATGCCGAAAAGGTATTGCTCATGCCTGTAAAGAGGAGAGGTCGAAGCAAAATGATTTTTTGCCCGTTCAGCCCAGCGGATGGTCAGTTCCCCGGATTTGCGGATGTACTCTTTTTCGGCTGTCGAAGGCGGGCACTCATCGAGAGGCATCATAATATCGCTGCCGATAATGCGCTGGGTATCAACAACATTTTCAGGAGTAAAATGCTGTTTTGAACCATCAAGATGCGACTTGAACATGACACCCTCTTCAGTGATCTTGCGCAACAGAGAGAGAGAATAAACCTGATAGCCGCCACTGTCCGTCAAAAGAGGAGCATCCCAGTTCATAAACCTATGCACACCGCCGGCTTTAAAAATAATGTCATTTCCCGGTTTCAGATAGAGGTGGTAGGTATTCGCCAGAATAATATGAACATTGACCTCCTTCAGTTCATGGGGTTCAACGGATTTGACGCTTGCGCGAGTGCCGACAGGCATAAAAACCGGGGTAGGAATAGTTCCATGGGCGGTTTCAAGCACTCCGCATCGGGCTGAAGAGTAAGGATCCGTGGTAATGATGCTGAATTTCATAGTATCAAGGTAGCCAATGAGCTGCATAAAAAAAAGCAGGCAACATGGCTATCGTCTGATTTAGGTGCTATCACACCTATACGATAAAATATTACAATGCAAAGTGATTTTATTGAGTAATAAAGAAATATTATACGTAATATAATGCGGTTGTAATGAAAATTATAGTACATTGAAGATATTAAAACGTAATATAAGTTTTTTTGCAGCCGACAACTTGCACCTACACTGAATTCCAGCGCGCCACCCATGATGGACCATAAGCTGCACGGTACCTGTATTCTATTTCTCTTCTCTTTCCCCAAGGATTTGGACCTTTAGAATTTAACCCCATACCAATGCAGAAAACAAGGCGCAGTAAAAAAACAGACATTCGAGCCCTTAGCCGGAAACATTCCGGGGAGGATGTCCAGGTGACAAGTAATGGCATTTCACAGGTTGTGCTTCACTCCGTTTTCGTTATTGATACCAAAGGGTATTATGTCAGTTGGAGTGACTCCTTCCAGCAAAAAGCAACAGTCAAACCTCTCAGAAAGAAAGATCGTATCAATGTCATTGATAAGCTGATTTATCATGCTGATCAGCCGCTTATAAAAGAAAAACTGCTCAGTGTTCTTTCAAAAGGCTACGAAGAAACTGCAGAAGCAAGAGTTCTTTTTCAAGGTGAACAGGAGTTACGCTGGTTCATGATGACGGGCAGAAGGATAATAATTGAGGGTAACCCTTTTGTTATCTGTATGATACTCGACATAACAGCACGTAAGCAGGTGGAAGATAATCTGATTCAGGCAGCACATAAATATCGTTCCATGATAGAGCACCTTGATGGTGCTGTTTTTATATCTGATAAAAACTCGATATTGAACTATATTTCGCCGGCTGCGGAAAACCTGTTTGGGTTTATGCCGAATGAAATGACAGGGAAATCGGTTGCAGGATTTCTTGAGGAAGAAAAAGAAATTCCCGGAGCTCTTGCCGCTATAAGTAAAACCGGAACAAACCACCTTCCGACTCAGGTCCTCGAATGGCACTTCCGCAGAAAAAATGGTTCCCTATTCTGGGGTGAACTGCATTTACAATGTGTTGCAGACAAGGGACATTCCTTCATCGTAGGGTTGCTTCATGATATAACGGCGCGCAAGGGCATAGAATTTCACACTCTTTTTCGTACGAGCCTGTTTGACAAAGCTGATACCTGTTCAATTGAAGAACTTCTTCAAGCTACGATGGATGAGGCCGAACGCCTGACAGACAGTACAGTCGGCTTTTGCTACTTTCTTGCGGACGATATGAGAGTACCTGACTTGCAGGTATTGTCCGGCAATTCGAACATGAATATGGGTTGTACGGAATCAGGTGGTAAACGAGGCTCGTTAAACCAGAAAGAGCTTTTTCTTGAGGTATTACGGTCGCAGAAAACCATGATTCATAATGAATGCAATACTAAAGCAATTAACTGCAACAAACCGGATGATCATTCAAAATTCATGCGGACATTGGTTGTACCAATCATAAAAGGGGATATGGTCACTGCGATTGTCGGGGTCGGTGGCAAATCTTCAAATTATGATGAGTATGATGAATGTGTGGTAACGAGTTTTGCGGAACTTGCAAGTGATCTTGTTCTTCGTAAGCGTGCTGAACAGTCTGAAATGAATGTTAACACTTCATTGATTCATGCTCAGAAAATGGCATTTGTCGGCAATGTTATCAAAAGAATTGGCTGTAATTACAGTCAGATGCTCGATATCATTCTTGGTAACGTCAAGATGGCCTTGGATCACCAGCATTTAAGTATCTCACTGGTCAATAACCTGAGGGATATTCTGGAAACCACGTGCAGTTCTTCCGAAATGATGAGTCAACTCTTGATTTTTGCTCGAAGTGGTGCCGTTATGCCAATCGTTCTCGAGTTAAATATTCTTGTTGAAGGGAAGTTGAGTGCTATGAGAGAGCTTGTCGGCGAACAGATTTCGCTTGACTGGATACCTGACAGACAAAAAACTCTGGTAAAAATTGATCCCTCGCAAATTGATCAGCTTCTTGCCATCCTCTGTTTCAATGCCCGTGATGCAATCACCGGTAAAGGTCGGATCACTATCGAAACCAGCAGGATTTTTATTGATCCGCAAGATTGTGCCGCCGATCACACCTGCCTTGTTCCCGGTAACTATGTGAAGCTTGCCGTGACCGATAACGGCATTGGGATTGAAAAACAGAATCTTCCCCATATTTTTGAACCTTTTTTTACTACCCGGGATGCAGGAAAAGCCATGGGTCTTGGTTTGTCGATAGCCTATGGTATTGCCAAACAGAACCAGGGATATATTGAATGCCAGACTGAACTGGGCAAAGGAAGTGTCTTTACTCTCTATTTGCCTCGTTATATGGGAAACAACTATTTTTCTGAAGATGAGGAGCCTATTCCAAGCCTCGAGTTGAAAGAAACGATATTGCTGGTCGAGGGCGAGCCTGATACCCTGAATCTCTATAAGCGTATGCTTGAAAAAACAGGATATACCATCCACGCGTTTGATACACCAGATAAAGCTCTCAGGTTCGCAAATGAATACCAGCGTGATATTGATCTTCTTCTTGTCGATGCAGTCTTACCGGAAATGAACGGCTGTGATCTTTCAAAAAAGCTTCTGCCGATATGTCCCAAGTTGAAAACCCTGTTTATGTCAGGTTCTGATAGCGTTATTACTGCTCGAAACGGGTTTCTGGAAGAGGGCGTCGAAGTGGGTTTTATCCGGAAGCCCTTTTTGATCAAGGAGTTGACGATAAAAATAAATGAACTCCTTCGTTCCGCAATTGTAGTTCAATAGGCATTGACTTTGAATGAATCCCCGGCATGCAGTAGTCATGTCGGGGCCGGTTAATCTGTACAATTGCACATGTTATTATTCCATTGAGCTGACTTTGACCGATACCCTTAGAGTCTCCAGTCCATTGCCTTTATAAGTACCGCGTACTGGCGGGACGTCATCATAGTCACGCCCCGAACCGATTTTAATATACCGCTCATCAACAAAAAGGGTACTGTGTGTCGGATCCATCCCGATCCACCCTTGTTCTTTACCGCAATAGACTTCACACCATGCGTGTGTAGCTTCATCCCGCCCATCTGGAGTGCTTCCTCCAAAAAGGTACCCGCTGACATATCGGGCAGGCACACCGAGATATCTGCAGGCTGCAAGCATGATATGGGCAAAATCCTGGCAGACTCCACGTCCGAGCGCCATGACGACAGCACTGGTACTGTGAACGTCGGTCACTCCAGGTTCGTAGATGAATGATTCATTGATGTGCCGGCATATCGATTCGGCAAGTTGAAAATGGTCGGTATTGTTGGCAAAAAGGGAGGCAAAGTCACGTATCGCCTGATCAAAATGCACATATCGACTCTGGCAGGTAAAGTCGATCAGAAAAATATCCTCATTCTCGGAGGATGCACTGCGTCCAATACCGGTTTCAACCACAGAAGTGGCTACGATTTTCACCTGTTTATGACTCTGGAGCAGGTTGAAATGATTGACAATGTTTCCGTAGAAATCAGTGTATTCAAAAATGGTGGCTGGGGGATCGACTATAAGTTTGAAGCTTGCACAACGTTGCGGAGCCGCATGATTGTTGTCGGGGTGCAGCCTGACTTCAGTAGCTGTTTCATAGATTGGATTATCATATTCAAACAGGGTGGAATGTTCAACTTTTACAATCATGCTCTCTTTATTAAGTGTGTCTCGTTATTGCTGCTGCTGATGTTGCTGAGCCTGACTCCAGTTAGGGCGTCCTCCTGCAATTCCGGTAAAAGGAAGTGCTTCAGCAATGTCCGATGATTCAATTTCAGGAGTATGATAGGCAAAATAGGTAAGATGTACCTGTTCACCCACTTTAACCAGCCTCTGTTCAAGGTCTTCTAAATAAACGTGCAATCCTTTCGCATATATATCTTCAATGGCGGTATAACTGAGCTCCGCCTCCATTTTTCCTATAAGTCGGTCAGCATTATTGACGTATCGATGCCTTGAGCTTCCTGAGATGCGCCATAGGGCATCTTCAGCAGCGCATACCGAAAAATTAATGCTGCGCGGAAATGTTCTGTCAAGAATAAGAAACCGAAGAATGTTGTCAGGATCTATTTTTGAAAGGTACACTTTACGGAATGCCTCCAATGCGCTGCAGCTTTTCAGCACTGCCATCCATTGAATAATATCTTCCGATCCTTCAACGATCTCAGGCTGGCTTTGAGCCTCAGAAAGCAGCATGTGGTACTTCACATCAATAAGCCGCGCAATATTGTCACTGCGCTCCAGATACTTGGCAATCTGTATGAAATCCCATCCTTCGTTATGCGAGAATGTGTTGTCAGTAATTCCCTGAAAGAGATGCGATGCGTTTTTTATCTCTTTATAAAAGCTGTAGGGATCGTTGTGTACGTACTGAGGAGTAATGTTCTGGAGGTAGTGGTAGAGGTTATTCACCTGCTCCCACATCTCACTCGAAATGCTTTCGATAATGCTCCTTGCATTTTCTCTCGCAAGACCGATACATGAGATAATGGAATTCGGATTATCTTTGTTGAATACCAGATAATCGGTAACGCTGCGTGCAGTATATTCGTTGTACTGATTATTGAAGCGCACCTTGTCGCTTGTAACAAGAATAAGAGCAATCCAGTAGTTCGGATTTTCTATTGGTGTAATTTTATTGAGGTCGAGCAGCAGGTTGAAATTGACGTCAAGGAACCTTGCTGTGTTTTCTGCACGTTCAAAATAACGACTCATCCAAAACAGGGATTCGGCAACACGGCTTAACATGAAAATGAAGATTAGTGTTTATTCATCGACAACCCAGGTGTCCTTGCTGCCTCCGCCCTGTGAAGAGTTCACCACCAGCGAACCACGCTTGAGGGCCACCCTTGTAAGTCCTCCAGGAACTATAGTAACAGTTTTACCATACAAAACATAGGGGCGAAGATCGATATGACAGCCCCAGAGATCGGTGTCATTGAAAAAACTGGGATGACGCGACAACGAAATAGTGGGCTGGGCGATATAGTTGCGCGGATTGGCAACAATCATCTCGGCAAAAGTTTCCTGCTGCTCAATGGTTGATTCCGGACCTACCAGCATACCGTATCCGCCGGATTCATTGGCAGCCTTCACAACAAGCGAGCCGAGGTTTTCAAGAATATATTTAAGATCAGATGGGTTGCTCGCCAGCCAGGTTGGTACATTCTGCAGGATAGGATCCTCGCCGAGATAGTATTTGATGATTGCAGGCACAAAGCTGTAGATAACCTTGTCATCGGCAACTCCTGTACCGATGGCATTGGCAAGCGTTACATTTCCTTTACGGTATGCATTGACCAGACCCGCAACACCAAGCTTCGAGTCAGGGCGGAATACAAGCGGATCAAGAAAGGCATCATCAACTCTCCTGTAAATCACATCGACCCTTTCAAGGCCACGGGTGGTTCTTGTATAGACCTTATTATCGTTGACAACCAGATCTTTTCCTTCAGTCAGTTCCACACCCATCTGTCGGGCCAGGAAGCTGTGCTCAAAATATGCTGAATTGTAAATACCGGGTGTAAGTACCACGACGTTTGGTTCACGACGGGAATCAGGACTGATTTCCTGCAGTGTACGGAGCAGTTCCTGAGGATAATTTTCGATCGGACGGATCTTGTATTTGTCAAAAAGGACCGGAAAAGCACGTTTCATAGCCTGTCGGTTCTGCAGCATATAAGAAACACCACTCGGAGTGCGCAGGTTGTCTTCAAGGACTAAGTAGTTTCCGGCGCCGTCCCGGATGATATCGCTGCCGGTAATATGAATATAAATACCGAGAGGAGGGTTTACCCCGACAAACTCCCTTCTGAAATGCTGGCTTCCGAGAATCAGTTCAGGAGGAATAATTTTGTCCTTAAGTATTTTCTGAGTGTGATAGATATCGTACAGGAACTCATTGAGCGCTTTAATTCTCTGCACAAGACCTTTTTCGATAGTCTGCCATTCATGAGCAGGCACAACCCTCGGAATAAGATCGAAAGGAAAAATTCGTTCGACGCCCTCATCCTCGCCGTAAACGGTGAAGGTGATACCCTGGTTCCGAAAAAAAATGTTAACAATTTCTCGGCGGGCTTTTATATCGTCAATTGAAAACTGACCGAAGCGGTGAAGCAGCTTGTTGTAGTGTGGCCGGGGAATTCCTTCCTTTGAGATAACCTCATCAAAAAACCGGACGGCATCTGCTTCATATCGCTCAAAAAAGCGACTCATACGGATATTACTTCTGGGTTATTGAGAATCAGCTTTTGTTTACTTTTCATATCCTGTATATACTTAAATAATTTCGGATTTTGATAATAATAACCTAAATAAGTTACTTGATGAAGGAAAAAACGTTTACTGATGGCATTAAACTTTTTTCTCTTGAGCAGCTGACTGTTTTTGTCTTGTCAGGATGGTGAATTGTTTTTATCATACTATTCAAACAGGACATAGGGGGTATTGTATGGTCCATAGATAATATATTTGCAACATTTTAACGATTACTCCTGATGCATATTCTGGTGACCGGCGCAGCCGGATTTATAGGATTTCATGTCTGCAGGCAGTTGCTTGAGCGCGGTGATCGGGTTACCGGCCTCGATAACATGAATGACTATTACGATGTTTCTCTTAAAGAGGCACGCCTTGCAATGCTGGTTCCCTGCGAGGGGTTCACATTTATAAAAGCAGACATTGCCGATCGGGACGCAATGGAAGAGCTTTTCCGCACAGGCAGTTTTGAACGGGTGATCAATCTTGCCGCACAGGCAGGGGTGCGGTACTCCCTTATCAATCCTCATGCCTACATCAACAGCAATATTCTCGGGTTCCTCAATATCCTCGAAGGGTGCCGTCATCATGGGGTAAAGCATCTTGTGTATGCTTCCTCAAGTTCAGTCTATGGAGCCAACGAAACCATGCCTTTTTCGGTGCACGACAATGTCGATCATCCGCTTTCGCTCTATGCCGCAAGTAAAAAAGCCAATGAGCTGATGGCGCATACCTACAGTCACCTCTATAATCTGCCAACAACCGGGCTTCGCTTTTTTACCGTCTACGGTCCCTGGGGAAGGCCTGATATGGCACTCTTTCTATTCACCGATGCTATTGTCAACAACAGGCCTATTCAGGTTTTCAATTTTGGCAACCACCGACGCGATTTTACCTTTGTTGATGATATTACTGAAGGAGTGATAAGGACGCTTGATCATGTGGCAGAACCCAACCCCGACTGGTCAGGACTTACATCTGATCCCGGTTCAAGCCGCGATCCCTGGCGAGTATACAATATCGGCAACAGCAGCCCAGTCAATCTTATGGACTACATCGAGGCTCTTGAACACGAGCTTGGCCGTACAGCAGCAAAAGAGTTTCTACCGATGCAGCCAGGTGATGTCCCCGATACTTACGCTGATGTTGATCAGCTTATGCACGATGTCCATTACAAACCCGAAACCACAGTACAGGAAGGTATCCGCCGTTTTGTAACCTGGTACCGTGACTACTATAAACTCTGAGTTTTTATAAGTCCCAAAAGTCCTGTTGGTCCCATAGGTTGTATTGTTATATCACAATATTCAGGTGATCAATCATGAGCAGTGAAGAAAAAGCGCCCCCCTCAGTCATTATGAATGTCCTGGTCGTTGATGACGAGAGCAACATCAGAAAAACCATGATGATGTTTTTCGAGATGAGGCAGCACAAAGTCACAACGGTATCCAACATTAAGGATGCCTTGACTGAGGCCGGCTTACAGATTTTTGATCTTGCATTCGTTGATATCCGGTTAGGTCTGGAAAGTGGACTTGATCTGGTTTCTTCTCTGCTTGCCAAATCACCATGGCTGAAGATTGTTGTCATGACAGCGTTTGCATCGGTTGATACAGCCGTCGAAGCGATGAAACGCGGGGCTGCGGATTATCTTCCCAAACCATTTATGCCGGGTCAGCTCAAACTTGTTCTTGAGCGACTTGCTTCCATCCGGACGCTTGAACAGCGCGTCACTCTTCTCCAGGACGATCTGAACCGTAAAGACCCGGATATCTCACTGAGCTCCAATCACCCCTCTATGCAAAGGGTAATAGAACTGTCCCGACAGGTTTCAGCTTCCGATGCGGTCGTGATGCTCCGGGGGCCGAGTGGCACTGGAAAGACCATGCTTGCCCGATTCATCCACTCCTGGAGTCCAAGGTCCGACAAGCCATTCGGTGTTATATCCTGTCCTTCATTGAGTCAGGAACTTCTTGAAAGCGAGCTGTTCGGTCACGTCAAGGGAGCGTTTACCAATGCTTTAAGGGACAATCCTGGACGAGTTGCGAGCTGCGAGGGAGGAACCCTCTTCCTTGACGAAATAGGTGAACTTCCGCTTTCCATCCAGTCGAAACTCCTGCGATTCATACAGGAGCGGGAATATGAACGTGTCGGCGACCAGCACACCCGAAAAGCGAATGTGCGTATTATTGCAGCCACCAATGTTGATCTCGAATCCGCGGTCGCTTCGGGCCGTTTCCGCGAAGACCTCTACTATCGCCTCAATGTCATTCAGATAACGCTTCCCTCACTGGCCGAGCGTTCCCGCGATATCGAAGGGATTGCTGTAAACATGCTTGCATTTTTCAATGCCCAGAACCACAAGGCCATTCACGGTTTCAGTCCTGAGGTGTTGCGCATTTTTAACGATTATGGCTGGCCGGGCAACATCCGCGAGCTTCGAAACGTGGTCGAACGGGCGGTGATTCTTTGTACAACGTCGGTTATAGGTGAGGAGCTTCTTCCTGAAACCCTTATCTCAGCTCAACCCCCGCAAATCAAAATAGGGGATAGAATAACGCTCGAAACTCTTGAAGAACTTCATATTCGCAGGGTACTTGCTTCGACCTCCTCTGTACAGGAATCTGCTGAGGTCCTCGGTATCGACAAGGCAACACTCTGGAGAAAGCGCAAGCAGTAGGGGCTATAACCGACCTGCTGTTTTTATCGCCGGATTTTCACCGTTCAATCCCCGTTACTCTGCTTGTATCTATTTTGACGCTTCCCCTTGATGGTCGACGTTGAATTTTGCACTCTTACCCCGTTGTCGACCGTGCAATTTACACCCCAACCCACCTCTTTATCGGTCGCATCTCCCCGGTATTCCTTGATTCTGCGTATGGCACGTTATTTGTAGAAGAGCAGATAAAGATTGAATCATGAAAATCGGAATCAGACAAAAGCTTTTGCTCGGGTTAAGCGGAATGCTGGTCATCGTGGCAGCAATAAGCCTTGTGACCATCCGTCAGATCGATGTCCTCGGAAAATCCCTTGCCATCGTCCTGAAAGAGAATTACCAGAGCGTAGTGGCTTCTCAGGATATGAAAGATGCGCTCGACACTATCAACAGTGCCGAGCTGAACTCGTTTCTCGGCAATCACGACAAGGATATGCAGATAAACGTGAACGAGCATAAAGCGAAGTTCCTCAATGCACTCGATCGTGAACTGCACCTTATCACCTTGCCAGGCGAACAAGAGCGTGCTGATCGGATTCAGCATCTGTCTAAAGAATATTTCAGCACTCTTTCCCGGGTTATGGACACCTCACTGACCGAGCCGGTTCGTCGGAATCTCTATTTCACAAAGCAGGTAGATGTGTTCAACGACATCAAAAAAGTCGCCCAGGAAATTCTCGATATGAATCAGGCGAACATGATAACAGAAAAAAATGCGACCCAAACCCTTGCGATTTCAGCGCGATGGCGGATGCTTTCCGTCAGTTTGGCCAGTGTTCTGTTCGCCATACTGCTGAGTTATCAAATTCACCGCTGGGTATTCCATCCGTTACGGCGTTTGATTGAAACAACAGAAGAGATCCGTCGAGGCAATCTTGAAGTTGTCCTGCAAACGTCTGCCCATGATGAAGTTGGTCAACTGTCCCGTTCTTTCAATGCCATGCTGATTGCGCTCCGTCAAAACCGTAACAGCGACATGGCTAACCTGATCAGAAGCCGCAAGTTGACCGAAGATGTTTTTCGTGTATTACCTGTACCTGTAGCGGTCATCGATCCCCATGGGCAGGTAAAGGTTTCGACCGAAACAGCAGTCCGGCTCTTTGGCCTTAAGCCCGGAGTTTCAGTCAGAGATCTGCCATTTTCCTGGATGTCAGGCCTGGTGGACAACTCTTTTGCTACACAACGACCGGCTTCACTTGACGATAAAGGCTATGTGCAGCAGTTCGTGAAAAACAAGGAATATTTCTTCAAGCCCGAGGCAGTCCCGATCATCTCGGAATCTGAACCGGAATCAAGCGACGTTTGCGGTTCGATGCTGATGATGACCGATGTCACGCAGATACACGAACAGCAGGAGATGAAGCAGGGGATGCTCTCCACCGTTTCACATCAACTCAAAACTCCACTGACCTCGCTGCGCATGTCAATTCACCTCCTCCTTGATGAAGAGGTGGGTGCTCTTAACGTAAAGCAGACCGAATTGATGGTCGGAGCACGGGAAGATTGTGAACGCCTGGTCGAAATGCTCGATGACCTTCTCGACCTCAACCGGATCGAATCGGGCAAGGCAAACCTTGAGCCCCGTCCAGTGCAACCTTCCCTGCTTGTTCGGGAGAGTATGGAGCCTTTTTTGAGTGAAGCGAAAGACAGGAATGTCACTCTGACGGACGCCATGCCTGAAAACTTGCCGGATGTATTTGCCGATCCATTAGCTATCCGGCATGTATTTGCAAATCTGCTTTCCAATGCCCTGCGATTCACCCGCCCCGGCGGTACCATCAAGGCAGGAGCCGAAAAGGAAGGCGACTTTGTCCGGTTCTTCGTTGAGGATACCGGATCAGGAATTGCATCTGAACACATGGCTCATCTCTTCGAGCAGTTTTTCAGGGCTCCTGGTCAGGATGTTCGTTCCGGTGTCGGTCTGGGGCTTTCCATTGTCAAAGAACTTGTCGAAGCACAGGGCGGCATGGTCTCTTCACAAAGCCAGCCAGATAAAGGATCCTTGTTCAGCTTCACCTTGCCGATTCATAAAAAACAGTTGTCAACCGGTGAGCTTTATTTAAACGGACGGTCATGATGCAGGATGAACATCCACCAATCCATGTATCTGTAGTAACTGACTTTTCAACTGTTAAAGGGCCTTGTTCACTTGATTCACCAATTATAAGGAGTTTGAAATGGAATATTTCGTCTTACCGGTTCTTCTTGCCTGTGCGGTTTATCTCATGATTGCCGTTGTGTCACCCGAAAAATTTTAAAGGAGTTCTTTATGCAACTACTCATGCTGCTTCTCTTTATTGTCATGCCTGTTTTGCTTTCATGGCCGCTGGGCCGTTTCATGACAGCTGTTATGAATCCTTCGGCCAACTCCAGTGAAGGCATGCTGGCAATCCTTCTGAGAAAAACCGGCGGAAGGATGCTCCAGAGGGAACAGGATTGGAAAGGCTACCTGATCTCCATGCTTTTCTTCAATGCCAACATGTTCGCTGCCGTAGTTCTCATGCTTGCACTGCAGCAGATGCTTCCGCTCAATCCGGACGGCAAGGGCCCTCTTAAAGCCAGTCTGATTTTCAATACGGCAGCTTCATTTGTGACCAACACCAACCTGCAGCATTACGCCGGTGAAGTTTCCATGAGCTATTTCTCCCAGCTTTTCGCCCTGACCTGGCTGCAGTTTGTTTCAGCTGCGACGGGCATCGCCTGTTTTACCGCATTGGCCAGAGCACTGGCAGGCAGCACGCTTGTTGGCAACTTTTACCGCGATCTGCTCCGCTCAACCCTCTTCATTCTTTTGCCGCTTTCGCTTGTGGTGGCTCTTCTGCTTGTCGCAGGAGGAGTGCCCATGACATTTGAAGGAGCAGCCGCAGCCAGTACGCTTGAAGGAGCGATGCAGACCATCGCCAGGGGGCCGGTGGCTGCCATGGTGGCCATCAAACAGCTCGGCACGAACGGTGGAGGATTTTTCGGCCCTAATTCGACGCACCCGTTCGAAAACCCATCATTCCTGACCAATTATATCGAATGTGTGAGCATTCCTCTGATTGCAATGGCAACGGTATGGATGTTCGGACGCATAACCGGACGGATGCGCCATGCTGCAGTGATCTTTTCAGTGATGCTGCTGCTTCTCCTTCTGAAATCGGTCATCGCACTCAATCTCGAAAGCGCTCCTGCAATGGCATTCAAGGGATTGCCGATCGAGTCTGCATCGAATCTCGAAGGCAAGGAACTGCGTTTCGGACCTGCCGGTACTGCCGCAATGTGGGCAGCTGTCACAACCGCTACCAGCAATGGCTCAGTCAACTGCATGCATGACAGCCTCAACCCGCTGACCGGCTTGGTACCGCTCGCAGGCATGTGGCTGAATGTTATTTTCGGCGGAGTCGGGGTCGGATTCATCAACATGTTCATCTTCATTATCGTTGGAGTCTTCATCTGCGGCATGATGGTCGGAAGGACACCCGAATACTGCGCCCGTAAAGTGGAAACCCATGAAATGAAGCTTGCACTGCTCGCGCTGCTTGTCCATCCGCTGCTCATCCTTGTCGGCACGGCCATTTTCGCATCCACCACATGGGGCGCAGGCACCGTGCTCAACAAGGGCGCTCACGGATTCAGTGAAATTCTCTACGAGTTCAGTTCGGCGGCAGCCAACAACGGTTCCGGATTCGAAGGCCTCGGCGATGGAACAGTACCATGGAATGTAGCGACCGGCCTGGTCATGCTGCTGGGCCGTTATATCCCCATCATTCTTCCGCTGGCGATTGCAGGCTCCATGGCGGCAAAAAAACCCGTTCCCGAAACCACAGGTACGCTTCGCATAGATACTCCGCTTTTTGCTGTCGTTATTCTCGGAAGCGTGCTTCTCATTGGCGCACTGCTTTTCATGCCTGTCGCAGTGCTTGGGCCTGTAGCCGACTACCTTTCGACTTCTATTCAATAAATGAATCCCGAACCCATGATGAATAACCCTAATAGCATTAACTCTCACAGCATACAGGAGAGTCTGCCCGGTAAAACGGAACGGAGAAGAGCGCGCAATGCCTCCATATTCGAAGCTTCACTGGTCAGTGCCGCAATAGTGCAGTCGTTCAGGATGCTTAATCCTATGGTCATGGCAAAAAATCCGGTCATGTTCATTACAGAAATTGGTGCAGTGCTGACAACGGCTATTACCGTTTACGACGCATCGCTCAACAAACCGGGGTTGATCTACAACCTTTCAGTACTGCTGGTTCTCTGGGTGACCGTCCTGTTTTCGAATTTTGCAGAATCGCTTGCCGAGGCACGCGGAAAGGCGCAGGCAGACAGTCTCAAACGCACACGCCAGAACACTGCGGCCAACAGGTTTCATGATGGCAAAGTGACGCAAGTCAACTCTGACGACCTTCGCGAAGGCGACCTTGTCGTAGTTTCCGCCGGAGAACTTATTCCTGGTGACGGCGAGGTTGTCGAAGGCGTTGCAATGGTCGATGAATCGGCCATCACAGGAGAATCAGCACCAGTCGTAAGGGACGCTGGTGGTGACCGGTCGGGGGTCGTGGGAGGAACCAGGGTGATCTCCGACCGGATTATTGTCAAGATTACCGTCTCGGCCGGAAACTCTTTCCTCGACCGGATGATCGCCCTCGTTGAAGGGGCCGTCCGGCAGAAAACCCCGAACGAACTCGCCTTGACGGTGACCCTTGCGGGATTGACCCTTGCGTTTCTGATGGTCACGGGTACACTCTGGCCGATCGGCAGGTATTTCGGCATCACCCTTTCGGTGCCCACCTTGGTAGCCCTGCTGGTATGCCTCATTCCGACCACCATAGGAGCCTTGCTTTCTGCAATAGGACTTGCAGGTATGGACAGGGCTTTGTCTGCCAATGTTCTGGCAAAAAGCGGCAAGGCAGTCGAGTTGGCTGGCGACATCGATACGTTGCTTCTCGATAAAACCGGTACCATTACTATGGGTAATCGCCAGGCAACCAGCTTCATTCCACTGAACGACGTAGACACCAGGTACCTTGCAAGGGTCGCCATGGAATCCTCATTCGGTGACGAAACACCGGAAGGACGCTCAATTGTGACACTCAGCGAAAGCATTCTTGCGTCAGAAGCTCCACGGGAAACTTTGACTGCTGAAGTAATTCCCTTTTCAGCTCAGACACGATTGAGCGGCCTCGATTTTTCCGATGGAAGAAAGTTGCGCAAGGGCTCCAGCGATGCGGTCCAAAAATACATTTTGGAGCAGGGTGGAACCATACCCGGGGAGCTTCAGGCAATTGTAGATATTGTTGCCCGTAAAGGCATGACTCCCCTTGTTGTGGTCGATGGCAGCCGGGCGCTTGGGGTTATCGAGTTGTCCGATGTTCTTAAGCCGGGAATCACAGACCGGTTCAGACGGTTGCGTTCCATGGGACTGCGTGTTGTGATGGTGACCGGTGACAATCCGCTTACGGCAGCTGAAATTGCAAGACAGTCAGGTGTTGACGATTATATAGCCGAAGCGAAACCCGAAGATAAACTCCAGTATATCCGCAAGGAGCAGCACTCCGGACGTCTCGTCGCCATGATGGGTGACGGAACGAACGATGCACCGGCCCTGGCGCAGGCAGATATCGGGGTAGCTATGAATTCGGGCACACAGGCGGCCAAAGAGGCGGGGAATATGGTCGATCTCGACAGCGATCCGACAAAGCTGATCGAAATCATCGAAATCGGCAAGCAGCTCCTGATGACCAGGGGAGCGCTGACCACCTTTTCCATTGCCAACGACGTTGCAAAATACTTCGCCATCATTCCAGCGATGTTCCTGCTGGCCATTCCCGGACTTCGCGTGCTGAACATCATGCAGCTCTCGACCCCGGGCAGTGCAATTCTTTCAGCGTTGATTTTCAATGCGATCATCATTCCCATGCTCATTCCCATAGCCATCAAGGGGGTAAAATACCGTCCTCTCGGGGCTGAAGCGCTTTTGCGGAAAAATCTGCTCGTTTATGGTGTCGGCGGCGTCCTGGTGCCTTTTGTCGGCATCAAGCTGATCGACATGATGTTATCAATAACCGGTTTGTTCTGAAGGAGTACCATCACATGAAAACCACACTTATGGAAGATACGGGCGCCAATCTTTCGGCATCGCTCCGAATAGCACTTGCGACTATCGTGCTGTGCGGAGGGCTCTATCCGCTGTTCATATTCAGTTTTGCTCATTTCGTCACACCAGAGAGCGCTTCAGGATCGCTGGTTCGTAACCAGGCAGGAAAGGTTATCGGCAGCAGGCTTATTGCCCAGGCCTTTACCAAGCCGGGCTATTTCTGGCCACGTCCATCGGCAGTGAAGTACACCGCAGAAGCAGCAGGGGGAAGCAATCTCTCGCCGGCAGGTCCCGAAGTGCGCCAGCGTGCTGCACAAACCGTCAAAGCATTTGGTGCCGATTTCCGGCGACCTCTTCCTGCGGATCTTGCGACAACATCAGGCAGCGGACTCGATCCCCTCATTACCCTTCGGGCAGCTCTTTTTCAAGCATCGAGGGTTGCGTATGCCAGAGGGATGGCTCTTTCAGATGTCCAGGCGGCAATACGTCGCCACGCTGCCGGACAACAGATCTTAGAGTCAGGAGATGGCTTTGTCAATGTGCTGGAGTTGAATATGGAGCTCGATGCAGCCAGAAAAACAAATAGTGTTCCCCGATAGTAAAAACTGGAGGCATATCCGATGGAAGAAAACAGGGCGGATAGTTTTCTCCGCTTGATACAACGTTCGCAGCGTGGTCGCTTGAGGATTTATCTCGGGTACTGCGCAGGCGTAGGAAAAACCTACCAGATGCTGCTCGAAGCAAAACGCCTTCTGGCACAAGCGGTCGATGTTGTTGTTGGAATTGTCGAAACGCACGGGCGAAAAGAGACAGAAGCCCTGCTCGAAAACCTTGACATCATCTCCCGGAAAACGTTGACCTATCGCGGCATCCAAATCACGGAAATGGATATTGATGCCATTATAAAGCGTCATCCTGCAGTAGTAATGGTCGATGAACTTGCTCATACCAATGTACCGGGCTCAAGGAACGCGAAACGGTATCAGGATGTCGAAGAAATTCTTGCAGCGGGTATCCATGTGGTTTCAACGCTCAACATCCAGCATCTTGAAAGCCTCTACGAAACCGTCGAGCATGCCACCGGTGTAAAAGTCAAGGAACGTCTTCCCGACCGCATGGTAATACAGGCCGATCAACTGGTTAATGTCGATATCGCTACCGACGATCTGTTGCAGCGCATGAAAGAGGGCAAAGTATATATGGCAGGCAAGACTGAGTCTGCTCTCTCCAACTTTTTCAGACAGGAAAACCTTGAACAGCTCAGAGAACTGACCCTTCGTGAGGTAGTCGCCCAAATCGATTCAAAGCGCAGTAACCCTCTGCAGGATGAGCCATCATTAAGTCCGGATCAGGTTATGGTCTGCCTGAGTTCAAAGTCCGAAAACAGCGCGGCCTTGCTGCGCTATGCGTCACGAATCGCTGGCCGCCTGAACCGTAACTGGTACGCAGTCTATGTACAGAGTCTTTCAGAAAGCCCTGAAAAAATCGATGCAGGCATCCAGCGCAGATTGTCCAATACTCTTGCCCTTGCCCAGCAGCTCGGAGCAACTGTTTTTATCTACAAGGGCAACGACTTCGTTTCGACCGTCCTTCAGTTCGCAAGGGAATACAGGGTTGGCAATATCGTGGTCGGCAATTCGGGAAAACAGGTTCCCCTCTGGCATCGCTTGATCGGCAGGCGCAGTATAACCGAACGACTGATACAGGAAAGTCTGGGAATCACAATAATCGTGCCCGATATCCGCAGTCAGGAGAATCCCCAACAGAAAAAACGTGTCTACGATTATCTGTCGGGTATTCGTATCAATCAGCAGGGTAAACAGGCGGCGCCGGACGACAGGGAAGCGACGATTCTTCAGGCAGATGTTCTGGTTTGGAATGAGGTGCTCGAAAAAGATGTTGCAATTCGCCAGTTGCTCGAAAAGCTTTGTACGAGGAACTCCTCGATTCCATTCGATTATGCTGGGAGAGCTATACTCGAACGTGAAAAACAGGGAGCGACCTTTATCGGAGAAGAAATTGCCATACCCCATGCCCGTCTTGAAGGGATTGAATCCAGCGTTCTTGCCATCGGGGTCAGCAAGCTCGGAATTTATGATCCCGGATCAAGCAATACGGCAACGATTATGTTTCTCATGTTCTCTCCCGTCAGCCGGCCTGACAGCCATGTCAAGTTGCTCGGGATGCTCAGCAGAATGGCTGGTGACAGCCAGTGGCGCACCACTATGCTTCAAGCTGGATCAGAAGAGGATGTTATGCACGTTCTTCGATACTGGGTAGCTGAGCAGAAAAAGAAATGAAGTGATAATTGTGTTAACGCAATACACAAAAAATATACGCTCAATATTTTTTTCAATGTTACAATGGAGGTAAGATGTCAAAGGAACAGATAATAGCCTGGTGGGATACACAATCATTTCCGGAAAAGTGGTGTGTTGATGTTCTGAAAGAAAACAGCGAAGGAGAGTTTGCCGTTGTCCTCAAAAGCGGAAGTCCCGATTTTCCGATCAAGGTCGAGGAGTTTGGGCCGTTTGAGGAGGACACATTAATTTATTCGCTTAAGACCACCTTCCCTTGTGCGGAAATCTGTTTGAAGTTTTGAGTTGAGTTTTATACGTATATTACAGGCTAAGATACTTTATGCCTATCAAACCAGCAGCGACTAATTGGTTGATGAAGAAGAGGAAATTGTTTACCAATTGGAAACGGAGAAACGCATTATGCTCCTGGACATCGCTTTTGCCGATTGCGTTACCGAATCCATCATCAACGGCATGCTGCATGAATGAAACGCTGTTTTTCGGATCACTGTATATCGGTATTTGGACGAATACATTCACAGCAAGTGAAGCAAGGATGACATACATCAGGATATGAAAACCCCAACTCCAGGCAAGAATGGCGAAACTGGCGAAAACAAGGTCAATAATCACGAAGGCGACCAGAAAAGTATTTTTTGACCCTATCATGACAGCGAGTGATTTCATTCCCCCTTTCGCATCCCCCTCTTTTGATTTAAAGTCGTTCATAATGATCAGCGCCACTGCCATGAAAAAGTTTAAACAGGCAAGACCGATTACCTCAGTGCGTATGTCACTGAACAATGCGTTGGCAGAGAGATAGGTGATAAAGCCGTAAGAAAGGCCAACAGCTGGAGCGGACAGGAAAATGTTTTTTTTCAGCTTGAGAGGAGGTGCCGAGTAAATGTACCCGACAAATAACCCTGTCAGCAGAGTACCGGCAAACACCATCCCGCGCTGACCTCCGATGTGGATACTGATCCATGTGCCCAGCAACACAGCCGCACAAAGCACCAGACTCCAGTTCCAGATGGCTTCCTTTTTAGAAAGGCGTCCCGAAGGAATTGGACGGCTCGGCTCATTAACCATATCGAGTTCGAGATCGTAGTAATCATTGACCGATTGGCTGAAGCCGGTGCCAAGGGGGCCATAGATTATGAAGAGGGCTGACAGCAGCAGGTAGTCGTGAATACTCGGTTGCATGGCTCCAGAGGCCATGACGCCACCAGCCAGACAGGGAAAGACACTGATCCAGGTTACCGGATCCAGCAGCTCCAGATGAGCTTTGATTTTATCGATAAATCCTGAACGAAAGTTTGATGACATATTGAAAAGTTACAGTAATGGCTGACAGCCGGTTGATGGGAGGCTGATTTCATCGAGCACAAGATCAAGTTCTCTGTAGCGATAGTGTTTGCCGTAGACCGTCGGAGTCGTACAGAAGTTGCATCCTGCCGGACAGCCTTTGGTAGCAGGAAGCGGGATTCGCGAACTGTATTTTTTGGAGTTTTTTGATGAAAGGGCATAGCTGAAATCAGGGTGGAGCATGGCGCTCATCGGCTGGATCAACAGCCATTTTTTGCTTGACTTTTGCTGTGCTGCGAGCTGATGAAGAAGTTCCTCTGAAGAAACGGAGGCGGGATCAAGCGATGAAATGAGAGCATTTGATGGTAAAGTCTGCATGCCCGGAAATCTGCAATAAATGATAAAAATTGCTGTGACAAAATGAACAGGATCCAAAAATATTTTTTTAGCTTGCAAGGTTATTTAATATTTATGACATTTATAACAAATAAATAAGAAAACAAAAAAATAAACAAGTAATACCTTTCTTTCGTACAGCGACAGAGTGCTTTTTCGTTTTTCGAATAACATTTATAATTTTTCCCAACTAAAATGATAACAGAGATGGCAAACGAAACAACAAACGACATTTCGGCTGCAGTCAGTAATCTGGTGGAAATTGTAGGAAAACTGGGTCAGCAGCAGGTTGAATTGGTTACTGGTGGTATTAAATCTATCGCAGCGGCTGTTGAACCATTGTGCAAAGCCGCTCTTGAAATTCCGGGCAATGTGTTCAATACTTGTAGCCAGACGGTTCAGAAGGTATCAACCGCAATTGCTCCGAAAGCGTAAGCACTCGGCTTTAATTTCCGTATTGGCGGAAAGCACTTTACGCCATGTTGCATAGGGTGCTTTTTTTATTTCGCTGAACATATTGATAACCTTAATACGAGGAGATAGTTGCTATGGTTCCGGTGAATCCGAATAATATGACGAAGGCTGCAATAGGCATAGGTGGAGCAGCGCTTGTCTCTCCAGCCCTTCCAGTAGCCCTTCCAGTTGCAATACCTGTACTTCATGGCCTTGCCGGTATTGCAGTTGTAGGACTTGGAATTTTTTCTGTAGGTTCGCTTGTCGTTAAAGCTACAGGTATACTCAAGAGCAAAGATAACCCGTTGAATCGAAAAGCAGAGGAGAGCAAAACAAGTTGAACAGCTTGTTATTTTTATAATTGAGGATTCTCAATAAATTATAAGCCAGTAGTATGATCATGGGATCTAAACAGATCTTCCTTGGTACCTGTGCTTATGAAAAAAAATATCTCTTATGAAAAAAACCGTGTAGACGATACGGTTTCTGCATTACTTGAATCCCTTCCTGATGCGGTTTACCTCATAGACCTCAAAGGTTTTATTCTCAATACCAACACCCTGTTTGCCGCACAATTCGGTAAGCATCCGCAGGAGTGCATCGGAATCAATGTTTATGATCTGATCATGAACGTGTTGCAATTGCCTGAACTTGCAGTTTACCACAGAGAGAAATGTCAAGAGGTTCTTCGCACTGGTAAACGGGTCGTTTTTGCAGATGAAAAGGATGTCAGAAAAGTCACCATCAGTCCGGTTCTGATTGCGGAAGGTGAAATTTCAAGACTGCTCATCACAATACAGAATATTTCCGAGCAGAAACGTATTGACAAGGAATTGCAGAAAGAGCGTGCCCTGAAAACAGCCCTTCTCGATTCGATACCGTGTTCTGCCATTATTTTTGATGCGGATCTTCGCATTATTGTCAGGAACAAGTATGCGGAGGGTTTGCTTTTCTGTTCAACAGACACCGCCAGGCTTCGCGTTACTGCTAATGATTTTTTTGGTTCTCAGGATATGGGTTTTCTCAGAAAAAAATTCATGGAAACCATCACTTCTGGGATTGAGTATAACAAAGTAATAAAAGTTTTTCCTCAGGGTGGGACTGAACCGTTATGGCTGTTGACAAACACCAGCAGGATCTTCATCGAAGGTAAGCCCTGTGCAGTCTCTATTGGTGTCGATATAAGCAATCGAAAACGGATAGAAACAGAACTGATCAACAACAGAAACAGGCTTCACCAGGCTATGGAAGCTGCTCATGCCGGAGCTTGGGAATGGGACCTTAAAACTGATGAAGTTATCTGGTCTGATGAGATATGGTCATTATACGGACTGGAACGGGTCGATCAAAAACCCACTTTCCAGCTTTGGTCAGATACAATTCATCCCGATGATAGGGAGTCGGCAATCCAGTCAATTTCCCGTGCTGCCAGGAACGAAACAGAGTTGAGTGTCGAATTTCGTGTCTTGTACTCTGACGGCTCTGTCCACTGGCTCATGTCTCGCGGTAAGCCGTTATTCGACAATAATGGCTCCGCGACTCATTACATCGGGACGATAATTGATATCACTGAGCGTAAAAAAATGGAGCTTGAGCTGATTGAGAGCAAACTGAGATACAGTTATGCACTGGATGCAGCGCAATCCGGCATTTGGGAATGGAATGTTAAAACCGATGAACTGAGCTGGTCGGAGCAGGTATGGGGATTGTACGGTTTGAAAGTAAACAGTCTCCCTTTGAACAACCAGCTCTGTGTAGATACCATTTACCCTGATGACCGTGAGATGGTATCCTGGATCATACGAGATGC
The DNA here is from genome assembly GCA_903940125.1 of uncultured Chlorobiaceae bacterium. Lineage (GTDB taxonomy): Bacteria > Bacteroidota > Chlorobiia > Chlorobiales > Chlorobiaceae > Chlorobium. The sequence continues at coordinate 7,027 of CAJAJL010000118.1, read as the reverse complement.
TGTCAGTAACGGTATCGCTGCATCTCTCGAATATCGCACTTGTCACCCTGACGGCTCCGTTCACTGGCTCACATCACGAGGAATGCCTCTGCATGACGCTAAAGGTCAAGTGACACGGTATATCGGAACAATCATCGACATTACCGAACGCAAAAAGATAGAAACAGAGCTCCTCGAGCGTAAACAGAGAATGACTTTTGCTCTGGAAGCAACAAATACAGGCGTCTGGGAATGGGATGTAATCGCGGATAAAGTTACTTGGACTGACAATGTCTGGAAATTATATGGATTGGAACCGAACAGCAAACCGGCAACACACAAACTTTGCGAAAGCAACATTCACCCTGACGATCGGGATTTGGTATTCGAGCAAGTCATGGCTGCAGCAAGCAAAGAGATTGAAATAAATATCGAATATCGCGTATGCTATAAGGACGGTTCCATCCACTGGCTGATGTGTAAGGGTTTGCCGAGATATAATGCTGACGGTCAGTTGCAATCTTATATCGGAACTGTTACTGATATTACAAGCCGCAAGGAGTTGTTAAACCAACTTCTTGAAGGCCAGACGAGGCTTGCCCAGGCTTTGGATGCTGCACGTGCAGGTATCTGGGAGTGGAACCTGAAAACAGGAGCGAACATCTGGTCGGAAGAGACATGGGGATTATATGGGCTTGAAAAGGCTTGCAGCACACCGTCCTTCGATCTCTGGGCTGAAACCATTCATCCTGATGACCGCGAGATGGCTATCCAGGCCGTATCCTCAGCAGCCGACAATGAAAGCGAGCTTTACGTTGAATATAGGATCTCGAATAATACCGGTTCTGAACGTTGGCTGTTGTCCCGCGGCAGACCCATATACGACAGGAATGGAAGCGTTGAGCGGTATATCGGTACAATTATTGATATAACCGAAAGGAAAGCAATAGAAGAAAAGCTTATAAGAAGTCAGGAACGGCTTAATTTTATTCTTGAAAACAGTCATATCGGGGTTTGGGACTGGAATCTGAATGATAACACTACAGCTCGGACGCTTGAGCATGCCCGTATTTTCGGTTACGAGACAATTTCGCAAGTATGGTCACTTGAGAAGTTTTTAGATCATATCATTCCCGAAGATCGTGTCGGAACAAAGACTTTTATTAAAAGCGCAATAGAAAAAAAGGAAAAATATGCTTTCGAGTGTCGAATTCACTCTGCAAAGGGTGATTTGCGATGGATTAGAGTTACCGGCGCATTCAAGCACGACAAAAACAGCAAATCAAGTCATGTTTTAGGTATTGTACAGGATATTACCGAACAAAAACTCTTTCAGACTGTACTCAGGGAAAGTGAACTCCAATTCAGAACTATTTTTGATCATTCCCCTATTGCTATTGCTATCAGAGATATTCTGGATGATAAACTATTCGATGTCAATGATGCGTGGGAGCGAATCTTAGGGTATACGAAAGAAGAGGTCATAGGACGAAGTTTTAAAGACCTGCAGCTGTATATAAAAAACGAAGATTATGAAACTGATGTCGCGACGATCAATGAACATGGGAAAATAATTAACAAGGCTTCCCACTTCCGAAAAAAAAACGGAGAGATAGTTTACGTCCTTTATTCTGAAGATCAAATTACTCTTAACGACAAAGAGTGTGTTCTGGTGATGATGATGGATATGACTTTACAGGAGGTACAACAGGTAAGCATAGAACGGTTGGAGCAGATTGTCGCTGATCGTACGCATCAGCTTAAAGAGGAAGTGAAGCGCCTTAACAGCTTTTTACACATGATTTCCCATGAATACCGAACCCCTCTGGCAATTATCCGAGGTAACCTTGATCTCATAGAGCTGAAAAATAAACACAGTAACTGTGTTCATCAAGTCGAAATGACCAAAATACGTCGTGCTATCGACCGGTTAGTAGAGGTTATGGAAGAGTCCATGCATGAAAACCGCTTATTCACATCAAAGAACGTATTGCCATTGAAATCTTTTCAACTTGCTCCTGTCATTACTTCACAGGTTCATTCTTTTATGGCTATGTGGCCTGATCAGGATGTTCATTATTCAGAAAACCTTGAAGAATGTAAAATTATCGGTGATCCTTCACAGTTGAAATTAGCCATATTCAACCTTTTTGATAATGCCCGTAAATATTCTTCACCAGACTCTCCGATCGAACTCGACTGCTTTCTGGAGGGAGACAATGCTGTTATATGCATCACTAACTATGGTAAACCGATTAAAAAGTGCGAAGCTGAAATATTATTTGAAAAGTACAAGCGCGGTAGTAACTCCATGAATACCGGAGGTGCAGGTCTCGGGTTGTGGATGGTGAAGAACATCATCGAAGAACATAACGGGCAGGTCAGCCTTAAAGGTATTGCATCAGGAGTCGAAGCAACAATTCTCCTGCCTCTTATTCGTCGGGCGCATTGAATGAGTATATGCAACATGAAGGAAGTAATCAGAACATATATAGAATGAAAATTTGAGTATATTGATTATAAAATTAATTAATAAAATCATTTGGCTCACCTATGGCCGACTGCAGACGAGTAATCATTGTTGAAGATGATTGTGATTTCCGTGAAAGTATGGTGGAATATCTTGTGCTGAAGGGACTTGATGTTACCGGTGTAGAATCAGCACTGCAGTTCTATCAGAGCATTACTATGCACCAATATGATCTGGCAATTCTCGATATCGGACTGCCGGACCAGAACGGTCTGGTGCTGGCCGAATATATCCGCAACAATACGGATATACGCATTATTATGCTCACTGCACAGTCATCACTGGAAAGCAAAGTAAATGCCTATACGGCTGGGGCGGATATCTATCTGGTTAAACCGATAGACTTTTCGGAATTGTCGGCATCGATTTACAGCATGCTCCGTCGCCTTGATGCGAGTCTCTGCCTGTCATTATCACAGCAGGCAGTCGAACCGGCCTTGGAGAATAAGCACTCGCAATGGACACTTATACGCAGTAACTGGACCTTATGTTCTCCCGCAGGAGAAAAGATAAAACTTACTTCAAAGGAATTTGATCTGGTTGAACGGCTGGCACTATCTTCAAACACGGTTATTCTCCGTCAGGATCTGTTAACAGGTCTTGGTTATGAAAACAATGAACTTGGCAATCGTTCCCTGGATGCGCTGGTTCATCGTTTGCGTCTTAAAAAGGATGGTCTCAAATACAGCATTCCTGTTAAAACCACCCATGGCTCCGGGTACTCTTTTGCGGCTTCAATCAACACCGTATAAGATCCAGGTTGCTTTTGCTGTTCTGATACAGTGCCTTTCAAGCTCATTGTTGCAGGAAAAGCACTTTTGGAAAATAAAATGGCTTCAGGGAGTGTACGAAAGATTCGTGCATCAGCAGATTGGTAAAACCCATACTGAAAGCAAGTTCCACCAGCATGAGCGGGGTAGGTGTGGTGTTCGTGCAGAGCATCACAGGTCGCCATATCGGTGCGAACTTGTTTTTAAAACGGTAAAGACCTTCAAAGTCGTAAGCATGTTTGCACCGATGTGCCAGTGAAACCATCAACTGCTCCATCGGGGTAAGCACTTCTTCGGAACTCTGCATCAACTGGATGAATGGCACTTCACCTAAACTCCATTCACGCATTCCTTCATGTCTCAGTAACTCAAATATAGCTGCCACCAGACATTCCATAATATCACCTGGTGCATTCCGATGCCTCAACATCAGTTCCGTATGCATCTCCACTTTCCCCCTTTGTGAGAGCGTTATTGCCGCAAGCCATTTACCCGAAAATGCACGAAACACAAAGCAGCGACTTATCCTGGAAGGGAGCTCCCTGAATAAATGGTGAAGCTGTGGTTTCCCTGCATGTGTTGTTTCCCTTCGAAATTGCTCAAAATGCTTTTGATGTAAATCACTCAGCGCAATCTCTTCCGCAACTCCCTGTTTTTTCCCTCTGACAAGAGAGCTGACAACTGTTTTTTTCTCTATATGAGAACTGTGCAAATCCAGAACAGCTTCTGCTCCAGTCCTCAATATACTGCAATGTGATGCTGCAAAATAGTTGCTCATTTTTTGAGTGCATCCGCGAAATACGTACCCGTCTGAATAAGATGCCGTCAGGTCTTCATGGAGGATCTCAAATGAATAATTGCGGGGAATGTCAGCATAAGTGATCCACGTTATCCCTGATAATGGTAAAGTGATGGTCCGGTAGATCGGACGGAGACTGTCGATCCTCGTCCAGCTTAAAGGGAGGAGTTCATGCATACAACCGGTTTTCTCAATTGACTTGAGGCAAATTAAAACGTATCGGATGCAAAACGATAACAAAAATTCAGTCCATAACCACAACACAACAGTTTTTCCTTGCAGAAACTGTGATTTTGATGCTGATAAAAAGTTCCTGATCCGTAAACCGTTTTCCAATATCCTCTGTCATACCCCCTCAAATTATTGACATTTTCTGATAAAAATTTTATAAAAAAATAATTTTTATCATATTTGTAGAATATTAAGGTCTCTGCCTGCAACTTTAAAAAGGTAATACCATGATTTTTCAAGAGAGTATGATAATACCTTCCATCTATACAAGGGATGAACAGGCCGCCATTGAATGGTGGATAGAGCATTCGCCACTTTATCCGGAAAGGGACGATCTGTCCGATTCAAACAAAGTCGCTGAGATTGCACTCTTTTTGGTTCAGGAACGGCTTCCTCAATGCATCACAATCATGGAGGATTGCTCTAAAGTTTTTGACCGCAAATTCTGGGATTGTTCTGTTCACCGTCGAAACGACCTGCTCAGCCCCATCCATCTTTTTGAAATTAACTGGGCGGAGGATTCCGTTCCGGCGTTATCATGGCCTGAAACCTATTATGCGACGTTTCTTCCCGGTTATAATGTCTATGCTGTAACCCTCTCGCAGAATTCATGCGACTCCTATGATTATTTCGATTTAGCTATTGGATGTTTCAAGGGTGATAAGGCCGGAGAGATCGCAGAAAAAGCAGCTCGTGCAATACAGGCATGGTGGAAGTTTCAGAATGAAACGTGGAGTCAATGGGCGTGGTATAAGGTAATGAAATCCGGTTTGATTAATGCTGATTTGGCTTGGCAGCTGCGCAATGAGGTTTGGCAGAAGGAGGAAGCTCTGGTGTACTGAAATTATTCGAGCCGCTTTTTTTCGTATAGTGCATGTGGGGACTTCAATCCTTGAACCGTCTCTCAATTGCCTTGCTTGGTTTTGCATAACCTGCAGTTTGCGGAGAAGAGCCTTGAAGCACTGATGTCGTATTGCCTCCACCAGAATTACTACCCTCCTTACTCTTCTCCATGCAATCTTCGACGGCATTCCATTCGGCGTTATGCGTTCCGTCACATCCTCTTTCGCCATCAATTCCGCGCGAAACGCAGTATCACCTTTCATTCTATTAATCAGTGCTTCCAATGGTTCTTGAGGCATAAGCGTACTTGTTTTTAATCTTTGAATCGCGGTTCAATTTCTTTGGTCGGCTTGGCATAACCTCCAGTTTTCGGTGAAGAGTCTTTGAATTCAACCTAAATTCCCGTGTATTTTATAACTATGCATAGTCCGACAGCTGAACCTCCAGCACTTTGAGAATATCCCGCTGCGCCTTGGTAACCTCGGTGAGAATGTGTCCGTACCTTCCAGAATATTGCACTTTGACAATAGTTTCCATTTCACGCAGGAGTTCATGGATTGTGTATTTCTCTATGAGCCCAGATGTTCTCATTTTCTGGCGTAGAGCGCTGATCAGGATCAGTGCAATAAACTGGATGAAGAGTCTTCCGTCGACAGTCGCCGACTGGTGCATTCGTAGACGCTTCATGTCTAACGAGTTTTTCAGGTCGTCGAAGCACTTCTCCACCGCATCCTTGTCCCGGTAAACCCTCATTGCCTCCACTGGATCCTTGATTCCATTGGAAAGAAGTCCTTGGAATCCTGCGTACCGGCTGATGTGATGGCTTATTGCCTCGGTGTTATAGGAGACCTGCAGACCGCGCTTGGGAGTTTTCTTCTGGATAAAGAAATTATCATAGGCCTTCTGGTGCTCTGCCACTGGCTTACCTGACTCGAGTTCTTGTTTGTAATCAAGCAGTTCCCCATTAAACATGTCCACATCCTTGGCATGGCTTTTGGCGTTGTAGTACAAGTGGAGGTAACATCGGCGTTTTTTCTCTCCCCAAGGGTATAGACGTGAGTGAACATAAAGTATCTCGTCATCAAGTTTGCGATACCCTGCAGGACCATGAATGGTATCACGGATCTCGTCGATAGCATGCTGTAACCACTTATTGCTCAAGGGGACTCCGATCGTGAAGCGATCACGGTGTTCTACCAAATCATCAAGGTTTTTTTTGCTGTAGAACCCTTTATCCATGACGAAATGGAGTCGATTTACTTCAAGCTTCTTGAAGGTCAACATAAGATTGTGCAGCATTGAGACATCGGTAATGCTGCCCGGAACGCGGTGGTAATAGACCGGTAGAGCTGACTTCTGACCAAACAGCATCGCAAGATTGAGTTGGGGAAGCTTCTCACCATCACGGTTATAGCCATATTTGATGTATTCGTTCAATTCTGAGTATGAGGAGATCGAGGTGATGTCGTAACAGATATAGTCATCTTCCAACGTTTTTTTCATCCATTTGGACAAAAACGTCTGCTTGGCATCGGTTCCGATAGAGGAAAGAATCTCGCTGATCCGCTGGCTGGTTAATGAGGTTGCAAGGTCTGGTTCATGGCTTTTTGCCCAAGATGAGCAATGACTCAGCGCGCCACCCTGTATGACGAGGTAGTTCGCCATCGCCAGTATTTGGCTGTGGGTGTCGGGAAAGCAAGATTTCAGCAAGTTTGCCAAGCCAGTGCGTTTGGAAAACTCATTGAGTACTGCCACTGGGCCGATTATCTGGGCTGATGCAGTGACTGCTGGATCCCGAATTGCCGCCTGTTGTGGGTTCAGTCGTTTAGAGGGGATGAACTTCCCTGTGGCAGGATCAATCTTGCCGACACACAC
>CAJAJL010000117.1 GCA_903940125.1 uncultured Chlorobiaceae bacterium | reverse complement strand
CACGACTTACTTGCTGCATGGGAAGGGTATGGAAACCTTGGAATATCAACTGCTCTTTTAGGCTATTCACCCTGCTTTTTGTTGGATAGTAACCGTCTACAGGTGAAAGATTTCTTGCTATCCATATTATTTACCTTGCCAGAGTCGCGATCACCTCAATTTTTGACTGGAAATTTCGGTTTTGGTAGCCCTCATGAATTATTGAGGTTAACTAATTGAAAAAACGTACACGAAAATTTTACGCGTAAATTTATAAGGCATCCTCAACGGGCAGTGAAATGATTCCCATGGCTTTCATGCGCTTTCTTGCTTCGGCAAGTTGATTATCAGTGAACAGAACTCGCCAAGGGTTAGAGAGTACCAAGTATTCGACACTTTTACGAAGAGCATCTCGTCCGCCATGCTCAAATAGCTCGCCAAGACCAGTTGCATAGTTAGCAGTAGGTAATAGTAATATGTCAGCAGCTTCCTTCCCTCCATGATCATTGACCATTTTTAAGAAGCGACGAGGGTAGTATGGTTTTTTCAATTTGCCCGCTGCATCATATATACCAAGCATTGCATTGTGAAATCTTTCGATCAGTTCTTGTGTCATGGAAGTAACCATTTTGGAGTTAATAAAGATCAGATACTTATAGGCAACTTTTTGCTTTGAGGATGCAAAGACGCTATCGACTAACCGCCATATTGATATTTTGGAACTGTTCTTTTCAAATGATAATAAGCACCTAACAAGTCTGATTCGATTTCGTGCAGTTGGTGTAATAACATGTTTGGATCTAAAAGAGAAACATGAACCTCGTATTGGTCCAAATCCTGCTTGACCTTCTTGAGGACTGAATGATTATTAAACCTACTGCGACAATTTGAAGTTTGGCCGATGTAAACAACGTCATTCGTCTTCTTGTCCACCATTTTTTAAATGCATGGAAGACTACTCAATGTTTTAGGCGCTATACCAGAGCCTACTACAGGGTGCCATTCAAGTCCCATCCAGTCTAAGTCTGTTGGATTATTGAATAAGACGAGTGGATCCATTGAAGGACCTGATGCAGGATTTATAATCTCTTCAGGTAATCTCAGCCCTCGAATACCGCGGACTCTGGCACTTGACTTTGAATATGCCTCATGAAAACGACCATAGTTGCATTGCGTCGAAACACCTGTAGTTGCCCTATGATTCCATAACAAGTAATCTTCGCAACCCATTCGCTCTCTTTTATCATCGGTGCCCGCTGCTGCTGAGCATTCATATTCGTAACCATATTCTTTTAGATATACCCAAAGATTTGGAGCTGCCGTGTGAGGGTCGTCAAATGGCATTTCGCTTGCATATGTGTGCGTTGAAAGTGCCGCTAACCGTCCTCTTAAAGAGGCTCCTGTTTGGCCGATGTAAAACAAATGATTAACACCTTTGGCTCTAACCCGATAAACACCAGGCAGATTTGGAATCGATTTCCTATCCTTCAATGGTACCCATTCACTCCATTGCAACCCACCCCAGTTCGGAGACAAGACATCATCTGTATACATAACTTCTCCTGGTTTAAAGGTTTAAATTGTTACAGGTGCACTTCATAAGGCTTAAAAAAACTAGTCCCCAAGAGCTTATATCTTGATTCAACCGTCAATCAATGCTTGCGCACAAGTATATTGCCAGCCAGTTTTCTGAGTAGTTGGAAACCTCTCAGGGTAAAAGCCATTACCTAAAGCAGGAGCTGATGAGGAATTGTAAAACACTTTTTTCTTGCCGGTCAACTTTCTAGTGAGTTTGCAAAACAGCGGTAGATAATCCTTTCCGCCTATAAATGCTATAGTATCCCCGTCATTCGGTAGTTGACAAAGATCAGCGTAATGATCTGATTTACGTCGGCGAACGTATGGTTTTTCTTTATCATAACTGAACGTAATATCGTAATCAGGTGTCAGAAAATCAGATGAGATTAAGCCCCATCCTGCCGATAGGATAAAAACCTGATTTATTCCAAATTTATTCACTAACCGTTCATATGCTTTATTTTTATAAAGTCGATATGCTGGTAACAAATGCAATGGATTTGACTTTGCCTCGTTATTGTAATCAAGCAATCTTTCTCGCCAAGTATGTTCACCATCCCATAGATCATCAGGTCGGGCATAAGTATATACACCACTGCTTGGAGCTACTTTAGCATCAGCAACAAATTTTACAAGCCTACCGTCAGTTGTATGAAATCCTGATCCAGGTAGTTGCGCGTTTTTACTGCCAGCACATTGGATAACAATTTTCATAACGGGCTCCCTGTTTTATTGATTAAAAGTTCAAAGGTATTTAAGAATGAAGGATCATAGGCCTCATCAACGTGATTTTGATTCCACAAACCGGATAGCCGCACTTTTTCACGATTGCACTGATAACCCAACCATTCTTTGGACGGTGGATCCAATGGCGGTTTCTGATAGTTACTCAGCAAAGCAATAGAGTTCCTTTCAATAACCCCTCTCAAACTGCCTGGTGAGGCGTCATCATCAACATCAAGATAGAGATAGGGCATATTTCTTATTATGGTGCTTACCTCTCTCTCAAGTGCTTCTTCGCTAAGGCGGATATCAGCGGTTGCTGTTGAGCCCTTTCCCCAAGATGACTCACCAACACAGCTACCGGGAAGGGTTGTACCAACTATCAACCGGAAGATCGAGCCTCTGTGGTTGCCACCACCTGATTTTATAACTCCCTTGTGCTGAGAAAGTCGTTGCTTTAAAGTCGATTTTGAACCGTGTGTTAACCCATGAGACCCGACTCTGACAATTCTAAGACTGGTGCTCGCATCTGCTCTCAACTCACCATGTTCCATAAAGAAATAAACCCCTCTACGGGGTAAACTTGTCGGGTGGCTATCTGACAGGTAGAATGGCCCACCTGTTTTTTGCTCCAATAACCGCAAAAGCTGATAAAACCGGTTCAGATCATCTTTTCTATTTACCATGACTGATTCGTTAATGTTTGCAGAAGGATAAAAGAGATACAACAAGCCTTTGATTACTAATGAAACGGGGTTATTTATCCCGCAAGTTACCTACATTGCCTGCCATCAGCCAAAATGCTGTGAGGTGAATGTTTTCCACGACACTTATTCCATTCATCCCGCCTAAGGCCACACTACTAGCCCGCGTGAGGATTTAAACCTTCAGCATTAATGTATTTTTGAATTTGAAATTAATTTTAATGGAAAACAGATACCCCGCTTTTTGGAGCGGGGATAAAAACTCTATAAAATAAGACACCCCACTCCTAAGGGCGGGGACTTTGTAGAATAATATTTACCTATTAGCTTACAATAACTACTATGTGCATTATTTTTTCTCTATTTCCAAATAAATAATTGCGATTTTAATCACAATAAACATTGTACCTAAGGATATCCCCATTTTACAAAACAACTTGCGTCTTAATAAAAATCCGTTTACACCCTTTCTGTCTGGTTAATTCTGGAATAATATTGATTCCTCTAAGGGACTCAGTCATTATAAAAATACCGTTTTAGGTCTGATGCTTATATCCCACCACTGTAGGTCTTTTGATCGCATCAGTCTTTTTTCAAGATTCTTTTTTTCTTTACCGCAGAGCCTTATACCCTTTTGGTATACCGTAT
>CAJAJL010000116.1 GCA_903940125.1 uncultured Chlorobiaceae bacterium | reverse complement strand
TTCAAAGCGGACATCATCAATTGTCATCTGGCCGACACCGACCCAGATGTTTGAAGGGATCCACTGGTAGTAACTGTTCGGGGTAACAACAACGACCTCATGATGTTTGCCAAGTTTCTTTTTCAGAAAAGAGGCAGCGGTGTGACCAGCAACACCGGCTCCTAAAACAACAACCTTTGCCATAGACACGCAATGTTTTAATGGTTCTGAATGGATACGTTCATCTACTTGAACGCGTTACCGGGCGCAACGCCGACAGCCTTAAGCACCAGGGCCAGCGGGCAGAAGCCTGTAAAAGCAGCCTGAAAAAGGTTTGCACCTACAAAACCAGTGAACCAGAGCCAGTTCTGGTTATGATAGACGGAGAGTAAAACGCTGGCAAAAATAAAAACACCGGCAATCGCAAACACAAGACGATCAATATTCATCGTGCAAAAAATTAAAAGGTTAAGGTGATATTGTTTTAGTGGCAGTAACCAGAAAGATCGTATATGAGGCCGGTACGCCCGATCTGTTTATTTTTTTCAAGGTGTGAATCGTCTCAAACGATTGTGGCTCCAGGCCCGCAGCTTTCAGCATTGCCGTAAGTCCGTTACGCTCAAACCCATGATGCACCTTCTCAAGAGGGTCATCATGAAACAGGCCGTCCTCCTCCTCAAGGTCAGCAATACAGATCGTGCCGCCAGGAGAGAGAAGCTGCGAAATCCGGCTTAAAAACCCTGCGGTATCTCCGATATGGTGCAGGGTCATGCTGCAGTACAGCAGATCAAAACGTTGTTCATCAAAAACGCTCTCCGAAGGTGATAAAAGATCAAGGCAGCTCACATCGATGTTTGTGATCCCGCAGGTATCGATCTTATCCTGCAGGACCGCCACCATTTCCCGGGAGGTATCAACGGCATGAAGCCTCTGCACCAGCGGAGCAATTGCAAGCGAGACCAACCCAGTGCCGCAGCCGAATTCCAGGGCAAGCATGCTCTTTGCAGGCTTTGCTGCTGCAATGATTGCTTTTGCAACACACGCTGCAAGCGCTTTGCGTTGAGGGTTGTCATCCCACTGCCGGGCTTCGCGATTAAATTTATCAGGGCTGTTCCATGTGCCGGACGTTGTCTGCTCCATCGGCAAATCCTGTTCGCTATGGCTGTGTGTCGGTTTTTCGACCTGATTGTTGTTCATAACCAGCGTTTTGAAAATTTATAAGAGTGGCCCCAGCTTTGTTTCAGCCAGTGGCCGACAATCGGCAGCGGGATAAACACCTCCCTGAGGCTGTTCTTAAAGACAAAACCGGCGCCATCGCCCATATCCATCACACAGAGCACATTCAGATGAGCCTGATACCCCTTCATGGCGCCCTCTCGCCCCGAATGCTCTATGGCAGCATTACATGCGGCATTTCCGGCCATTAACTCAGCAACGTGCCCCTGCTTGGCTTTCCATTCCGGGCCTTCCAGAGCAGCCGCATCGCCGACGGCATACCATCCCTTGACTCCCTCAATCCGGCAGAAATCATCAATACGGATAAACCCCGCACTGCTTTGAGGCAGGTTTGATTGCATGATGACGGCATCACCCTCACCGGCGGGAATAAACATGGTGAGGTCACTTTCAAGCTTACTCCGGTCTTCAAAAACAACACCATCCGGTTCAAACCGACTGATTTTCTTGCCGAAACGGGTCGCAATGTTTTTGGCTTTAAACAGGGCCGCCAAGGCCGAAAGAGCTTTTTTCCCCATTCGCGCACCAGGCTCGGCCATAGGCGCAAAAAAGGTCAACTCGAATTGGTCACGGATACCCAGTGTCTTCAGGTGATAATGCAGGTTGAAAAGCAGTTCAAATCCAGGGCCGCCACGCACCGCACTGGTATCTTTGGGATTACCGCCAAATCCGAAGGCAATCCTGCCGCCTCCGCGAGCAACCAGCGTCTCAATCTTTGCCTTCAGGCTCAGCGACTCTTCAGGCTTGCCGCAAATGGAACAGGTATGCTCAATACCCTCATGCTTCAGCTTCGCAGCGCCGAGCGCGACAACCACAAGAGCGGGGGAGTCACGAACACCCTCCTTTTCAAGGGTGACGGTGCGGGCGTCGCCATCAAGCCCGACAACCCTGTCGATCGTCAGAGAAAAACCGTGCTTGCGGGCCAGTTTCCCGAGAGGCATCGAAACATCCTTGAACGCCATGTCCCCGACCGGAATCCAGATCGCCAGCGGATAGATAAAAAGATAGTCCCGTTCCGAAACCAGCTCAACCTCAAACCCTTGTTTCCGAAAAGCAATGGCAGAAGCAACACCGCCAATGCCACCACCCAGAATCAGCGCTTTATGCATAGCTCAGCGTGTTACCGTAGTGACGACAAACTCAGGAGGCGATTGAATATGCTTCTTTACCGCACACAGATTAGCCGCACTGATAATGGCATCCTTGTATTTTTCAGGAAAATCCTGTGGCAGCTCAATGGCAATCTCGATTTTGCCTATCCCACGCCCTGACTCATGAACCGTATGAGACTGAACAATGCGGATATCATCAGTCGGGATACCCCTGCTTTGGCAGAAAGACAGGACAAAGATGCCGGCACAGGTGCCGATTGAAGCAAGAAAAAGAGTAAAAGGCTCAGGCGCAGAACCCTCGCCGCCGGCATATTTCGACTGGTCGGTATGGATGGTAAAGCCGTTAAACTCGGCATTCACCTTCTTTCCACCCCCGAACGATACAATCATTTCGCTTTTCATAAATAAGATAAGAGTGACAAATGTTCTTTCCAGGCCGGAACCTGAACAAAAAAAATCGGTTGTTTTTATTCCGTTAATTTATCATTTTATACCTATACCCTGTATTGGTATAAATACATTATATGCATCGTTTCCCTAATCTGCAAGTCATAGACCATTTATTATGAAACCGTTCCTGTTTTTTTTGATTGCTGGACTTACGTTTCTCGGAGCATGCAGCCCGGAGAAGGTATCGGCCAACAAACAGACTGCACAATCACAAGAGATCAGTTCAGGCCAACAGAAACTGGCCGATGGCAAAACAGTCTATGAAACGAACTGTGCCGGCTGCCATGATTCCGGTGTAGCCGGAGCGCCCAAACCCGGCGACAAAACTGCATGGAGCGAAAGAATTGCTCATGAGGGCATGGCTTTGATCGTCAAAAAATCGATTGAAGGGCTCGAAGGCAAAACTGGTGCCATGCCACCCAAGGGAGGCAACGAGAGTCTCAGTAATGCCGATATAACGCATGCCGTCACCTACATGGTCAGCGCCGTAAAGTAAATCCCGGTTGCTGCTGCAGGAATTGCAAAAAGTTTGGAAGAGGTTCGTTTTATTTGTGTACATTAATGGCATATGCTATTAATATGCAAAAGGACAAAACAGCTTCAATCGATGCCAAGGCCTGTAAAGTGCAGAAATATAGGGTGCAATCCCGATTTCCTTATGTTTAAACCAGCAGGAATTCCCTCCGCCGAGCTTGATGAGGTTGTTTTGTCGTTCGATGAGTTTGAGGCGATCCGCCTGGCTGATTACGAAGGATTATACCATGTGGCTGCTGCCCTGCAGATGCAGGTGTCAAGGCAGACCTTCGGCAATATTCTCGCCTCAGCAAGACATAAAGTGAGTGCAATGCTCATCCTTGGAAAAAAATTAACCGTAACCGGAGGAAACATTATGGTTCGCTCAAATACAAGAGAGTTTGGCTGTGCCTGTGGACATGAGTGGAGTGTCGGGCATGGTATCGAGAGGCCTGTCCATTGTCCGTCATGCAACAGTGAAACCATTCATCGCCAGTCGGCAGATGGCGGATCAGGCGGAGGTGGTCGTGGCGGCGCTGGACGGTGCCGGGGCCTTCGCAGCGGGCAGCATCGTCAGGGCAAGGAACAGGGCAATGCAAACCGCACAACAAAAGGGTTCGGCCAGCCGGGCTGTCAACTTCCATCAACAACCAGTAACGGAGAAAACGAATGAAAGTAATTGTGCCATTAGAAGAACAGGGTGGTAAAAACTCAAGAATGAGTGAGCATTTCGGAAGCGCCCCATATTATGCTGTTGCCGATACCGGTGCGGGTTCTTTTGAAATCATTACGAATACCTCAATGCATCACGATCACGGGCAGTGCACCCCTGCAGATTTCTTTGCAGAACTTGGAGTCAGCGCATTGATCTGTATCGGCATCGGGGCCGGGGCTATAGCAAAACTGCGGATGCTGGGAATTGATGTCTATATGGCCTCAACGGTTTCGACTCTCGAAGAAGCTTTGACGCAATTCAGCCTGGGAACCCTGGAAAAAGTCACTCCTCAACATGCCTGTCAGGGCCACGGTTGCCACTGAACATGACGATCATACCGGGGATCACTGTCCCACCCTGAACGACCTTGCAGAAGAGCCCTTCTTTTGGCATGATGCATGCTCCTGTTGCGTTTTGTATGGCACACTCCCCGTTATGGCACTCTTTACCGATCTGGGTAATCTCAATAACCACCTGATCTCCGATGGTCAGGTAGTTCCCGACGATGAGGCGAGTAAGATCAATACCCCGTGTGACCATATTTTCAGCAAACACCCCATGCTCAAGACCGGGTAATTTCTCCCGCATCCGGTCAATGCTTTCACCGGCAAGCAGCGAAACCTGACGGTGCCAGTCGCCGGCGTGTGCGTCCCCCTCTATTCCCCAGCCCTTTTTCAGGGTAATATCGCTCACGGCATGTTTTACCATACCTTTCTGACTGCTGACACAGACCGCTTCAATGCTACCTATGCAATCCCATGATTGAGCGGGTAGCGCCCCTGCCTCAAAGATCACAGCTGAGCTGATACATCTCAATCATTCTTTCAGCAAAAGCCTTTCCGAAAGCATTGCACTGCGCAAATTCCTCGTCATGAGGTTTGAACTTCACCCTGACGTTCTGATCAAAAACCTTCAGCTTCAGCATTGAAAAATTGGTTTCAATCATCTTCACAGCCTCGCCGCTCCAGCCATAGGAACCGAAAGCAGCACCAAGCTTGCCCTTGTCTCGAATAGGATTAATGGCGGCGAAGAGCTGATAGATCTGGGGCAGAATATTCTGGTTTAAGGTTGGAGACCCTACAATAATGCCTGAACAGTGAGCAATTTTATCCTCAAGGTTTGCAAAGGATACCGTTTCAATATCACAGATATCAATCTTGAAGTCACACGACAGCCTCAAACCCTCAGCAATCTTTTCAGCCATAAGGGTTGTATTTTCATACGCGGACACATAGGCTATCAGGATGTTTTTTTCGTGCGGCATGGCAATGGCCTTGGTCGCATAGCTCCATGAAAGATCAACATACTCCTTCCAGTGAGAGCGCAGGATAGGGCCATGGCCGGGGCAGATGATCTTGATATCAAGGGATTTTATTTTTTCAATGGCCTGCAGCATGTACTTGCTGAAAGGTCTCAGTATGGCATCAAAGTAGTAGGTGAAAGCATCGTTAAAATTGCCGACAGCATCATCGAACATCGCTTTATGGCAGAAATGAGAGCCGAATGAGTCGCAGGTGAAGAGCACCTGGTCCTCTTCCAGCCAGGTATAGATGGTGTCAGGCCAGTGCAGGTTCGGCGCATTGATGAAATGCAGCGTTTTATTGCCGAGACTCAGGGTATCGCCGGTTTTCACGACCAGTGACTTGAAGTCATGACCAGTCTGATCGCGCAGGAACTTGATGGCATTGCCACTGCCGACGACGGTGGCGTTCGGCGCTACGGCAAGCAGGTTTTTGACATTGCCGGAATGGTCGGGTTCCGTATGGTCGACAATGATGTAAGCGATATCTGCCGGATCAACAACCTGTTTTATTTTAGCCAGATATTCCGGCCAGAACTTCTCCTTGGTTGTTTCTACAATTGTTTTTTTCTCGGCATTGATAAAATAGGAATTATAGGTGGTTCCGTATTTTGTTTCCATCACAATATCGAACGTGATAAGGCCTGGATCCAGAACACCTATCCAACTGACATCACTGGTAATGGGGAGTACGTTATGGTCTGTCATCTTGATTTCCGTGAGTTGATTAACGTGTTGAAAAATTTTTATAATCAATGGTTTAGCTGCAACTTGTAGAGTACGATCAGCGTTTCGGACAAAAGAAAATAATACATATACCCCGTACTGGTATAAAGCTACGAAAATTAATGAAAAAATCAATTTCTTTCATCATATACTTCGTGCAGTTATTCGCTCAGGGCAGTCATAAACCTCAGGGACAAAGCATGGGACAAGCTGAAGTTTCAGTTCCAGTGAAGTCGCCTGAACAAAGGAGATAACGATGGAGTTTTCACACCTTGACCGGAGCGGTCACCTTGCCATGGTCGATGTATCGGCAAAACCAGGGTCGTTCAGGACAGCGCAGGCTACCGGTTATATTGTCATGCAGCCGGCAACCATAGCGCTTCTCACCCAGGAGAGCCTGCCAAAAGGCAACGTGTTGACAACAGCCAAACTCGCCGGTATCCTTGCAGCCAAAAATACAGCACATCTTATTCCTCTCTGTCATCAGCTTGCCCTTTCCTGGGTGGACATTGTTTTCGACGTGCAGGACGACCGCATAGCCATAGCGGCAACGGTCAAAACAAAGGAGTCAACCGGCGTTGAGATGGAAGCGTTGACTGCCGTATCGGTAGCGGCCTTGACCATCTACGATATGTGTAAAGCCGTTGACAAGACCATGGAGATCAGCTCGATCACCCTTCAAAAGAAAACGGGAGGAAAGTCCACCAGCACTGTTGCATACCGTCCGAAAACCTCGATCCTCGTCTTGTCTGACTCCATTGCTTCAGGTCAGGCGGTTGACCGGTCAGGCAGACTGCTCCGCGAAGGGTTTGAAGGTGCGGGGTGCCCGATAGGGGAAGTCAGGGTTATAGCCGATAACAACGATGCAATTAACACTGTGATTGACGAATGGGTTGCTGCAGGTATCGAGCTGATTATCACGACCGGGGGCACAGGCCTTGGCCCTCGTGATGTGACCGTTGATGTCATGAATCAAAAATTTTCAAGGAAATTACCCGGTATAGAACAGGCTTTATTTCACTGGGGACAGGGAAAAACCACAACAGCCATGCTGTCAAGGCTTGTTGCCGGTATGGTGGGCTCGACCATGGTCATTTGTCTGCCGGGAAGTTCATCCGCGGTACAAGATGCACTGGAAGTGCTCGTGCCATCCATATTTCATGCATTTTCCATGATAAAAGGAGAAGGCCATTCATGCTGATAACCACCGAAGAAGCGCATCGTATCATCAGGCACTCCATTGTGCCGTTTGCCGGCGAGTCGTTGCCGCTCGACAAGCTGCAGGGTTGTGTCCTTGCCGGCGATATTGCGGCGCCTTTTGCACTCCCGCGTTTCACCAATGCCGCAATGGACGGTTTTGCCCTCAAAGGAGAAGCTATCCGCCATGCTTCGCGCGAAACTCCTGTGCGGCTGCAGGTTACCGAGGCGATACCGGCAGGCAGCCTCTCACGCGCACCCGTCGCCACCGGTTGCTGCGCACAGATCATGACCGGGGCGCCACTGCCCGAAGGGACAGATACGGTGGTGGCGTTTGAAGATACCAGCGGTTTCGGTTCATCGTATGTCGATATCTACAAAGCCCCGAACAATGGCGCCAATGTCCGCCATAGAGCCGAAGAGGTGCGTGAGGGTGATAAGCTTTTTAAGGCAGGTTTATCGGTTACACCTGCCGAAATTGCTGTGCTCTCCTCATTCGGATGTTCAGTGGCAGAGGTGAAAAGAAAACCGGCCGTTGCCATTGTTACGGTTGGCGATGAACTGCGCCTGCCGGGCGAGGAGGTTGCAGGAGCTGCAATATTCAATTGCAACCGGTTTATGCTTCAAGCCTCCTGCCGGGCTCTCGGTATTGAGCCAGTCTGTATCCTGCATGCCCCTGATGACAGAACCCAGATACGGGAAACTCTTGCACACGCTCTTGCGGCAGGCGACATACTCATTACCGCAGGCGGGATTTCCACTGGCGTTTATGATTTTATCGCTCGTGAGCTCTCTCAACTTGGCGTAATCCAAAAGTTTTGGAGCGTCTCACAAAAACCAGGAAAACCTCTTTATTTCGGTTCTTCAAACAGTGGTAAACCGGTATTCTCACTACCGGGGAACCCAGTTTCCGCACTGGTGTGTTATGTGGAGTATTGCGTTCCTGCATTTTGTCTTCTGCAGGGAAAACCGGTGCCGGACAAACTGCAGGCGATACTTGCCGAGCCATTCCCGTCCGACAAAAAGCGTCACCGATTTCTTCTTGGAAAAGCCTGGGTTGAAAAAGGCAAGCTGCTGTGCACGCTGGCACAGAAAGTTGAATCCCATATGATTACCTCACTCGTTGGAGCGAACTGTCTGCTTGAAGCAGGGCCGGCGCCAGACCCGCTTCCTTCCGGGTCACTGGTAACCTGTGCCATGCTTCCCTGGGCCACACTCTAACCATAGGAACGTTATACCTTATGCTTTTTCATCCCTTCGAAATAGCTTTCTGCGGTTATTCCGGCTCCGGAAAAACAACCCTGATTGCTGCAATAGTCCGCCACCTTTCGGCCAGGCTGACTATCGGGTACTACAAACACGGCTGCCACCGCTTTACTGTTGACCATGAAGGCAAAGACTCCTGGCTTATCAAACAGGCAGGCGCCTTGAGCGTCATGATTTCCGATCCCGAAAAAAAAGCATTGATTTTCCCGCAAACCCGCCCTGATTTCCGGCATGAGCGCTATCTCTTCTCCGGGCTGGACATGCTTCTTGTCGAAGGACTCAAGGAGTTACCCCTGCCGAAACTTGTTCTTGTAGACCGAGAGCGCAACATACTTGAACTCATCAGCAATGATTCAGTCACCAATGTGGCAGCGCTCGTTGTCCCCGACGATCCAGCTTTATACACAGGGTTCAACATGCCAGTTTTTCATCGCGATCACATCGCAGCTCTTGCTGCATTCATTGAACGTTTCCTCGTAACCCATGCATCCAAAGCGAGCGCCCTGAACGGTTTGGTGCTTGCCGGAGGCCGGAGCTTACGGATGGGAAGAGACAAGGCCCTCATTGCCTACCATTCCCAAAACCAGCTTCTGCACACAGCGGCTCTCTTGCAGCAGCACTGCCATCAGCTCTTTGTTTCCTGTCGAGAAGAACAGGCGGAAACCTATCGTCCCTTTAAGATTCCCCTTATCACCGACTCGTATCTTGGCATAGGGCCAATGGGAGGGCTGCTCTCAGCACAAAGAGCCGACCCTGCAGCAACATGGGTTGTCGTCGCCTGTGACCTGCCCTTTCTTGATGCGGGTATGCTGCGCCAACTCACCAAAGAACGCGATCCCATGCGTTTTGCCACCGCGTTCAGACATCCGGATTCCGGCAAACTCGAACCGCTTCTTGCCTGTTATGAGCCGAAATCCCGCCACTCCCTCATCGAGCGGCATCTGGAGGGCAAAAACTCACTTTCACTCTTTTTTGAAGAATCCCGTATTAAAGCGCTTATGCCAAAGAATAGCGATGCTCTGCAGAACATCAATGATCCTGTCTCACAAAAAAGCATATGCCGTTCTTAACCTCTGTTAAACCGTTTACTCTTCATGGCGGAGAGGGGGCAAGGTTGTAACAACAGGCTTAGTTTTTAACGCATCGCACTGAAAAACCGGTCTTTTTATTGGCCATGCCTCTTCGTAATGCAGCATCGAAGTAGCCGAGCGACCGACACCATGCCGTTGTTGCAGACGATGCTGTTGACGACCACAGTCGACTGTATTGCCCTGGTGGCATGAAATTTCCATCAGTGTCCCTCCGTGCACCAGCAGGAAGGGCTTCAAATCCGCTTTTCCTCTCTACTCCATTCGCCTGTTCTTTCCAGAGTGCTGCTGCTTTCAGTGCACCGCCAGCCTCTTCTGTACCGCCCAAAAAATCGCTGAGCGTACTCCATTCCCGATCGGTGGCCACATGCCATCCCTTCGGCGCAAGCCCTCTTGGGTCGTTGACTGCGTACCAGTTATAGAGTTTACCGTAGGCTTTTCCATTATCCGGGTTATTGAGGTTGTAACACCAGGCCCCCGTTGTGAGTATAGCCCACTCTTTGGGATCCTTTACTTCAGGAATGGGGTCACCGTTCCTGTAGTGAGCAACGTCAAGATTCTTACCTGTCCAAAGCATGGAGCCCATCAGAACAGTGGAATAACTGTTGCCGTCATGGTCTACAACCTTTTGAGGCTGACTGCTGCATCCAGCAGACAAGAATATGGTCGCAACTACTCCGGTGATTACAAAAAGTTTCCAACGTTTCATGACACTCCTTTACCTGTGATCAAATACCTTTAGAGAAAGTCTGTCAGTTTACCCCAATAATATTTCCTCTTATGCTAATAATAAGGTTCTATTGTTCAACATTGAAAAAATAAGGCAGTCTTAATTTGAGGTGAAAGGTTGTATTATAGCAGTTAATAGAGCCCCTTAGCCAGTTTTCAATGGAAGTGTTCGGGTAATTTCGGAACCTTGAGCATGATGCATCAGCTAAGCTCGGTTAACCTGGAGATGACAGATTTTACCGCATTATTGATATGAGCTTTATGGGGAGGAATGGCAGTAAATCCGAACAGAGCAGTACGCTTGTTGACAATTTCCACCGCCCTGTAGATTATGTCCGTATCGCTGTAACCTCTTTATGTAATCTCAGGTGCAGCTACTGCATGCGAGAAGAGCACGAAGAAAAAAGCGATGAGGAATCGATCCTTAAAAAGCAGGAAATCAGCGCCATTATTGAGGTGTTAGCCGGCCTTGGAGTTACCAAAATCCGCTTCACAGGCGGAGAACCCCTCCTCCGCAGGGATATTGTGGAGTTAGTGCGTCAGGCAAAAACACAAACCGGCATCAAAACCGTAAGCCTGACAACAAACGGTGTTCTGCTCGATCGTTTTCTTCCAGCCCTCATAGATGCAGGTCTTGATGCCCTCAACTTCAGCATTGATACCCTTGACGGTAACCGTTACCGCACCATAACGCGGAGAGAAGAATTTTGCAGGGTGCGGAAAAATCTGGATCTGCTCCTCACAACGGATGCCCTTGCCGTTAAGCTCAACGTGGTGCTCATGCGCGATGTCAACAGTGACGAACTGCATCAGTTTGTTGATTTTACCAAACATCATAACGTTAAGGTGCGCTTTATAGAACTGCAGCCTTTTGATGACAATCAAATCTGGAGAACCGGAAAGTTTTTCAGCGCTGATAACATCAGGGCATTGCTGAACAGGTCCTATCCCGACCTTCACCCCGTCAGGGGAAATGCCACCGAATATTTCAGCTATACGCAGCCAAACCACAAAGGATCAATAGCCATCATTCCTGCGTTCACCAGAAATTTCTGCACCGGGTGCAATAAAATCCGCATTACATCGAACGGCAAAATCATCAGCTGCCTCTATGAAAAAGACGGAGTGAATCTGCTGCCGATTCTGCGTGGCAATGGCTCGCATCACGCCCTTGTCGATCTCTTCCGGCAAGCGGTATCGCAGAAACCCCGGGACGGCAGACATACCCTCACGAATTCTGTCAGGACCAGCATGTCCGAAATTGGCGGTTAGCAGAAAAAGCAAAAAAAAGCACCAAAGAGAAGCCGATACAAAAAAATCGGTTGTTTATTCGCTGTTAATTTATCATTTTATACCTATACCCTGTATTGGTATAAATCCATTCCATCTATTGAGGCAACCGATCCTGTTTATTTGATTGCCGGACTGGCATTTCTCGGAGCATGCAGCCCTCAGAAGGCGTCGGCCTGCGCGTGAACCACAAGTAGTTGTACAAACATCTGTCTGAAAGGGAGAATTCATGCATAAAAATATTACCCGCCGTCAGTTCCTTAAAGTTGCCGGCGTTTTGGGGGGCATGTCGCTTTTACAGCCACTCTGGAGTATCGGGAAAGGCTCACAGGATGAAAAAAACAGCGCCGTAAACGGTGCGGTGATCTGGGTTCCGAGTATCTGCAATTTCTGTTCCTCCTTCTGTAATATTGTTGTCGCCACCAGAGAGATCGACGGAATCAACCGGGTGGTGAAAATTGAAGGGAACCCTGAAAGTCCTCTCAACAGGGGGAGAATCTGTGCACGAGGGCAGGCCGGACTGCGCCAGACCTACGATCCCGATCGCCTCAAACAACCGCTCATCAGGGTCAGGGGCAGCAAGCGGGGAGAGTGGAATTTCAGGGCGGCTTCCTGGGAAGAGGCCTATGGCTATATCGCCGAAAAACTCATGAAGGTTCATCCATGGGAAATAACCATGGTTGGCGGCTGGACAGCATGTGTCTCCTATATGCATTTCAGTCTGCCCTTTATCAGGACACTGCAGATTCCCAACATTATCGCATCACCTCTTCAGCATTGTGTTACCGCAGGCCATCTCGGTACCGATCTTGTAACCGGCAACTTCAATGTCCATGACGAAATCCTTGCCGACTTCGAACATGCCCGCTATATCCTTTTCAGCCTCAATAACGCTTCAGTTGCAGCCATTTCGACCGCAAGAGCCGTCAGGTTCGGCCAGGCCCGGAAAAACGGCGCCAAAGTGGTCTGCCTCGACCCGAGGATGAGTGAACTGGCCTCAAAATCAGATGAATGGATTCCGGTAAAGCCCGGAACCGATCATGCGTTTTTTCTCGCAATGCTGCATACCCTGCTCCGAGAAAAGCTCTATGACGAATCATTTGTCTCGAAACATACCAATGCGCCCTTTCTGGCCTTTAAAGACGAAAAAGGGGTTGTCCACCTGGCCTCGGAAAAGGGAAGTGATGGAAAACCCACTTCATACGCAGTTTACGACACGCTCGGCCAGCACATCGCCTCTGTTCCTGCCTATGGAAACACCAATGCATGGTCGCAGAAGAAGGATCGGCTTCTTCCCTCACTGACTGCCCCTGCAGGATTAGTCTGGAATGGCCATGCCGTAAAAACGGTTTTTGACCTCTTTATCGAGGAGTCAGCGCCCTTCACTCCGGAGTGGGCTTCCGCCATTACTGATATTCCGGCAGCAACGATTCGTCGTATTGTTGTTGAATTCGGACAGGCCCGACCGGCATTGGTCGATCCCGGATGGATGGGAGCACGATATCACCACCTCATAGGCCAGCGCCGCCTGCAGGCAATCATACAAACGCTTGTCGGCGGCATCGATAAACCGGGTGGCTGGTTGATGAGCGGCGAATACCACCATAAAGCCGAAAAGTCCTGGGAAAATATTCAAAACGGCATCGGCAACAAAAACGTGCCGCCCGTAGAACTGCCCGGTATGGGTTTTGCCTTTGCGTTGCTCGATGTCTTCGGCAATCCGGATGCCTGGGAACACGGCAAACCGGCATTCTCTTTCGCCTGGGCCATGGAACAGCAGAAACAGGGCAAACCCTCCGTCTTCATTCCAGCTATGGCCGACGTTGGTCTGCTCGAAGCCGTCAAGGGAGAGCTCAACTATAAGGGAGAGCCCTACCGGGTCAAGGCATTTCTGATGAATGCGGCAAATCCGATACGGCATTACTTCCCCGCAAAGCGCTGGGAGGAAATTCTTTCCCACGACAATGTCGAACTCGTTGTCGCCATTGATGTCCTCCCTTCGGATACCACGCTCTACGCCGATGTTATCCTGCCCAACCACACCTATCTGGAGCGCAACGAGCCGCTGCTCTATCCCCTTGGGCCAAGCACCGATCTTGGTTATACCACACGCCTGAGAGCCGTCAACCCGCTCTACAACACCAGAGACACCTCCGACATGCTCTGCGAAATAGCGGATCGCATGGGCAAGCTTCAACCGTTTCTGGACGGCGTAGCCGACTATGCCGGACTGGACAAGGAGATGCTGCAGGCAGAAATTCTCGCTGCCCGAAAAGCCGGCAAGCCGCTCAACGAAGCCTTCCTCAAAAGCGCCTATAGCGCCATGGGCAAGTTTGCCGCCCATGTTTCAGGTAAGGAGTTTACCGGCGCCGAGGTGGCATCCATCATACGCAAAAAAGGCATCTTCATGCTCAAGGATGCAGCAACCGTTCTTAAGGAATCCAATATGCCGGAAAAAATCCCTGTTCCTACCCTTTCCGGTCGCCTTGAGTTGTACAGCCCGGTCCTGGCCTCATTTGCCGATGCAGCAGGGTTGCAGCCAATCTTTAATCCAGTGCTTGGTTATGTCCCAAGGGTAACCAGCAACCAGCAAGAGAAGGCATCCCTCGACCGCAACGAATTTTACTTCACCTATGGAAAAGTGCCGGTCGTTTCCCATGCCTCAACCAACAGTAATAACCCGATTCTTGCAGCCGTAACCCGTCCTAAATCCGGTGCATACATGGGCCTCTGGATGAACAGCAGAAGGGCAGGGGAGCTCGGCCTGAAAAACGGTCAGACCGTGGAGGTTACCAATCTCCGGTATGGGCCGAAAGTCAAGGCAACCCTCTTTACGACCGAAATGATTCGTCCCGACACGGTGTTTCTTCCCTCCTCATTCGGCAGCCGCAACAAAAAGCTGCAAGTCGCCGGAGGCAAAGGAACGCCCTTGAATGACCTTATGCCCTACAGTATCGAGCCGATTGCCGCCTCGTTCATGTCACAGGAATTTACGGTAAGCGTTCTGCCGGTTTAACAGAAAAAATGGAGGAATAAGAGCACATGGCCCGATATGGAATGGTTATAGATATGCGAACCTGCGTTGGTTGCCAGGCTTGCATGGCAGCATGCACTACGGAAAACCAGACACCCTTCTGGAGCGACAAGTTCCGAACGCATGTCGAAGACAAAGAAAAAGGCACGTATCCGGACGTTCATCGCATCCTGCTTCCCCGTCTCTGCATGCATTGCGAAAATACCCCCTGCCTCTCGGCATGCCCGACCGGAGCGACCTATAAGACCAGAGATGGCATTGTGCTCGTCAACTACGACCGCTGTATCGGATGCTATGCCTGCTGTATAGCCTGTCCCTATGACGCCCGCTACCCCTACGAAAGCGACGATGTCACCAGAGAAAAAGAACTCTACGGCAAAAACGTGACCCATGAGGTGCCGCATGTCGATAAATGCACCTTTTGCGAACACCGGATTGCAGAACACCGGGAACCGGCCTGTGTCAGCACCTGCCCGACACAGACACGCATCTTCGGCGACCTTGACGACCCGTCGAGTGCCGTGCACAAACTTGCCACCAGCGGCAAGGCCACAGCGCTCAACCAGGGGCTCGGAACATCTCCAAAAGTATTTTATATCCCATCTTAGACAGGAGAATACGCATTATGACCTTTGTTCATCAGCATGTATGGGGCTGGCAGATAGCGACCTACCTCTTTTTAGGAGGGCTTGGAGGCGCCACCTTTTCAATAAGCGCTATTCTGCATCTTTTTGAAGGGTGCGACCGAAAAATGCTCTCTGTCGCCGTCTTGTCCTCCATAGGGTTTCTGGTACTCGGCACCGTTTTTCTGCTGGCCGACATGCTTCAGCCATTAAAAGCCGCCTACGCCCTCACCAATCCCAACTCCTGGATATTCTGGGGCGTGGTGTTCATCAACTTTTACTTCCTTGCGGCAATCGTCTACGTCATACCGCTGCTTGAAGAGTGGCCGAAACTGCTTCCGATTATTAAAAAAATACCAACGGGCATTCTCAGTTTACTTGAGCGCTTTAATCGTCTCGCTGCACTGGGAGGTTCTGCGGCAGGCTTTCTCATCACCATTTACACCGGCCTTCTCATTTCCGCAGCTCCCGCCATCTCCTTCTGGAACACGCCGGCCCTGCCACTCCTCTTTGTCTTTTCAGGCTTTTCAACAGGAGCCGCCTACCTCCTGCTCCTGTCGACAATTTCAAAAAAAGAGGGCGCCTGGAAAATATCCGAAAAGCTTGAACAGCTTGATGCCATTTTGATTGTCAGCGAATTGATCGTTCTTGGCGCCTATTTCAATTTCGCCCTCTTTTTACCAACCGGAGCCAGAGAATCAGCCGAATATCTCTTCCACAGTCCGCTCTTCATTATCGGATTTTTTATTGCCGGCCTTCTCATCCCTCTTGCTATCGAGACCTACGGAATCTTTTTTGCAGCCCACTCAACGAAATCCAAGTCCCTGCTTGCCTTTGCAAGCGCCCTGGTCCTTGTCGGCGGCTATCTCCTGCGCTTTTATGTCCTGAACGCAGGGCTTTATCAATATCCCTGGTAGTCCATTATTTTTGCTGAACGTTTTATCATTTTCTCCATGTCTCATCCCGATCAGCAGGCATTTGTCTTCAGGTTTTTCTCGCTCTCGTTCGCTTATCCCAACGAGGCATTCCTTCCTGCATTAAAGCGTACGGCACAGAACATCAGCAGCAACGCCAGCCTCTTTTATGACCTGACAGCCTCATTTGAACAAGAGGAACCGGAGCAATTGCAGGCCGAATACACCCGCCTCTTTATCAACGGCTATCCTCACACCCCATGCCCGCCTTACGAGTCAGTCTTCCTCGAAAAAAGAATGCTCGGAAAGGCATCAATTGAGGTGCAGGCTCTCTATCAGGAGTGGGATATGACCGTCGAGGCAGGCTTGACCGACCATATCGCCACCGAATTCGAATTTCTCTCCTTTCTGGCCTCAGCAGGCAGACTGAAATCTGTCGCCAAAGCAGCCGGCGATGCCTCAGAGCGTTTTATAAAAGAACATCTCAACCGATGGCTGCCGCAATTCATCGTTGATCTCAAAACAGCCGCACACCTTCAGCCCTATAAGCAGCTTGCAACCCTGCTTGAACATGCATTTCCCCAATGCCCCGTTCAAAATCCGCCAACATAAACAAGGTACTCCCGGAATCAGCATCCATGCAACTCATCGGTTTACTCAGCCTCGGCATTGTTGCCGGTATTCTGTCAGGGCTCTTCGGAGTTGGCGGCGGTCTCGTTATTGTACCGGCACTGGTGCTGTTTTTCGGCATGACGCAACAGAGCGCCGGAGGCACATCACTCGTAGCCCTGCTTCTCCCCGTTGGCCTGCTCGGTTTGATCGAGTACTATCGATCAGGGAAAATTTCGATGGAACACATCTTCATGGGACTTATCATCGCCGCAGGACTTTTTACCGGAGTTTACTTCGGGGCGAAAATTGCAACGCACCTTTCAAATGACTCACTCAGGAAAGGCTTTGCCGTTTTCATGGGAATAGTTTCGATTTATTTGTGGTTCAAGTAAACAGTATTTATGACGAAGTATACCGTTACCCTAACAAAAGAAGAGCGGGAGAAGCTCGAAGCACTGACCAGCAGGGGGAAGCACCCTGCCCAGACGGTTGTAAACGCTTTGGTTCTGCTGGCCTGTGACGAAGGCCAATATCAAAAAGAACGCTCAAGCAATAAAACCATTGCCCAGGTACTGAAACTCACTACGAAAACCATAGACCGGGTCAAAAAACGATATGGAGAAGAGGGTCTTGCTATGGCTCTGACCCGCAAACCATCAACTCGGGTCTATAGTCGAAAAGCCGACGAGGATCTGGAAGCATGTCTGATCGCCTTGAGCTGCTCCGAAGTTCCAAAGGGCCATAAGCGCTGGACATTGAGACTCCTGGCCGATAAAGCCGTTGAGCTGAACTACGTCGATGCCATTTCCTATGAGACCGTACGCCGGGTATTTAAAAAAACGCCATTAAACCGTGGAAGCAGGACGACTGAATAATGCCCATCACCTTGGCGAACGCAGCACATTTTTAATTAATGACAGATTAGCAGAACTACTCTTGGCTGGTAGAAAGATTAACCAATTGTTGCTTTTTTCTCCATAAAATCCCTGCAAATATTCCGCCTATTCCCATAAGCACTACAGATGAGGGCTCAGGTGCAGGGGCTGCATCGCCCGCTTTGATTTGAACAGCGTTGACTACTGCATCTGGATATCCTGTAAGGGCGGAATAATTCACTGAAAGATACCCAGTTGAAGTTGAATAAGTCGTTATCACAAAATAATTCACATTGTTAACGTATCCGGTTGTTGAAGTATTGGTTGTGAGTATTCCTTTGAGGTGATTTGCATTTGTGCCAGCTGGACTATCCTTGCTGAAATAGTTTATTTCTGTCTTAGCTCCATTGCTGGAGCTCTGGCTATAGACATAAATCGTGTATTTAGTATTTGCAGCTAACCCCGTAAACCAAACATTGTTACCACCACCAGTAAAGGTGGCGCTAGTTGATAAATAACCTTCCAATAAGTTACCAGAAGGAGACCCAGTTGCATTAGTTATGCCGCGAGCATTCCAATTTACAGCCGAGCTACCGGTTGCTCCAACCATATCAGAGATGGAACTTGATCCTGGAGTGGCGTTGACATTGATCAACCTGTTGCTTAATGCAGGAGTTATTGCTCCTGAAATGGAACTTGGTTTTAATGTTTTACTGAAACTGATAGTGATAACATCAGTAGCGGCTAATACTTGTTGAGGGCTATTGACCAGAGCTAAAACAAAAACAAAAAATGGAACTATGATTTTAACAAACCGCATCTTTCTGTACTTATTATTTACGATAATAACCTGTTTAATCTCTCAGGCATGAATTCCCCGCCGCTTGTGGCGAAAGTATATATATAAAGATAGCATTTTTTTTTTGAGCAAACTGCCGAGGCAAAAAAAATATAAAATAACCTGTTTAATATCTGCGATCTACCAGCAGCGATAAGTCTGAGTAAAATTTTGCTCTGAAAAACACAACCGAGATTGACATACTGTTCCCGGAAAAACTCAATAAAAAAGCTTCATAAAGTTGTGATGGATGCCTGAGAGTATGCATTGGTGCAAGTGGAAAATACATGTCGACCAAACTTAAAAAGCTCTCACTGGCCGAACACGTTTGAAGTAACTCTTAATGCTATCACCCTGGAGGCCATTGATGAAAATGTGGTACCAGGCTACGCTTGGACTCATCTCGGACGAACTCCAGTAAATGAAATCCGCATAACCGCCAACAAGACTTTTGCTCACATAAAGCTGTTTCAGTTCGTCCTTGCTCGGCAGGAACCAATCCTGAAAGCCACCTCCGCGATATTCATGCGCAACTGCTGCAGCACTGTTTGGGTAGATGGCTGCCGGATATTTAGCCAATATCTTTTTTGTATTGCCTGCTCCATCACCAATTTCTGTGCCTGTAGTTGCAAGTTCCTGGTAAGCATAATCAGTGGTGTTCTCGGTCTTGAATTGGCTTGTACTCCAGACATAGGTACCCGTATATGAATCGCCATCCCACGCATCTTTATAGGTAGTGTTGACATCACCTTCAGCAGCAATCAGACCGTGCTGTTGACCTTCAACGTAACCACGGTCACCTGACTGAAAAATGTAGGCAACTTTACCACCCCCGAAGGTGTCGCCAATCTTATACGTAACCGCAGATGATAGTCCCGTAATCGAAACCATACTCAGGCCGGCAAGCAGAAAAGCAGTCCATAACCGGGCAAAGCTTTTTTTGGTAACAGGTTTCATGGTAGTAATTGTTTTGATAGAGTTATTGGATAACCCAAACATTTCAATGAAAAATTATATAAATAATATATATAAATAACCGAATCAAAACACTAATTAGTTTCAATACACATATTGAATGTATTGGTGGTAACAGTCTGAACGCTCAGAAATGCCCCTTTTTTACCCTTAAAGCGGTTACGCCACACATAATCACCGGTCACGATCTGATGCTGGAAGAACAGAACAGCGAGGCATGGATACTCCTCTTAAAAACGAGAGTTTTTGAGAATACTTTTCACAACTCATCCAACGCTCAAAAACAAACACGTTAGGCTTCTCAAAAACAGTTCTTGATATTACTTCTTAAGGTATCGTATGTTACATGAGTTTTGAGAATCAAACGGAGCAAAAAAATGCTTATCGGTTATGCCAGGGTTTCAACTCAGGATCAAAATCTTGATTTTCAGATTGACGCATTGAGCAAGGCAGGATGTGAAAAAGTCTTCTTCCTGCATCCAATAATTCTTAACGTCCTTTAAAATCCGTTTTCTGAAGCGTCCCGTATTTCTTCTCGAATTCCTTGCAAAAGCTTTCTGAGGAGTTGCAGCGATTTCTCAAACTTGATACTCTGAAGTGAAACACCCTTGACCATATGCGAGAGCATCCTGAACCCTTGGTCTTCGTCGGTTTCACGGGCCAGAATTTTCTCTATCGTGCTTAGCGTCTCCGTGTTGCCCAACTGCGCTATTTCCCGTCCGAGTAGTCGAACGGAAGCAAACTGGGGATCGAATTCTTCCTCGGTGAGCAAGGGTACGTGGGACTCGTACAGTTTATTCAGGATATCAGTCGATTCGAATTTTTCAAGGATGAAGAGAAGATCAAAGGCATCATGCTCGCGTTTCGGGTAAGCATCGTCCCAGGAGATGATCTTCAGGAGTGCCAGTGCAGGTATCGAAGGAACTAGAATCTCCACAGGCGGTTCATTGCTTAACCGCACGTTCAATGCCGATTGATACGCTTCTTCAAACCCGAGGATACTCATGATCATGTCATGGTTTGGAGGCCAACTGATCCGCTTCGTTTCGTCGCTAATCCCCCCATAGGGCACGATATCTATAAGGGTTGGAAATGAACTGGCACTGAAGCGGTGCGGTAAATTTGTCGGGGAGAAATGTACGCGCTCGATCAAGGTGTCAGTCAGGCGTTTGAATTCTTCCCAACTTGCCACCTCAATGCCAATGTCGATGTCTTCTGTCATTCGAGGAGCGGAAATCCGATGAATATGTTCAAAGATCACGTCGCGAGCGAAAGCCCCCACCACGAAGAAATTTATGTTAAGTTCCTTGGCAACGTCATTGATCTCCCTGAGCACAGATACTTTTTCAGGGTCAATCCTGCCTGAAATATTTATCGATATGTTGTTCATAAATTATTCTTGCGGTTTCCATGGTTCGTTGGTCGCCTATAGCGACAAGGTCAGCATAGATGATTATCGGGTGCACCGTATCACCTTCACCGAAGTCATTGTTCAGCGGCCAGAACCGTTCAAGAATCTCTATATTGCCTTGCGGGTCTTTTATCAGTCTATTAGCGACCACAAACTCTCCGAAACGATGCTTGTCCGCATACAGCGTTACGGTGCCCGGCTTCAGGTATCCGGTCAGTTTCGCTGCGGCAACCTCGCCGCCCCACTGTACGAGGGTGGGATCCAGTGGGCAGTCCTTCCACCACTCCCCATCACCTCGGAATCGACCCATCAACAATTTAGGCTTTACGTAGTCGGGATACGCTGCAATCCAGCGCTCAAAGAGCTTCTTTTTATCACGGAGCTTTTTCCCCTTTTTGCCCATGTCGAATATGAAGCCTTTCTGGATCAGTTCGGTCATGGTGCTTTTCACTGTTCCCAAGGCGACATTCGCCATCTCGGCCAGATCGCGATACGTTTTTTCGACCAGTTCCGGCTGGCACAAAAAGAGATAGATGATCTTCAGGCCCACTCCTTTGAAGAGACGAGTTGTGGGAAGGACGATTTCTTCCTTTTCCAGTTTATTTCCTTGAATGAAAATCAACAGTGGAGGTTGATTGAGAAAGGCGTTTCCGGCCGTGTCGATGAACTGGATACCGGCATCGCGCAATCTTGCCGCGGTCTCAGGGGGAAAGTATCTTGTCGCCAGCAAAAATGGATGTGGCATTTTATCCCTGTTTACGAGAACCTGGAGCTCGCCGGTTTTGGTAAGATATTTTTTTACCTCGACGCACCAAACAAATGCGTTCCCGAAAACTTTTCCCTTCATCAGGAAGTCGTATCCTTGGCCATGAAGGACGTGACCCGCTTCAATCGTGTATTCCAGGGGAGCGATCCTCTTCAGGGCTTCCATAGCCTGCCGAAGGATTTCTGCATGCTCCCCGGCTAATTTATGTTCAATATATTCTTTGTTCATTAAATTTGAACATACGAAATAATTGAACATTATTTAACATCATGAGGTAATTCTCTACGCGAAGCCACTGATGGGTGTATTTCCGCGTCCTTGATTTCATGACGCAACTCCAGCAATGCTTGTCCCAAGGTCATGCTTGGTATGCATACCTTTGCCTTTGGTAAAAATCTGAAAACACGGGCTTTTAGGGCTCAAGTTGAGTTCACCACTGAAGAGATCATTCCAGCATGATCGCAGCAGCCTTGTCATCATCAAGGATGGTTTTTCCCGTCCGAGCAGCGCAGGGCAGAAAGCGGGAACTGACGATTGAACGTACCCGTGCAGGATTGGAAATTGCCCGCCAGCTCGGCAGGAAAGGTGGCCGCAAACGCCTGATGACCGACAGCAAAATTCTCTCTGCCAAAAAATTGCTGGCAAGCGGTGTTCCGCCTCTGGATGTCACCAAAAATCTCGGAGTATCAGTTCCGACGCTCTACCGTTGGATTCCTGCATCCAATAATCCTTAACGTCCTTTAAAATCCGTTTTCTGAATCGACTCGTCTAATATCTTCGCTTGACCAGCAGCGATAAATCTGAGTAAAATTTTGCTCTGAAAAACACAATGACTCCGGCAATCATCATAAAGAAACAGAGAACTTGGCCCATAGAAAAGTTCTGAAAAACAAAGCCGAGCTGAACATCCGGTTCACGGAAAAACTCAATAAAAAAGCGGGCAAAACCATATCCAAAAAGGTATATCCCGGAAAGAAAGCCGGGAAACAGCGACTTTTTGCGCAGTGACCAGAGAAGAACAAACAGCACAACCCCCTCGAAAAAAGCTTCATAAAGTTGTGATGGATGCCTGAGGGCATGCGTTGGTGCAAGCGGAAAATACATGCCGACAGCAGCATCCGTCACCCTGCCGTAAAGTTCACCGTTGATAAAGTTTCCAAGTCGCCCGAAGGTATAGCCGAGCGGAAGAGAAGGAATAAAAAGGTCAAAAGTCTGCAGAAAACCACTCTTTCGAGACCGAGTAAAAAGCCACATGGCAAGCATAACCCCAATAACTCCACCATGATAAGACATACCGGTTATGCCAGTAAAACGGTACCCCTCCGCTGATGCTGCCCAGGGGAGGAGAGTCCCGAGAGGATCAGCAAGAAAGCTGCTCAGACCGTAAAACAGAATATAGCCCACCTTGCCACCAAGCACGACTCCAACCATAACCCAGGTGAGAGCATCACCTGTAAAAGACTGGCTGAAAGGCAGTTTTTCTGAGGAAAGACGGTAACGGGTAAGCAGATAGACAACACCAAAAGCAACAATGTACATCATGCCATACCAGTGAAGGGTAAAACTACCCATGGAAAAGATAGCGGGATTCATGTTCGATGGCAGATGCTGCCACCAGGTAATAACATCGGTCATCACAACGCGTTTCTGGTTATAGGTTCATCAGTATCATGATTCCGGTCTGTGAAATTCATTGAAAAATCAACTCAAGCACAATAGCGTATCATAAGGGCAGAGTAGATTGTTCACATTCTTGTAACGGTTTCGTAACAATTTCTTAACAAAAGAAAAGCTATTCTTAAAAGAAGCTTAAAAAGCTTGCGGGATCTTTACAGGCATAACGACTACAATAACCGTATTAATTTATTAATCAATGATGACAATGAACATGAAACTTTTCAAAAAAATCTGTTTAAGTGCAGCTGTATTTGCTTTTATGGCTTCAGGAACGGCCCATGCAGCTGAAAAAATAGTGCTGGATGGTTCAACGACGGTGGGCCCAATAGCTAAGGCATTTGCCCAGCATTTCACCAAAACCACAGGCGTAGAGGTCACAGTAAGCGAGTCAGGTTCAGGTAATGGTGCAAAGAGCCTGATCAACAAAACCTGTGAAATCGCTGATATGTCAAGAGCAATGAAAGAAAGTGAAATAGCTGCCGCAAAAACCAATGGAGTGAACCCTGTGGCACATATCGTAGCACTTGACGGTCTTTCTGTTATTGTCCATCCAAGCAACCGCGTCAAAGGGCTTTCAAAAGATCAGATCCGCGAAATTTACACTGGCAAGTTCACCAACTGGAAAGAAGTCGGCGGACCAAATGCAGCTATCATTGTCATCCAGCGTGAATCCAATAGTGGCACCCAAGACACTTTCAAAGAGTTGGTTATGGGAGAAGCAAAGATTTTCGACAAAGCAGAAACCCAGTCCAGCAACGGTGCAATCAAGAGCCGTGTAGCAACGACACCTGCCGCAATCAGCTTTGTCGGTCTCGGCTTCGTTGACCGTTCAGTCAAGGCTATTACTGTCGACGGCATCAAGTCAAGTGTAAAGACGGTCAAGGATGGCACTTACCCAATCCACCGCCCACTTTTTATGTACACGAATGGCGAAGCGACTGGCAATATCAAGAAATTCATTGATATGGCAAAAACCAAGGAAGGTAAGCTCATCATCAGTGAAATCGGGTTTGTCAACAAATATTGATTGACAGCGCAACACAGTTTCTCTCTCCGAAAAACATAGCGAGGGGTGGCCAGTCCTCTTGGCCATTCCCCTCTCTCGCCATCATGGCATCCTGATGTGGAAGCAGTTATCGAAAAAGGGTCACTCTCAATGTTTCGGAGGCACATCACTTCTCGTCCAGCTTCTCCCGGTTGGCCTGCCTGGTATGATTGAGTATTATTCCAATGCATTACTCAGCAAAGCCTTTGCCGTGTGCATGGGCAATTTTGCTTTTTAATGGTGGTTTAAGTAAACAGTGTCTGTGTGAAAAAACGCTATATTGTTATATAATAATATTTTGTATTAATAATACAGAAGGCGTTGAGGTTTTCTTTTTGGTGCACCCGGCAGAGCGCGCAATCACTCTGAAGTGAAAGTACCCTGTTCTCCTGCACAGCCTGCTTGTTTAAACATTTTCTATGACCAACCCAACTGACAAGACGTTCTGCCCTGAGCAACGCATTTACGGGATTTTTTCTGAAAAAACCTTTATCAAAGGCACCATTTATCCGATAGAGGTTGGCATGAGAACATTGCAACTCAGCAGGACCTATCTCTGCCGAGGGCAAGAGTTCTCTTCATTTCCTCTTTACGATACCAGCGGTACCTATTCTGATCCCTCAATCATCATTGACCCCGAAAAAGGACTT
>CAJAJL010000115.1 GCA_903940125.1 uncultured Chlorobiaceae bacterium | reverse complement strand
TGAGATCAACACGATTGAATTTGTCGGTTTTACTCTCTTTATTGCTTTCGCTTTCGAGAATCTCAAGGATCAGAATATCTTCGCCCAAAAGTTCGCTTAAAAACCCTTCAAGGATCTCAAAGTTGGCTTTGCTGCGCAGCAGCCGTTTCATTGCCCAGTCAAAAGTGATCAGTTTTCGTGGTGATCGGTGGGGCATAGCCAAATGTATAGCATCCTGCACAGAAATTCTAGCTGCATTACAAATAAATATAACTGAGAGCAAGGGCGACTTTTTAAGTGCTGACAGAAGTCGTGACGGAGACTCGATTCTTTAAGTAAAGTTACCACCACAAAACCCTGCCGAGAATTTGCTTCTCCGGAGCTGAGTAAATTAATGGATATCGTCAGTTTTGAACACAGCTTCCAAGGTCAGTGCAGTAAGAACAGCCTCACCCCACACGTCTAATGTCTGTTCAGATGCGCTGCTTAACTTCTCTATTGCCCATGCT
This sequence comes from uncultured Chlorobiaceae bacterium, assembly GCA_903940125.1. Lineage (GTDB taxonomy): Bacteria > Bacteroidota > Chlorobiia > Chlorobiales > Chlorobiaceae > Chlorobium. Next base: position 4,838 of record CAJAJL010000115.1, on the reverse strand, counting down.
GGTAATGCTCCAAAACGACGTTCCAGTTGCCTTTTCAGTAACTTGGATTCACCCTCTACACGACCTATTTCGATGCCTTTCTCAACGCCTTTCTCCATACCAGTAACTTGACCTTCGTAATATCCATCGCCATAGGATGACTCGAACATGCTCGCTTGATAATGTAAATCATCTTGGTAATGTTCGTATGCTTTTTGTTCCTCTTCAGGCAACTTCATAATGCTTAACTTTTCTGACGCTTCTTTTAACCCTTTTGCGGTAAAGCTCTCTTTTATTTCTTCATTTTTCAGGAAGTATACCCATTCATCCAGGGTGTCTTTGGCTATATCGTTAAAGCGGTTTATTTTAATCAGGTAATATTCAGGGTAAAGTGCTTCTATGCTTTCCTTGTGAAACAGTTGTTTTTGTTTTGCGTTGAGTTCCAGAAGATCATGATTATGTATGCCTATAAAGCGGGTACTGCCTTTGTAGATGTAATCGGCGCCACTACCAAGATCAAAATATAGAATGTTTATGGAGATGACTTTGGTGATCGCTGCGTATGATTCCGTCTCTTTCATCTCCTCTATGGCTGTTTTTGAAACACCATAAAAGATTCGCTGCAAGTAGTCATATTCCCGATCATATTGTATTTCTATAATGATTATCTCTTGTTTCTGGTTGCGTACTTTAAGATCGACCCGATTAAATTTGTCGAGTTTATAGTCTTTATTACTTTCACTTTCAAGAACTTCCAGAATGATTATCTCTTCTTTAAGCAGTTCACTTAAAAATCCTTCCAGAATCCCAAAATTGGCCTTGCTGCGAAGTAAGCGCTTTATCGCCCAGTCGAACGTTATCAGTTTTCTTTTTTTCTTCATTTACATAAAGAGGAATTGATGATCAAAACGCTACCTCTGTGCACTAATATTAAGAGTGTTTTAATCTCATAAATAACGGAAATAATTTGATGCTTTGTAGGTTGGGGTGATTCCTGAACCCCAACAAAACTAAAGCTGTCCACTTCAACCCACGCATCTAATGTAATGTCTGTTCAGTTGCGCTACTTAATTTTTTGGTTACAAGCTCTGGCAGTGCGCTTAGGCAATGGTCCAGTTGCTTTTTCAGTAGCTGGGGTTGACCCTGCACGTAATCCAGCCAATTCGTTGACCCGCTGGGCAATTTCAACCTTGGACTGCCGCAATAATTTTATTTCGGATTCGGTCAACATCCGAGGTGTTAAGCAAATAACGTGCTTCAGACTCTGTAAGGCAGTCAAATCTGAAGCCGAACCTTTGATTCCACCAATTTTCGAGTCGTTGTCCATGTTTTAATCTTAATTATTTATATGTCGCGTCATCCAATGCCATTTTGCATCAACGCTCATTCCTCCTGCCAGTCATTCAAGTACGTTCTCTACGGGAACTGCCAATCCATCTTCCTGCAAAGCTGAAATGTAACCCTGAATGGCTTCGCGAATATTAACTATGGCATCTTCCCTCGAAGTTCCCTGCGATACACAACCAGGAAGGCTTGGGCATTCTGCTATCCAATACCCATCTTCGCCAGGATATATTACTGCTTCTCTCATTCTTACTGACTCCTTTATTGGAAAACTATTTGCTGTGGTATTTGGGGATAACGTTGTTGAGTAAGTAAAGTTACCACCACAAAGCCCTGCCGAGAATTTGCTTCTCCTGAGCTGAGTAAATTAATGGATATCGTCAGTTTTGAACACAGCTTCCAATGTCAGTGCAGTAAGAACAGCCTCACCCCACACGTCTAATGTCTGTTCAGATGCGCTGCTTAACTTCTCTGTTGCCCATGCTGGTAATGCGCCAAAACGACGTTCCAGTTGCCTTTTCAGCAACTTGGATTCACCTTCAACACGGCCCTCTACACGACCTTCTACAATACCAGCTTCTCTGCCTTCTCTCAGTCCAAGACCATAGTTGGACACTACAAGACTGGCCTGATACCGCAGATCATCCTGGTAACGAACGTAGGTTAACTGTTCTGTTTCAGACATGCTCAGGATGGAAAATGACTTACCATCAGCAAGACTATAAACATCCTCATCAGCATTGCTTAAAAAATCAAAAGCAGGGTTAGTTGCAACACTCCGCAACCACTCCTTCTCTGAGATATCTGTCACCAAATCTTTCATTGAAAAATCTTTCTGTTCTTCAAGCAAAACAACTTCTACGCACTGCCCCACTCGGAAGGGCAAGCCTTTAAGTACAAGATCATTTTAGGCAGTTCCAATCTTCTTACTGTGATACTGGCTTTATTATGTCATCGAGTATTTTACCTTTTCCTGCAATGAGTTGAGATGGTTGGTCTCCATTCAATGGCTCCATGATCGTAGATGGCTTCATAACTTTTTAACATAAATAATATCCTTTACAGTTCTTTCTTGGTGCTGATTTCTAAGTGAGAACAAGAAAGAAAGATAGTGCGGAATTATGAATGGGTTGCTTGGCGAAGTACTTGTTCTGCCCATCGATTGAAACTTTGTCCGGTATGCGCGGCTGCTTTGAGAGCTGCTGCATGAACCACAGGATTAACGCGCAACATGAGACGTCCGGACGCGGGATTTTCTGGCGCCTGTCCCAATTTTTCACAGGCTGATACGTAATCATCTACCACTTCATCATTCATGTTCATTTTTTCCTTCTGGAATACTTCTGAACCATCTATTCCTGAAACAAGATAACTTGAATATGGTTTATCGCTAGTATTTCTCTCAATGAGTGATGGTTCCCAATATTTTGTTTTCCTTTAACGTCCCGCATTGTAACATTTCTAAGCTTATTCGCTTTTGTAGCGTTCTAGTCCATCGGGTGCAAGATCTTCTCCCTCTGGCCAGCAAATACAGCCGAACTGATCAATACCAACCTGCTTAAAATATCGATCTTGACGAAGTCGCCAGAATATATCACGGCTATGTATCAATGATTCAAGATTCAGGGTTAACTCCTGATCATTCTTTAGTCTAACTTGTAATCTCTTCATTGGAAGAGGATTCACTTCCACAGCTTTAACCCATGTTGTATTATGTTGTGAGTTCATGCCACTTAGCCATTAGTTCATCGTTGTTACCCAAAATAAATGTTTTTATTTTTTTTAATTGTGCGGGAGGCATCTGACCAGCGCTCAATTCACCGTTCTCAAGGCTGAATGATCCGGCATAATCACCATATATTGCGTGACAATGAGGCTCACCATGATCATCCATGTACATGTAGATCGAAATCCCAAAGAAAAAGGCAATTCGCGGCATGTTAGTTCAATATAGTAAGCGCTTCACAGAAAATGATTCCGTAATGCACTTATAGAGTATTATGACGTACGGTTGACCATTGTGCTCTTCCTCCGTGGTCGCTGTAAACCAACTATTGAATGATTTCGGAAAAGCTTACGGAGTGACTTATTGCGGATCGCTTAGACGATCTCTTTCAATAAAAGGAAATTTTGACAGACAAAAATTCTTTGCTGAATGGTAAATATTGATGAGGTCATCAGCTGCTGTAAATATTTTATTTATTGCAATTACAACTTCATCTGAATTGAATGAGTATTCATGAGCAATTTCATTTCTTGATTCTCTCAGTTGAAGCCATTTTTCTTTATCAACTATTTCTAACTCTTCTATTCTGTTCAAAATATCGATAAACGTTTTTTTCTTGGTTTCTTCACCAGAAAGAATCAATATGCCTGGAAATATTTTTTCTCCTATAGAATCTTGAAGCTTAGAAAACCGAAATATAAGCTGGTCTATAAAACTTATCTCAACATCGCAAAGAGAACGATATTTCTCGCAACTGAGAGGCATGAGAATAGATAAGTTTTTTTTGGCTATTCTGATTTTTTCCTCATGCTTGTCACACTCATAAAATTTTTCTGCTATATGTGTATTGTTTGCCACGCTCAGAGTTCTATTCCATTTTTTATGGCTTCCTGCTCTATAGGACGGGATGTATCTTTTGAAAGAATAACGTCGATTTTTTGATCTCCAAGAGTTGATTTCAATGCCACTAAATATTTAATCTTTTTTTCAGCCGCGGCTGAATCGTCTGGAGTCTGAAGATAAAGATCTATATCTCCACCCTTAACATTGTCATAAACTCTGCTGCCGAAGAGAATAACTCTTGAACCTTCTCCAAATATTTTTTGGGTTATGGATTTTATTGCATTGATTTCTGAAATCTGAAGTCGCATATAGTTTCTTATAAAGCTCCGCTGCTTTAAGTAACAACGCAAATTGTGAAACTGAAGACTATCTTACTATATTATAATATAATACATATTGCTCATAAGTTAATATCCTTTATCAGGATTTTAACCAAAATAAACAACTACATGCTTTACGCTCATTACGCAAAGTACTCAGACAACAAACGATGCTCGGTGTTACCGATATTTTCTCAAGTATTCTCTCGATAAGAACACCTGTGACAATACACCCAAACTGTTGGTTGAACTTCAGACAATGTATAAGAGCGTTCCAAATACTATGCTTCACTGGTGTTGAGTTTATTAATGGACAGCATCTGTATTGAAAACAGCTTCCAATGTCGGTGCAGTAAGAACAGCCTCACCCCACGCTTCCAATGTCTGTTCAGATGCACTGCTTAACTTCTCTATTGCCCATGCTGGTAATGCTCCAAAACGACGTTCCAATAATCTTTTCAGTAACTTGGATTCACCTTCAACACGACCTTCAACACGGCCCTCTACACGACCTTCTACAATACCAGCTTCTCTGCCTTCTCTCAGTCCAAGACCATAGTTGGACTCTACAAGACTGGCCTGATACCGAAGATCATCCTGGTAACGAACGTAGGCTAACTGTTCTG
>CAJAJL010000114.1 GCA_903940125.1 uncultured Chlorobiaceae bacterium | reverse complement strand
TGGCGGCAGCAGAATACCATGCGCCCATGCTGCCGTTTCATGACAATATTCGCGGCAAAGAAGTCTACAATTAACCTCAACCACCATGACCATGAATACACAGCTTACCCTTGACCAGCTTCGCTCCATGAACCTTTATGGTATGGCAAATGCCTATGAAGCAGCGGCCTTGCTCCCCGTCCACGAACAGCCAGCAGCGGACACGCTGCTCGGCCAGCTGGTTGATGCAGAGCAGCGTTTTCGAAAAGAACAGAGCACCAAACGGTACCTCCTGCAAAGCAAGATCCGTTACCCAGCCATACTGGAACAGGTTCACTGCAACGCCGCCCGAAACCTGAGCAGGGATCAACTGCTCAGCCTTGCTGACTGCACCTTTATCGGGCGGGGTGAAAATATTCTTATTACCGGAGCCACGGGATGCGGCAAGAGTTACCTTGCCTGTGCATTGGGAAGGCACGCCTGCTCACTCGGGTATCGCACGCTGTACTTTGGTATGAACCGGTTTCTTGAACGGATCGCCCAGACAAAACTTGACGGAACCTTTGTCCGGGTGCTTAACCAAATTGAACGAACCCATCTGATTATTCTTGATGATTTCGGCCTGCAGCCCCTCGATGCAACGACACGTATTGCACTACTGCAAATCCTTGAAGATCGGTATGGAAAGCAGGCGGTCATGATCACTTCTCAGCTGCCGGTTGCCCAGTGGCATGACGTAATTGGGGAACCTACAATTGCTGATGGAATCATGGATAGATTAGTCGGAAATGCTCACCGGCTTGAACTGAAAGGAGAGTCAATGAGAAGAAAGAAATTGGATAAAATTGTGTAAGTTCTAACAGCAAATCTGGCCTCAAAAAGGTGGTACACTTTGCCCCGGAATCGGTGGCACATTATATCGCGGAATACCTGGCACACTTTCACCCGGAATGGGTGGTACACTTTCCCCGGAATACTCACCAATCGCGGCAAACGCCTGAATGTCATAGGTGCCATGCTCTCATCGGGTGATTTGTTCTCAGTTACAATGTGGGAAACAACAACCTCAACGTTGTTTACCGGCTTTCTTGGTCTGTTGATGAAATATGTTGGTGCACCTTTAACGGTCATTCTCGACAATGCATCATTCCACAAAGCGAAATTAGTTCGACCGTTGCTGAAGGTGCTGGAGAAAAAAGGTTTGAAGCTCTATTTCCTGCCGACCTATAGTCCCGAACTCAATCGCATCGAGAAGTTGTGGCATAAAATGAAGTACGAATTAATGGAATTCAAAACGAGAACTGTAAAAAACCTTGAAGAAGATGTCAATAAAATACTGGACGGTTTTGGAATCGATTACGGAATGACTTTCTGTTAAGCGCTTATGATTATCTTTGAGACAATAAAGTATCGGGTAAACTAAGGCTGAGCATAGTGAAAGTCTTGATCACAGACAGCATTGGATGGCATCATTTTTGCAACGGCATAATCAAAAGCGCTCACATTCCTCAATATCCCGGATTATACCTTCATTCAACTAAATGCTTCGGTGACGAGAAAATATAACAAACTTATTATTATACATTTTCAAATTTAATCTAGAAAAAACAGCCATCGCCAAACAAAAACTACTATAAAATATATCTAATGAGAACTGTTGACTAACAAATTGAAATGTAACAATTACCACAACAAATAGTAAATCAATATCTTTATTTAAACTTAGCAGTTTAACCGTATTGAATAGCGAATTAATAACAAATATTATAAATAATATAAAACCTATAATCCCATAATTAATGACCATTTCTAGGAAGGGGTTATGGGGATAGAATAAAGGGCCATAACCAATCAAGGACAGCTTAATATTTATCAAATCATTCCATATTTCATATCTACCAGAATCATTTCCATACAATACACGATTATATAAGATAGGAAAATAATCTTCTATTTGTAAATAGATAAAATAAAAAGATAAAAGAATTATGATGAAATAAAATAAATAGATGTACTTTTTATTGCTTTTATTTAAATTAAAAATCCCAACAATAAAAATAATAACACCGCTGAAAAAGCCTAGTAAGCCACCTCGACCAGCAGTTCCAAAGGCAATAATCAACGGAATAATAATTACTAAAATAGAAAAAAACTTTACTATATATTTTTTTTCAATAATAAAACTTCCTAATCCAGCAAGAACTAACGTGTAAAGAGCGCGAGGTAAAACAATTAACATACTTGCGCTAACTTTGGAGCCTATCCTAATATCGGAGTCAATACTAATTTTTTTGCTTAATAAAAAAATATCAGAAGGCACATATATTAATACTAAAATCGAAAAAATAGCACTAAGTATAATAAGACTTCTTCTTAGTCTTGAAAAATCTGAAGGTTTAATGCCAAGCCCTAATATTATAGCAATTATACAAGAAATTATTGCTGATTGGTTAAAAGTAAATGTATAAATTGAACTATTTCCTAAATATGATAATGATATAATGAATATTATCCATACTAATAACACTATAAACGGAATGTCTTTTCGAGAAATCAATATGTATTTACCACCATATATTTGCCTAATAAATAAAAATAACGCAACACCACTTACACAATAATTTATTATTAAATCAAAAAGAGTATATATTTCATTAAAATATAATAAACCATTACGTTGAAATGTCAACATAACAGCTGCACTAAAAGGGATTATATATCCCTGAATTGAGCGATTCATCAACGATTAGTTTTTGTATTACAGTACTTAAGTGTTTATTTTTCTGATCATTATAAGTTGCATTGTCTGCAATGGTGATTTTAACCCATTGGGTGAGGCTATATTGAAATGGCAAATTGATGCCTACTTGTTTTAAAATAATGCGTTATAAATAATCGTTAAAGAACTTTTTCATTACTAATCGTTCAAATTAGGATATCTTAATAAGGTTCTTTAAGGAATTTAATGGGTAGCTTTTTTAATACTACGGCACTGTATCTATTCGCATATCCAGTTTCCCACAGTAAAAGAGTATTCTTGCCCGGTAGCTTTCGAAGTTATGAAAGCCTCGAGCGGAGGCCTTTAACATCTGAATCTTACTGTTGAGTCCTTCTGATACAGCGTTTGTTACCCAGTGCTTGAAGTAATTCAGAATATTGTTGCTATGGCGCTTGAGAAGTCCTTTTACCTCCATCATCAGTTTCAGTCCAGACTTGTCGACGACCTCACACCAATACGAGAAGAATAGCTTTGCTCTGGCTTCCGTTGGACATTCCCAAAATACTCTAAAACTGTTCTTTAAGGACCATGCCACACCGGTCTCTAACATCGACTCCATCAATTCATCAAACCGTCCTTTTTGCACCGTGTTCATATTTTCCGGATTACGGAGCCAAGTGAATTTTGACCCGACAAGACTGGTGTTTCCCGTTTTGCAGAGTTGCCGTGATTCTTGGCGCCGTACTATATCGACAGCATTGTTCAAATACTTACTGATATGAAACCGGTCATGAACGATGTCTGCCTGTGGAAGTAGCTTTTTAACTGCAGATGCAAATGGTTTCCACATGTCGACCGAGACCGATGCAACACCGGTTCGTTGTGATTCCGTAAGGGTTTCTAATAGCATCTCTGTGGCCTCTGTAGTTCGCTCCTCAACGACATCAAGGACTCTGCTGCCGGCAATATCATTGAGTATGGTAATGTAGTGGTGACCGCTTTTGAAGCTCTTCTCATCAATACCAATATGAGAGAGCTTTTCAGGTGCTCGGCGAGACAGGGCTCGTTGAACAGCCCGATTCATGATATCGCTCGTCGCCTGCCAGCCCAATCGTAACATCTTGGCAGCGGCTTGCGTATTCGAACAATGTTGCAGAAGAGCAATGGCAAAGCCTTCAAACATAAGGGTAAACCGTGAATGCCTATCAGCCCATGGAACGGTTATCGTCTTGACACCACACCGAGAGCATTGTGACCTGGGTATGCGAGCAATGATTATGGTCTCAAACTGCATCGTATCAAGGTGCCGCCAACGTTGTTCCGGGGCATGGTCATAGACTGTTCCTTGAAGACCGCACTCAGAACAAAATACTGCATTACCAATAAAACGGAGACGAACCTCTATGCGCTGACCGGTAAGGGATAAATTGACATCTTCAACCTCCCATGTGGCAGGAAGACCTAACAGTTGCTGGTAATGTGTTGTTAACTTTTGCATAGTCCTTAAATACTGCAGTCTACAGCTTTATTGCTCTATTCCACTAAATTGTTTAATGAGCCATATAATATAGAGTTATATATATTTAATGTTTTCTCACAATTTAATATCTGGCTATGTCGATGCTCTGCAATTTTAATTCCCTCCTTAGATAAATGTTGAGACAGACTGGTATCACAAAATACTTTTCTTATATTTTCTGCCAACATTTCTATTTCCTCAAAACGATATAATAGTCCAGTTTCTTCCGAAGTGATAAGATCAGGAGTGCCGCCAACATATGAAGCAATCGTTGGAACCCCTAATATTTGGGCTTCACCAACAGAATTTGGGCTATTTTCTATACTGGATGGGCAGATAAAAAGATGTGCATTAAGGTATTCTTTTATAATTTGTTCTTCAGTCAATAATCCAACAAAATAAATATTTTGCTCTAATTTATATTTTTTTATTAGACTATCCAAATATGAACCATATCCATTTATTTTTAAACGGCTTAATAATGTTGTTTTATTTATAATATTATGACCTGCTACTCTTAACTTTATCTGCGGAAAAGATTTCACTAGAATAGCTACAGCTTCAATGACCTGATGCAGGCCTTTTATTGGAAATGATGCTTGGCTTAGAAATATAGTGTAATCTGTTTTTTTTCTGCAATCCCATTTAGGTGACTTATAAAAGCTATTGCGTAGCGTCTCATTGCAATGATGGTAATTAATAAATGGATTAATAGCTTTTGAATGTGAATAATCCCAATTTGTACGCCCTATAATATGTTTCGATAGAGTAATGTACTTTTTTTCAAAAATACCTCGTTTAATAAAATTTTTTTTTCCATGAAATATAGTGTCATGTCGTAATACATCCCTAAGCGTTATATTTTTAAAGATATCAATAATTGTCAAGCCTGCATAATAATATCTTGCATAAACTCCCACAAGACCTTGTATTGAAACTACGTAATGTAGATTTTGGCAAACCAGCATACATGATAGTCCATAATGATATTCTGTTCCATGTATATGCACAATATCCGGCATAAACTCATTACAAATCATTTTCCAATTATTCTTATACGCTTGAAATTTTGTCGATATATTTTTAGGCAACAAATAATATATAATTCCATTTATATTCAGACACTTAAGTTTTTTTCCTTTATAGACAGATGCCACAGCGAGAGTGATTTCACTTCTTAGCGCGAGCTGTCCAGCCAAGCCATACATCCAGCCTCCTCCAACTGGAATGGGAATACCAAGAGCCGTACTTGGTTCAGGGAATACAGTGTTTGTAATCCAGAGAATTCGCATTAAATATATGGCTCTTCGCGGAATTTAATTGAAATAAAGTAATAAAATTTTAGCACAGCGTAATATCTATTCATTGAATGAGTCAGAACATAAACCTATGATGATGGTGAATTCCATGCTGATAAACCATATAGACAACATCTTCAACTATGCAAGCACAAAACATCAAAGGTAGTATTTGTAAGCCTGTACAGCCAAACCAGCCTTAGCAAGGCCTCAAGCGATCAGCTTCAAAAACTACAGAACCAAAACACTCTATTACCTTAGAAAACGGAATCTTCCTGTCGTATAATGAATTATTAATGTTTAACATCAACCCAATGAAACTACCCGTCGCAAGCAGCGGTGTATCTGTTTTTAGAAACACTAAGAGCTCAACAAGAATTGATTCCGTAGCAAAAAGATCAAAAAGAAAACAGATACACATGTAAATCATGAAAGAAATGCCCAACCCCATGAAAAATATGTTAACCAAATATTGAGCTGTTTCGGAAAGGATTTCAAAACGACTTTTCACTGAGAGCTTAACACTCGCCACAGGTGGCGGAAAATTCAACCTTGAAAGATTAATATCCTAGCCTTTTTTTTCAAATAATTATAACCGCCTCTACCAATACGAAATAATGGATAGCAAATTGTACTCGTTGCTATACTAACTATTACATCCATAGCAAGCGTTACTATGCGGTAATATCTGGAACTCATCAGAGTTTCTATATCAACAGTTTTACGCAACTCAAAGGGAAGCAACCCGTCACGAATATCTGCCATCATCTTTTCCACTTGTTCCGGTTGACTACCTCGAAATGGCCTAATCCAGCTTAGGCCTCCTGATACGTTATGTAATTGAAACGGGTGAGTAATATGCTTGAAGTTAGACTCATGCCATGAAATAATGGTGGAACTAAACCCCCCTTTCTGCTCTCTCTTCGCAGATGAATTAACACCGTAATACCCGATCTTTGTAAGCACTTGACTTGGAAAAACAAGGCAGTAGTGATACATATAAATACCCAATCCACGAGACCTCCGAGATGATATATAACCTCTTGTACGAACATCCCTATGCTCTGCATCTACCACAGTCGCTGGGCGATGGGATATATATTGATGCCCTTTACCCCATGCAAATACACGAGGAATACCACCAAGTCCAAATTCCGCTAGAAAAAAGCTGTTATTGACATGCTGGTTTCCTCCCCAAAAGCTTTTTTGATGAAAAGAAATCTGCCCTACTCCTTCTTCCAGTAATTTGAGTATCAATGGCATATCTTCTTCCCTGTAGAACTCATCTGAGTCGATTTGCCAGAGGTAAGTGCCCGTTGCTCGTTTAGCGAATGCTTGACACATCTCTGTTTTTTCCGGCCAAAACCCATCATCAAATCCTTCATCACGAGCACTAACCACGATAACCTTATGCTCAAAATCTTCTTCTGCCTGAAAACGACGTAACACTTGCAAGGTACAATCTATCGAATGACCATCCGGTGTTGCAATTGTCTTAGATGTATTGCAAGCACCCTCCACAACGATGATCTGGTGCGCCCAGGGATAAAGACTCCGAAGATTATATCTCGTAAAAGGCTCTCCGTTCAAAACAATCATGCCAAACGTAATGCGAACTAACAACTTATCCTCTCTTTGCTGTTCATTCTAAATATTGATGCTTTACCTTGATAAACCCATCGAGCTATACGACCACGAACTACGCGATGCATCGCTTGCAAATCCCAGTCGGCTGACATAACATTGCGGCGCAATAAAAACGGGTCTGTAGGCGCCCTGTTAAATCTGCCTTGGACAAGAGCAGCCGATTTCCAGTAACTTTGTCCATGAAACCATTGTAATGTTTGCTCATTGTGTTGACCCCAAGGATAAGCAAAATGATGTGGTGTAATTCCTAATCTGGTTTGAATAATCGATCTGCTTTGTTCCAGCTCATCAATAAAAGTATTAATCTCACATTGAAGGGGGTTTATATGTGTGTTGGTATGGCTTCCTATCTCATGCCCAGCTTCGATCCATCGACCAAGCTCATCCCAGTTAAGAGAAGGCCGAACGATCTGAGCTTGATAGCACTTCTTCTGTAAAACATAATCTGGGGTCAGATAAAGCATCGCATGAATACCTTCATTATCAAGAACCTTCTGGGCAACAGCACTAGCAGTCCAATCGCCATCATCAAACGTAACAGTCATGATCTTCCCATGCCCCCCTAGCGAACGAGACATGAAAGCCTTCTGAAAGGGCTGAAACTTATATCCTTCAGTCTCGCGAAACCAGCGGAGTTGTCGAAGAAAGACATCAGCTTGCTCAGGGTCAACTGTGTGATAACAAAGGATATTCCACTTCATGGGTTTGAGGTATTTTGGCTTATAGGACGGCGAGTATTTGCTTTCGAAAATGTGTTTTTACGGTATTATCCGGTTAAAATAAAACCAGTGGAAGGACTGGCTCCCTCACCTTTTTGAGAGATTGTTTCTTGATAGATAAAATATCGATCATCAAGAACTGCTCCATGACGACTGCAGCGATCATTCTTGTAAACTCCTGCAATGAATGTCGGTATTTCGTAGGAACTTGATGAAGGACAATAACAGATAATAGCACATAGCTATCCAAATCTGCGTCAATACGGCGATATGATTGTTACCAATGTAGTCGGAAATTAAAAATCAGCCAATTTCGGAAATTAGCAATCACCCAGGCAGCGGCTTCAAATTACGTCATTTTAAAATGATTTACTACCACTTATTGAAGCGATAGATGCTTTTTTCTACGGTTAGCCCCTCCTGCCACCGAGACTTGTAAATGGCTGCTATCGTTAAGGCTGCCGAGCTTCATGTTGTTAGTGATGAACTCGTATTCCTTGCCACTATCCTGATCAGTATAGAAGACCGGACGAAACGCTTTCGGGTATTTTGCTCTTGTGCCATCAATAACCAATTCAATTTTTTCATACCGAATTACCTGTTTATTCGTTATCGGTTGATGTTGTCCAATGATTTGTTTCAGGAAGTTTGTTCTTGAGCGTGTAACCAACCAGACTTTACGCTGACCAAGGGCATACAGCCATTGGAAATCGATATAGACACAATCCGCAATGAGTAAATATCGGGGTATCGGGTCTGAATTTACAAAATAATTTTTGCTCTTCTCGGAATTTAATAGATTTTAAAAGGCTTAAAGAAAAACTTTTGATTGAGCAATTATGACATCCTTTGTAAACTTAGATGAATTATATTTTTAATATCTAAAATAAACGATTTCATAAAAACATTTTTCTTAATAATCTTTAAATCTATAAGTTTATTAAACGTTCCACAAAGAAGACAAGCGTCATAACTATTTTTTACACCAAATTGAGAACCATCTAATTCTATATTAAATTTATCTTTCTGAATAAATTCATATACATACCGTATTGCTTTTATTCCTTTTTTACAGGTTATATTGAAAGAAATTTTATTTCTTTCAATAGGCTTTTTTTGTGGATTTAAAAGAACAGCTTTTTCAGCTAAATGTAAGATCCCATTAAGGCGCCCGATACTTAAAACTGTATTAGTCATCGATATGTACTCTTCATCACTTTTTGCTGAAGCATTGGATATCATTAATGAAAATAATTTTTCCATATCAAGCACATATTCAGAGGAAAAATGAAAATGATCACGAGCCTGTAAATATGCCTCAACAACTGCTAAATGAATACTGTTACAAAAAATAAGGCTTGAATGAAAGGGAATATTAAACTCATTTAAGAGTTTTCTCAAATTATCATTTTTTTGATTTTGTAAAGCATATCCAATACTATGCTGTGATCTTCCTGTGATTGAATAAGGACGTTTTGAATTCACATAAGTTTCAGAACTTTCAGCAATTACAAAACCAGAATAAACATCAGGAGTTACCGAATTATAAAACCTTCCGGACTGGCTCTTAATCCTACTAATAACATCATATTTTACCGCTGAACGATTGTATAAAAGTGGCAACGCACCAAATCCATCAATAAATGAAAGTACATTTTGAATCGTTTCTGATGATTTTTTGACTGTTATACCTGACTTATAGTGAGGAATGTTAACTAAGTTCGCAGTTTCACCATCAATTTCCGGCCAATGATAACTCGCAATGTCCCACCTTATTACTTCTGCACCTGTTTGAGCTACAATTCTATTTATATCATTTATTGCATTTGGTAATAAACCATCATCATCACCAATATAAATTATATAACCATTTGGTTTAACATGTGAAAGTGCAAACTCATAGTTATCGGACATACTTATGCGCTTACCTGTATTGATATAACGTATTCTTGAATCTTTAAAATACTCTACCACTTCTCGTGTGTGATCCTGGCTATAATTATCACTAACAATAATTTCAAGATTTGTATACTCTTGCATAACACAAGTGCGTAGCGTGTGTTCAAGCGTATCACACCGTTCACGTGTTGGAATTACAACTGTAAAATGATTACTTTCAGTATTACGCATTATATACTGTCATCTATAAAGAATTTAATGGGTAGCTTTTCGAATAATACTGCACTTTATCTATTCGCATATCCAGCTTCCCAAAGTAAAAGAGTATTCTTCCCCGGTAACTTTTGACGTTATGAAACCCACAAGCTAAGGCCTTTAACATCTGAATACTCACTGTTGAGACCTTCCGATACAGCGTTTGTTACACAGTGCTTGAATCTCTATGGGATGTATTCCCCGAAGCTTTGCTTCGTGAAAGAAAATATTCACAGCTGTTCCAACTCTTCTAATACCTCGAAGCTCTGCTTCGAGGATTCTTTATTTAGTTCAGAATATTGTTGATATGATGCTCAATATGTGCATTCACCTTTATCATTTGCTTTGGACCAGACTTGTCGACGACCTGACACCCTTAGGAGAAGAAGAGCTTTCAACTTTCTACTGTTGGACATTCCCAAAACACCCTCTAACAGTGATGCCGTCAATGCGTCAAACTGTCTTTTTGCATTGAGGTCATCCTGATCACAGAACCAAGTTCATTATTATCCAACGAGACTGCTATTGCCTGCTTCGCAGAGTTGCAGTGATTTCTGACGCTGAACGCTTAACGAGATCAACAGCATTTTTCTAACTTCATATCGTCTTATAATCCCTTAAACACAATAAATACAGTGTTAACAATAGCCAGAAACTGATGTGAGCCGAGCTATATCTACAATACGTTCCTCCGGCCAACCAAACTTCAGCGCAGCGGAATAGATTTCACGATTAGAGATATAGGAACAACATATCAACCAGTCTGAATGCGTTGTAGCATCAGGACGGACTACTACCAAACCGTCAACTTTCTGCCCAACCTTGAACGGGTTGGAATCGATCAACTGAAGCAGGCTTTTTTTAATCAGAACACTGAGATAGGTATAAATAGAGAAAAACTCAACACCTATTCCCCATATACTGACCGTAGAGTTCTCGCCAATTCGTTTAGCAATTTGTTCAACAAGCGATTTTACCTGCCGGACTTCGCTCAGGAAGTAACTGGTGATTCTATCGCTCACAGCGCTATCACCTAAAATGGAAAGATCACCTTTGGTTGCTAATACGATGAGCGATGGGTACATGTGCTCAGATTTCATTGGCAGCGCTGAACGTGCTATACGAGTAACACCGAATCCGTTGCGCTCACACAGGAGCTTCAGCGCTGACAGCGAAAAATGATTTACATGTTCTTTGATACCAACCCAAAACATCACTCCAACCCTACACTCCGCTGCACCGTAAGCCTCTGCATCAGGAACTTCAATTAAAAGCGATCCTCCCGGTCTGAGAACACGAAAGGCCTCTAAAAGTACTCTATCAATGTCATAGACGTGCTCAAGCACATGAAAATACGATAGAACGTCGTATGAGCCACTCTTCAATGGAAGATCAGAAATATCTCCTGGCAAGGCATTAAGACCGGCATCTGCAAGTTGTTTGAGGCTTGTACGATCGCAATCAACTCCTGTCAATTGGAATCTGTTTTGCGCCTCCCCCCCCGGGTTGCGAGGTACTTTAGATAACCACCCCGAGAACAGCCTATGTCTGCTATGTCCCCGATTAGAACACCCGCATCACTCATGAACTTCTCGTAATAACGATAGCGGAACATATCCTCCGGAGAACTTCCACCTTCGCCGACACCCGACAGACAAGAATACATGCACGATGTATCGTAATACTCCGCGATAGACTTATCTGTAAGACCGGTTTTCACCCTGACCATACCACAATCTTCACAGGTGAAAACGCAACCTATGAAATTAAAAACCGAACCGTCGAAATCTCTTTGTTCAAGATCACAAACAGTATTCATCAGCGTTCCGCAAACAGGACACTCCATTTCAGTATTCCATTGTATTGTTTTTGTTAACCCTGGTCAACCTCAACAATTGTTTTTTGATAGAACTACAGCAAACATTTTGCGGTGTGATAGCGCATCGGCATTCCAAATGCCCTCAAGTCGTCAATACATCACACCTGATTGAGTAGACTATTCCAATAACGAAGATTAGTGTCATGAGGGAAGACATTTGAGAAATGCCTGATGGAGCTCTTATTTTTTTCCCTTAATATCGGTATGCACGATTTTATCTTATTCGTGACGTTGACCATCTCTCGGGGGTTGCTACGTTTCCTGTCATCAATGCTGTCCGCAAACGGCGCATAATCCTCGCCAAGACAAGCAAGAAACCATTCATAAGGCTGGGTACCGAAAACGCTTACAAAATTGAACTGCTTTTTGGGCATGCGGGCAACTTCGTCAAACCCAATTCGCATCAATTCAACATTATTCTCAAAAGAAAAATGCCTTTTAACATATTCACGAGCATTGGCACCGATTCGCCCCCTCTCTTCGGGATTGTCGTGGAGATGCACAATGCATTCCACGTAATGATCAATACTATCCGCCAAAAACCCTACAGTCTTGTGGTTGTTGATGATATGCTTTTCTGTATTCTGGTTTAGCACAACAACAGGCAAACCGAATGCCATTGCCTCTAACAAAACATTCTCCGTGGTGCCAAAATGCTTAGGATTCAGCGGATAAGCAAAAATATCAAAACCTGACATTTCATCGATTATTCGTGTAGAGTATCCAGTAAAAGCAAATCTGTCCTGAATGTGATACTCAGCAGCTTTTTGCAGGATCTCGTTGCTACCAGCAATATCCCCAACCATGACGAAACGCACGTCAGGAAGGCGGTTCACAACGGCAGCGCAATATTCTACAAATTGGGGATGCAGTTTGCTGCTGCTCATTGTCCCCACATAACCGATTACAAAATCCTTTGTGGCATCTCTTGCATGAGTAGTTTCTGCGCTGAACTCAAGTTCTCCCAGTCCATAAACCACAGCCGAACGTTGTTTGATGTCATTCTGTTGTTGCGAAGTCCAATAAGCATTTTCAAGGGAAAAGGGCGAAGTAAAAAACGTTCTATGAGGCAATGCAACGAAGTCATATGGAAGACAGGGATAGTGGCAACCATTCACATGAACCCATAAAACCAGTCGCAGTGGAATGGCAGGAAAATTTGCCAGAAATAAGGCCATCACTGGATGATGCCACCAATGAAGCACAACAAGGTCCGCATTTGCCAACTCACTATCAACATCAACATTCCCGCTCTTTAACACCACGTCAATTCCACCACCTAGGCAGATGGATACAAACTGATCCTTCTCCGGATCATCCAAAAGTAAAATCTTGTGTTTATGCCAAGGGTTAAATTTCTGCTCATGCGTAACGATACTCGACAAGGCTTTCCCCACACCGCCACCAAGATGAGTGGTTATGTGCAGTATTTTAAGAATGGTAGCGCTCATTAGTGACGATCAATTCTGCCAGCAATATAGTGTGGTATCCATTAAAAGTGGAGAATGGTTCCGTAACGCGAAAGTATAATTCATATTAGCCGCTCGTATAAACTGTATAATCTCAAGCAGATCATCGGGTTTATGGTACACACTTAGAGCCATTTTAGGAGTGTTAGCCTTAATGGTATTAATAGAACCTTTTAGCATGGCCATTTCCATACCTTCAATATCTGCTTTAATAAAAGTTACCGCTTTACCGTTAATGTAATTATCTAAGGCAACAACTTTCACATCTGCATCAGAAACACCGGGAACACTCATTGATAAGCAAGCGCCTAGCAGATGGTCTTTGTCAATATTGATATTAGCAAAAGAGTCAAATTGCCCCAAGCCCGCATTAATGATAGTAAAATTATTCTCGTTTAACGCCCATTCCTTTATAAGCCGTTCCCGGCGGTGCTGCAATGCAGCTATTTGCAGACCACAGGGTTCAAATGCGTAAATATGCTTAAAACCACCATTGTTGGCCCAAATGAACTTTTCCACGGTGTCACCCACATAAGCCCCGGCATCTACGAATACGTCAGTCCCAATATTTACAAATTGTGGAAGGCAGAAATACTGATTAAAATCCATCACTGACGCGCACCAGTTTTCGTCACCGGTCAGCATGGTGAGCATTATACCGTCCAGACACTCCTTGGAGCGTGAGTCGGGAAAAAGCTGATCACGCATGTCTATATATTTCTGGAGATTCGCAAGCAAAAACCAAGCATCAAACGACAGCTTCGGCATGTTGGCCTGCAGAGAAACCTGAATATGCCCCACCGCATGCCTGGCCGTTATCAGGGTCACTCCCGCTGAAGTTACCAAACTGTCACCGGTTGGCACAACAGGTATCCCATCAACTATAGTACCTTGTTTTTCAGGAGCGTTGTCAATGAAGCAAATCACCGTGAAATTATTTTTTCTCAAATATTCAAGCGAGGCTCTGCCGAATTGGCCTGCACCAAACAGAGCAATACCGTCACTGATCTTCTCCTGAACAGCATTGAAATCAGGCCGCAGTAACTCGCCCAGCTTCAAGACTGTAGATAAATTGCAATCGGATTTATTAAGCATTAGTAGATAACCTTTCGTTAGGATAGGCATAAAAGATTGATGTATTGCCGCAATAGTCGTGCAGATTAAAATAGAGCCGATAATCGTTCAATTCGTACAGGAATTTCGGTATCCTGTATAGGCCATCGCGACTATGATCCGCCAAGACCATGAGAGTAGGTCTGTAGTTACGAAATACCCCTTTGGCCCCGTTCAGCGCTCTCAGCTCATCCCCTTCGATATGTAATTTGATGATGGTTGGCGCGAGCTGTTGAATACTGTCAAGGGTGATAGTTTTCACCTCTTGGGCGCCGGACTCGTTGCGACTCGAAGCATAACCCAGCCCTTCGTTAAACCTTACAATTCCGATGCAGTCAGACAATGCTTCTTCATACACCTTAATGCGGTCACGATCCTCTGGGAGGTTCTTGAAAAGAACCTTTAAATTGGTAGGATCAGGTTCAAATGCATGAATTTGCCTATATCCGCTCGAAGCAACACTGAGAAAATCCTGAATGATTGTCCCAAAATGCGCCCCTCCATCGACATATACCTCCTCCATTCCAAAAGCGGGGAAACTTGGAGCCTTAAAATATTTCTGATCAGCCAGCACCGCAAAGCCCGGGTAGGTCATATCAACCCTTCTCAGCCGCCACCACAACATGCGAAGATAGTCCACAACTGACTGTTCATCATGAGCCAGCGCTTCCAGTACCTGTTCAACCTCCGTCAGATCGGCCTTGGCAAGGGTCGACATCTCCCAGCCATTGGGCATGATGTCCGGAAAGGCTATCTCCGAGTATGCGTAAAACGTTCTGACATCGATACATCCCAATCCATGCAAAAACTTGATTATAGGTTGCAGCGGTGCCGTAACAATGCAAATCGCAAAGGTTTCGGATTTCTTATCCTGATCAGGAATGTTGTATGGTGCAATAATATTAATGCCGTCAATGTCTCCTGTTGCATTTCTGTCGACGATATACTTGGGCATGATACCGACGGACCGCATGAGATCCACCGCCATTTTGCCCATTTTGCCCGCACCGTAAAGAACTATCCCTGAGCCACTCACCGGCCTGCTCAAGTCTTCAAGATTCACAGGATAATCAAGAATTTTCTTCAATTCTGACTTATAGTTGATCATATAATTTCTATATCCTAGACAGCAGTTCCACAGAATATTGATCAATATTATCAGGCATACCATGCGTCATCTGGCCACACTCCCCGCAGATCGAATGGGCTTTCCGTTCCTTTCTTAAAAACATTTTTTGCAGGTCACGCAATTTATCGCCATTCCAGATCTCTTTCACGCTTTCTGTACCAACATCGCCAATGACAAGCTTTCTGGCCCAATCAAGATAGCAGGCGCTGGCAACACCATCAGCGTTTATCGAAAACGAGTAAAAAACATAAGGGCATACCAGAACTTCTTTGATTTCCTGCTTATAAATACCTACCTCTGTATTAACATGGACATCATTCAATTCGAATTCAGGCCAGCAAGACATGATGCTCTCTATGTATATTCCGTCAGTGATATCCCCAAATATTGCATAAAACTTATCCTTCTCTTCCGGAGTCAGAATATCCCCGTTGATCTTGACTATCATCTCACAGTTTTTCCGATGCTCATAGAAAAACCGGATGTTTTCCACTAATTTTTCAAAGTCAATCTTGAATTTTGAAAAATTGAGATACTGCTGCGCGTCTACGCCTTCAATGGAAATATTAATCCTGTCCAGACCAGCATCGATGATTTCCAAGCTTTTTTCTGGTGTCAGAAGAGATGCATTTGTTGTCGTGTCGACCCGGTCACAGCATTTTTTCAATTTCGCGTACCGTATCATCTCTGCGAAATTTTTATTCAAGAGAGGTTCACCATCCTTGTACAACCGGAGCACCCTGATTGGCTGTTCGAAATCACAAATATCATCCACTATCTTTTTGAACAAGTCAAAGCTCATCGTGCCTATATTCCGACCTGGAGTGTTACGCATCAACTCCCTGTCGCCGGTTGGGCAGAATTTGCACTGGAAATTACAAATATCAGCTGGATCGACATTGATTATGAACGGCGTGGCCAAGGGGATGACAGATTCCAGAGACGTCCTGTTTGCCAGATCAATTCTAGGCTTAATTATTGCTTTCATACATCTCTTTACTTTTTAATAAGTCGTTAATACCGGTTTCAAGGGAGTATGCCTGACTCCAACAAGGTAGGCCCTTTCCTTTGTCCCATAAGCTCATGACCTCTCTTGCCCGATATGGTCTGCCCCCCCACTCAATAGCAAGGTTCCTGCCCAAGGCTCGTTCAAATAACTCAACCACCTCTTTGAGAGTCATTGGAGAACCTGAGGAGACTGCGTATGCCTCATGTCCTTCAACGAGACCATGTGCTAGGCGATCAGAGGCTATCTCGAATGCCGTAACCACATCGCTCACATGCACCAGATCGATGACTTGCTCGCCAGGAGACATTGTGAGTGATGTACCTTCGTGAGCAAGTTTTTCCAGAAGATGGAAAAGCTTAGGTCGAGGGTCATTGGGTCCGTATGTATCAAATAGCTTTAACGTAACTGCGTTCATACCTCTGGCTTCGACATAATATTTCATTACATCTTCGAATGCCTGTTTTGTGGCTGCATAAAGATTGACCGGGGAGTAAGTCTCATTTCCGTAATGCTGCCAGGATGTGCCCGTATTTACAATTCTAAAAACACCATGCACCGCCATCGCTTCGAGCAATTGGGTACCGAACAACACATTACTGATAATCAGTCTGTCAATATCCTGCGCAGTATGCTCTGACAGAAAAAGCGATGCCAAATGAAAAACCATATCCGGCATAACAGTTGCCATTATAGAAGTCATGCCGTCTGTACTGCCGTCATGAACGTGTATGTCGAGTTGATCCCTTATATCATTCAGAAGAGTACCGCCGGTATCATGCGGAATGGCAATGATGTGAACTCTCCAGCCATTATTCAAGAGACTACGACAGAGGTTTGAGCCGACAAAGCCAGTGCCGCCGGTTACCAAAGCTACTTTCCCTCTCATACCTATCTGCTCCATTTGAATGGTGATACGAAATCATTAAAAGAGTTAAACCCTGCATCCCGTGCAGAAAGCAGAGGAGCATGATCTGGCCAAGGGATATCGAGCGAGTTCCAGAGGATACCTGCATCTGATTCTGGAGCATAAATGCTACTTACCTTGTACATCATGATCGCGGTATCACTGAGGACATAGAAGCCATGTGCGCAACCCTTTGGGATGTAGATCATGCTGGCGGATGCGGCATCAAGCTGAAAAAGTGCATGCCTACCGTACATCGGCGAACCTATACGCAAATCGATGACGACATCAATCACTGCACCTGATGTACAATAAACCAGTTTTTCATGATCATGTGGGGGGAGTTGAAAGTGGAGACCCCTAAGCACACCTTTGCGAGAGGTTGAATAGTATTCTTCTCGCCATGCAGTCTCAAGACCAAGCTGTTCAAAAAGTCCCTGATGAAAGGTTTTAATGAAACAACCTCGATCATCTCTTATAATTGTCGGAATAATTTCAAAACAGCCTGGTATTTCAGTTTCTTGCACTCGCATAGATGTATCATCAAACCATTTTTATTGACTCAACTTTATCGCGACCAATACCTTTTGCGTGCATGTTGCTTTGGTTTTACTATTTTATACCCAAATAACTTTCGATTTTGCTCGCTGCGAACTCCAGCATCTCTTTTGTCAGCGCTGGCTGCACCCCAATCCAGAAGGTGTTGTTCATTACGTTGTCGGTGTTGGTCAGGTCGCCGCTGATGCGGTAGTTGGGGCCCTTCATATATGGCTGTCGGGTGAGGTTGCCGGCAAAGAGTAGGCGTGAACCGATTTTATATTCGTCTAAATGGGTTAGCAGGTCCAAGCGTTTAACGGGACTGTTTGGTTTTACTGTGATTGGAAAGCCAAACCAAGATGGGTCGGAGTGTTCGGTAGCCTCGGGGAGTTGCAAAAATTCTTCACAGCTCTTGAGGCGGTTTTTGAGATACGCAAAATTGTCCTTGCGAGCCTGGATAAATTGCGGGGCTTTTTCCAGCTGAGCTACACCACAGGCGGCTTGCATGTCCGTGATTTTGAGGTTGTAGCCCAAGTGACTGTAGGTGTACTTGTGATCGTAACCATACGGCAGGTCGCCCAACTGTTGGCAAAAGCGCTTACCGCAGGTGTTGTCTTTGCCAGGCTGGCAATAGCAGTCGCGACCCCAGTCGCGGAAGCTCTCCGCAATAGTTTTCAGTTCGCTGTTGTTGGTAAACACCGCACCACCTTCGCCCATTGTAATGTGATGTGCCGGATAGAAGCTGAGCGTAGCAATGTCGCCAAAGGTGCCGACCATCTGGCCACGATAGGTTGTGCCCAAGGCATCACAACAGTCTTCAACCAGCCAGAGATTATGCTTTTTGCACAACGCTGTAACTACGTCGAGGTTAAAGGGGTTGCCCAGACTATGGGCCAGCATGACCGCCTTGGTTTTGGGGCCGATGGCCGCTTCGATTTTGGTAGCATCAATGTTGTTCGTAAGCGGATCGACATCCACAAACACTGGTACTGCTCCGAATTGCAGGATGGGGTTGACGGTGGTTGGGAAGCCTGCAGCTACACCGATGACTTCATCGCCCTTTTGAATGGCTCTGTCGCCAAGTTTGGGGGAGGTTAGTGCGCTGAAGGCAACCAAATTGGCTGATGAACCGGAGTTGACCGTAATGAGATGATTGATGCCGATAAACTTGGCAAGCTTTTTCTCGAATTCGGCATTGAAGCGGCCAGTGGTCAGCCAGCCATCGAGACTGGCTTCGACCATGTATTTGAGTTCCTGTGCGTCGAGTACTTTGCCTGATGGAGGGAGTGCGGTGGTGCCGGGGGTGAAGCGCGGCACTGTATACTTGTTTGCGGCAAAGCTTTCAACATGGAGTGCCGTGGCTTTACGCAAAGCCTCATCGATTTTGCTGTTGTTGAGTCGGGCGACCTTACGGCACTTGTTGCCTTGAATGGTCAGAACTTTGTCAACCCGTACCACGCTGTCATGCTTGAGTGTGCCTTGAGCCATATCCTCCGCGGTGATAAGGAGGGAAGAAGGGTCATAAAGATAATAATCAAGCTCGGAAGTGATGTAGGCAACGTTGACATCCTCCTGTTGATGTTGTGAACTAACACCAAGCACCAAACCGGGGCGGACTTTGCTCCCTGCCTGGTTGGTGTAGGGGAATTCTAAAAGGACAATATCACCGGTGCTTAACATCAAACATGTCCTCCCAGTCTACGTTGTTGTCTTCGTTTGTGTCGAAGAAGCTGGTAAGGCCGAGGGTTTTGAAGTCTTGCTCGGAGCCGAATGAGTGCTGAGTGCTGAGTGCTGAGTGCTGAGTGGAATCAGTTAACTGCGGGCTGCTGGCTGTGGTCTCAATTTTGTCGAGCACGATGACAAATAGCTCAGCTTCGGTTACGCCTTGCAGCGGTGCGAGCAACTGGATCTTACCTTCTTTGTAGAGTGCTTTTACTGCTTGCATAGCAAGTCTCCTGATGTAGTTTTCATATTTTGATGAGTTTCCCAGCTTTTGCTGTCATGACTCATATAGTCGTTGATCTGGTTGCAGCAGAGGTTGTAGATGTTTGTGGTTTTGTATTGCTGGTACCAGGTTACGGTTTCGGTTATAGACTTGATTATGTCCCATTTTGGGGACCATCCGAGTTGGGATTTGGCTTTTGTGATGTCGAGTTTCAAGATGTTGGCTTCGTAGGGGGCATTTGGGTTTGAGTAGTCTTGCCAGCTTCCCTGGCCCCATGCTTTTACAATTTGGTCTACCAATGAGCCTACTGAGAGAAAACTTGACTCTGTAGGACCGAAATTGTATGCTCCGGCATATTCTATTGGTTGCTTATACATTTTTTCTGCGAGCTGCAGGTATCCGGAAAGTGGTTCGAGAACGTGCTGCCATGGACGGATGGCGTGGGGACTCCGGACTATGATTGGCTCGCCTTGTTCAAGTGCACGAATGCTGTCGGGGACGATACGGTCGGTCTGCCAATCGCCGCCGCCGAAGACGTTGCCGGCTCGGGCTGTTGCGAGGCTCTTGCCGTGGAGAGCAAAGTTGTCGAGGTTGAAAAATGATTTTCTATAGGCTTCGGTTACCAGTTCGCTGCATGCTTTGCTTGAGCTGTAGGGGTCGTAGCCGCCGAGTCGGTCGTTTTCGCGGTAGCCCCATACCCATTCTTTGTTTTCGTAGCATTTATCGGTGGTGATGTTGACTATCACTTTGACAGAGTCGGTCTGGCGACAGCATTCGAGAAGGTTGACGGTTCCTCCGACATTGGTATCGTAGGTGACTTTGGGGTTGTTGTATGATTCTCTGACGAGGGGTTGGGCAGCAAGGTGAAATACTATTTCGGGGTTGACCTGGCGAAAGAACTCTTGAAGCTGGTTATAGTCTCTTATATCTCCAATGCTATGGTTGATTTTATTTTCAAGATCAGCGAGTACAAAATTGTCGTTCACGGTCAAGGGTTCGAGAGCGTAGCCGCTGACGTTGGCTCCGAGCATGTTGAGCCATAGGGATAGCCAAGAGCCTTTAAAGCCGGTGTGACCGGTAACGAGGACTTTTTTTCCTGACCAGAAATTTCGTTCCATGGTACTCTGCTGTTTGGTTACCATACTTTCCATGGGGCATGATGGCTATCCCATAATTCTTCGAGATATGTTTTATCTCGGAGTGTGTCCATAGGCCGCCAAAACCCATTGTGCTCATAAGCGTTGAGTTGCCCATCTGCTGCGAGGATAGCTAAAGTTCCCCCTTCCCAAGATGATGTATCTCCTTCGATGTATGGGAGCACTTCGGGTTGCAGAACAAAAAAACCGCCGTTGATCCATGAGCCGTCGCCTGGTGGTTTTTCCTGAAATCCTAAAACTGTATTATCATCACGGAGTAATGCTCCATAGCGTCCAGGGGGAAGTACCGCGCAGACTGTGGCAAGTTTTGACTGTGTTTTATGAAAGGCGATTTCGGCAGTGATGTCGATGTCGGCGACACCGTCACCATAGGTGAAGCAGAAAGGTTCGTTGTGTTCAAGATAGTTAGTTACGCGTTTCAAACGACCTCCAGTTGCTGTATCTTCACCGGTATCCACAAGGGTTACTTTCCATGGCTCAGCTTTACGTTCGTGTACTTGCATGGAGTTATTTGCCATGTCGAAGGTGACGTCGGACATGTGGAGGAAGTAGTTGGCGAAGTACTCTTTGATGACGTAGCCTTTGTAGCCGCAGCAGATAATGAAATCGTTGACTCCGTGGGCGGAGTAAAGTTTCATGATGTGCCAGAGGATTGGTTTGCCTCCGATTTCAATCATGGGTTTGGGCTTAAGGTGGGATTCTTCGGAGATGCGGGTTCCGAGGCCACCGGCGAGGATTACGGCTTTCATTTTTTAAAAAAGTGCTGAGAAAGATAGTGCTGAGTGGAAAGTGCTAACCTGAATTATTCATCAATAAACAAAAAAAAGGGGGCAAAAAATATCGCAAATCGTTATATTACTGGTAGTTAAAGTCAGCTAATAAGACGCGATATTTATGCAACCCCTTCATCAGAATATAGTCACTCCGGAGAGT
>CAJAJL010000113.1 GCA_903940125.1 uncultured Chlorobiaceae bacterium | reverse complement strand
TTAGTATCTTTCCCCATGGAGCTTCTTTATTTTTCGGTTTCTGTTGCATTACAAATGGTAATTTCCCGTTACCCATTTTAATATAACACTTTAACCGTGAATATGGAGGCTTTTTTTATGGCAGATCGATCAACTTAGGTTTCAATAAGTTCACCACTTCTGAGATGGGTACGCAAAGCCATAAGTTTGTTATATTACATCATAACAGTATTATTTTTCAATTGAATGGGTGAAATAATGGGGATAGTGTGTAACAATTGCGAGTACTTTTTTCCTTTTTCCATTTTTAATAATGAAATAGGGGAGTGCCGGAAGGAAGATCAAATACCCTTACCTCATCAGAAAAATTCTCAAAAGTCTGATTTTCCGATAAATTGGCCTCAAGTAGATTATCAAGCATGGTGCGGAGATTTCAAACGAAAGCAAAAGGGCGGAGCGTGAGGTAGTAACAGGGTGACAGCGTGTGGGCGGTCAGCAGTTGAGGTGTTCGGCTATCAGATTGAGAAGTTCTTTTCTGTTGATAGGTTTGGTGAGGTAGCTGTTGAAGCCTGCTTGTTGGGCTTTTTGTTTGTCTTCTTTGGAGGTGAAGGCAGACTGGGCAATCACAGGGAGATCAGAGCGATACTGTTTAATTACTTTTACTGCTTTATATCCGTTTAACAGTGGGAGTTGGATGTCTAAGAGGACAAGACTTATTTCGGGATGTTGCAGAACCTTATCGATGGCGTCTTGTCCATTGGTGGCTGTGAGAGTGATCATATTTTCTCTTTCCAGGGTTTTTACTAGAAGAAGTCTGCTTACCGCATCATCGTCGACTATGAGAATACAGTGTTGAGTGCTGATTGCTGAAGCTTGTGGGTTGAGTAGTGAGGGCTGGTTAGAAGATAAGAGATTAAGTGTATTTACTGGATTATACGGCAGGGTGAATGTGAAGGTGCTTCCTGCGCCCTCAGCTGATTGGACACTGAGTTTGCCGCCAAGCATTGCGGCGTAGGCTTTGGTGATGCTTAATCCAAGGCCTGATCCTTCATGGTTTCTGGTAAGGGTGTTGTCGACCTGGCGGAAGCGGTCAAATATTTTCTCCTGCATCTCGTCGGGAATACCGATTCCTGTATCGGCAACATAAAAGTTGAGTGTGGTACCTTCCTGGGTATAACCGAAGTCGATGGTTCCTGTTCTGGTAAATTTAAGGGCGTTCTGGAGAAGGTTTGTCAAAATCTGGGTTAGCTTTCCGTTGTCGGTCTCAATGATGCTTGCACTGTATGAAAGTCCAGGGGCACAGTGTAACCGCAACTTTTTTTTGCTCATTGCGGGCATGAAAAAGGCATGGAGATCACGCAGTACTTTATTGACTGGCGTTGGTGTGATGTGAAGCTTCGTTTCTCCGGCTTCTATACGCGAAATATCAATGAGGTCATTAATGAGATTGAGCATACGCTGGCCGCTTTGCTGAATAAGGTCGACATACTCGGCCTGTTCTTCCATGGTGATATCTGGTTCTTTCAGCAGCTCTGAAAAGCCGAGAATGCCGTTCATAGGGGTGCGTATTTCGTGGCTGATGTTGGCAAGGAATGCTGATTTGAGGCGGTCGCTCTCTTCTGCGTGCTCTTTGGAGGCAATGAGTTCTGCCAACATTTTTTTCTGCCGGGTGATATCTTCTTTAACCGCCACGAAATTGGTGATGACGCCTTCTGGATTTTGAATGGCCGAAATGACAACGGATTCCCAGAAGAGTTCTCCGTTTTTCTTTTTGTTCTGCCATTCACCACGCCAGATATTACAAGATAAAATAGTCTTCCAGAGTTCGTCATACACTGATTTGGGTGTCAGGCCTGATTGCAGTATCCGAGTATTTTTGCCTTTGGCTTCTTCTGCACTATATCCCGTTAGTTCCGTAAACATCGGGTTGACATATTCGATAGTACCTTGAGAATCCGTTATCACAACTACAGTCGGGCTTTGTTCTACAGCAGCACTCATTTTTTTTAGCTGATCGATAGCCAGCTTCCTCTCGGTGATATTTTTGCTGGTGCCGATAATTCTGTAGATATGACCAACCGCGTTTCGAATTGGGTTAAGGGTCGTTTCCCACCAGGTCTGCTGGCCAAGGATTGTTATAGACTCTTCATACTGTATTGCTTTACCCTCCTGAATACAGCATTCAAAGTTATGTGTGATGGTTAGGGCTGCTTCCGGTTCAAGAAACTCTTCGGGGGTTTTCTCTGCAATCTCCTTATTGTTTATGCCCGTCAGTTTTTCATGGCTGGGGTTAATGTCTTTGATCCGGAAACCCCCGTCAGGCTGAACATCAACGACGAAAATGGAGTGATTGGCTTCTTCGTAAATACAAGCGAGAAAATGCTGTTTTTCCTTTAGCTCCTGTTTGATATCCTGATCGTTCATAACTATTCTTATTTGTTTCTTAGCTTTTTGGAATTACACCACCACGATAGTATCCTATCGATGAAATCACTGACCACTTTGCTTTGGTTGAAATTTTTGGCAAGTTGCATGAACCATTATCATAGGTGTAATAAACATAGGGTTACAAATAAATTCATGACCTGAATTTTTTACATAACTAATGATTGATGCAAATTTATGAGCAGCATCCAAATTGCAGTTTTGTCAAAGCTCCGGTCATGTCTTGACAGGAGCTTTGAACAAAAGCGTCTTGGGAATACCGGTTATGCTTTATGCGTAATTGTACATGCTACTTTGTTCATGTGACGTTTGCCGAAAACCGCCATGAAAAGCATGCCTGTGCCAAGAAGTATTATTGTGCTGGGTTCTGGAACAGGGTTGCTGGTAACCAGACCCTGGTACATAGTTAATTTGCCATTTACGTCTGTTGTGCCAGGAGTGATCCAAGTGACTTTAGACACGTAGTCTAAATGATTATTATCTGCAGCATTGATGTAATTATTGTACAGAGTTGCTATTTCGGAGGAGGTGCCGTAAGAATCAACATCTAACGTATAGCGATACTTTTTAGTAGTGCTATCGTAATTAACTTCGTACCATATAGCAGCCTGAAGAGCAATTGCTTTTGGTTCCTGTCCTCCAGTGCCGTATGTTGTTAACAGATAAGCAACCTTGTTTGCATTGACTAACTGAGTACCATATATCTGGCCTGAGTTGTTTATGGTGGTATTAGGATATGTAGCAGGAACAAAGACTTCTTTAAAAAGATCAACACAGTAGAGGTAGTCGAGTTTCCTTCCGTTAAGATAAGAAACGTCAATAGAACCGCCACCCTCAGTTGTTTTAGTGCCATCCACCAAAGACGCAATCGAGTGAGAGAAACTTCCGCCTAAATTAAGAATCGCATCAGTAGTAGCCATTGCTCTCGTTGTCAACATCAACATGGCCACTGCCAGTAACGTTACAATCTTTTTTTTCATTTTCTGTTCCTCCATTTTGGTTTATGGCAATAACCATCAATTGTCATGCCATAATGCTTGATAGGGAGGGAACCGAGTATGTATATAAAGGGGGTTAAATATTTAAAAATATACACCTAAGGATAAGAAATATATACGCTTATTATTCTAAATACAAGACAAGTGTGTATCAAAAGAGAGTAATAATAGTGTCTCATTTTAGATATTTATGCTCAATATCCTTGAAAAATGTTTCATATCAAGGAATCTGAAAGGTAAGTTGCACGTTATTACTCCCATGCTTTTTTGTGTTAAATAACTATTAAATAGTTAAAATAAAATTATTTATCGTTATAATTGACGTGCATAAAAAAACACAAACTGCATATTATAAAGGTTGAAAGGGCAAGAAAAACAATCACAAAACGAGATACGAAAATGAGACAGGTAGTAAACGAGACTTTGCAGCAGATCTCAAAGTATCATCATAATATTGAAACACTTGAAGCCGGATATAGCGACAGACTTGACTTCCGCGAAGTTGCAGTATGGCTCATAGAAGAAGTACTGCGTGTAGTATTTTATGCGTGAATTGCAGTGGCGGATGCAAAATAATTCATCACCAAACGAGGGTCACTACAATACCCTTCCCTACGACTAAAGTGGTTTTACAAACTTCAAAGCCTTAACCGTTGGAGCACATTCACTCTTTGAAAACTGCAAAAAAACGCAGTATTCACTCAGTAACAGTTCGATCCTGAACATTTATATCGCAGAAATGCTTATAACTCGAGAATTTTCAGGTTAATGAAACAATAAAGAGGGGCAGTTCATGCCTGTTATCGCAAGATTTTACGGCATCATAATCAAGATGTACTTTATCCGGAACGAGCATAGGGTCGCTCACTTTTATGCTGTTTTTGGTATTGACTCACTGGAAATGATTGAGGGAGATTTACCCGGAAGAGCACAATTGCTCGTCAAAGACCGGGCAAAGTTTTATCAAAAAGAGCTTCTTGAAATGTGGAATTCTCGGAAATTCATGCAATTGCCAGGATTGGAGTAATGAAAAGATTGAACAGATACCAAAAATCAAGTCTGTAAAAACCGGTGAGAAGAGGCAATGAAGGGTGACGTTTTGAATGCGGTACTGAAAAGCTGTACGAATGCAGCAGACTGCTGACAAGGCCAGAATTTCAATTGCTTAAAACTCCAGCATTTTTCAACAGCGTTCGGGTTGATCCGGGAGGTTATGGTATTTCATGGAATGATGACGTTGATATCAGTGAATATGAACTCTGGACGAATGGCAAAACCGTAAAAGCAGCAGTGGCATTGTGGCGCGGCACATAAAAACAAGGGATGCAGTGAAACATAGTACCAATGTCAACATATAATGGTATTCCTTGTCAATCCCATACCTAATGCCAAAGCAAGCGGAATATGCACACCATTAGGGTTTACCACTCCTAATGGTGTGCATAAGTTGTATATATTCAACAATATATTAACTGTCACCACGTCAATTTATTCTTCTTCCAAACACATGAACATTTTTTTGATTGTGCCCATCCAGAGTTTTATTATCAGGAGAGAGAGACAACTCATCAATCCAACCACCACGATTCCATTTAATAGTAATCCTTTTATTTTTCAAATCAGAGGCAAACCAAAATCCTGTACCCTTTACAGAGTTTGAAACTGTCCCATCATCTTTTACATATACTGTTATACCATTAAACCAAGCCCATGAACCAACGAAAAGGCTTTTTACATTATTCACTGATGGTTTATTAATTGATTTCTGAGTATTAGCTGATCCGATATCATCTAAATAAATCCTATTAGCTTTAAATCTTGTTCCACTAATCCACCCCCCCTTCACGGTAATAATCTTCCCTGTTAATTTGCTTTTATGACCTCCTGTATTAGGATCAGACCAGAAAAAACTACTGGGATCATCTAACTCGATATTATTTTTATAAACTTTAGTATCTCCCCATACAAGCAATACTTCAGTTTTTTTACCATTATATAAAGTATTGAAACTTCCTTCATGATTACCAACGTAACATTCGCCAACCTTAACTATAATTGATGATTCAAATTTATTCTTTGCCGATAAAGTATTTCCACTATAAACTCCCAATACCGCAATTATAAATATTACATATATTGTAAAAGCATTTCTTTTCATAGCTGCAATATTAATTATTAATAAGTTTTGAAAACTCACAATAAACTGTCTTTAGACGTAATAATATAGGTTTTTCAAGGTAAATATCAAACCGTCATTTTTGAGGATGCAAGAATTGAAGGATAACATTGGCCCTCTCAAGAAAAAGCGCATTACCTTTTTCTTGACGGTACCCGTAGGTCGGAGTGCAGCGCTGAAAGAAACCACTGGCCAAAATACGGCGAATGAAGGCGATGGAGGTAACGCTGCCGGGCGCTATGACAGCCTGACCTGATGTAC
The DNA here is from genome assembly GCA_903940125.1 of uncultured Chlorobiaceae bacterium. Lineage (GTDB taxonomy): Bacteria > Bacteroidota > Chlorobiia > Chlorobiales > Chlorobiaceae > Chlorobium. Next base: position 1,481 of record CAJAJL010000113.1, on the reverse strand, counting down.
CTTGCATACGCTGAACATGCCGGCAGGACGCATGTAAAGCATACTCGAAACATACGCTTTTAAAACGGATTTATATTTTTTTTAAAAAACTTGAAAATATCATAATTTATCATTAACACTGGCTAAGTACTCATTGGTCTCTACCCAATCCAAGTTGCTTATATGGATTATAAAGCTTGATGTATGAATTCAATTTTCATCGTTTCTTTACGAAGCAAAGCTTCGGGAAATATATCCGATAGAGATTTAAAACAGAGCACACTTAAACTTTAACATGGAGGAAATAATGAAAACTAAGATTATTGCTCTTATTACATTTGCTATTTTATTTTATAGCGTTCCGCTAGTTCCAAGGGCAGTAGCAAAGGATATACATAGACAACGTTTTCCTGGCGGATCTGCGTATAGTGTTACAAAAGAAGCCCTGACTGGTGGACAGGGCGGGATTGGTTTTAAAGATACTATTGATCCGGATTATGAAATTAGTGAAATAAAAATTTGGGGTGGGAGGTATATTGATGCCATTCAATTGATTTGGCGAAAGCGCTCAGATAATTCACACATTATAGTAGGTCAAAAACATGGAGGCCCGGGCGGCACACTCAGCAAAGGCTCGCTTGGTCTTGACCTTAAACTAAAACCAGGAGAGTATATTATTGCGGTGAGTGGTAAGAGCGGGAATTACGTCGATTCCATGCAAATTCAAACAAACAAGCAGTTATACTATAGAAATGGAGGACAAGGTGGTGCAAACGATTATATATGGCAAGCCCCTGCTGGTCAGCAAATAATAGGGTTCTGGGGGCGTTCAGGGTCATATATAGATGCTTTGGGGGCCTTAATCAATAACAGATAGTAATAACAGATAGTAATAACAGAATAATAGTGTAAACAAGTCAGTTATCGCAACGAAAAAGCACCGGCTTGGGATGCCCTCCATTTGAAAATGTGATAGGAGCATCAATGCGTTCAATAAAGAGCCAGACATTCTGATGATGCAACCAAGGGTTGATGCCTACTGACTTGTGTGGCATTTGCTTTCTTTCGGCAAATGGCTCATTAAACAAGAAATCAAATTGCAGTGTATTTATTTTTGGAGCGGCGGAATTTTAAACCTGCTTATAGTCAATCCCTGTGCTTGCATTGATGAAGAACCTCCATTGGAAGAAATTCCTGAAGAAACCCCATGTGTGTTAATTGATCGAAGTTGCCTCTCCGCGATTACAATGCTTCTGTCCAGTTTCGATAGAAATTCTGGTTGTTGAAGAAGTTCTTTCTCATACAATGTACGGTATGCAAAAAGGTATTTAAGAGCTGTTACATAGTCTTTTTTTACAAATTGTAGTCGGAAATTAAAAATCATCCAATTTCGGAAATTAGCAATCACCCAGGCAGCGGGTTTAAATTACGTCATTTCAAAATGATTTGCTACCACTTATTGAAGCGATAGATGCTTTTTTCTACGGTTGGCCCCTCCTTCG
>CAJAJL010000112.1 GCA_903940125.1 uncultured Chlorobiaceae bacterium | reverse complement strand
CTGAATTTGAAAAAATTCACATGTTACGAAATGAATTTCATGGTGAATGGAACTACAAAATTGAGCCAAATCTCGACTAAATTGTTATAGTTATTTATTAACAATCACTAAGCGTGTCAATATCTATTTTCGACACGAATGTTTTCGTCAACTGCCCTTATGACGACTACTTTCGACCGTTGCTTCGACCTCTTCTCTTCACTGTTCTTCGTGCTGGCCTTAATCCCAGATTGGCAGCAGAAAGGCTAAACTCCGGTGAGACTCGTTTCAGCAAGATTGTTGAGCTGGTTAGAGAGTCTAAATACGCTATTCATGATCTCTCTCGTATCAAGGCAAAACGTGCAGGAGAGTATTTTCGCTTCAATATGCCTTTTGAACTTGGTCTTGATGTCGGATGTAGCTGTTTTGGTACAGGGGAACAACTGAGCAAACGTTGTCTGATTCTCGAGAAAGAGCCTTACAGGTATCAAATTGCTTTGTCTGATCTCTCAAACTCGGACATTGCTGCCCATCACGATGAACCGGTACGGGTGGTTGCTGCAGTACGACACTGGCTCGTGAATGATGTTGGAATCAACCTTCCTGGCCCTTCAGGACTCTTCGATCAATTCACACAATTCATGGCAGATAATTACGACGATTTATTGTCTCATGGCTTTAATAAAACGGAAATACCAAATCTTCCAGTGTCGGAGCTAATAAGATACATGCGTGAATGGGTTACGACCAACATCTAATAACCACACAGCAGAAATATCCTTAACGGGGTAGGGACACTATATACCGCCGTTCAATAGCAGCCAATACTCACTTCTAACATGATTCCCCTTTTAATGATGATGCCAGCAGCTTAAAGCTCGAAAAACTCATTAAAACCGGGGACTTTAAGCCCGTAAAATGTCATGAATAAAGTCAAAACATACAAGAGTGACGCTTTTGCGGCGATCCACGAAACAATGTCTGGCATTTATGATGCTGGTGTTATCGACAAAAAGACAATGCGTCAGTTTGACGAAGCTTGCCTGACACCGATTCATGCATTCAGTGCCACCGAAATTAAAGCCTTGCGTGAACATGAGGAGGTAAGCCAGACCGTGTTTGCCCTATACATGAAACTCCTCTCGCTCATCAAGCAGAAAAGACTTGTAACCATTTTATGATTCGTCGTTTGTACCTGCAGCTTCACGGCGCTTGATGATCTCGTCAGCCAAACTACCCCTTGTATTATATACGGCATTGCCGTACATTAATTTATGCAAGTTGTTATAGAAACGCCGGAATATCTCGTCGATGCCAAAGCGCTCGGTTTAACTGCCGATGAGCGTCGATCAATCGTCGATTATATAGCGCAAACCCCTGATGCCGGAGTCGAAATGAAAGGGACAGGCGGGGCTCGAAAAATTCGATTTGCTGGACGGGGTAAGGGAAAAAGCGGAGGGTACAGGGTTGTTACCTTCTATGCTGGAGAAGATATTCCCGTTTTCCTGTTATCTATCTTTTCAAAAGGTGAAAGAGCCAATTTAACGCAATCCGAAAGAAATGAACTGAAGCAGATTTTAGGAGCGCTTGCTGATGTTTACAAGAAAGGAGTTAAACACTATGTCCAAAGCAGGAAGTAAACTTATCAAGTCAGCCAACCAGGCGCTGGCCTACGCACGTGGCGAAATGAGTGAAGGTTTTACTGTTCATGTTCCAGAGGAGATTGACGTCAAGTCTATCCGCAACAGTTTGGGGTTGACGCAACCTGAATTTTCTTCGCGGTTTGGCTTTGATGTTCGGGCGGTACAAGATTGGGAACAAAAACGCCGTCAACCTGATCGGGCAGCTCGCGTTCTTTTAACCGTCATTGCCCATGAACCTGAAGCAGTCATCAGGGCTTTAGCGCGTTAGCGACAATATTCAAAAGCCCTGCACGATTCAGGTTTTGAAATAATCACCCAATCACCACAAGCGTATCCTTCCCCTTCTTATCCCTAGGGCGGCACCTCACGGCGACCCCACCGCTCAGGCCACTTCCGTTCAAGCATCCACGCCGCAGCAAACCAGCTTGTTAACGAAGCCTTCTTTATCAGCCAACCGGTAGGCGGGAGCTCAACCTCTTTCGGTTATACCAGAAAGGAGAACATGCTTGAGTTTTTTGTGAGCGATTTCATCAGGTTGATACTTCATTTAACGCATAAGCCCCGGTAGTATTCCGGGGCTTCTTGGATCAAAAGAGTGAGAATCAATTGCCTCTGTGATCATTTACTTGACCCTGGTGCTGAGTCCCTGTCTCATGTCTATTGCCTTCGTGTCTGTTATTGTCACGTCTGCCGCTTTCGTCCCAGGCACAGCCGGCGAATAAAAAAATCATAGCGAAAATAACAATCTTTTTCATGTTGATCTCCTTTCGAGTTATCTGCATAACAAAAGCATATAAAACCTTTTTCATTAATATATTCATCGGTAAATACAACAACCACTTTTCATTATAAGTTTCCTTTTTTCTTCAGGGTGATGGCGTGGCAGCAGAGTACCAGGCTCTGTTGATTTTTTGCGATCCCGGGAGGGTAGACCACTCGTTTATACGAATATAACGAGCTGGAGTCTTCAGCTTTCCGACAGTAGCATTCATTATCAGGGTAATAGTGTCGTCAGTGGGGATATTGTTCTCAAAAGTCTCAATAAATGCCGCTGGACGATGGCCATACTCATGATCGGGAATCGCTGTGACAAGCGCTTCACGGATACCATCAATCATCATCAGCGCTTTTTCTATCTCTTCAGGGTGAATATTTTCACCGCCTGAGATAAACATATTATCCTTACGGCCAAGCACTGTAACGGTGCCATCCTTCTCTATACAGCCGATATCAGCAGTATGGAACCACCCTTCATTATCGGTCTGAGACAGAATAGATCCCTGCCGCAGGTAACCCTGAAAGAGGCATGGCCCTTTGACAAGAAGTTCGCCATCTGCTGCATTTTTGAGTTCCCGGTATGGCAGAAGCTTTCCGCTGTTTAGCGTCAAGCGGTTAATCGGTTCAGGAGAGGTGGCAATCTGGGTAGTCATTTCGGTTGAGCCGTAACTCAGGTAGAGAGGAATGTTGTGTCGGATGGCATCGTCGATCAGAGATTTCGGAGCCGGACTTCCGCCAAGCAGGAGAGCTTTCAGTCGGCGAAGATGCTCAGTGCATTTTGTGTCGGCAAGCATTCGGTAAAGCTGTGTCGGGACGACGGAAAGATGGGTTACAGGAAATGTCTGTATTGAGAGTGAGAGAGTGTCATCCGGACGTCCGACCGCAAGTGCTCCGCCTGAGATGAGAGAACGATAAAGCAGGGCATAGCCTCCAATATGGTAGAGCGGCAGCGAAAGCAGCCAGCAATCTCCGCATCCGAAGGGGAGATTTTCATTTGAACCGAGTGCGCTGTACCAGTGATTTGCCAGGCTGTGCACAGCGGCTTTCGCCACTCCGGTGCTTGCCGAGGTATGGATTATGCTTACCGCACGTTCCATTGTTTCAGAGAACTCAACTTCCTTGCGGACAGTGCAGCCTCTGGTATTTTCCAGCATGGATGCAACCGTTACTGTGCGTATAGCATCGTGCGAAAACAGCTGCTTATTATTGGTCAGTATCAGCTGAGGACAAAGGTTATCAACGATATTTTTCAGCAGGTGTTCTGGAAAGCGGTGGTTGAGTGGTGCGGCAATCATTCCCGCTTTCAGCACTCCGGCCAGAAGAAGTGCCATTTCCGGTGTATTTGGCGAGACAACAGCAATTATATCGCCGGAATGAAATCCTTTTTGGAAGAGAAGGTTTGCAATCTGTGCTGCCTGATTATTGTACTCTGTAAAGGAGAGGGTTTTGTCCGGCATTCTCAGGGCTGGAGAGTTGCCAAAAAGCTTTGCAGCTCGTTCCAGTAAGTCCATAGTGAGGTTGGTAAATGTTGGCAGATTAGAGCGGGTACAGCCTATCGGAGGGAAGCATATTTTTCAGGCAAATGTGCAGGCCGTGTAAACGAACCTGCACACAGTTCTGAACGGTGAAATTATTTCCCTTGATTGACTTCGCTGAATGTTTTCAGACCAAGACCATACAGGTGTATAAAACCAGCCGCCGCCTTATGGTTGAAGGTGTCAGCCTCAGTATAGGTAGCCAGCTCCTCGTTATAAAGCGAGTATGGTGAATTTCTTCCAAGAAGCGACACACCACCTTTATAAAGCTTCAGACGTACGAGACCGGTTACCGGATGCTGTGTTTCATTCACAAATCCGTCAAGCGCCTTTCTCATTGGAGAAAACCAGATGCCGTTATAAATGATGTTGGCGTAATCCTGACTGATATTCTTTTTGTACTGGAACACCGATTTCTCGAGGGTAAGGCGTTCAAGTTCACGGTGAGCAAAATGGAGGATTGTTGCTGCAGGAGCTTCATAAATTTCACGGGATTTAATGCCGACAACACGATTTTCGATCATGTCAAGCCGTCCAATGCCATTAGCTGCACCGATCTCATTAAGTCGGATGATAAGGTCAAGACCGCTTAATTTTTTGCCATCAAGTGAGACCGGAATACCTTTTTCAAACTCGATATCGACAACTGCCGGTGTATCCGGAGCATTCTCAGGGGAGGTGGTTATCTGATAGGCATCTTCGGGAGGTGCAATCATTGGATTTTCAAGCACACCGCACTCGATACTGATTCCCCAGATATTTTCATCGATTGAGTATGGGCTCTTTTTGGTAGCGGATACTGGAATATTGTGTTCCAGTGCATAGGCAATTTCAGCTTCTCTTGAGGTGAACTCCCATTCACGCAGGGGAGCAAGCACTTTTAGATGCGGTGCAAGTGAGGCAAAAGTGACTTCGAAGCGCACCTGGTCGTTGCCTTTTCCCGTGCAACCATGGGCAAGCATGGTGCATCCTTCCTCGAGTGCGGTATCGACAAGGGCTTTTGCAAGCAGGGGGCGTCCAAGCGCGGTCGCAAGCGGGTAGACATCCTCATAGAGAGCTCCGGCCTTGAGTGCTCGCCAGATATATTCTTCGACAAATTCTTTGCGCAGGTCAACAAACTTGAATTTCGAAGCTCCGGTAGAGAGTGCTTTCGCTTCAAGGTTTTCAATCTCTTTCTGCTGTCCGAGATTACCAGTAACGGCAACAATATCTGCACCATACTTGTCTTTCAGCCATTTGATCATGATGGATGTGTCCAATCCACCGGAATAGGCTATTGCAATTTTTTCCTTACTCATGCGTGTTCAATTAAATTATCAGTTTTTTGAAAGATTTTTATGAATATATGATATCAAAGCCGAAATGTTTGCAACAGAAGTTGGAATGAGCAGCACCGTATCATCTCCAGCGATTGTGCCGAGAATAAGCGGGCTTCTCAGCTGATCAAGATAGGATCCAACACCGTGAGCACGACCCGGAAGAGTCTTGATAATTACCGTTGTTTCATTTGAATTAACAGCAAGTACCTCAATTCCAACAAGACCTTTGATGATCCGGCCGGCGTTATCTTCAGGAAACAGAAGCCGGTAATTTCCGTCGGTTTTCGACCGGATAAGCCCAAGTTCCGCACAGTCGCGTGAAAGTGTTGCCTGTGCGACTTTCATTCCGGAATCACGAAGAAGCTGCAGCAGGTCGTGCTGATTTCCAACCCTGTTCTGCTGAAGAATTTCTCTGATTTTTAACTGCCTTGCATGCTTGTTCATGGTTGCTTTCCCTTTCAGCTCTTGATTTTTTTGGAAGCATTCAGCAGTCTATGGGTAAGATGAAATTTTCGGTACTCATCATGGTTCAAAAGCTTGACCAGAAGTGCTTTTTGGACATGAAGCCGGTTTTCGGCCTGATCAAGAATAATGGATTGGGAGCCGTCCATGACCTCTGCACTTATCTCTTTACCTCGGTGAGCCGGCATGCAGTGCATGACCACGGCTGAAGGTTTTGCCATACCAAGCAAGGTGCTGTTGATCTGAAAAGGTGAAAATATTGTGAGGCGTTCTTCGTTTTCTTTTTCCTGGCCCATACTGGTCCAGACATCGGTATAGAGCACATCAGCGTTGGAAGCTGCTTTCAGAGGATCGTGCAGAATTTCAATCCGGCTTATTCCTTTTTTTATGGCAGCATCCAGAATTTCCTGATTCGGGGTATATCCTTCCGGACAGGCAAGCACAAAATGAAAGGGAAGGATGCCTGCCAGTTCTATCCATGAATTGGCCACATTGTTACCGTCACCGACAAAAACAACCTTGATATTATCATGCCACAACGACCTCTCATAAAGAGTAAAGACATCTGCAAGCACCTGGCATGGATGCGAAAGATCGGTCAGTGCATTGATAACCGGAATTGTAGCATGCTCTGCTATCCCCTCTATAACGGCATGCTCATGCAGTCTAGCAACAATAGCATTGTTATAGCGAGACAAAAGCCTGGCGACGTCCTCAACCGATTCACGCGAGCCAAGACCGATTGATTGACCATCAAGATTTATTGCATATCCACCAAGTTCATGAATGCCAAGTTCAAAAGAAACCCTTGTTCGTAAGGATGGCTTGCTGAAAATCATAGCTACCGTTTTATCGCGCAACGGTAGAAAGGCTGATACGGAGGGGCTTTCCTTTCTCTTCTTTTTGATAAAAAGGGAGTAATCGAATAATTCAATGATTTTAGCGGCATCCAGGTGAGAAAATCCCAGAAAATCACGTTTTGCCAACTCCTGCTTTATGTTATTAACCGCTTCCATTCCATTATTTGTTTAAGGATTGATTTCTTAGTCCTGTTCTGCTATAAACTGGGTACCGACGCCTTCGTGAGTGAATATTTCAAGCAAAAGAGAGTGTGTTGATTTTCCGTCTATAAGATGAATTTTTCCAACTCCGCCGTCCAGTGTATTGAATGCTGAGAGCACTTTCGGGATCATACCGCCGGAAATAATGCCCTGTTCGATAAAATCAGCGGCTTCAGCCTTGCAGATGGTTTTCAGTATTCTGTCGCCCACATGAATGCCTTCAACATCACTGACATAAATGAGTTTTTCCGCTTTCAATGCAATAGCAATACTGCTTGCGGCATCATCGGCATTGATATTATAGATATTTCCCTTTTCGTCAAATCCGATGGGTGCTATAACAGGAATAAGTCCTGCATGGCACAGCAGATCTATATAGCTTGTGTTAATTTGAGCAACCTCACCTACAAGACCCAGAGTTTCAGCGTTCTGGTGGGGTACCGCACTTATGGTATCGGCATCCAGACCTGTCACTCCAACAGCTTTACCTCCATGTTCACTGATCAACTGCACAATATCCTGGTTGACCTTGCCGGCAAGCGTCATCTGGATAACGGAAATCATCTCCTTGTCGGTGACTCGTCTGCCTTGAACAAAGCGCGAATTCAGTCCAAGTTTTTCAGCAGTTCTGGTTATGGCATCTCCTCCGCCGTGAACAAGCACTACGTTGATGCCGACTTTGCGCAAAAGCGTCACGTTCTGAGCAAATATGTTTTTAAGGAATGCATCCTTCATTGCAGAGCCGCCATATTTAATAACAAAGGTTGTTCCTTCGAACTGGCGTATATAAGGTAAAGCCTCAATCAGAACCTGTCCGATAGCTGCCTGAGGGGCCTTTCTTACAGATTTTAGTTCACGGCACTCTGAATGTTCCATTTTTCGAAATAGATTCTTGTACAGGTTAAAGAAATTTTCAGCTTCGATAGCTTCCGTTTATATCGACATATTCCTTGCTCAAATCACAGGTCCATATCCTTGCACATCCAGGTCCGCTGCCAAGCCGAAGTGTGATGGCATAGGAATTTTTCGCCATGATTTCAGCCGCACTCTCTTCAGAAAAGTCGGCAATTAAACCCGGTTTAAGCACGATAAAGTCATTGAAATGCAGCTCAAGCTCATCCTGATTGAAGCGTGCTCCTGAACGACCCGCTGCGGCAATAATTCTTCCCCAGTTGGCATCTTCCCCGTGAATAGCCGTCTTTACAAGACTTGACTGGGCGATTGTCCTGGCTGCAAGTTCTGCATCCTTATGGTCTGATGCTCCAACAACGTTGATCTCAACAAGTTTAGTTGCTCCTTCTCCGTCAATGACGATAAGCTTTGCAAGAAAAATCATCAACGCCTCAAGTGCTTCACAAAACAAGGTGTAGTCAGGGCTGTCAGAGGCGATTTCAGGGCCGGTGCCGCTGGCAAGTATGGAGACCATATCGTTCGTACTTGTATCACCATCAACCGTAATGGCGTTAAAGCTGCTGCGGTTTGCTCTCTGAAGCGCTTCATGAAGAAGAGAGGGAGTCATAGCGGCATCGGTAGTAATAAAAGCAAGCATGGTAGCCATGTTCGGACAAATCATGCCTGACCCTTTCGCGAGTCCGCTCAGACGGACATTCCCCTTGGAAAGACTGACTTCAAGCGTGAAAAACTTCGGAAAAGTATCGGTGGTCATTATGGCCTGTGCGGTATCAATCACTGAGTTGCGCTGCATGCTGGAGGGCAGGGAAACGATACCACCCAGAACTTTTTCCATCGGCAGAAGCTGACCGATAACGCCGGTTGAAGCAACCAGAACCTCTTCAGGTTTGATGGCAAGTTCACGAGCTGCAGCTTCAGCCATGGCCAGCGCGTCATCCATTCCCTGTGCACCGGTAGCTGCATTGGCATTTCCGCTGTTGCTGACAATTGCGCGGATCGAAGAAGCGGATTGTTCAAGATGTTTACGCGAAAGCATAACAGGAGCAGCACAGCAGAGGTTTGTTGTAAAGAGTGCGGCAGCGCTGCAGGGGGCATCTGCTGAGAGCAGCATCAGGTCTTTGCGGCTGCTGTATTTAATTCCGGCAGCAACAGCACCGGAAGAAAAACCTTCCGGCCAGAATCCATGCGTTCCATCTGAATCTGCTTCCATAGGAATGACCGCCGCCGGCCAGGAGGTTGCAGCAGCAAGCTCCTGAATTATTTTAAGCCCTTTGTTGAGTTTCTCCAATGCAGTATGAAGTGTTAAATATTAAGGAAATTGATTATGACAGCCCGGTTCTTTCATCAATGCCGAGCATGATATTCATGTTCTGTACTGCCTGTCCAGCAGCACCTTTCAAAAGATTGTCTATTGCTGTCACAATGACAAGTGAACCGCCTGCACCGGCATGAGCAACATGTATATCGCAATTATTTGTACGGTAGACATGCCTGACCTCCGTCATGCTTTCACGCACTCTTACAAATGGTGCATTCCTGTAAAAATTCCTGTAGTGCCGCTTTATATCTTCCATGTCAGATGGTTTGTCCAGCTGGACATTAAGAACGCTGTAGATACCCCTAACGAGTGCACCGATCATGGGGGTAAAGGTAAAATCAAAGGATGGATTGGAGGTCGAAGTGCCAAGAGCCTGCATGATTTCAGGGGTATGCTGATGGATGCCTACCTTATAGGCTCTGACATTTTCGCTCATCTCTGAAAACGATAATTCTGTTTTGCTGCTGCGCCCGGCTCCGGAAATACCGGACGTGGAGGTGCAAGTAATGGAACGAACTTTTATTATGCTCGCATTACTGAGAAATAACGGAGCAACACCAAGAATAATACTGGTAGCAAAACAACCAGGGTTACTTATTGCCTTGGAGCTTTTTATCTCTTCCCCAAACAGCTCAGGCATACCGTAGGTCATGACGGCTTCGGGTGATTTAGCCTGTTTATAGAATTGCTGATGCTCAAGAACGCTCTTCAACCTGAAATCGCCGGAAAGGTCTATGACGGTTTTACCTGCCTGCAAAAGAGCTGGAACAAGCTGCAATGCCTCCCCGTGGGGAAGTGCAAGAAAAAAGATATCGCTCTCTGTTTCTCCGTTGTAGGACTTGTAACTCATGTCACAGTCAAGAGCGGGGTAGAGCTCTGATACGGGTTTTCCTGTCTGTGAAAAAGCATAAAGTTCCCGAAGCTCAACCTGCGGATGATGAAGGAGCAGCCTCGTCAGTTCAGCGCCTGAATAGCCTGAAGCACCAATGATCGATACTGAATATTTTTGCGAACCATCTGATACCGGTTGATTCATGATAAAGGCAGCTTGGTTAATTGTCTTAAGTCTCGCGGTTGCGAAATATTTTATGAATAAATATCCAACAAAGTGGAAATATTAACCTTTTTTATCTGATTTTCAAGGAGAGAATCAATTATTTTCAAGATGGTAACAGAGCAGTTGTTTTTTATGGCAACATCTTTTTTCTGGCTATCTTAGCTGGTAAGTTCCGGCAAATTTCAACAATTGCATTTTTGACTGCGAATATTTGACTATGAATTGCTATGAATAACAAGGTAAACCGGAGTGTCTCCATCAAGCTGATTAACGCTCTTTTCCTTTTTTCGGCCATGTTGTTTTTGATGAACTGTTCGCAGCGGAAGGTCGCTGACAGTGCCCTGAGCGGACAGATGACACTTGCTGTCGATCGGCAGCTTGGCGATATTGCCAGCAGTCAGATTGAGACTTTTACCCGTTATTATCCGGATGCTGCAATCACAATCCTGCCTTCCGGTTCCAACAAGACTATCAAACATCTTCTGAGTCACAATGCCCGTGCCGCAATGATCAGCGGTGAACCAGGGACGGCTGAGGATTCTTTGTTTACAACCATGCAACGTCCGCTTCGCCGAGAACCTGTCGCTCGTGATGCTATTATCTGTATTGTCAATCGCATGAGTCCTGTCAGGAAGCTTTCAATAAAGGAGCTTAAATCTCTTTTTTCCGGTAAGGTGAACAATGGGATACTTCCTCTTGTAACGGCTGATGATTACCGTCTTCAGTCAGTTTTTGCCGCAGGTGTCGGAATAGATAAAAAAGATTTTAAAGCACGGGGCTGCAGCAACGAAACTGAACTTATCAGAAGAGTTTCCACCGATAATAAGGCAATTGGAATGCTTTTTCGTTCATCTCTTGATAGAGGGATTAAAGTGGACTGGATTGAAAAGAATATCAGAATCGTTCCTCTTGCAAAAGAGCCCGACGGAATATCAGCGTACGAGCCTACCCAGCAAAATATCTTTGAAGGAAGCTATCCTCTTGTTACGACCGTTTACTATGTATATTATTCCGGCGATGCACTTGCCGCAGGGTTTGGTTCCTGGTTGAGCAGTTCAGGCCAGAAAGCATTTGAAAGAAGCTCTCTTGCCCCTTACAAGGCATTTGAACGGACTATTATTTTGAAATAAATGTTATGGGTGCTCTGCATTCGATAAAGAAAATATCTCCTTTACAGGCTATAATTTTTACAGGAACGATCTGTATCCTGATTGTGATAGCCGGTACTGCAGGATTTCTTGTTATGCAGCACGATCTGCTTAAAAAGGTCGAAAAAAAACAGACATGCTATCTGGAGCTTGTGGATTTCAGGAGCAAACTTATTGAATACGATCTTTCCCGAAATCTGGCGCATACTATAACAGTTGCCGGAGAGGAGCGAAAGTTAAGCATCAAGCAGTATGCAGGTGTGCTGCGTCTTATCTATGAAAAACTTCTTGTTCAGATGCAGGATGCCGGATTGCAGCCGGTTGCTCCGATGCATGCCGACAGACAGAACTGGACTGTGGTACTTACAGGCGAAAATCTTGAACTTTTCAGGTTTGGACTGGAAAATACCATAGACAAAGCAAAGGTTGAGACTAAGGTGGCAGCTGACGAACTTGTTGTCATCAATCAGTTTTTTCTTTTTTTTATTCTTGCTGTGCTTCTCACCCTGAGTATTACAGCCGGATGGCTGCTGCATAACAATTACAGGCAGACGCTTCTGCCTCTTGCCCAGCTTTCAGGACAGCTGAAACTGCTGAACAGAGACATACCTGAGAGTATCCATGATACCGCTGAGGAAATTAAAAAGGAGTTGGCTGAAACAGAATACTCCAGCGATATTACTCAGATTACCGAGTCAATCATGAGTTTTTGTGGCGAGATTGAGGAAAAAAATAAAATGCTTGATGAACTTCATATTCGTGATGAAAAGACCAATCTCTACAATTATCGTCACTTTAAGGAGCATCTTATTATTGATATAGAACGAGCCAGACGTCACGGAGACAAGGTCTCCCTTGCGATGATCGATATCGATTATTTCAAGCAGTACAATGATACCAACGGTCATATTGCCGGAGATCATGCTCTGAAAAGTATTGCTGATCTTATCATCAGTCAGTGCCGCATGTCCGATGTTCCCGCAAGGTTCGGCGGTGACGAATTCGCCGTTTTGCTGCCCGAGACAGATTCTGTTACGGTAAAGGAGGTTGCAGAACGTCTTCGCAAAGTTATCGGTGCTGCACAATTTTCGAGTAAACATCAAAAAAAAGCTGGGCACCTGACGGTCAGTATAGGAATAGCGACTTTTCCCGGTGATGCTTCCGACAGGGAGACACTGACCAACAATGCCGACAGGGCCCTTTATATGGCCAAATCCGCCGGAAGAAACACCGTCGTGACCTTTGCCTCCATGAACATTCCGCAAAGTAAAGCAGGATGAAACCTGAGTTCTACATTGCCAGACGTTTTGCATTCAAGCAACGGTCAGCATCGAAGCCAACCTTTATTGTCATGGTCGCGGTTATTGGGATAGCTGTTGGAACTGCTGCACTTATTCTGACACTCTCCATAGTCAAAGGTTTTGCCGGCAGTGTGGAAAACAAGATTATCAGCTTCAGCGCTCACATGCAGATCCGTCATCCCGAAGACCAGCTTTTTCAGGACAGGCGATCAGATGTTTCAAAAATAGCGAATAATGCAAACGTATCCGGCGTAACGCCTTTTCTGGAAAAAAACTTTGTTCTCCGCAGCCGTATTGCTGTTGAAGGCGAGCCGTTTCGGAGCAAGCCGATTCTGGTCAAAGGAATCAATCAACAGCAATTGGAGGTTTTTATGAAAAAATTTCTCAAGGCAGGAACTTTTGTTCCTTTTGGAGAGAAGCAGGTTGATGAGGGAATTGCACTTTATGCTGGGCAGACTCTGGCCGAAAACCTGGGCCTTACTGTTGGGAAAAAAGTTATGCTTGTGGGGCTTGGAAATAATGCATCAGGCGCAAAACTTATTGCAAGTAATAAAAGCATTGTCGACCTCTTCTCCTCACTTGACCTTGAAGTCGGAGTCATACGCGGAATTTATGACACGGGTCTTCAGGAAGGATTTGATGATTATGTTGTCATCTGTAATCTGAAACAACTGCAACAGCGCTTTAACCCCATGATGATAAGCGGGTATGATGCCAACGTTCACAAGCTTGCCGATCTCACGAAAACCGTGAAAGAGGTTACCGCATCTCTTGGAATTCCCTTTTATGGATATACGGTTTTTGAACGCTATTCAAATCTTTTTGAGTGGCTGAAGCTTCAAAAAAACATAACGCCACTGCTGATTGTTACCATTACTATTGTGGCTGTTTTCAACATTATTTCGACGCTTCTGGTACTGATAATCGAAAAAACCCGTGAAATAGGCATGCTCAGCGCCCTTGGTCTTGAACCCGGAAAAATCAGCATGGTATTTATGGTACAAGCCCTTCTGATTTCATTGTCCGGCATTACAGCCGGCAATATCCTTGCACTCTCACTCTCCCTTTTCGAGTCACGCTTTCACCTCATCACTCTGCCCGAAAAAAGTTACTTCATTAAATATGTACCACTGCTTATTGATCCGATCGATTACGCTTTGGTCTCAATAGCTGTCATTGCCCTGACGCTCCTTTTTGCTTTTATCCCCGCCCGTATAGCTGCATCTCTCAAACCAGGAACAGCCCTCGGCACCTGATGTTCCGACATCCTTCATATTTTATACGAGCAACTTGTCTCGATATTGACAGATGTTTATATTTATACAGTTATTTATACGAGTAACCCATAATCTTAAGCAAACTGAACGGGAGTGATATGCTGAAAGAAGCTACTGGTCTGGCTGGAGGGGCTTTGTTGTTTTCACCTCTTGGTATGCCGATTCTGTTTCACGGTCTTTCTGGAATAGTGGTTGGTGGTGCAGGGCTTTTTGTCGCGAATGCTGTCATGAAACAGGTTAAGGAGCTTTTGCCGGCTCAGCCGCCGCCATTACAACCTGAGATCAATCAGTCAGAAGAATAAGAGGAAAAGCGGCCACTCTTTGCAGAATGACCGCTTTTTACGTTTTAAGCCGGTTTAACAGCTTCACACAACAGGTGACCGTACTTTCTGACTGTGCGGACATCGCCAAACCCTATCGACTCAAGTATCCCCTGATAGGCACCCTGCTGTTTGAAGCCGAGCACTGAAAAAGGCATACCTGCACCAAGGATATAGTGGCTGAGGTAATCGAAATTCGGATCTTCTGGTTCATCAATAATCATATCGAGAATCAGTACCCTTCCACCGACAGGAAGAGCATCATAGGCTTTTTTAAGCAGCATGGCGGTCAACTGTTCATTTGCCGAATATAAGATTCTGCAGAACATTACCGCATCTGCCGCAGGGTAGGAATCTCTATAGATATCAACAGCTGCTCCCCTGAGCCGGTCTGCAACACCTTTTTCTGCAGCGTTTTCATTGACGAGTTCAACAGCACCGGGAAGATTAAGAATGGTGGAATCAAGCTGAGTGAACTTCTTCAGAAGCGCTGCGGAAATATCGCCGATACCGCCTCCAACATCCACAAGGGTTTTTGCGTTTGACAGGTTGGCTTCTTCAAGCAGCAGTTTGATGGTAAAATGGGCATTGCTGCGGTGAATTTCCTCAAAATACCAGTTGTCAGCACGGGTTACCGGAGGATAGGGAACCTCTCCCTTGAAGTTGACCTTGCCTTTTACAGCGTCGGCAATCTGAAGATAAAAGTTGTCTGCAAGATTTGCCATGGCTTTCAGTACCGGAATCATATAGAGGTTCGGCAGTTCAGGATTCGGCACAAATAATTCTTTTGAAAAAGCGGTGAGACTCCATTTTCCATCCTCTTTGGAGGTAATTCCAATTTGAGCCAGGGTCTCAAGCAGCATGATGAGTCTTTGTGGAATCGCCCCGACAGCAGTCGCAATTGTTTCTGTATCTTTTGCCTCACCAGCAAGATGCGTAAAAAGATCCAGTTCAAGCGCAGCCTTTAAACTGCCGAATTCCACAAGTCCTTTGAAAACAAGTTCATTGGCCCTGTGACTTTGTTGTAGTAACTCAAGGTCATTCATAATGGATGGAAGGCTTAATAGTTAAAAAAAAGCATTGTAAATAATGACAGATGACGAGATCATTGTTTGATGTTGTTATCTTTCTCGAAAGTATCCAGTTGTTCCCGAAGGTTGGTACGGAAAGCCAGACTTGTGACCAGGTTGAGTAATTTATAGGGGTTGCGTCTTACCCTGTTGACAATATTTTTCCATGAGTAAACCTTGTAATAGCTTTTCATGAATTTATGCTGAAACTCAACAGCGTCGTATTTCTCTGAACGGATAACAAGATTCATGGCGTTATACTTTTCCCAGTCCTCGTTGGTAATCCATCCGTTATTCTTGTATTCCCAGTACATTGATGTTCCGGGGTAGGGAGTAATAATCTGAAAAATAGGCATGAACACACTGTTTTTACCCACAAACTTTACCAGGTTATCCATGTCTTCGAAACTGTCCAGCTCAGGATTGACCAGAAAATTACCCTGAACATTCAGGCCTGCCTGACGGCACTCTTCAATCAATCGCGAATATTTCTCCGCTGAATTGACATGGCCTTTATTGTAGGCTTCAAGGGTGCTTTGATTGATGGACTCGAAACCCACAAGCACCATGATGCACCCAGCATCAACAAGTTTCTTGACCGTCTCCTTGTCTTCAAGAAAATTGATGCTGAAAAAGACGCTGAAGTTGATATTGCACTCTTTAATCAGATCAAGAGCTTCCCATAACTTCTTTTTGCTGACACCAAGGTTTTCGTCAGTCAGCATAAACCAGGGTTTTGATGACTTTCCTTTCGGTTTAAAAAAAACCTTTTTAGCGATTTCAATTTGTTTTTTGAGCTCTTCAGGTTTTTGGCTCCTGTAGAGTTTTCCAGTATAATTCGGGGTAACGCAGAATGAGCATTCAAAAGGGCAACCGCGAGTTACATAAATAGGGATAGATTTTGTTCCATCAACTTTTTCCCGTTTTGAGAATTTCGCAATACGTTCGTAATCAATCGGAATGATCTCTTTTACCGGCGGAAAATCTTTGGAGTCGTAGAGTGGTTTTAAGCGGTTATAAGCCGCCTCTTCAAGAACGGTCAACCAGAGGTTTTCTGCTTCCCCGCAAACGATGCAGTCAGCATGGGGTCTGGCTTCTTCAGTATTAAAGGAAACATGCAATCCCCCAAGCATGACTTTTGTTCCTTTTTTCCGAAACCTGTCAGCAATTTCATAGCCTCTTGTTGCATCAATTGTCCGTGACGTTATGCCTACAAAATCGTAATTACCATCATAATTTATGGGGTCGCCAAAATGTTCATCAACAATTTCAATATGATGTTGTGCCGGAGTCAGGCTTACCAGAACACCTATAGCCATATTAAACAATGGCTTCTGGTTGCTTTTCGAGTCTTTTTTCCCTTTCGGGGCGATGAGGAGAATTTTGAGGGGTTTAATACGAGGAGGTTCAGGGTTGCTCATGCTTGAGTTCTTGGTTTAAATCAATTGTGATCAATAAATAAAAAAAGTAGCATCACGGTTAACTCATGCGTTTCAGGGTAGATATGAGCTCATAGTTTCTTAAAATTGTTGAATGATTTATTGATAATTGATCAGTTCAATACCTTGTCATAATCCTTGCGCTGATGGTTCTGATCATGCTGGTTAAGATCGAAGGGAATGTGCAGCCATTTGTTTTTAAAGAATGCTTCCCCTGGTTCAAGACCCGTCAGACTAATCGGAAGAGTAATAATTTTACGCTGATTAGCAATATGAATATAGAGCTCATCGCCGGTTACCCAGACGTCGATATCGACAGGATTTGCAAACATCAGCTTCAACTGCACCTCATAGACATTACCATTGCGGATAAACTTGACAGGCGGTTCGTCATACATCATATCTGATGGATCGGTATCGCCATACATGTCTTTAGCGAACAACTCAAGCGACTGGAGGCCGACAATTTCTTTTTCGTACATCCTGAGTTTTTTAACCGGAAGGGGAGAGAAGCCCTCCTCAATTTCACCAAGGTATTTCTGCTGAATTGTTTTCCACTTCTCCAGATATCCACTGTTTTCTTTTGTATCCAGAAGTCTGTTGACAAGCACCATATCTACTTTGAAGCCGTAAAGGTTCAAATAGGTCAGTGCACGCATAGTCTCCTTGATGGACATTTTCTCAGCATTCATGACCAGACGCACGGTCGATTTATTATTGTCCGTAAGAATTTCGCGGATATCGACAAGCTCATCAAAAACCTGATCCACAGAATCAACAGCATCTGCAGGCGGGATATAAAATGCGATTTTATCGGACATCTTTGAAAGAGGCTTACTCAATGGCTTGATGATATATTTTGTGACATTTTTCACCGCCTTCATACCCCATGCAAGGGTGTCAGGGAGAGAGAGAAGCCTTAAGGTTTCGCCTGTCGGTGCCGTATCGAGCACAAGAACATCATACAGACCGGAAGCTTTATAGCGTTTTATCCGTAAGAGGGAAAACAGTTCTTCCATTCCGGGCAGGATGGTCATTTCGTCGGCCATAACTCCGGAAACGCCCTGGCCCATAAAAATTTTTGTATAGAACTTCTGGACAGACTGCCAGTTTTCCTTAAGGTCAACATAGGGGTTGACCTCAATAGCATGAAGGTTTTCCTTGATTTTTGTCGGTTGAGAGCCGAGAGGCAGGTTGAACGAATCCGAAAGGCTGTGAGCTGGATCGGTCGAGAGAACAAGGGTACGATAGCCTATCTGAGACAACCGGACAGCAGTAGCCGCGGAAACACTGGTTTTACCAACCCCGCCTTTACCTGTAAAGGTTAAAATCCTCATGAATACTTTTTTGAAGAAATTACATAGAAAAAAACAGAAAGCTCATGCTCAGCTTTCATTACCTAAAGCAAGAAACCTGTTATTAACGTCAGTCGTGCCATAAGGCGCCAGCAACAAAGAAGCTTTCTCTATGAAATTATCACACTCATCTCTTTGAGTGGATTATCATTGTTCGAAAGGCTGAAAACTACTTTATATCTTACTAAAACCCATACTCAAATCTCTACGAAATCTTTACGGCAAGCTACGCGAAACATAATTCGTAGATAAATGATCAATACTGAAGATTGATCGGCGGAAACGGCAACGGTTGTTGATGAGTATTGCGTTGAGTTTAAAAAATTGGTTGTCAGTAAAAATAGCCAGGAGAGAGTTTGCTGGTAAATCGGTTCATGGCGTAGTTGGCCAGCCAGACCCAGTTCAGCGGTTTACCCTTCATACGCTGCAGAATCGCACGGCCTTTATAGACCTCTTGCTGAAGCTTGACAAAGTTTTCAAGCAGTTTTTCACCGCTCATTTTACTCGGCTCAAACATGTAATGGTAGGTATCGTACTTGTCCCAGTCGAAATGGCGTATGCGGGACTTCATTTCATCGAAATACGGTGTTCCCGGGAATGGCGTGACTAAAGAAAACACGGGAAACTCGATCTGGTTTTTCATAATAAAATCGTAGGTAAGCTGGAAGCTTTCCTCCGTATCATTATCAAAGCCGAACATGAAGTACCCCTGAATGGCTATACCGTTTTTATGCAGATTGCTTACAACCGTTTCATAACTGCCGAGCCGGTTTGATCCCTTCTGGACGCTCTTGATCGTCTCGGGATTAAGAGACTCAAACCCGATGCTGAGCAGGTCGCATCCAGAACGACCGGCCAGTTCGGCAACCTCGGGTTTATCGAGAAAATTCATGGAAATATTGGCATTCCAATGTACACCGAGCTTTGCCATCTCTTCAAGCAGGGTCATGAAATACTTCGGACGAAAACTGATATTGTCGTCCATGAAGGAAAAATTGACTTTTTCCTTGCCGACTCTCTGCTGATGATAACGCATTTCATCGAGCACAAGATCAAGTTCTCTATAGCGGTAGCTTTTTCCGTAGACCGTCGGTGTCGTACAGAAGTTGCATCCTACCGGACAGCCTTTCGTAGCAAGAAGCGGGATCCGGGAACTGTATTTTTTGGAGTTTTTGGAAGAAAGGGCATAGCTGAAATCAGGGTGGAGCATGGTGCTCATCGGCTTAAGCTCTTTTGCCCTGTAAATGCTCCGCATTTTTCCTGTCATTACATCAGTGGCAAGTTCTGTCCATATCGATTCTATTTCACCGTAAACGACACTCGTGCAGTGTTGTGATGCCTCATTATGAAGCATGGTGGGATGAACACCTCCAAGAATCACGGTTTTTCCCTGACGGAGAGCGGCATCGCCTATCCGATATGCCTTGGATGCATTGAGTGTACGGGAAGTGATGGCTACAATGTCAAAGCCGGAAAAATCCTCAGGTATTTTGTCGCCAAGCCGTTCGTCAATGAAGGTGACATCAAACAGTTTGCCCACAAGGGTTGCAACCATGATCAGGTTTAAAGGCATGCTGACCGTTCCGGAATCAACCATCATGCTGGTGTTGCTGATCGGCTGGATCAACAGCCATTTCTTGCGTGACTTTTGCTGTGCTGCGAGCTGATGAAGAAGTTCCTCTGAAGAAACGGAGGCGGGATCAAGCGATGAAAAGAGAGCGTCTGATGGTAAAGTCTGCATACCCGGGAATCTGCAATAAGTATAAAAAATGGTTACAACGAATGAGACAAGGTAGGAAAAGTTTTTTGAAACTGACCAGCCATTTTTAAAAATATGATTTACCGGGTTTACAGGATGAATAGCCAAATTTGAAACGAAACTTTGATTCACAGAGAGCTTAAACTTATCTTACCTGCGTTGGAATAAACAAGCTCTTTTATTACCAGTGCCGGCAATATGAAACTATCCGATGAAAAAGAAAAAAGCGCTTTCTGATGACCTCAATGAGTTAAGGGGCAGGGCTGAAAAATCCTGGCCAAAAGCTCGAAAGAATAACGCTGATATTGCGTCATCTGAGGAGCTGCATAGGGTTATCCATGAGCTTTCGATTCATCAGATAGAGCTTGAAATGCAGCAGGAGGAGCTGCTTCAGTCGCGGGCGGATTTAGAGGAGAGTCTGGAACGTTATTCTGATCTTTATGAGTTCGCACCGCTCGGATACCTGACCCTGGCTCGGGACAGTACGATACTTGATGTAAATTTGACAGCGACAAAGATGCTTAACGTTAATCGATCACTGTTAAAAGGGGATAGGTTAGGACGCTTTGTTGCTTTTCATGATCTTCCGGTTTTTAATTCACTCCTCGATACTGTTTTCGGCTCCCATGAGCAAAAATCAGCTGAAGTGATGCTTATGCCTTCGAATTCGGATTCGAAGGCGGATAATGTGACAGTGATGACGGTTCGTATTGATGCTGTCGTCAGTGATGACGGTCAGGAATGCAGGGCTATTCTTACTGATTTAACCAGGCAGAAAGAGGTTGAAAAGCAGAATGTTGTTCTTCAGTTTAATCTGATGCAGGCTCAGAAAATGGAGTCAATAGGCCGGCTGGCTGGAGGTGTTGCACATGATTTTAACAATATGCTGCAGGTGATGCTTGGTAACATTGATTTGTTGATCGATACTGAGGATATGAAAAGCAGTGTGCGGGAAATATTTTCTGATCTCAGGATGTCCGTTCTTAAATCGGCCGGACTTACCAGTCAGCTGCTTGCTTTTGCCAGAAGGCAGCCTATTGAAATTGAGGTACTGGATTTCAATGTTGCAGTTTCTCATACACTCGGCATGCTCCAGCGCCTTCTTGGGACTAATATTGATGTAATCTACAAATTGTCCAAGGACCTTTGGCCTGTGCAGATGGATTCATCGCAGATTGATCAGATCATAACCAATCTTGCAATAAATGCGAGAGATGCCATTCAAGGTATTGGTACACTTTCTATCGAAACTCGCAATGTTACCGTTGATGCTGATTTTTCCAGGGATCATCCTGAAATAGTTCCTGGTCATTATGTACTGCTTTCGGTTCAGGATAACGGAAGCGGTATGGATAAAAAAACGCTGGATTCTGTTTTTGAACCTTTCTTTTCAACTAAATCGTCGATAACAAGTACAGGCCTTGGGCTTGCCACAGTGCATGGAATTGTCATGCAGAACAATGGTGCTGTTTTAGTATCCAGTGAGGTGGGAAAAGGGACAACCTTTGAAATTTATCTACCTTCTTATGAGGGTATTATTTCTCCTTCTCCATTATTGAAAACTCCTGAAAAGCTATCCACTGGTCATGAGATTATTTTACTTGTTGAGGATGACAAGTCAGTCAGAGATATTACATTTGAGTTTTTAAAAAGTTTTGGTTACACGGTTTTGGTGGCAGCATCACCACAGGAGGCTCTCACACTCGCAAGCGACTATTCGGGAATTATTCATCTGCTCATTACAGATGTAATTATGCCGGTAATGAATGGGCGAGATCTTGCAATGCTTTTGACAAAAAAACGTCCCGGTCTTAAAGTTCTGCTGATTTCAGGATACGCGGATGACTCTTTATCGTCTAAAGAGGATCAGCATGTTTCGATGCCTTTTCTTGGCAAACCATTTTCTCGTATAGAACTTGCCCTCAAAGTACGTGAACTCCTTGAAGTTCAATAACCAGTAAAAAAACTGAGATGAATGAAACGATCAAAACCATTTTAACACGAAGGAGTGTAAGGAGTTATCAGCCACAACAGATTGGTGAAAAAGAGATGCATGAGATACTTAAGGCTGGTCAGTATGCTCCATCCGCCATGGGGCAGCAGCCTTGGCATTTTACCATAGTGCAGAATCAGGTTTTGCTGGAAAAGTTGCAGATTCTATGCAAAGCAAGTTTTCAACATTCAGAAAATGCCGCTATGCGCGAGTTGGCAAGCAGTGATGAGTTTCATGTTTTTTATCATGCACCGACTCTGGTCATTATATCTGGAAACAGCAAAGCTGTTGCGCCTTTGTGGGATAGTGTGCTTGCCATGGGAAATATGTTACTTGCGGCTGCGTCACTGGGTATAGCATCCTGCTGGCAACATGCTCCGATTATGGTCTATGGCAGCCATACTGGGCCAGCATCATTAAGCAGTATAGGTCTTACCTTTCCCACAGATTATATTCCCTATGCTGCAGCTGTTTTTGGATACAGCGCTCAACCTTTCCCCAAAGCAGAACCTCGAAAACCCGATACAGTTACATTTTTAAAGTGATGAAAGAAGCGGGATTTTTCAATGAATGTGCCTGCCGCACCACGCGGACAGGCATCATATTGCTGTTTATTCAGGATGCTGGTTCCAAAGGAAGTGCCAGGTTGTCCGGGATCATCTCTTCCAGGTTATTGGCCGGAATAAAAAACCTGTTCATCGGGGTGTTTTCTGTTTTGTTATGCAAAATCCCGCGAGCTGTACTGGCTGTCAGTGTTGCAAGATGACCTGCGAAGTTTTTCGGCAATACAAAAAAACCGCTCTCCTGATTTGAAAAAAGCGCCCATGATTCGGGATCTATAGCAAAAACACATCCTGTTTCGATGATAATAAAGGGGGTTTCCTCTTGCAGAAAGATGTTTTTGAACATTACTTTCAAAAGATGCTGTTTATTGTCGATACCAAAATTAAGGCCTGCATTTATGGTGATAGGCTTGTCTTCAACAAGGACTTCAGGGAGAAGTGCAATTTGTTCGGTTGTAATTTGTGCCAGGGCAAAGTTTACCCTGCGTTCAGTGTTTTCTGGCATGTTTTTTTTCTGATAATTGGTTGCGGAATACGGAAAATATGGAATTTATCCATTTTCATCTCTTTTTTTTAGCGTTCATCTTGTTTAAGCACTTTTCTGAAGTCCAAAAGAAGGCGCCGTGTCATGAGTGAATTATCCCTTCCCTGTAGATTCGAATCCAATGTTTCTCTTGCTTCACGGGCATATTACGGGATCGGTGGTACAGCCCGTTTCCTTGCTCACCCCCAGACTCCTGCCGAAATTGCCGATCTTCTCGAGTGGAACAGGGAGCATCGTCTTCCTTTAGCACTCATGGGAAAGGGGAGCAATATTCTTTTTTCCGATACCTTTTTTCCTGGTGTTGTGATCTCTTTAGACTTTATGCGGCGGATATTCTGGATATCGGATGATGAACTTTTTTGCGAAGCCGGTACAGACAACACTTTGATTGCCGATGAGCTGCTTTCATGCTGCCGTGCAGGGGGAGAGTGGCTTTTTCGACTTCCGGGTACTATAGGATCGACGGTCAGAATGAATGCCAGATGTTTTGGAGGTGAAATTTCTGAAGTTACAGCTGGTATCCAGACCGTTTCTCTTGACGGACGGCTGCGCTGGCAGACCCCTGATGAGGTTTTTCATGGCTACAAGCATACCTCACTGATGGACTATCCCGAGATTGTTGTTGCTGTTGTGCTTCGGTTTCCACAATCCGGCTCCGCAGAGGAGATCAAAGATCTTATGCATAGATATGAGGAGGAGCGCACAAAAAAGCATCATTTCGATTTTCCGAGTTGTGGTTCCACCTTTAAGAACAACTATGCGTCCGGTCGTTCGAGTGGCACTATTTTTGAAGAATTGGGTTTCAAAGGGCGGCGGGAAGGGGGAGCGATGGTCAGCGAACACCATGCAAATTTCATTTTCAACATGGGGGGAGCAACTGCAACTGATGTGCTCCGCCTTGCCGAACAGATGAAAACTGCAGCACTTGAAGAGGCTGGTGTACAACTTGATCTGGAGGTGCAGTGCATCGGCTTGTTTGATGGAAATTTTCTTGAAGCATGCGGAGTGAAAAGTGTTGCAGATGTTAATGACCCTTCCAAGGGATGGGCCGGGCTATTATGGTTACCACAGCAGGAGATGAACAATAACGCGGAAATTCCGGCACAGCTTTTTCCAGAGGTTCTTCTTCAGGGGCTTCTGTTGGCTTATAACTGTGTTGACAACAGGGAATGGCTTTCCGGTGGTTTTGTTGCCGTCGAACAACTGCTTTCGATTCAGGAGGCCATCGCTGCCCCGGACGCATCTTTTCTTCGCTGGACAACCAGTAATGGCAATCCTGCTCTATTTTCACTGAAGCCACCTTCGACTCTTCCTGCGGGCACGTTTACTGATGGACTTTGGAGATATGGGGTTTCAGAACTTTTTATTGCGCATACCGATTCCGTCGTCGGTTATCTTGAGTTTGAAATGACTCCAGAGGGGCACTGGGTTGCTTTGCAATTCGATACTCCGAGAAGAAGGGCTCGAGGGCAGACAGTTCTTTCCGCTGAACCATGGATGGGGCAGGTCAGGATGGTGATGAGCGACAGGAGTTTCGGGATGGAGTTTTCCTATAAACTGCTGGAGCCATTCTTAACTGGTCAGCGTATCGCTTTGCAGTGCTGTGCATCTACCGGAAGGGGAGAGTATGGTTTGTTTCCCTGGTGGGAAGCATCCTCAGCTCCGGCCGATTTTCATCAGCCGGAGCGATTCTATACAATCGCTCTGCTATAAATCGGATGCCGGCATTCGGGAGACCTCCGCAGCTGTAAAGACTGGTCCCTCCTTGCACACATAGACCGAGCCGACATTGCATCGACCGCATTTACCAAGACCGCATTTCATTCTGTTTTCAAGCGTTGTAAAGACGTTTGATTCATCAAAACCAAGTTTTTTGAGCGAGATCAGAGTGAATTTGATCATGATCGGGGGGCCGCAAATTACCGCAATGCAGTTATCCGGAGATGGCGCAGCCTCCTCGAGCACCGTGGGGACAAAGCCAATCCTGTTTTTCCAGTCGGGCGACTCTCCACCAGGATCAACTGTCAGGACAAGATCGACATCGCTTCGTTCCTGCCACTCTTCCAGTTCATGCTTGTACACCAGATCTGCCACGGTACGGGCTCCGTAAACAATAGTGACCCTGCCGAATTTTTCGCGCTGGTCAAGGCATGACCATATGACGCTCCTTGTTGGAGGAAGGGCAATTCCGCCTGATATGAAAAGAAGATTTTTGCCATGAAACTCCTCAATAGGAAAGCGGTTGCCGTAGGGCCCCCTGAAAGTGATGAGGTCGCCGATATCAGCATTTGCAAGCGCCGAAGTCACCCTGCCTGATTGGCGGAAGGTGCATTCAATATAATCCTTGCGTGTTTCAGGGCTTGCGACACAGAAGGTGCTCTCTCCCTCACCGTATACACCGTAGAGTCCGAACATACCGGTACGGAATGTTTCCTTGAAAAACTGATGGTCAATCGGATCCTGAAACTCAAGTCTCATGGTTTTTACGCCTGGCGCTTCGTCGTGGCGGGCCACAATTTTCATGATGGCCGGCTTGTAGATGTTCTGTTGTGTGTTGTGGATGTTTTCTGTCACAGCGATAATTTTGATATCTCTTGTAAGGTCTCGGTAATTCCCATGTCAACCGGGCACTGGCGTGAGCACCGACCGCATCCGCTGCAGCTGTTCACACTGAATTTGCCAGGAAAATAATTGAATTTGTGCATGATTCGCTGACGCCATCTGGCCGATTGGGTTGATCGGGGGTTATGGCCTGAGGTGTGCATGGTAAAAAGAGCAAATGAGCAGCTGTCCCAGTTTTTTCGTCTGATGCCGGTGTAGGTATCACCTTCATCCTGGATGTCAAAACAGTGACAGGTGGGACAGAGGTAGGTGCAGGAGGCACAACCTATACAGCGCATCGATATCTCTTTCCAGAATCTGCTTTCAAAATGTTCTGGATTCTGCAGCCAGGCGACACAGGCGTCAAGGTCAAACTTTTTCTCAACGACCGCTATAGGAGCAGCCTGTTCGGAGCTTTCCTGGAGGAGATCGGCAATTGTTTTGAACGCTTCGCGTCCGCGGTCAGTCAATTCCTCAACCTGCCATCCCTTGTTGCCGGCAAGTGGCCGAAGCAGAATATCGGAGCCTTTGCAGCTGTCGGGTGCCATTTTAAGAGATGTGCACATGCAGAAATCATCTGCTTTTGTGCATGCAATGGTTACAATAACCGATTCATTGCGTCTCTGAAACCAGTATTCATCCTTATAGTCCCATCCAAACAGGGGATCGTCAATCGCCATCCCTGAGGCATCGCAGGGTCGTGCACCAAAAATAATTCTCGGCCCGACAGGAGGCAGGCACTCATCGGTGTCGATGGATTCTTTTTTTATGGTATAACGCAACATCGGTTCACTCTGCGGAAAGAACAAATCCTTGATAGAACGGTCGGGCAGAATAAGTCCAAACTCTAATTCGGCAGCATGTTCAACAGCTGCATATGTTGAAATATTGGCTCGCTGTACAGGGCCGATAACGGTAAAACCAGCTGATTTCCATCGTTCGACACACTTGTCAAGTTTATCGCTGAAAAGGATTTTTGTCATACAGGTTTGTTACTTAGAGAATGAATGTCTCGGAATCGTCTTTTTTAAAACTGGCAAGCACCGGTTCCTGGGTTTTGCTCATGCCGGCAAAGTGATCGAATGCCCCAAGTACCTCCTCAGCCATTCTGTGGTTGATGAGACGAAGTGGAATGTTGACCGGACATGCACGATCACAGTTGCCGCATTCGACACAGCGTCCGGAAAGGTGAAATGCCCTGACAATGTTCCATTCAAAATTTCCGAGGGAATGTGAAGAGGTATTGACCCATTGCGGCTGATTGCTGTCGACAATACAGCGACGACAGTAGCACATAGGGCACGCCTGGCGGCATGCATAACATTTGATGCATTTTGCAAACTCCTCCTGCCAGAAAGAAAACCGCTCCTGCGGACTCATCTTTTCGATTTTTTCAAAAAGTTCTTCTTCGGAAGCTTCAGGAGCACCCTCCTTGATCGATCCAATGACATCCGAAAACTCTTCGACATGGATGCCTTTCAACGCACGGACTTCGGTCCCGCTGACATCAAATCCAAAAATAACAATCTGCTCAGCATCAAGCTGCGATTCAGCTGCAAGAATATTTACAGCACGTATTCCTTCAGGCCGGAGAAAAACAGCTACACGTTTTTCATCGCTCAGAAGGCCTTCACTGACAAGATATCCGGAGAGGTTGGTTATGCAGGCATCATCAAGTACAAGCCGTTCGACATCATCAGGTGAACTGATAAAGAGCGGACGACGTCGGCTGGCGGTTGTGCCTTTGCCATAGCCGATAACCATTTTGACGGCACCGCCTGAAAGAAGTTCCTTTGCCCTCGTTCTGTATTGTTCCTCGATACTCATTCCGTGTTTTTTATAGTGATGCCGATGCCTGGGTTTGCTCGATCAACTGACTGTATTGTTCAAAAGGGCCAAGTTTGCGGATGTCTTCAGTGACGGTGTTTATGAATTCAGCAAATTTTACTCCCTCAGCCGCACTGATCCATGAGTACTTGACCCGTTCGGGTGGTATACCTATAAAGTCAAGCAGGGCACGAAAGACCATCCACCTGCGTCGAGCGTGGTAGTTACCATGGGTAAAATGGCAGTCTCCAGGATGGCATCCGCTTATCAGTACTCCGTCAGCTCCTTTCTGTAAAGCTTTCAAGATAAACATAGGACTGATTCTTCCTGTGCACGGAAGACGGATAATGCGCACATTAGGCGCATATTTCAACCGGCTGGTTCCGGCAAGGTCGGCGCCCGCATACGTACAGTAGGTGCAGACAAAAGCTATGATTTTCGGCTCGAAAGGTTCACTCATAGGCTAACTCCTGTAGCAAAGTTCTGTTGTTCAGCATAACGAAAAGCTCTTTTCAGAGACCCATCACTTCTGCAAAGATCTGTTTTTCGGTAAAGCCTGCCAAATCAAGACTGTTTGAACGGCAGAAGGTGACACAGGTGCCGCAGCCCTGACAAAGTCCTGGATTGACAGATGCCACCCGTTTGATGATTCGTCCTGAACGGTCGAGAATATCTTTCTGCTCGATAGCATTGTAGGGACAGGCAAGTACGCAACCCCAGCACCCGGCGCAGGTTGCTTCATTATTTGTCGCAACGACCGGCTCTCTTTCAAGCATATCCTTGCTGAAAAGAGCAAGTACCTTACTTGCCGTGGCCGATGCCTGGGCAACCGAATCGGGAATATCTTTCGGGGACTGGCAGGCTCCAGCAAGGAAAACGCCAGCCGTGGATGATTCGACAGGGCGGAGTTTAAGATGCGCCTCGTTGTAGAATCCGTATTCGTCATAACCGATACCAATGGTTTTGGCAAAATCTTTCGCATCAGGCTGTGCAATTATTGCTGTTGCCAATACCACCATATCAGCCGCTATTTCAACAGGTCTGCCCAGAAGGGTGTCAACGCCTCTTACCATCAGTTTGCCGTTTTCCTGCCATACTTTGCTGACCCTGCCGCGTAGATATGCCGCTTCATCCTCCTCAATTGCCCTTCGGCTGAACTCGTCGTATCCTTTGCCTGCTGCACGGATATCCATATAGAAAATATGGGTTTTTCCTCCATGAACCTTATGGGCATAAAGCATGGCGTGCTTGGCAGTGTACATGCAGCAGATTTTAGAACAATAACGCACTCCTTTTGACGGGTCACGAGATCCTGCACACTGTATGAAGACAACAGTCTGCGGTTCGGCTCCATCCGAAGGACGCTGGATTTTTCCTGCTGTCGGACCGCTTGCTGAAGCAAGACGTTCGAACTGGAGCCCGTTAATGACATCAGGATATGTTCCGTAACCATATTCGCCGTACATGGTGTTGTTTTGAACCTGGAACCCTGTCGCAACCACTATTGCGCCGATTTCAAGATCCACAAAGGTGTCCGGCATATCAAAGTCGATAGCACTGCACTGGCAGGTTTTAGAACAGATTTTGCATTTCCCGTTTTTGAAATAGATACAGTTAGCTTTGTCGATAACTGGAATATTTGGGACAGACTGTGCAAAAGGGGTATAAATGGCTGTTCGTTTTCCAAGACCACAATCGAACTCACTTGAGATTTTTTTTGCAGGGCACTTCGTTATGCAGTCGCCGCAGCCGGTACATTTATCTATATCAACGTAGCGCGATTTCATGCGGACCCTGACCGAAAAGTTCCCGATATAACCGTCAACGCTTTCAATTTCTGAATAGGTAAGCAGCCGGATTTTTGGGTGTTGAGCTGCCTCGACCATTCTTGGGGTCATGATGCATTGAGAGCAATCGAGCGTAGGGAAAGTCTCCGACAATTGAGCCATGTGTCCGCCAAGGGAGGGCTCACGCTCAACGAGTACAACCTCCTGACCCGCATTGGCAATGTCGAGTGCCGCCTGAATTCCTGCAATTCCCCCTCCGATAACCAGGGCACGACGGGTGACAGGTACCTCAATAGGCTGCAGTTTATTGTTGCGTTTAACTTTTTCAACCATCGAACGGGTGATGTCCATGGCTTTTTCAGTCGCCTGGCCATTATCGGTATGCACCCATGAGCACTGCTCGCGAATATTTGCTATTTCACATAAATAGGGGTTAAGTCCAGCTTCGGCACATGCTTTGCGGAATGTGGCTTCGTGCATTCTTGGAGAGCAGGCTGCGACAACCACACCGGTAAGGTTATTTTCGCGGATAGCTCTTTTAACGCTTTCCTGGCCCGGATCAGAACAAAAATATTTGTACTCCACCGAAACCGCAACACCCGGGTGTTCACCCATGGCAGCTGCCAGTTTCGTGCAATCTACTTTAGCGCCTATGTTTTCGCCGCAATGACAAATGAATACCCCTATTTTCGCCATAATACAATCATTTAATATGAAACCGCCATAACGACGGCAGCTCAATAAGATGGTGCTGAGAGCCGGAACAAATAGTCACGGATGCATTGTCTGTTACGATGATCTTTTACAATCACCGATATCCAACAGTATACCTGTTATTGTTTAAAGTTTCGAAACCAGATCGAGTGCGGGAACAAAATGTTTACCCACTGCAACTTCAGATGGATTGGCTCCGCAGGCGATGGCAACCAGTTCTGAAATATAGTAAACAGGCATGGGTTTAACATCTCCGAACCGTTTTCTCATGCTTTCCTGACGCATGTCAAGATTGGAATGGCACAGAGGACAGGCTACGACAAATGCTTCAGCACCGTTCGCCAAGGCATTTTTTGCAATCTTGTGTGTAAGTTCTTCGACAAGCGGCTGCTGGGCCAGGGTGAGACCTGCTCCGCAGCACTCTATTTTGAATGCCCACTCAACAGGTGTCGCTCCAAGAGCAGTCATGATTGCCTCCATCTTGAGCGGGTTTTCTGTATCGTCAAACCCCATCGCCTCCATAGGGCGAACCAGAAGGCAGCCATAATAGCACGCAAGATTAATTCCTGTGAGAGGTTTGGTGACTCTTTTTTTAATTTCCCCGGGGTCCATCGCTTCAAGAAGCTGCGTCACACCGATAAATTCAGCAGTGCAGGTTGGTTCTATTCCGGTAATGGAACGAACTTCCTCACGAAGTTCAGCTGAATCCATAAGGGCTTGCCGGGTAGTTACCTGACGATTCTGGCAGGCTGCGCAAGGTGCAAGGACACAAGTCATTCCCTGAGCATCAGCAAGAGCCTGATTCCTTGCAGGCAGAAGCAGAGAAAGCTTGTGGTTGGTGGCATGGGCCGAAGTTGCTCCGCAGCAGTTCCAGTCATCGATTTCCTGCAGTTTAATATCGAGCAGGGAACACATTTTTTTAACCGAAATATCAAATTCCTTAGCTGTGCCGCTGAGCGAGCATCCTGGATAGTAGCCTATGGTCATGCCAGGTTTGATCGACAGGGGGGCTTTAGGTTTAAACTCTTTTTTAACGGGGCGTCGTTTTGGTAACGATTGATGCGATGGCTTTTCGGAGGCTTCAAAAATTCTGGCAATCTGATCTTTTGCTTTTACCCCGCCTTTGCCGGTAAGGGTATGCATGGGGTTTATCTTTCCTTCCCTGATCATCTTGACGCCGGATGCGGCATCCTGCAGAAAGGATCTGGTGCGGAGTTTGTAGCTGTTGACGAGTGAAAGTTCCTCCAGACGGCCGTGTTTACGGATGTTGTTGAGGAAAGAGAGATGAAAGGCATTGACCAGCTTTTTTGCCTTGTCTGTGGAAATAATATTTTTTTCAAGTGCCAGAGCTCTTAAAGAGTCCATGGTGGCA
Source organism: uncultured Chlorobiaceae bacterium (assembly GCA_903940125.1). GTDB lineage: Bacteria > Bacteroidota > Chlorobiia > Chlorobiales > Chlorobiaceae > Chlorobium. Next base: position 9,137 of record CAJAJL010000112.1, on the reverse strand, counting down.
GCAATCTCCATATTCTGGGGACATCGCGACGTACAGGTCTGACAGCCCAGACAGTACCAGAGTGCATCACTTTTCAGCGCTTCTTCCATATATCCGGCCTGTACCAGACGCATGATACGGGCTGGAGGATTATCCATGAATGTTCCCGCCGGACAGCCAGCCGTGCATTTACCGCACTGGTAGCAGCAGTTATAGTCATTGCCTGTAGACTCCTCAAGCTGATGCTTCAGGGCATCCGATTCTGTCATCTTGTTATTTGACACGTGGTATATGTTGCTTTACATGAAGCGGGAAGCGAAATGGCATTAACATAGCATGTTAAGGAAAAATACATTAATGTCAAATTCACAAACCTTAAATATTAATCCTCTTTTTCCATCTTTATCAGTTGGCCTTATGACTCTGCAGAGATCTTCAGAATGCTGACTGAAGAATTGAAAACACTGATCATAACAAAAGCGTTCAATGGACGGCACATAAATTACAACTCATTTTGCCAAGAGCTGAGGGGTAGGATGGCGGTAGGGTTATACCATGTGCATGATCTATCTGATAAAGTGGGTGTAGATCTTGTCAACTTTTGCCGGTGGCGGGATTGAGTCTTTTGTTTCTTCACGCATTTTGAGTAGCCAGGTCATATTGCGTCCGAGGACATCCATAATCTGCACTCCTTCGCCATCCTGCAATACTTCACCCGGTGTTCTGCCATGAGTGATGTTCCAGTAATTCGAGGTTGCAAGAATCATTTCGGAATAGGTCAGATAATGGTTGAGGCTGTCGAATGTGGCAGAACCTCCTGTACGGCGAACAGCAACAACTGCTGCGGCAACTTTCTGTCGGAACAGACCACCATTTGCTCCTGCAACATAAAATGCCCTGTCGAGAAAACATTTCATAGTACCTGCAATGCCCGCATAGTAAACCGGTGAACCAAGAATGATGCCGTCAGCATCTTTTATCTGCTGAATCCATTCATTGACCGGGTCGGTAGTTATGCTGCATTTTTCATCTTTATTTTTTGCACATGTTCCGCAGGCCATGCATCCTCTGACCGCTTTGCCGCCGACATGTATAATTTCAAATTCAATACCGTTTTCCTGCAGCTGCCTTCCTACACCTGTCAGCGCATGACAGGTATTTCCGTCCTTTTTGGGACTTCCGTTGATTGCTATAACCTTCATTTTTTTATTGATTTTAACACCAGAGACCAGAAAAAAAATAGAGTATACCGGCAGGTGCCCTTGCTGTGACAGAATATGTAATGATTTCGATTATAATATGTTAGAGTATATCAATTTTTTTCAACTATTGAAATCTGAAATTGATGCTATATAACGTGAACAGGTTATGATTTTATATTGTAATTATTGTAATCAAAAGATGAACAACAGGAGAATTATTTGATGTCAACCATGCACAGTGAGTCACACAAAGCCGAGCGCATAGGCTGGCTTCGAGCTGCCGTCCTTGGAGCAAATGACGGAACCATATCGGTTGCAAGTCTTGTTATCGGCGTTGCCGCTGCCGGTGTTCCACAACAGAGTATTCTGTTAACAGGTGTGGCTGGTCTGGTGGCTGGTGCCATGTCTATGGCTGCGGGCGAGTATGTGTCTGTACAATCGCAAGCGGACACCGAGGAGGCGGACATCGAGCGAGAAAAGAGGGAACTTGCAACTGAACCAGAGCGTGAATTGGAGGAGCTGACGTCGATTTATGTCAGCAGGGGTCTTGATGAACCTATGGCACGGCTTGTTGCAGTCAGCCTTATGTCGAAAGATGCTCTTGCTGCTCATGTCAGGGATGAACTTGGCATTACGGAGACTCTGCGGGCAAGGCCGATCCAGGCAGCATTGGCTTCCGCCATCTCTTTTGTTGCAGGTGCAATTATTCCGATTGCAGCGGTTTTACTGGCACCTTCAGCCAATATTGTCGAAGTATTATCCGCTACGGCTCTGGTCACTTTAGTGGTTCTGGGAGGTACGGCGGCATACGCTGGAGGCGCATCTGTTGCCAAGGGTGCTTTGCGGGTTGCCTTTTGGGGAGTGCTCGCTATGGGGATTACGGCGGGAGTTGGAAAGCTCTTTGGAACTGTGGTGTAGGGCATGTTCCTTCGCTGGAAGGATTTATTTCAGAGGTGTGTATTTTTTATGAAAATTTAAGGGTGCTTTAACGAGCCTTTAAGGGTGTGTTGGTTACAATATAGGTGTGTGGTTATTGATAATGTCTGTTATGCAAAACAGCTGTCATTTGCCCCTTTACTTATAACAACATAACAAGCGAGGTACCTTATGAAAAACTCATTCCGTTTTCTATCTCTTGCTGCAATGAATGTGATGCTTGCAAGTAATGTCGTTTTTGCACATAACATTCCATCTTTGATCACCGGTGAGGCTCAGCTTAAAGCCGGTCAGCACAAGGAGGCCATAGCAAACTTCACCAAGGCGATTGAAACCACTCCAAAACCAGGTTCAGATGACCTTGCAAAAGCATACTACAACAGAGGTGCAGCAGAGCTTGCTTTAGGGGCAACCGAAGCTGCAAATGCAGACTTTAAAAAATCGATAGAGGTAGATCCTACACCCGTCGATGCACAGGGTTTTAAAAACAGAGGACTTGCTAAATCTGCTCTTGGAGATACTCAGGGTGCAAAAGCAGACTTTATAATGGCAGGCTCTTTTGGCGGTAATTCAGTCGAAGAAGATGTACAAAACAGTAACGGGTAATACCCCTTATGTGATAAGGTAAGATGTGATGCCTGACATGATTTGCTCGTTATGATAACCCCATGATCCAATGAAACGCTGAAGCCCCGGTGTAGTGCCTGGGCTTCTTATTTGGCCAGGTAATGTTATCGGGAGAGTGCAAAATGGCTGATACGATTTTCATGATTCACGGAATGTCTGGAGGTCCGTGGTACTGGGATAATTATCGGAGAAAGTTTGAGGAGGAGGAAGGGTACCGTTGCATCGCTTCCACCTTGCGATACCACGATATGGATCCCCGTGGTGTTCCAAATCCTGATCTCGGGACAACCAGTCTTTTGGATTATGCTGCACAACTCGAAAAGGAGATCTGCCAACTGGACGAAAAACCTATAGTGATGGGTCACTCCATGGGAGCGCTTCTGGCCCAGATTCTTGGTGCACGCAATCGTGCAAAGGCGATTGTTTTGCTTACTCCCGCATCACCAGCCGGGATCATGGCTTTGACACCCTCTGTTTTCAAGAGTTTCTGGAGTGTACAGACAAAGTGGGGTTTCTGGAAAAAACCTTTCCGCCAGAAATTCAGTGAAGCTGCTTATTCGATGCTGCACCTGATGCCGGAAAAGGAACAGTGGGAGATCTACACTAAACTTGTTTATGAGTCTGGAAAGGCGGCTACAGAATTAGGATACTGGTTTTTTGATCCTTCACGGGCATCACATGTCGATGAGTCCAGGGTTACCTGCCCGGTTCTTGTCGTGGCTGGCAAATTGGATCGTATCGTCCCTGCATCAGTAGCCCGAAAAGTTGCGAGGAAGTATAAGGCGGTATCAACATACAAGGAGTTTGAGAATCATGCTCACTGGATCGTTGGGGAGCCTGGCTGGCAGGAAGTTGCAGACTATGTAACCAGTTGGCTTGCTAAGCAGCGTCTCCAAGGAGATTGGGGCTAGAGTCCGGCAGTTTGCCTTTTTTTATGGTCGCTGACCAAGTTGTGCTTGGTTCTGAGGGTATTTGCTTACTTTTCATTTTTCCAGTTCTGAAGGGCTTATACGAAATGGTATGGATGAGGATAGCAGGAATAACAATGTTTTCGGGCAATTACCTGATGCATTAAGGCAACTGCAGGAAGAAAATGTCAGGTTGAAAGCACTTCTTGCGGCAAATGGCATACCATGGGATGAATCAATTCCATCAAAAGAAAATTCATTTGAAATTCAAACATCGTCGACAATACAACGTTCAGCAATTGAAAAAGTTGCACTTTTCGGGCAACTATTTCGTGGACGCACGGATGTGTATCCAAATTCGTTGGGAGTCGGCAAAAGGGACGTTTGGTTATTCACCAGTCTGCAGCAACGAGTGGCGGAAAGGTGTCTGCAATAAACCACGGATAAAATGCAGTGATTGTCCACATCGCATGCTGTTGCCGGTTACAGAAAAGGTTCTTTACCGTCATCTTTCTGGCAAACATACCATTGGTGTTTATCCAATGCTGCCAGATGAAACCTGTTATTTTATTGCGACAGACTTTGATGATGAGGGCTGGCACGGGGATGCATCTGCCTTCATGCAGTCGTGCCGAGAGTTAAATATTCCAGCAGCTCTGGAAATTTCGCGTTCAGGCAATGGAGCGCATGTGTGGATTTTTTTTGCTGAACCTGTTCCGGCATCAATTGCACGACAGCTTGGTGCCGTACTTATAAGCCAAACATGTGAACGCACCCATCAACTTTCCATAAAAAGTTACGATCGTTTTTTTCCTAATCATGATACTTTACCAAAAGACAGCAACTCCCATTCGTCGAGACGGCCATCAGCCGATAATTTTTATGCAGTGTGGTCCTGTTCGGTATCGCGCGCTTCAAGCAGAAAATGCACCAGTCCGATTGGAGGTTTGGCCGCTCAACCTGTTTTCGCCGGTAATTCCTCAGGGATCAGGAATACAGGAGGTTTTCAGGATTCTCGCCAATGACTCCTTCCGAAACCAATGCATAGCAAAGGATATTCTCGATGCATTTCATGAAGGGCGAAAGATTCTTGTTTTGACGGAACGCACCGAACAACTGCAACTGATACTCGAACTACTCGCCGATCAAATTTCGCATTGCTTTTTGCTGCATGGCCGGTTGACAAAAAAGCATCGAGCAAACACGCTTACAGAGCTTGCTGAACTGCAAGATTCGATTCCAAGGGTTATTCTCGCAACCGGGCGACTGATTGGCGAAGGTTTTGATCATCCACCTCTTGATACTTTGGTGCTTGCTATGCCGATCTCCTGGAAAGGAACATTACAGCAGTATACAGGACGTCTGCACCGTGATCATGTCAACAAGAGTGATGTGCGTATTTACGATTATGTCGAACATGACTATCCGCAGCTTGCAAGAATGTGGGAAAAGCGCCAGCGAGGCTATCGAGCAATGGGTTACCGTATCAGGATGAGGAAATGATTTTCTGATTAAGAATGGTTGTATAAAGATAAAACCGTAACCGATTGCTGTGGAATGCACAATGACCGGGATAAACTCCCGAATGGATGCAACAGCAATTCAATTCGGCTTTTGTCTATTTCTTTGATAACTCATCGGTTACCGGTAAATTACTTTCAATAAGAGAGATTAACAGAATCATTAAATAATTACAAATCAAGCAGGGGAGACCATCCATAACCGGAAAATCATCGTATTGGATAATATGCAGGGTCTTTCTATCGATTTCTTTAGACACCTGCTGGTAATCAAAGCTGATCATGGCTATGAGCCGGTATTGTGTTGCCTTTGATGTTGAAGACTACCCGCTTGCTGAGGAGGGCGCTTAATGTAGGGTCGTGGGCTTAATAAAGGGGCGATTATTTGTGCGTGTCTTTTTAAGTACATTCAGTCATGAGCGTTAAGTATCTTACTGAATTCCTTTTCTGGCTACTGCAGCATAATTTCTCGCAGCATCAAAGCAGGTTTTATCCGTTCCAGGAAAAGCCTCAATGAAGCGACAACGCATATCGGGGTCATCTTCAAAGACCGTCATCCATATACTCCAATAAGCGTGTCCAGTTGCAGTTTCAAGAATCTGCTCCCGCATTTCCTGGCAATTGTTTTTCGCTAACCGACTTTTCGATCGAACAGCTATATCCCAGGTTTCCCGACGATTTTCCCAACGTCTATCTGATGCCTCGGGATTGTTTAAGGGGTGTTTATCGAGGCCCGTTAACGTAATGGTTTTATAGGCCCTCAATTTCTCTGCCTCGGATAAATGTATCGCAGGAAAAATAACACCACCTTCTGAGTAACGAAAGAGATGAAATGTGTTGTCACGATCTGGCCAGAAGTAATCTGCCAAAATGACATCGGTATTTCCTTTTGTTGAGTTGCAATTAGTACAGGCCAATAAAAAATTATTCCAATCCAGTGCTCGATCTTCCATTTCGGTCAAGGCACCATCAGGTTTTTTTGGTTGCACATGCTCAACAGCCAGAGATGAATCCAAGTGCATTTCACAATAGGAACAAAATTCACCCATGCGCTTTATGAGTTCACCACGAGCTTGTGCATATGATGCAAATCGAACATTTTCGTCCTTCACATCTTTGGGACAATCGCCTCGAACGACTGGTCTCATTATTGAACTTCCTTTGTCTGGTTTGTTTTTCCTAACCCCGCGGCGATCCGCTCCATCTGAAGAAAAGCGTGATAAGCTACATTGTCACTAAATGGGGCGGACAATTCATCGAGCTGGGCTTTCAGTTCTGCTTTTTCTGATGTATTGGCGTTTTCCGCTTTTTGCAACAGCTTGTAATAATGCGTTGCTACGTGGTACATCTGCTGATAGCGATTACTCCGTTGAGGCATATCTACCCCCATCACTTCTTCGGTGATATCTTCAACGGAGCGGTTGCTATAACTATCGGCAGGACCAGGGGCAGCAACCCCATCAGGCGCGGTATTTACAATTTCAGGAATTGCATCCTGATTGAGGTCAATAACTTCTCCAGGATCAAGGGATTGGATAATAAATGGTGAATGGGTGGTCGCAATAAACTGCAATGCTGGAAATGCATTTTGCAGATCTCGAACGACGTGACGTTGCCATTTTGGATGAAGATGAAGATCAATCTCATCGATTAATACAATCCCATTGGTTTTTTTTGCAGCATCATTTTCAAAGTGGGGATTTAAGCTTGATGCTCGCAGTGCAATATCTGCAACCATTGCAACCATATTGCGATAACCATCCGATAGGTTGTTGAAAGGGATTAATCCATCTCTCTTTAGTGTGATAACAATTTGATCTTGCTCTGTATCGTGAAAAAAATCTTCTGCTTCAGGAATACAAGTCAATACTGCGTTTTTAACAACCTGAAGTGCAGGAGATTCCTTTCCTTTTTGCAAAGCCGCAATGGTCAGTTTTTTGAACCATTTTTCAAATGCTTTTTGATCGGATTTAGGATCAAGACAGAATCGATAGGCATCGAGCTGTGATCCTGGTTTTTCTGTTTCAACTTTTCGATGAATATCCCACAATCGTCCCGAACCGTAGTACAACAAGAGTGGCAAATCAGGGGTTTCAGAAGTTATGCTGGAACGGTCTGATCGCCCAATGTCAATAATTTTTTTAGCTTTACCTCCTCGGTCACCCACTTCTCTCCGCCAGTCAATTGGATTACCATGAACGATCGCTTTTGCGACTAAAAAAACATCCCTTTGTGGCTCAAGAAAAATCTGCCCACCCTTTTCGTACATCACCAGTCTGGAATCTTCTTTTTGAATAACACTCTGTCCTGTTTTGATGCCCGATCCGTGGAAATAGGTACAAAGCATAACAGCAATCGCATCTAATACGGTTGTTTTTCCTTTTCCGTTTTCGCCTATAAGAACAGTGAACTCAGGGTGGAATCGCAACAAGGCTTTTTCATACCTTCGAAAGTTGTTAAAGTAAATATAAAGTAATTTCATGCTGTTAATTTTTTATTGCCTGTATGATGGACAGGTTTATCCTGTTATTGGATGTCGAGTACCAATCGTTCATATCCTTACAGGTAAAGGTACTGCACTTTAAACGAAAAACGATTAACCAACAAACAGATGCAGTGCCAAAAAATGGGCCAAATCAATTTTTATTCCACTGCGTGCAAGCTCTCTTATATGCACCTTAATGATGCGATCCCGGAGCGCCTTAATACCAGTCATATCGAGAGTCTGCAGGATGGCTATGGTGTTTTCTATAGCGATAGCCGGGACTGCAGAAGCAGCGACATAACTTGCCCTTGCAGGTCAAGAGACTTGTCAAATGCAATAACTATCCCCTCAAGCATAATAAGAATATGAACTTGAGTGATCAAATCGTTGAATTATGTTACCAAATATTTACTGCTGACACAAAAAAATGATCATGAAAAATAAATAAAAAAGAGGATTCTCATGATTTCCTGGTAAGACCAAAAAGAGTTCTGCCACAAGTGAAAGGTTTGGCAGAGACAAAAGCCGTCTGAGGTATGAAAAACTTTGTCATTTTAACGACACGTAGCACGATTTTGCTGTTTCAACAAACCTTCTTTTACTGAGAAATGTAATGTTCCACTTAGAAAGTGTGTCGCGATTCGAGGCGTGCCTGCTGCTGGTGCTTGAAGCTGGAGGGGAGGAGTTTGATCAACAAACAATTACAAATCAAGCAGGGGAGACCATCCATACCCGGAAAATCATAGCATTGGACAACAAGCAGGGTCTTTCTATGGATTTCTTTAGACACCTGCTGGTATCCGCTCAAAGGTCCGGTCTAATTCCTGTAGCCTTAGTTCTGAGTTGATTGTGCATTTTGCCCCCCGCGTGCGGGAGCAATAACGAGATATGCCTTCAACAAGCAAATCAATCCGAGACATTTGAGCTGCCTATAATCGCATTACCGGATAAATGTCATCCCCATTTTTTGCCCAGCTCTTCCAAACCTGCTTTTTGTAAATCCTCCGGGGTCATGAGAATACGAAACGTACAATTGGCCTGAAAATTGAGATAAAAGGGTTCTGCAAAGGCAGGTATATCCGACGGAGAATGGACATTAACAATAAAAATGCCTCCTCGTTTACCCTCGTGCTCTGTAAAGTATGCCGTTTCTGGTTTGCTCTCTTCTAAAATACGCCCTATAATCCCACCCACCTTGCCGCTTCTGAGGAGAGAGTTGAAGGGTTCTGGCGGGAATTCGACTGTCAGTAACATTTTCATGTGAAATCCTCAGTTAAACCGTGATTACAATGACTGATTATCAAGCTTGTAGCTGATGCAGTTATAAACGGTAATACTTCTATCCTGAATTATTCATCAATAAACAAAAAAAAGGGGGCAAAAAATATCGCAAATCGTTATATTACTGGTAGTTAAAGTCAGCTAATAAGACGCGATATTTATGCAACCCCTTCATCAGAATATAGTCACTCCGGAGAGT
>CAJAJL010000111.1 GCA_903940125.1 uncultured Chlorobiaceae bacterium | reverse complement strand
CCTGCTTTTTGTTGGATAGTAACCGTCTACAGGTGAAAGATTTCTTGCTATCCATATTATTTACCTTGCCACAGTCGCGATCACCTCAATTTTTGACTGGAAATTTCGGTTTTGGTAGCCCTCATGAATTATTGAGGTTAAGTGCTAAGTGCTAAGAAATTTCAAGTTTTTAGTGCTGAGTTGCGAGTGCTGAGCGGGTATGCTCGTCCGTTTTTAGCTCGTTGGTGACTATTTCTTTATAGGTGCCGATTCGTTTTATGCCGCCGTCTGCGAGTTCTACTATTTGATCGCAGTTCTTTAATGTGGTTAATCTGTGGGCTATGATTAGGATGGTCAAGTCTTGGCCCAGGGTTTCTATGGATTGCATTACGGCTTGTTCGGTTTCGTTGTCGAGGGCACTGGTGGCTTCGTCGAAGATGATGACGTCGGCTTGTTTGTAGAGGGCTCGGGCTATGCCGATGCGTTGGCGCTGACCTCCGGAGAGGCGGATGCCTCGTTCGCCTACGTAGGTTTTGTATTTTTTTGGCCAAGTTTCGATGATGTCGGCTATTTGTGCCTGCTGGGCGGCATGTTTTACTCTCTGGCGGTCGATTTTATTTATTGGAACTCCAAACGCTATGTTTTCTTCGATCGTGCTGTCGGTAAGGAAGATTGCTTGAGGAACGTGGGCTATATGAGCTTGCCATCCTCGATTGTTGCTTGTGGTGATTGGATGACCATCAATATCAAGAGTGCCTGCGGTTGGTGAAAGCAATCCCATGATGATATCAAGCAAGGTGCTTTTGCCACTGCCGGTAACGCCGATGAAGCCTATACTGTTGCCTTTTTTTATAGTAAGGTCAAGGTTTTTGAAAACGAGTGGTGTTTGCGATGTGTAACGAAATGTGAGATTTTTTATACCGATTTGGCTCTGAAATGGAATTGGCTTTGCAGGTGGCTGATCTACATAATCGGGCAGTGGCTGATCGAGCAGTTCGAGCGTGTCATACAGTCCTACTTGTCCGCCTTGAATGCCTGACCATGCACTGTAAGCCTGCTGCAATACTGGCAAGAGACGCTGAGCTCCAAGTGCCATAGCACCGAGTACTGGAATTGCTTTGGCTATCCCATCGGGTTGTTTGGCAAGATCGTAGGCCAATATGGCAATAAGCATCATGCCCAATGCCTCAATGGCGTATCTCGGGCTGGAGCCTATAAAAGCGCTGCTTCCTTGGGCTCGGCGTAAGGGTTGGTCGGCATTGCGATAGATTTGACAATATGCTGCCTGACTGCCATCAATAAGTACATCGCGTATACCTCCCATACCCTCCTGAAGAGATTTAATGACCTGAGTGGATTCTCGGGCCATACACTGGCTATTGAGCAACTGTTGTTTCTGTGTGATCTTGATGATGCATGCGTAGATCAATCCAAAGCCACCAAAAGCTGAGAGCGCAATAATGGGATCTACCGATATGAGTGCTATAAGAATGGTAATTAACAAGAGACTGGAGCTGATGAGAGTCATGAGTGGTGTTATGGTACTGTAAATGACTCCGTTGGATTTGCTTGAGATGCCGTTGATGATTTCGCTGCTGTTTCGGGCGACATGGACCGCGTAAGGCTGGTACAGCGTGCGGCGGTAGATGCTAATACTGAGGTCGGCACCGGTTGCAAAAGAGAGGCGAGTGCTGACCCAGAGGAGAATGAGGCGCATGACACCGGATATTATGGCGGCTATGCCAAAAGCTATCGTTAAAGGGAAAAGAAGCTGCTTTGGGGTAGTTAGGCGGAGAGTATGGATTAGTGGCTGGGCTATTTGATGGTGAAATATACGTGCCGGGGCAGTCAGGACGGCAAGGAACGGGAGTACGGCTCCGATACTGAGAATTTCGGCGAATGAGGCGAGGATCATCAGGATGAGAAGTATGGCGAATTGTGCGCGACGCCTAGTAGTTATATGACGCCATAAGCGGGTGAGTAACGGGATAATGGATTGTGTTGATTGCACTATTTGATATGATTAATGACTTTTTAAGGCTTGGATCAAAGAAGAGTTACCATTTGTCTGGTATGTGATTATAGTTTTCTCTTTTATTATACATTCTTCTTTTTTGTGAATGTGGTCAGTGATCAGAGTAACTGTCTTGTATTCAGGAATAAGTTTTTTTAGAATTTCCTTGATTTGATTGATATCATGAATTTGTATAGAATTAATAAGATTTGTCAGTTCTACATTTAGCTCAGGCCAAGGTATGTATTGGTCTTTTGCTTTGAAAATACAAGGGTTTGAGGTTATTTCTGGGTTGTTGTCAATAAGCAGCTCTTCGTAAAGTTTTTCTCCCGATCGAAGACCAGTTATTTCTATTTCAATATCTCCTTGAGGGTTGTGATGATCACGAACAGTAAGTCCAGAGAGGGTTACCATGCGACGTGCAAGGTCGATAATTTTTATCGGCTGCCCCATATCAAGAAGATATACTTCCCCACCAACGCTCATCGCTCCTGCATGTATGACAAGATGCGCAGCTTCAGGTATGGTCATAAAGTAGCGTGTAATATCCTTATGTGTTATTGTTACCGGGCCGCCATTTTTTATTTGCTCTCGGAAGAGAGGGACAACTGAACCACTTGAGCCGAGGACATTGCCAAAGCGGACCATGGAGAACTTTGTGGTGGTTTCCGGTTCAGCAGCAAATGCCTGAAGAATCATTTCGCAGAGACGCTTACTGGCACCCATAATATTGGTAGGTCGGACGGCTTTATCAGTACTGACAAGTATAAATTTTTGTACGTTTTGACGAAATGCTGCTTGTGCAAGAGTAAGAGTGCCATAGACATTGTTGTATATGCCTGCCGCAATGTTGTGTTCGACCATAGGCACATGTTTATATGCGGCTGCGTGGTAAATTATTGATGGCTGAAATACCTCAAGAATTTTGACCACCCTGTTTTCATCGGTTACATCGCAAAGGAGGGGAACAAGCAGCGTACTAATATTGCTGCTTTTGCAGTTCTGCTCAAGGGCTTGCTGAATGTTGAAGAGACTGTATTCAGAGTTGTCGATCAGGAGCATTTTTGATGGTTGCAGACATAGGAGCTGAAAGCAGAGTTCTTTGCCGATACTTCCTCCGGCGCCGGTGACCATAACAACTTTACCGGTAATGGATTGTTGAGAAATTTCATCGCTGTCGGGTATAGGGGCGCGGCCTAGAAGGTCTTCGATTTCAACTTTTTTTATGTCTGATATGGTCACTTTGCCTTCGGCAAGCTCTTCGAGGGATGGAAGCAGCCGGATATTGACAGGATAGCATTGGAGCTTTTCGATAATTTCTGACCTGCGAAGACGGGGTAGCGAAGATGCTGCAACAAGAATGTTTTTAACCTTTTTTATCTCTATGACTTCCAATATCTGTTCAGGGCTGTAAACTTTTATACCATTGATAATTCGTCCTTGAAAGATTTTTTCATCATCAATAAAACCTGCGAGTTCATAGTTTGAATGAAGAATAATCGCGTTGACAAGATCAATTCCATTGGAACCTGAGCCGTAGATAAGTAGGGATTCGCGGAATAACCCTGTTTGTTTGAAAATGTTGTGTGACGAAAACCAATAACGAATAAATACCCGACTGCCAATAATTATGCAGAGAAACAGAAGTGGTTGCAGAATACTAATCGAGCGGGGTACATCGGAAAGATCAAGCGATAACAATATACCTGAAAATACAATAGAGTGAAGGGTAACTGCTTTAAGAATAGCGATAAATCCAGGAAAACCATTGAAGCGATAAACAACGGAGTAGAGGCCTGAAGTTATAAAAATAGGTATCGCAATTGTTGGTGCGAGAATATAAATAATCCATTGTTTTCCGACTGGCAGGTACATACGTTCAAAACGTATCGAAAATGCGAGCCATACGGAAAATAATGCAATAAGAATATCAATTCCGATACGAAGAATCTTTTTTTGTTCATGCGATAGTTTTGTAATACCTATCAAAATCCGAGTAAATGCATTATAGGGGGTGTACATTACCTGGTGTTACCAACTCTTATTTAGATTTCTCTCTGGATTTACCATAACCATAACCATAACCATAACCATAACCATAACCATAACCATAACCATAACCATAGTGATTGTTAATAAATAACTATAACAATTTAGTCGAGATTTGGCTCAATTTTGTAGTTCCATTCACCATGAAATTCATTTCGTAACATGTGAATTTTTTCAAATTCAGCGTCACTCACTTTGATACCGGGCGGGTAT
>CAJAJL010000110.1 GCA_903940125.1 uncultured Chlorobiaceae bacterium | reverse complement strand
TACTTCTATGTCAGAACGACCGGTCCATGAACTTATCAAGGAACTCTCCGGAGTGCTTGTTCAACTCTCCGATAAAGTGCTGGAGAATTTTTTTCTCTCCCTGAATGCGATAAAACATCACGATGCGGAGAGTGCCCGCCGGGTGAGGATGGTTGATAAAGAGATCGATAAGGTTGAAGTTGATCTTGAGGAGCGCTGTCTGGCTTTTCTTGCCCTGCAGCAGCCGGTGGCCCGAGATCTTCGCACCATTGTCACCATCATCAAGATCAACGACGATCTTGAGCGTATCGGCGACCTGGCGGTACATATTATTGACCGTATGCCTGAGATCAGCCATGACATGCTCGAACTGTTTTCATTTGAGAAGATGGGTGTGCATGCCGGTGATATGGTGAAGCGTTCAATTGAGGCTTTTATCTCCAAAGACCGCAATCTGGCGGATGAAGTGTGTGCGCTGGATGAGGAGATCGATGTGATGCACCGTGCGGCCTTTAAGAAGGTAACGAAGCTGATGAAAAGTCAGGAAGCCAATGTTGACGAACTCATAGCGGCATTAAGCATTTCAAGGTATATCGAGCGGATGGCCGACCATGCCACCATGATTGCCCGGGAAGTCATTTATCTCATAACCGGTGAAATCGTCCGTCATAAGGGTGATTTTTATGAAAACCTGCTCGAATCTCTTGAAGAGTGACAATTTTGTTTTTTTCTTGGAATTAACCTTGCAGGTCTGCTAAATTAGCAGCACTTTGTTTTTTTTCTTATTAACCTAAGCATGGCGTTTGAACCCTATGGCTAATCTGTTAGGCAAACTTTTCGGAGACTCACCGAAAACCTCAGAAACACCTCAAGCATTTACCATCAAGATCGACCCTGACAAGTTTGGTCTTTCCATAAAACCTCAGGGTACAGTCTATGTGCAGCTTGAATCACTCAAGCAGAAGCTTACGAAGCTTTCATCCAACGTTGAAAATAATCTGATGCTCAGCATCCGGGCTTCAACAAAGGGTAACGTCGAGCTTGCCTCTTCGGCCTTTAAATTTGATGAGGCGTATATCAGGAAGGGGAAGTTCGAGGTCGAATACCTTACCCTTGCCTATGCAACGTTCCAGAATCTCGCTGATGCGGATCTCAAGGCGATCAAATATGCCCGGATGATCCTGCGCGAGCTTGAAAGACTTGCTCAGCTGGCACTCAATATAGCCGACAAGGCCGAGTATGTCAAGTTTGCCAATGTGCAGGAACTGCATAAGGATGAGTATGGATTGAAACCCATGGGCGATATTACCGCTGAAATGATCAAGAAGGCTGTAGAGGCATTCGTCAGCGGCAATGCTAAACATGCCAGCGAGACGCTCGTCATGATGAGTGAGATCCAGGGCCTTTATGATACAGCCCTTGCAAAGATCAAGGCATCCGTCAATGATCAGAACATCACCAATCTCACAGGTATACTTTCAATTATTGAGCATGTCAAGGCTTCTGCAGACATTTCGTGTTCCATTGCATCCCACTTCTGCTGAGACACGTCCTTCTGTAACCGATAAAAAAAAGCGGGAGAGGGTTGCGTACTCATGAAGATTGTTCAAACAATAGCAGGAAGGTTCAAAGAAAACAAGCTGATATCCGTCATCCTTCTGATGCTGCCTGTTCTCCTGCTCTTCTGGCTGGTTCAGCGTCGTGAACCGCATAATGCGCCTGTACAAAAACCAACCGACCGTATTCCGGTCACTGTTGCCCAGGTCTCAAAAGCAGCAGTACGGGACAGTTTCAGTACCGTAGGCACCGTTGAGGCTTTCAGAGAGGCTGACATTTATTCAGAGTCTGCAGGTCAGGTACGCAAGGTATCGGCTGAACCGGGATCGCACAAAAAGGCAGGAGATGCCCTGTTTACAGTCGATGATGAACTTGCCGCCTCAAGAGAGAGAAAAGCCGATGCTCATTATCGCCAGACGCAGCGCGATGTCGAACGCTACAAAACCCTCTATGCCGAAGGAGCAGTGCCGCTTTCAGCCTTTGAGGCCGTGCAGCTCCAGAACGAAGAGGCGCAGGCTGAATTCATCGCCGCCAGCCGAAAATTCAGCGACACCAAAGTCAAGGCGCCGTTTGCAGGGACGGTGACCTCCCGCTTTGTCGAGCAGGGGGAGCTGCTGCACGAGGGGCTGAAGGTTGCTCACATGGCTGATATGACGAAGGTTAAGATCATCATCTTTGTGCCGGAGCGTGAGATCGTCAAATTTGTGCCGGGCACCATACTTTCAGTGACCAGCGACACCTATCCAGGTCAGCGGTTCAGCGGCAGGGTCAGCGCAGTCAGCGACAAGTCGGGCCGTGACCATACCTACAGGGTGGAAGTGATTCTGCAGAACCCGAAGAAAACCGTTTTCAGATCGGGGATGTTTGCCAGAGTCGTCACAACCGGTGAAGGCCAGCGGCAGGCGGTTCTCGTGCCACGCATCGCGCTTGTTGCAGGGATCAGAAAACCCGAAGTTTTTGTGGTTCGCGATGGTAAAGCTTATTTACAGCCTTTTTCAGCCGGCATGGAGCTGCAGAAGGAGCTGGAGGTACTTGATGGACTCAATGTGGGCGAAAGTGTTGTGACGAGCGGCCAGACAGAGCTTCTCAACGGATCAGCCGTAGTCGTCATCGGTCAGAAGAAAGGGCAGACCACGCCATGACGCTTACCGAGCTCGCCATAAAAAGACCGACGCTTATTGTCGTTCTCTTCACCGTGCTTGCCATTCTCGGCCTTTTCAGCTATGGCCAGCTGCAGTATGAGCTGCTGCCGAAAATGACTCCGCCAGTCGTGACCGTATCCATCCGCTATCCGGGCGCATCTCCCAGCGAGGTTGAAACATCGCTGACCAAACCGGTAGAGGAAGCTGTTTCGGCCATTGAAAAGATCGCATCAATCTCCTCAACCTCAACCGAAGGGTTGTCGGTCGTTGCCATTGAGTTTTCGAACTCCGCCAATATAGAAAAGGCCTTGCAGGACGCTCAACGCAAAATCAACGAGGTGCGCGACCGCTTTCCTGATGCAGCAAAACCACCGGTCATCACCCGTTTTGCGCTTGATGAGGTTCCCGTCCTGCGTATCGGTGCCACCTCATCTCTCTCCGATACCGATTTTTACCAGATGCTCAAGAATGACATCAAACCCCTCCTTTCCAGTGTTGCCGGGGTAGGGCAGGTCTATCTGCTCGGGGGACGAGAGCGAGAAATCCGGGTCAACATCGATCTTGAGCGTCTGCAGAGCTATGGGCTGACGGTTCCTGATGTACTTAAAGAGGTAGGCAAGGCCAATCTTGATTTTCCGACAGGGAAGATTGATGATCGCGACCGGCAGTTCGTTGTCAGACTCGCGGGTAAATTTGCAACACTGCAAGAGCTGCAGGATCTTGTTCTGCGCTCGACTTCCACCGGAAACGTGGCACTCCGTGATGTCGCCGAGGTTGAGGACGGGTTCAAAGAGATTACAACGCTCACGCGATTGAACGGCAGAGCCTCCGTCGGTATCATAATCATGAAACAGAGCGATGCCAACACGGTTGACGTGAGCCGGCTTACCAGGGCTGCGCTTTCCCGACTCGAAAAACTCTACAAGGAGAAAAACCTCTCGTTCGATGTTGCACAGGATGCCTCAACCTTTACGCTGGATGCCGTTACCGCCGTTCAGCATGACCTGATGCTCGCCGTGCTTCTTGTCGCCCTTGTAATGATGCTTTTTCTGCACAGCCTGCGCAACTCCCTCATTGTCCTTGTCTCCATACCGACCTCGCTCATTACCACCTTTACGGGCATGTATCTGTTCGGGTTCTCGCTGAACCTCATGACCCTTCTCTCCCTTTCACTGGTTGTGGGCGTTCTGGTGGACGACTCCATTGTGGTGCTTGAGAATATCTACCGTCACCTTGAACGGGGTGAAGAGTCCCGAAGCGCAGCACTTCTCGGCAGAAATGAGATCGGCTTCACAGCACTCTCCATCACCCTCGTCGATGTGGTCGTCTTTCTGCCTCTCTCCCTTGTCAGCGGCTTAGTCGGCAACATCCTGCGCGAATTTTCCGTGGTCATGGTCATCTCCACCCTTGTCAGCCTGTTTGTCTCCTTTACGTTGACACCGCTCCTCGCTTCACGATTTTCCAAAGTCGAAAAACTGTCGGGCAAAAACGTCTTCGAAAAATTCGCCATTGCTTTTGAGCAGAACTACCAGCGTTTTCGCCAGCTCTATCTCGATCTTCTGCAGTGGAGTCTCCGTAATCCCCGCAAAGTGATTGTCAGCGCCACACTGCTGCTTGCCGCCTCTTTCAGCCTGCTGGTGTTCGGCAAGATAGGAGGGGAGTTTATCGAGGTGTCCGACCGTGGCGAGTTTTCCGTCATGCTGGAGCTTGAACCCGGCACCAATCTTGAGGAGACCAACCGTCTGACCAGAATGGTGGAGCACCGTCTCTTTGCAATGCCCGAAGTGAAAAAACTGCTGGTCAATGTCGGAGCATCCAGTGAAGGATTTTTCAACCAGAGTGCCGACAATATTTCAGAACTCAACGTCAGGCTTTCACCGAAAGAGGAACGGACACGTCCAACGGGCGAGGTCATGCAGGTCGTGCGCAGCAGTCTGAAGGATGTCGTCGGTCTCAAGGCAAGCATCAATCCCATCGGCATCTTCGGTACGGCCAATGAAACTCCCGTTGCCGTCATCATCAGCGGCCCCCTGAGAAGTCAGGTCACCCGCGTCGCCGAAGCTCTACGGGACAGCATTAAAACGATTCCCGGTACGGCGGATGTCAAGCTCACCTCACGGGTCGGCAATCCGGAAATGCGCATTGTCGTCGATCGTGAAAAAATGGCCACCTTCGGTCTCTCCATCGCCGATGTCGGAGCTGCTCTCCGCACAGCATACGCAGGGGACGAAGCAGGGAAGTACCGCGATGGAAACGATGAGTACGACATCAGGGTCATGCTCGACAAATATTACCGTCGGGACACCTCCACCCTTGCCGACATCACTTTTCGAACCCCTCAGGGCGATATGGTCAAGCTCGGCCAGTTCGTGAGCCTTGAGCAGGACAGGGGTTATACGCTGCTGCAGCGCAAAGATCGCAACAATGCTGTATGGGTCAAGGCGCAGGTCATCGGACGCCCGGTCGGAAGCATCGGACAGGATATCGAACGCGTGCTCGGGAACATGAAAAAACGCGGCCTCCTGCCTTCAACCGTCTCCTACGCCTACGAATCCGATCTCAAACGTCAGGGCGAATCCTTTTCGACGCTCCTGATGTCCTTTATGGTCGCCATTATCTTTGTCTACCTTATCATGGTGGCGCTCTACGACTCTTACGTCTGGCCGATGGTGGTGATGTTCTCCATTCCTCTTGCCATTATCGGGGCGCTCTTCGCCCTTGCCCTCACCGGTAAATCCCTGAGCATTTTCACCATTCTCGGCATCATCATGCTTGTCGGTCTGGTGGGTAAGAACGCGATTCTCCTGGTCGATTTCATCAACAAGTTCCGCCTTGAGGGAATGGGACTTAATGAATCGATCAACGAAGCAGCCAAGGAACGACTTCGTCCTATTCTCATGACCACCCTGACCCTGATTTTCGGTCTTCTGCCTATTGCGCTGTCGGGCAGTTCAGGTTCCGAATGGAAGTCGGGTCTTGCCGTCGCTCTCGTCGGCGGTCTTGCCAGTTCCATGTTTTTAACACTGCTGGTTATTCCGGTCGTCTATGTCTGGTTCGACAAAGTGCGCACCAGATTCTCATCCATCCGATGGGGTAAAGGAAGTGCGAAGGCGTAATTATTATTGTAATATTCCGTACTATTATAATCGATTGGAGAGGCAATGCGTTTTTTTTCAAACCAGACTCCCGTATTAATCCTCTGCAGGCTTGCTCTTGCCTTTTCATGGATATATCAGGGAGCAGTTCCTAAAATAGTGTGCCAGAGCCGAGGCGAGATCGACCTTCTCGGACACGTCATTCCAGTCTATCAGTGGGTGTGCGAGGCAATTTTCTGGATAGGGGCAGGGGAGATTCTCTTCGGGATTCTGCTGCTTGCCGCCGCATGGAGATGGGTGTTCTGGCTCAATATTGTGGCCCTCGCAGGACTGCTTCTTTTTGTGCTTCTCTTTGAGCCAGCCATGTTCACGCTGCCGTTCAATCCACTGACACTCAATGTTTCGCTTATCGCACTCTCTGTAATTGCTCTGATAGAGATGAACACCATAAAAACCGGACACCAGAATGAAAGCGCACCTTTATGATGGAAAGCTGAGTGCCGTTGCCCGGCTCTTTCTTGCTGTTTCAGTCATCGTCATTGCCTCAGCCTCCTTCCTTGCCGCAGGCGGCGCTTTGACGGGGCATTACGTCCTGCTGAAGCTCCATCCCTATATTTTCTTCATAGGCTTCGGCAACCTTGCCATATTGATTCTCAACCGCTATCTCACTGCGGCCATCTACCCTGAACTCAAGATAGATCCCGCGAAGCAGCAACGGTACATTTATACGGTCATCCTCGCGCTCGTCATGATCACCGCCGCCGTCGTCATGGAGTGGCCGCTGCTCAAAGCCCTGACCGGTCTGCTGCTTATGGTGCTCGTTACAGGGCCGATCAGGGAGATATTCACCACGCTGTCCATTCCAAAAATATGGAAAGAGGTCTCCGTCCGCTACTATATCTTCGACGTTCTTTTTCTCCTTAATGCCAATCTCGGTCTCTTTACCCTTGGTTTGAAAGAGGCTTTTCCCAATCAGAGCATTATCCCGTTTTTTGTCACGCAGTCCTCATATTTTCTCGGCTCCTCGTTTCCCCTCAGCATAAGCGTCATGGGTTTCCTCTATACCTATGCCTGGAGAACATCCCCTAAGCGCGAACTTGTCAAACGGCTTTTCAGCCTCTGGTTCTATATTTTTGTCGGGGGGGTACTGCTTTTTCTTATCGTTATCCTTGCAGGCTACTACTTAGGGATGATGCTCATCAGTCATATCCTGCTCTTCGGGGTGATGGCACTCCTTGGCAGTTTTGCGCTCTATCTCTACAATTTTTTCAAAAAGAACTTCCATCATCCAGCACTTGCCTTTCTGCTGAGCGGCCTTGCCCTGCTTTTTGCCACAAGCGGTTTCGGGATCATGAACATCTTCTTCATGAAGGGGCTTCCCTTCGGTACTCTACCCCCACTGCGTGCCGACAGGATGTGGATCTACCATTCGCATACCCATGCCGCGCTGCTCGGATGGATAACCTGTTCATTTATCGGTATGATCTACATCGTTATACCATCCATTGTCCGCTCCAACACCCTCGACCTGCTTCGAAGTGATTCGGTTCTTTCAGCCATTCTCAGCGAGAGTACCAGAAAAAAAGCGTTCAGACAACTTACCGTGCTGGTCATTGCGGTCACAGCCATCATTCTGGCATTCTTTTTTGAAAACACCATGCTGCTCAGTGTCAGCGGGTTTATTTTCGGATGCTCCGTCTATTTCGTGAACCTCAATTTTCTGCCCGAATGCGGCTCAGGAGAGAGCGAGATCTGAAAGGTAGGTTTTGATAGACTCGTGTTTACCCAGCCCGAGCTTGTGATGCATTCTGTATCGTATGCTTTCCATTCCTCTTGTCGTTATACCGATCGAGCGTGCAATTTCCCTTGTATCGTAATTCAACTTGACAAGCACTGCGATTCTCAGTTCACGCTGGCTGAGGTTCGGGTGTTTTTTCTGAAGTTTGGATAAAAATGCCGAATCAGATTCAGTCAGTTCCATGTTCAGCCGTTTCTCGGTAATCTCTTTGTCGATAAGATGCAGACAACTGCTCGTCATAACCCTCTTAACGCCGGGATCAATTTCAAGCGCATAAATCTGATCGAGAAGATTCCGCAGAATTGTCGATTTTTCAGTAATTGCCGTCGCGACTCTCGTCAGTTCCTTCTCCTGAGTCTCAATCCTTGTTTTAAGAGCTGAAATCTGGTTCTCAAAATCTTCAGCAGAGTGCTTGTTCGTTGTCGTTTGAGGGCACATGATTATTACAATAAGGAGGTTGCAGATATTCCAGATCACGGGGGGGGGCGGCAACAAGGGGCGCCCCTACAGGTGTGTTACAGAATCATTTTCTGTGAAGAGCGTCACCAAAATACAAAGAATGAAAAAGAAATGCTTGCAGATTTTATAGATTTCTAATAAAAGCACTTTTTTGTAGCTTTGCTTTGGCGGGATATGCAATGTTATATGTGCCCAAATATAAATGTTTGATACTTTCAAAATATGAAAGTATCTTGCAAAAATGAGTCTCATTGTTAAAAAAATTCAGCAAGCTGACTTGGCTGAGCGTGTTATTACAGAAAGTCAGTTGTCTCGTCTGATTGGGGGAACACCGCAGCGTCGTTATAGCCTGGTTAACCGTGCCTTGCATCAGGGTGAGCTGCTGCATTTGCGTCGTGGTCGTTACCTGCTATCTTCAGTCAGGCAACATAGAAAGGTTAATCTCTTTGTTTTAGCGCAGTCTCTTTTACCAGGTTCTTACGTTTCATTTGAAACAGCACTAAGCTTTCATGGCTGGATTCCGGAATCGACGCAGGTCACAATGTCGGTTACGCCGGGTAGAAGGCGACAGGAAATCGATATTCCAGAGTTTGGTATCTTCCGATTTTACTCATTGGCTCTTCGCACAGGCTATTTGCTGGAAGGTGTAGAACGACATGTTTTTGTCGGTCAGTCGGCACTTGTGGCACAACCACTGAGGGCACTACTGGATATTATGTATTTGCGTAAAATTGATGTGTCGGATATTATGGATTTTCTTGGAGGTATGCGTATTGATGCTGAATTGCTTGCACATATTGAGGATAGGGAGTTGGCGCTTATGTTACAAGTGTATAAGCACAAACGCATGTTATCAATCATCAAGGCATTTCAAAGGGGAGCATAAAACATGATTGACCTGTTGAGAAAATATTTTCATAAATAAAATTCGGATCATTCATAAAATCCTCAATTTAATTGAATAATCAACCTAGAATATTTGTAGCTGGCCATCAGGGTATGGTAGGATCCGCCATTGTTCGCGCACTTCTCCATAACGACCAGAAGAACCTCATCACCCTTAACCGGTCTGAACTGAACCTAACCGAACAAGCTGAAGTTCGCGCTTTTTTAGAATCTGAAAAACCAGATCAAATCTATCTTGCGGCGGCCAAAGTTGGCGGTATTCATGCCAACAATACCTATCCTGCTGAATTCATTTACAGCAACCTGATGATTGAGGCAAACGTTATTCATGAGGCATGGAAGGTTGGCGTAAAAAAAATTCTCTTTCTTGGTTCCAGTTGTATTTATCCTAAACTTGCGCCACAGCCCATGAACGAAAGCGCTTTGCTGACTGGAACACTCGAACCCACAAACGAACCTTATGCCATTGCCAAGATTGCAGGCATTAAACTTTGCGAAAGTTATAACCGACAGTACCGTCACAGTCATGGTACTGATTACCGCAGCGTCATGCCGACCAACCTTTATGGACCAGGTGATAACTACCATCCTGAAAACAGCCATGTCATCCCGGCACTTATCCGCAGAATCCATGATGCCATGAAAAATGACTCTCACACCGTTACTATCTGGGGTTCAGGAAATCCACGCAGGGAGTTTCTTTATGTTGACGATATGGCCGCTGCCTGTGTGCATGTCATGAACATGGAATATGCAACTTTCGCAGCACACACTCACCCCATGGAAAGCCACATCAATGTGGGCTATGGTGAGGATATCACCATTCGTGAACTTGCCGAAACAATAGCTAATATTATAGGGTTTAAGGGAGAGATCATATTCGACACCAGCAAGCCAGACGGTGCACCACGAAAATTGATGGACAGTACCCGCCTTAACGCATTAGGCTGGAAAGCCAATGTCACTCTTGAACATGGGTTATCTTTTGCCTATAACGATTTTTTGAACACATACACATCATGATGTTGAAAACACAGAAAGTCGCCCTGATTACCGGCATTACAGGACAAGACGGATCATATTTAGCTGAACTTCTTCTTGAAAAAGGTTATGAAGTACATGGAATTAAACGTCGTGCCAGCTCTCTTAATACCGAGCGCATCGATCATCTCTATCAAGATCCACATATAAACCATCGCAACTTTGTACTCCACTATGGAGATCTCACTGACAGCAGCAACCTGACCCGTATTATCGCAGAAATACAACCCGACGAAGTCTATAATCTTGGAGCGCAAAGTCATGTTGCCGTCAGCTTTGAGTCGCCGGAATATACCGCTGATGTCGATGGCATGGGGACGTTGCGACTACTCGAAGCAATCCGCTTTCTCGGCCTGGAAAAGAAAACCAGATTTTACCAGGCATCTACCTCTGAACTCTACGGGTTAGTGCAGGAGATACCACAGCGTGAAACAACACCGTTCTATCCACGAAGTCCCTATGCAGTCGCAAAACTCTACGCCTACTGGATAACGGTTAACTACCGTGAAGCCTATGGAATGTACGCATGCAACGGAATTCTCTTCAACCATGAATCACCACGCAGGGGTGAAACTTTTGTGACACGAAAGATTACCCGCAGCCTTGCAAATATAGCACAGGGATTCGAGAATTGCCTCTATATCGGTAACCTGAACGCCCTGCGCGACTGGGGGCACGCAAAGGATTATGTCCGAATGCAATGGATGATGCTGCAGCAGGAAAGTCCTAAAGATTATGTCATTGCAACTGGCGTCCAGTATAGCGTCCGTGAATTCATAACAAAAGCTGCTCTTCAGATCGGCATTACCATTACCTTTGAAGGGGATGGTAAAAAGGAAAAAGGTATTGTCACCGCAATAACTGGCGATAATGCTCCTGCTGTCCATGTGGGTGATGTTATTGTCACTGTTGACCCACGCTACTTCCGTCCGGCAGAGGTTGAAACGCTTCTTGGCGACCCATCTATGGCTGAAGCTGATCTCGGCTGGGTGCCTGAAATAACGCTTGAAGAGATGATAACTGAGATGATTGAACACGATCTTGATCTTGCAAAAAGACAGGCTTTATTGAAAACACACGGCTTCAATATCTCCGTAAGCAAGGAGAGTTAACCATGGTGCGAATCTAATATGAAATAGATTAAGCATGTCTATCGCACAAGTTGCACAACTGTGACTCAACCTCCAAGTCTGAGGTATTACAATCCATCGCATGGATCGAAGCCGCCAAGGATGTTGCCCCCTTCCTCCCACCCGCTGACCAACATAGTCTCAAACTCTGGAGTGCCAAATTCTTCAGCGAAAAGCTAAGGGATTAGGAAAATACTGATCTACCTTTTATAATATCTTCATACTGCAACGTAAAAACTGGAGAACTTGCATATGAAGACATCTGTACTGAACCGCAACGGCATAACTTCTGAGATAGCAGGGCTGATTACTCGACTGGTTACCTTAATTCCGTGGCCAGTTCGACGC
>CAJAJL010000109.1 GCA_903940125.1 uncultured Chlorobiaceae bacterium | reverse complement strand
TTCGCTTCGTCAGGCCGAAGCCGATCTTGCTCAAGCCGAGTTTGAAGTTTCCCAGGCTAAACGAGGGCTTATTCTTGCCCAGACAAACCTTGCCTCAGCACTCGGACGCGATAAGCATCAGCCGCTCAAGGTTAAGGGAACATTCAACGTCAGTGATCTTTCGACAAGCAAACCCGATCTTGCCCGGCTGGTAAAAAACCATCCCCTTTTTCAGCAGCTTGATACCAGAAGCAAAGCTGCGCGGTTTGATCTTGATGCTTCCAGAAGTGCCTTTTCACCGCAACTCTCTCTGACCTCTTCGGTTGGTCGAGGCGCTTATGACCGTCTGCCGACCGATGCGGTTGACTGGAGTGCAGGGGTGACGCTCTCCGTACCCATTTATGCAGGCGGAAGCGGCCGGGCACGGGTAGCCAAGGCAAGGGCATTCCTGAGCCAGCAGCAAGCACAGGAAAAAAGCGGATTCCTTCTGCTGTTCAACGCACTCGAACAAAGCTGGAAGAGTTTTCAGGATGCCCGTCAGCTGGTTCTTGTTCAGAACAAACAGCTTCTGGCAGCCAACGAGCGCTCAACAATCTCCAACGCCCAGTACTCAAATGGTCTGGTGACCTTCAACGACTGGGTGATTATTGAAAACAATCTGGTGAACGCAAAAAAGAATTTACTCAATGCCGAGGCAGATATGCTCATTGCCGAGGCTCAATGGATCCAGTCAAAAGGAGGAGCGCTTGAAGGTCAGCAGGAATAAACTGGTATGGGGAGTTGTGGCTGCAGTTCTTGTTTTAGGTGTAGCAGGGTTCTTTGTCTTCAAGGGAACCCGGCCTACAGGGAAACAATTTAACGCAATCCATCCATCCAGGGGAACTATCAGGGTATCAATATCGACGACCGGAGCGGTTGAGCCGCTGAACCGTGTTAAAATCCAGTCTTCGGTCGGAGGGAGGATTGAGGAGATTCTTGTTGAGGAAGGCCGGCTGGTGAAAAAAGGAGCAGTGCTTGCCATGCTGAGTTCAACCGAACGGGCGGCGCTGCTTGATGCCGCCAAGCTGCAGGGAAAAAGTGAACAGAGCTACTGGGAGAATGTCTATAAAAAAACAGCAGTCATAGCGCCAATGGACGGGCAGGTTATTGTGCGCAGTGTTGATCCTGGCCAGACCGTGACCACGAGTGATTCGCTGTTCGTGCTCTCGGATCGTCTTATTGTCAAGGCGTTTGTTGACGAAACTGATATCGGACGGGTGAAAATCGGGCAGAAGGCGTTGATCGGGCTTGACGCTTATCCTGACATCCGGGTAACTGGAGCGGTAGAACATATCTTCTACGAGTCACATCTGCAGAACAACGTGAACATCTACAATGTCGATATTATTCCTGACCGCATTCCCAATGTGTTTCGTTCAGGCATGAGCGCCAATATTAAAATCATTGTTCAGGAAAAGAATGGAGCACTCCTCTTGCCGATCAGTGCTGTGCAGAATAGAAACGGCAAAACTTTTGTGCGCCAGAAAAGTGACAATACTGAAAAAGGAAGGAAATACACCAAGGTAGAGACTGGAATACAGGATGGCAGTAATATCGAGATTCTTGACGGGTTAACGGAGAGCTCGTTTGTTCTGATACCCGATACCACCTTTGTGTTGCCGAAAAACAAAGCAGGAGCAAACCCGTTCTCGCCCCAACAGCGCAGATCGAAACCATGAAAAGCATGCTTGAGCTTGTCGATGTTCACCGGACATACCTGATCGGTGAAAGCACTGTTCATGCCCTGCGCGGTGTTTCCTTGACCATAGAGCAGGGTGAGTTTGTGGCCATCATGGGTGCCTCGGGGTCCGGTAAATCCTCACTGCTTCAGATTCTCGGACTTCTGGACAATCCTGACAAGGGAGAGTACCGGATTTTCGGTAATAATGTCAACACCATGTCGGAGGATGAGCAGGCTGGAGTACGCAATAATGTTGCCGGGTTTGTGTTTCAGCAGTTTCATCTGCTCAAACGGATGGACATTGTCGATAATGTCCGGCTTCCCTATATCTACAGCGGCCTGAAAGGAAACTTTCGCAAGGAGGCGATTGAGCGTCTCAAGATGGTTGGTCTTGAACAGAGAATTGATCATACGCCGAATCAGCTTTCAGGGGGCGAGCAGCAGCGAGTGGCAATAGCAAGAGCGCTGGTTCGTGATCCCCTTATCATATTTGCCGATGAGCCGACCGGCAATCTCGATACCAAAAATTCAGGTGAGATCATGAAGATCCTGCAAGGACTTCATGCAGAGGGTAAAACCATCATCATGGTCACGCACGAAACCGATATCGCTGCCTATGCCCGGCGTGTCATTACCATGCGTGACGGTGTCATTCTTACCGATGAACGCAAACCGGGAATCCAGCACGCTGTTCGGGTTTCGGGACAAAGCGGGTTTGACATCCATGGTTCCACAAAGGGGTCATTATGGCAGGATGGCCGCTTTATTGGATTTATCGCACAGGCCTTTCAGGCAATTCTGGCCAACAAAATGCGTTCTTTTCTCTCAGTACTTGGAATACTGGTAGGGGTTGCCTCAGTGATTGCCATGATGGCTCTTGGTGAGGGAGCCAAGGCATCAATGCAGGAACAGTTGAAATCGATGGGTTCCAACATGCTCTCGATCAGGGCCGGATCAGCCAAGATCAGGGGTGCCTCTCAGGGGGCGGGCGCTGTCGCCCGCTTTACCTTTGCTGATGTTGAGGAGATTGCTTCACTGCATACACTGGTAAAAAATGCCAGCGGAGTAGTAAATGGAGCTGGTCGAATTGTGTTTGGGAACAAAAACTGGAGTACAAACCTGACCGGGGTAGGCTATGATTACGGTACGATGCGTGCGGCTTTACCAACTGTCGGGCGATGGTTTACCCGTGAAGAGATTCAGACGCGAGAGAAGGTGGCCATTATTGGTGTGACGGTTGTCAAGGAGCTCTTCGGTACCACCAATCCCCTTGGCAAGACGGTTAAAATCAATAGAATCAATTTCACGGTTATCGGCATTGCCCCGGCAAAAGGATTTTCAGGGCCACAGGACGAGGATGATGTGGTGATTATTCCGGTCAACACAGCCATGTACCGTGTACTCGGGAAAACCTATCTCAGCGGTATTTTTGTCGAGGTTGCTTCGCCCTCGTTAATTGAAAAAACGAAAAGCGATATCAGCGCGCTGATTCGCAAACGGCACCGGCTGAAAGAGGATGATGACTCCTTTAATATCAGGGATATGACAGAAATCCAGCAGATGCTCAGCAGCACCACGCAGACCATGAGTCTCCTGCTTGGCTCTATTGCCGCCATCTCGCTGGTGGTTGGAGGGATCGGTATTATGAATATCATGCTGGTTTCGGTGACCGAACGCACTCGGGAGATCGGGCTGCGCAAGGCCATTGGTGCCAGGAAAAACGATATCATGCTGCAGTTTCTCGTTGAGTCAGTTGGTATGACGGTCAGCGGAGGGTTTATCGGTATTGTTCTGGGGATCGGTATCTCCCTTATTCTCTCCTTTTTTGCCGGCTGGACGGTTATAACCTCACCGATATCAGTCGTACTTGCAACAGCCTTTTCAGCCCTTACCGGTATTTTCTTCGGTCTCTGGCCTGCGCGGAAAGCCGCGGAACTTAAACCCGTTGAAGCCCTCCGGTACGAATAAAGCAGAAAGGTTTCTGATCAAGATGCGTGGTGGAAAGACATTGCTGAGAATTGGAGTGTAATTGTGAATGTGCCTACCCTCACAATTTCAGCTGATTATGTATATTGATGCTACTTATTTTATTGACTTTTAACTGTCTGAAACCATGGTAGCCAGAATTCAAAATCTTTACCTGTTTCTTGCAGGATTGCTTGCTGCAGGAAGTATGTTTTTCCCTTTCTGGAGCTTCAGCGCCGGAAAGATTTATTTCATTACTGATTTTGGTTCTTTCAGCACACCCGGCATCCTGTATGTCACGGAAAGCTGCTATGCTGCAGGAATATTTTCGCCTTTGACCGCCATACTCTCGCTTGCTTCGATTTTTCTCTTTAAAAACCGTGTTCTGCAAAGCAAGCTCATCCTACTGGGAATTCTTCTTTTTCTCGGTGACCTTTTTTCCGGGCTTACGGCGGCGCATTTTCTGAACCAGTATTTTCAGAGCATCGGAACTGCAGTAACGCACAAGCCTGAAGCAGGGTTTTTTATGCTTCTGCCTGAACCCGTACTCTTTATGATGGCGCTGAAAGGGGTTAAAAAGGATGAGAAGATTGTCAATGCATACAAAAGACTGTAACCATGCGCATTGTCTGGTCTGCCGGTGATCCTCACGGCATCGGGCCGGAAATAATTCTGAAAACTTTTCTGAAACTTAAGCAATCCGGTCACTCATTTCTTGTTGCCGGTTCGTATAGAGTGATGGATTATTACAGAAAATTGCTTGATCTGCCGGTAACACTTGAAATGGTTGACAATGCTTTGGCACTTGAGAAGAGAGGTAGTGCAGGTTATGGAGTTCTGCCGGTGTTGAGTGTTGCTGAACCTGAAAGCATTGTACCTGGTACGATATCAGCTGATGCCGGAAGGGTTGCCATGGAGTCCATTCATGCTGCCGCTGAACTTTGCAGAGAGGGACTTTGCGATGCACTGGTTACAGCACCAATCAACAAGGAAGCCGTTGCATTGGCTGGCTATACGGAAACAGGCCATACGGGGTTCCTCGGCAGCATGTTCGGGATACCTTCTCCGACCATGATGTTTGTTGATCCTGTTCTGAACCTCATGGTTGCCCTTGCCACTATTCATGAACCACTTGAAAAGATTCCCGGACTGATCCGGAAGATGGATCTTGACGCTTTTCTTTCTGCCCTTGCTGCATCACTGAAAAGTGATTTCGGAATTGCTCAGCCCCGCATCGCGGTGCTCGGACTTAATCCACACGCTTCTGACGGTGGGGTGATGGGTTGTGAAGAACAGGAGATTATACGTCCCTGTATCGAAAGGCTTTCATCCCGATTCCATGTTGACGGACCTTTTCCAGCAGATGGATTTTTTGGTGCTGGAAGCTATAAAAACTATGATATTGTTGTAGCGATGTATCACGATCAGGGTCTCCTGCCGTTCAAGGTTCTCGCTTTCGATACAGGGGTAAACGTTACGCTTGGACTGCCGATTGTACGGACATCGCCCGATCACGGGACAGGCTTTGATATTTCCGGTAAAGGAGTTGCATCTGAAAGGAGTTGTTATGAAGCTACGCTGCTTGCCATCACGATCGCCAGAAACAGAAATAAAACTGTACAACAATTATGATATCTTTAATTAACGTTGACATAGAGCTTAATAAAAAACCGGTCTTCCAAAATCTCAACCTTGTTATACAGCAGGGGGAGCTGGTCTATATTGTCGGTAAGAGCGGCAGTGGAAAGACAACGCTGCTTAAATCGCTCTATATGGATATACGTCCGAAAAGAGGTGAAATACGGATTGCCGGGTACAGTTCGCGCACCATTAAAAAGCGGCAGATTCCGCATCTTCGCAGAAAACTGGGGATTGTTTTTCAGGACTTCCGTTTGCTGGAAGACCGTAATGTGTATGATAATTTGGCTTTTGTGCTGCAGGTGACCGGTACGAAGGAGCAGCTCATCAAGGAAAAGGTTATGCATGCGCTTGAGAGTGTCGGCCTTGAACATTCGGCAAAGGTTATGCCCCTGAGTTTGTCGGGTGGAGAGCAGCAGAGAATTTCAATAGCAAGGGCACTGGTCCGTGAACCACTGGTTATTCTTGCTGATGAACCGACTGGCAATCTCGACCCCGATACCTCTCTGGAGATCCTTGAATATCTGAAAAGAATTAACCAGAAGGGAATCATCGTTCTTATCGGCACTCATGATTATGAACTGGTTCGACACTCCCCTTTCAGAACGTTGCAGATCAGCGGACTGAACATGGTTGAGACCACCATGGAACCTTCTGCCACCGGATTCAGACCAGCAGCAGCAGCACAGGCCTGACACCTGAGGCACTTGAGCTGCTTATAGTGGTAAGAAATTGCGCATCGGCCATTGTCCAGTGGTGTGGGGTGATTGAGAGATTTGTTTATGTGTTACTTTTCGCTACGTTTGTAGCAAAGTTATTCATGGAGAAAAATTATGGGAATGCCAGTACGAATAGATGATACCTTATATGGACAAGCAAGAGCTCAGGCTAAGGCCGAGCATCGTACCATTGCTGGACAAATTGAGTTTTGGGCGAAGATAGGACGGGCAGCTCTGGACAATCCAGATTTGCCAATTGATTTTGTTCGGGATCTTCTGGTTGCCAGGGCAGAGGGAAAGTCGCACTCAACACCATTTGTACCAGAAGGGCATCTCGAAAGTTATACCGAATTGTTTGACCGTTCTTTTCAGGAAAAAGAAGAAATCTGATATTCTTTTTTCCTGGCGAAGAAAAAAACCTTTATAAAAGCGCGACCATCAGCGATTCAAAAACCCGACACCGGGAGCTCCGTGCTCTGACGGATTGCTGCAACGAGTTCGGTTTGCGCCGTGGTCTCATTAACATCACGCTCAACGCAGCGGAAAAGTTGGAGCACCATGGAATTGAGAACGGAAAAAAAGCAATCGAAATAAACGGAGAAAAAGCTTTAACTTCAGCCTCAAATCCAGCCCGCTTCCGGCGGCACTTTTTCCACCAGAAATCAATAGTGCACTTTTGGCCCTCGACTACACGACCCTGAACCTGCTCCGTCAGAACCACCCTGCCTGGCGATTGTTGTGCGCTCAGCATGCGCCGTTGGTGGCTGGTTTTCTGCATCGGGTCTTTATTGTACCCAATGTGCGGATCCTCTCGCAGGCTGATCTTGTTGAGGCGCTGGAAGATGAACTGTTTGCCTTGCGGCAGCAACAGGGAGCCGACCAGTTTCCCGGTACAGCGCAAAGCTATCTGAATGACTGGGCTGATAACGAGAAGGGATGGCTGCGCAAATTCTATCCCGACGGTACGGATGAGCCTCACTTTGATCTGACAGCTGCAACTGAAAAGGCGCTGGCCTGGCTGGAAAGCCTGACTGAACGTGCTTTTGTGGGAACAGAGTCGCGACTTCTGACCCTGTTTGAACTGTTGCGTCAGATGAGCATGGGTAGCCAGGCTGATCCTGAAGTGCGGATTGCGGAGCTGCAAAAGCGCCGTGACGACATTAATGCAGAAATTGCCCGCATCCTTGCCGGTGAGATATCACTGCTCGATGATACAGCCCTGAAGGATCGTTTTCAGCAGTTTCTGCAACTGGCTCGTGAATTGTTAACTGATTTTCGCGAGGTGGAGCATAACTTTCGCACACTTGATCGCCGCGTGCGTGAGCGCATTGCCCTCTGGGAGGGAGCCAAGGGAGCGCTGCTTGAAGAGATAATGGGTGAACGTGATGCCATTGCCGATTCGGATCAGGGGAAGAGTTTCCGTGCATTCTGGGATTTTCTTATGTCGCAGTCCCGCCAGGAGGAGTTGAGCCTGCTCCTGGAAGAGGTGCTGGCCTTGCCGCCGATTGTCTCGATGCGCCCCGATACTCGTTTGCGGCGCGTCCACTACGACTGGCTTGAGGCGGGGGAACACACCCAGCGCACGGTAGCCCGACTTTCAGAACAGTTGCGCAGGTTTCTCGATGACAAAGCATGGCTTGAAAATCGACGCATCATGGATATTCTGCACGAGGTTGAAACCCATGCTCTTGATTTGCGCGACGATCTCCCTTCAGGCGGCTTCATGCCTCTCGACAGCTCCGCGGCGGTCATTGAACTGCCTCTTGAAAGAGCACTCTATCGGCCTCCATTCAAGCCCTTGATTGCCGGCATTGCTCTGGATGAGGGTGATGCGGAGATCGATACCGCTGTTCTTTACGCACAGGTGGTGGTTGACCGGGCCGAGCTGTTGCGAAATATCCGCCAGGAACTGCAGATGCGGAGCCAGATCACCATCGGGGAGGTTATTCTGCATCATCCACTGCGTAACGGCCTTGCCGAGCTGGTTGCCTATATGCAGCTTGCCGGGGATTGGCCCAAGAGCGCAGTGGATGAAAGAGAGCAGGAAGAGGTAAGGTGGGAAAGCGCAACGGGTATATCCCGGGTTGCAACCTTGCCGCGTATTATTTTATTAAGAAACTGATGATGAACCATACAGAGATAGAACCTTCCCGTCCGGCTTATCCAGTCCAGGAACTCTCTTCCATTGTGATTCCCCTTTTGAAGGGGGTGATCTACCAGGAGGAGAACCCGGCGTTATGGAGCGCTTTGCTCAACCTGCTGGCTAGCGTTCGGGATTACGTTGCGGTGCTTGGTCTGGAATTGATTATTGATGAGGCAGAAGGATACGCTTTTTTGCGATCTCACTCTGAAATCGGCGCAGAAGTTACGAACACCACTCCCAGACTGATAGCAAGAAGGCAACTCAGTTACCCGGTCAGCCTGCTGCTGGCACTGCTTCGCAAAAAACTTGCCGAATTTGATGCCGGTGCCGGAGACACACGCCTGATTCTTTCGCGGGATGAGGTGGTTGAACTGATCAGGATTTTTCTTCCCGCCGCCAGCAATGAGGTCAAGTTGATCGACCAGGTCGATGCCACACTGAATAAAATCGCAGATCTTGGCTTTATCCGCCGTTTGCGGGGAGAGCGGCAGATGATTGAGGTGCGCCGGATTATCAAGGCGTTTATCGATGCCCAGTGGCTGGCTGATTTTGATCAACGCCTCAACGAATACTTGCAGCGACCTGCGAAACTGATGGAGGGGAATGATGAGTGAGGCACTTGAACTTGGATTTATTGGTGATGACAGCCTGGCTGGCTTTCGACTGCAGCGTCTTGAGGTGTTCAACTGGGGCACCTTTGATGGACGAGTCTGGACGTTACGACTGGGCGGAAAAAATGGACTCCTCACGGGGGATATCGGTTCCGGAAAATCAACGCTGGTCGATGCCGTAACTACCTTGCTGGTGCCAAGCCAGCGCATTGCCTACAACAAGGCGGCTGGAGCAGATAACCGTGAACGCACCCTGCGCTCTTACGTGCTCGGTTATTTCAAGTCGGAACGCCAGGAAACTCTTGGAGGTGGAGCCAAACCGGTCGCCCTGCGTGAACCCAACAGTTATTCAGTCATTCTCGGTGTCTTTCATAACGAAGGATACGACAAGACCGTAACCCTGGCACAAATTTTCTGGATGAAGGATGCCACACAGCCAGCCCGTCTTTATGCCGTCTGTGAGCGCGACCTCTCCATCGCCACCGATTTTTCAGCATTTGGTACCGAAATAGCGACACTGCGCCGGCGTCTGCGCGGGTCTGGAATCGACCTGTTTGAAAGCTTTCCACCTTACGGCGCCTGGTTCCGTCGGCGCTTCGGCATTGACAATGAGCAGGCACTTGATCTCTTCCATCAAACTGTATCGCTCAAGTCAGTGGGAAACCTGACTGATTTCGTACGCAGCCACATGCTCGAACCGTTCAATGTTGAGCCGCGCATTGACGCCCTTATCCAGCATTTCGAGGATCTCAACCGCGCACACGAAGCTGTCCTCAAAGCGAAGCGACAAATAGAGATGCTGGGGCCTCTGGTGGCTGATTGCGACAATCACCAAACCCTGGCTCGAACAGCGGAAGCGTTGCGGGCTTCGCGCGATACCCTGCGCCCCTGGTTTGCCTCCCTCAAGCTTGCATTGCTGGAAAAGCGACATACCTCGCTTGATGAAGAGTTGAGCCGTCACCATATCGCCATCGAACAACTTGAAGGTGACCGCCGCACCCAGCAAGGGCGTGATCGTGAGCTGCGCCGAACCATCGCCGAAAACGGCGGTGACCGGATTGAGAGTATCGCCGCTGAGATTCGACAGAAACAGGACGATCTTAAACGGCGCAATCAGAAAGCAACCCGATATGGAGAACTTGCACGCCAGCTTGGGGAGCTTCCTGCAACGAATGCTGAGGAGTTTCATCTTCAACGTACCGGGCATTCAGCCATACATGAGGCAACGGCTGAAACTGAAGCCCGTGTTCAAAACGATCTCAATGAGACGGGTGTACTCTTTGCCCAGGGGCGTCATGAGCATGAGCAACTGACCACGGAGATCAAGGGGTTGAAAGCCCGCATGAGCAATATCGACGAAAAACAGGTTGCCATGCGGCGCTCGCTCTGTAAGGCGCTGAATATTGCTGAAGATGAGATGCCGTTTGCAGGCGAGTTGCTCCAGGTTCGTGAGGAGGATGCGGTATGGGAAGGCGCCATTGAACGAGTGCTCCGCAACTTCGGCCTCTCGCTGCTGGTACCGGACAATCACTATCAGAAGGTGGCGGAATGGGTGGAGCGAACCAATTTGAAAGGTCGTCTGGTCTATTTTCGGGTACGCCAGCACTCTCGCAGCGAACAGTTGCCGGAGCAACCGGCTTCGCTGGCCCGCAAGCTCGCCATTAAAGCCGATTCCCCTTATTTCGAGTGGGTGGAACGGGAAATCGCCTGGCGTTTCGATCTTGTTTGCTGCATGAACCAGGAGGAGTTCCGGAGGGAGAAAAAAGCCATAACCCTGGGCGGGCAAATCAAGTCACCGGGTGAACGCCACGAAAAGGATGACCGCCACCGGCTTGACGACCGCAGCCGCTACGTACTCGGATGGAGCAATGCTGCCAAAATCGCAGCGCTTGAAGTGAATGCCCAGCGACAGAAACAAGAGCTTGCCGAACTCGCAGGTCGTATCAGTACGTTGCAGCAAGAGCAGACAACGCTCAAGGAGCGCCTGACAATCCTCTCCAAACTTGATGAGTATCCGGATTTCCGCGATCTCGACTGGCAGCCAGTAGCATTTGCGATCGCCAGGCTGGAAACAGAAAAGCGTGACCTTGAGGCGACCTCGAATATTCTGCAAACCCTCGTCGCACAGCTTGCCGCATTGGAAAAGGAACTGCAGGAAACGGAGCGGCAACTTGACGATCGGAAGGATAAACGATCGAAAATCGAGCAGAAAATCAGCCTCATCAGGGAGTTGCAGCAACAGACACGTACACTGCTGGATGAAGCAGGGCCAGAAGCGGCCGGGCGTTTTGCCATGCTTGAAGCCATGCGCACTCAGGCTCTCGGCGATCAGACGCTGACGGTTGAGTCCTGTGACAATAACGAGCGGAAGATGCGTGACTGGCTGCAAACAAAGATCGACGTCGAGGACAGGAAGCTCTCCCGACTGAGTGAAAAGATTATCAGGGCAATGACCGAATACAAGGAGGAGTGGAAACTTGAAACTCGTGAGGTGGATGTCAACATTGCCGCAGGATTTGAATATCGTTCGATGTTTGAACAACTCCGTGCCGATGATCTGCCACGCTTTGAGGGACGCTTCAAGGATCTGCTCAACGAAAACACCATCCGTGAGGTTGCCAATTTTCAGTCACAACTGGCCCGCGAGCGCGAGACGATAAAGGAGCGCATTACCCGACTCAATGAATCACTCATTCAAATAGACTTCAATCCCGGTCGATACATCACCCTCGAAGCCCAAATGAACCTTGATGCCGACATCCGTGAATTTCAGGCAGAGCTTCGCGCCTGCACCGAAGGGAGTCTGACCGGCTCGGATGACGCGCAATATTCCGAAGCAAAATTTCTGCAGGTACGACGGATCATCGATCGTTTCCGTGGTCGCGATGAGCACGCTGACCTCGATCGGCGTTGGAGCGCCAAAGTCACCGATGTGCGCAACTGGTTTGTGTTTGCCGCAAGTGAACGGTGGCGCGAAGACGACAGCGAACATGAACACTACGCCGATTCGGGGGGCAAATCGGGAGGGCAGAAGGAGAAGCTTGCCTATACCGTGCTTGCCGCCAGCCTTGCCTATCAATTCGGTCTGGAATGGGGCGCGGTTCGATCGCGCTCCTTCCGCTTCGTTGTCATCGACGAGGCCTTTGGTCGCGGTTCCGATGAGTCGGCCCAGTACGGCCTGCAACTCTTCGCCCAGCTCAACCTGCAACTGCTGATTGTTACGCCGTTACAGAAAATCCACATCATCGAGCCGTTTGTTTCCAGTGTCGGTTTTGTGCACAATCAGGAGGGCCGCTGCTCGGTGTTGCGCAACCTCACCATCGAAGAGTATTACGCTGAAAAAGAGAAGGCACTCGTATGAGCTGGACAACTCCTGCCGATCTCAAGGCACAGTTACAGAAACTCTGGGATCGTGGCATCCTGCTTTCCTCTTTGATTAGCGGTGAAGAGATTTTTCCCAGACGTTTGACGCTGAAAGGGCCTGACTCAAGGGAATTGAGCGACTCTTTTACCGATGTCCGTGACTGGATTGCCCGACTGTCAGGCGTCGCAAAACAGTACCGGATTGTATGGCGCAGCATCAATCATCGCATTCTGGGAAACAATGACATTCCGGCGGAAATCTGGATCGATTCACTCGATGATGCTCTCGGGTTGATTGGCAAGCGGCGGGGAGCCGAACAGTTTGCATCAATGGTTGCACTCACCCGCGACCACCAACCCGAACTGCTCTCATGGCTGGCAAAACGACCCCTGCGCGCACTCGAACTGACCGAAGAGTGGCCACGCCTGCTGGAAATCGTCTACTGGCTGCGGATGCATCCCCGACCAGGCATCTATCTGCGACAGATTGACTTGCCCGGAGTACACAGCAAGTTTATCGAAGGTCAACGAGGTGTGCTGGGTGAGCTGTTCGATCTCGTCCTTCCATCGGAGGAGATCGATGTAACTGCCACAGGAGCCGGAGGATTCTGCCGTCGTTATGGCTTTCGGGACAAACCCCTGCGGGTGCGCTTCCGAATCCTTGACCCGAAACTGGCGCTACTGCAGACAGAGACTGACCAGGATATCACGGTTTCACAGGCAACCTTTGCCCGACTGGAGATTCCAGTTGACAAGGTGTTTATCACCGAGAATGAAATCAACTTTCTGGCTTTCCCCCAGGTTCCTCAGGGAATGGTGATTTTCGGGGCTGGCTATGGTTTTGAGAACTTCGGGGCAGTAGAGTGGCTGCGTGACCGGAAGATCCATTACTGGGGAGACATCGACACCCATGGTTTCGCTATCCTTAACCAGTTGCGCGGGTTCTTTCACCATACTGCTTCCCTTCTGATGGACCGTCCTACGCTAATGGAGCATCGAACGCTTTGGGGCTTTGAACCATCTCCCGAAACCGGCATCCTCACGCGTTTGACCGATGAGGAGAGTGCGCTCTACGATCAGCTGCGCAGCAATGAGCTGGGTGGTCAAATCCGGCTGGAGCAGGAAAAGATTGGGTTTGAGTGGCTGGTTGAGGCTTTGGGAAAGGTTTGAGCGGAGTGGTACTGTTTCCTCGGAATACTAAAAAAAACTACTCTTCAAAGTATAACAAACAATTTAGGGCCATCAAAACAGATCATCTCAAAACAAACGACAACGACATCACTCCCGAACCTGCACCGTCATCTTATCCTTCAGCTCATTGACAGAGTGCAGCACAACCCGCTGGACTTGCCAAATTTTATCATTTTGTTTAAACTTGTCCATATTAATCATTACATGGTTTTCGGATACGAGGCCACCTGTAATTGCGCTTTAATGAATATTAAATGGGAAACACTCTCATGAATAGTCCAGTAAACATTCTTGCGATTGTCGGCAGCTACCGAAAAGGAGGGATTATCGAAAGGGCTGTCGATGAGATCCTCGCTGCCGCAAGAAAAGAGGGTGCTGTAACCCGGAAAATCTCTCTGCTGGATAAACATCTTGAATTCTGCACCAACTGCCGCAGCTGCACCCAGGTTGCTGGGAAGAACTATGGTGTATGTATCCTTGATGATGATATGGCGGGTCTCCTGCAAGAGATTGAACGGGCTGATGCTCTTGTTCTCGCCTCGCCGATGAATGCCGGAACAGTCACGGCAATAATGAAGAGATTTATTGAACGTCTTGTCTGCACTGCCTACTGGCCTTGGGGTGCTCCTGCGCCAAAAGCCCGTCGCCCCGGAAAATCAAAACGAGCACTTCTCGTGGCCTCTTCCGCTGCACCGGGCTTTCTTGCAAGATTAACGGGAGATGTCACAAAGCGACTTAAATCTGCTGCAACGATGCTTGGTGCTGAAACGGTTGGGACGCTCTTTATCGGGCTTGCAGCACAACAGAAGCATCAGGAACTGAGTAAAAGGACAATCGATAAGGCGCATAAACTGGGTCACAAACTTGCAACCGGTATATCAGCGAAGGCTTCATGATGTTTAGCATTCAGGGATTTCGAAAAGGTTGTTTTCTGCGGTAATGGGGAATCATTGATACTGGAGTTGACATATTTTCATGGGAAGAATAAGCTTCACGGAATCGTGAAAAGATGAACACAATTCATTATATTTATCAAGAGTATATTTCTGGTAAAATCAACATCAAAGAATGCTGCTCAAGAAAGAGATCGTCGAAGCAATAAGGTATGAAAAGTTCAGAATTACAGATCACGCATACGAAGAGGCTCTTTCAGATAATTTGACATTTGAAGAGGTAATTGAGAGCGTTGCCGATGGAGAAATAATTGAGCATTATCCCACGGATAAGCCTTATCCAAGCTGTTTGATTTTCGGAAATAATGTTCAAAAAGAACCCGTACACAGCGTTTGGGCTTATAATAGAAAAAACTCGTGGACTGTGTTAATAACAGTTTATCGTCCAGATCCTGAAAGATGGATTGAATGGAAAACAAGGAGAAAAAGTAATGATGCCGTTTGAGCTATGTCCGGTATGCGGAGGTGATATGATTGAAAAAGAGGTTGAAAAATTGATTCTAGGGGGGAACAACACGGCTGTTGTTAGAGTAAAAGCTGATATTTGCACCCATTGCGGCGAAAGGTTGTATTCGAAAGAGACAATTGAATGGTTCGATAATATCCGTTCACGACTCGCAAGCGGGGATGTTGCTGGCTTCCTGCCTATGGGCCAAACCTATAGAGTTGCCGGATGACGCTTCCTGCTCCTGCTGTTTTGAACAAGTCCTTCTTTTTTATTTACGAACACTTTCCTCGTTACTTTAATACGGTGTTTACCCATTAAGAGCAGCCGGTTGTCATGCCGCAATCTTCGCAGACTTTGCAGGTGCCGTTCTGCTTGACACGCATGGAGCCGCAGTTTTCACACTGTTCCCCGGTATATCCCTGGACTTTAGCCTGATAGGCCTGGCTTTGACGGACTGATGTGTGCGCAGCTTCAGCATGAACTGCCAGTGCAGGCTCTACAACCCGGTTATGATCTGCTGAGCCATTGCTTTTCTGTTTTCCATCAACATCTCCATCAAGCAGCTCGTCAACCGCTTTGACATGCACAAAATCCTTGCGTCCAAGGTAGTCGTATCCGATTGAACGGAAGACATAATCAAGGATGGATGTGGAGTTTTTTATGGCGTTGTGCCCTTGTACCGCTCCTGCAGGTTCAAATCGGGTAAAGGTAAAGCTGTCGACAAGTTCCTCAAGCGGCATACCGTATTGCAGAGCCTTGGAGGCAAGAACGGCAAAGCAGTTCAGAAGGCCTTTGAATGAAGCTCCCTCTTTGTACATGTCGATAAATATTTCACCGAGAGCACCATCTTCATACTCCCCTGTTCGGAGAAAAACCTTGTGGCCGCCAACATGAGCTTCCCGGATATAACCTTTCCGCCGTTTCGGCAGGTATCGACGTTCTGAGCGGTGATATACCCGTTCGACAATGCGCTCCTGAACCTCTTTTGGGCCCTTTGTTTCATCAAGGCTCTCTTCTGTCCCAAGCATGATGACCTCGTCAAGATCCTGATAGCTTGATATATTGAGAGGCTGAGAGAGTTTTGAACCATCGCGATAGACCGTGACAGCCTTGACCATGTGCTGCCATGCTGACTGATAGACATCACCGATTTCAGCGGTTGTAGCCGTTCCGGGCATGTTAACTGTTTTGGAAATCGCACCTGAAATAAACGGCTGTACTGCTGACATCATACGGATGTGTGCCATATGCTTGATATAGCGAACTCCTTTTTTTCCGCACTTGCTGGCACAGTCGAACACCGACAGATGTTCAAGCTTCAGATGAGGCGCCCCTTCGATGGTCATTGTGCCGCAGATATAGTCATTTGCGGCTTCAGCATCCTCAGGTGTCGCACCAAGAGCCTGAAGCATGTTAAAATCGGGGTCATTGAGCTGCTCGTCTGTAAAGCCAAGTGCTGCACAGAAATCCTCGCCGAGAATCCATTTATTGAATGCAAAGCGAATATCAAAAACAGTTTCAAGCTGAGACTCCACAACTTCTATCTTGTCATCAGTAAAGCCCCTGCTTTTCAGCCATTGGCGATTGATGGAGGGTGAGCCTGCAAGTGTTCCGTGCCCCTTGCAGTAATGTTCGATATCGTCGATCTGTACATCGGTGTAACCGAGCCGTTCAAGAGCTTTATGCACCGACTGGTTGACAATTTTAAAATAGCCTCCGCCTGCAAGTTTTTTGAATTTTACGATTGCAAATTCAGGCTCAATGCCGGTGGTATCGCAATCCATAACCAGGCCGATTGTGCCTGTCGGTGCTATAACACTGACCTGAGCATTACGGTATCCGTATTTTTTCCCTTTCTGAAGCGCTTCATCCCAAACCTTTCCTGCTGTATCAAAAAGCTCCTTGGGGCAATACTCAGAATCAATGCCACGAGGCTTGACCGAGAGTCCTTCGTACTCCTCTTCAGACATATTTCGGGCAGCTCTGCGATGATTGCGGATAACACGCAGCATTTCTTTGGAATTTGCGCTGTATCCGGCAAATGTGCCGAGATCATGAGCCATCTCCGCCGATGTCAAATAGGCCTGGCCGGTCATGACCGCAGATATGGCGCCGGCGATTGCAAGTGCCTTGGGTGAATCGTATGGAATACCAAGCACCATCAGAACCGTGCCAAGATTTGCAAATCCGAGGCCGAGCGTTCTGAATTCGTAGCTCAGGCGGGCTATATCCTTTGATGGGAAATGGGCCATAAGGACTGAAATTTCGAGTACTATCGTCCATAAATGGGATGCATGCTGCAGTTCCCTGACCTTCACTCTGCCTGAAGTCTCGTCGATAAAATGGATCAGGTTCAAGCTGGCCAGATTGCATGCCGTATCGTCAAGAAACATGTATTCTGAACAGGGATTACTTGCATTAATTCGCCCACTTTGAGGGCAGGTATGCCATTCGTTGATGGTGGTATCGAACTGCAAACCGGGATCAGCACATTTCCATGCACTGAGCAGGATTTTTTCCCAGAGATCCCGCGCTTTAACACTTTTGACACTTTTACCGGTTGTGCGCTCGTGCAGCGACCAGAGATCGTTATTTTCAACTGCCTTCATGAACTCATTGGTCACACGGACAGTATTATTTGAGTTCTGGCCTCCAACGGTATGGTATGCTTCCGATTCGTAATTTGAGTTATACTCTTCAAAATCGAGTGAAGTATATCCTTGTTCGACCAATGCAAGAACACGAATAATATAGCTCATCGGCACCGCTCTGCTGAGCGCATTCTGTATCAGCTTCTGCAGCCGTGGGTTTGCCTTATGGTCGACACCATTTGCAAGTGCTTCTTCTACAATAGCCTGAAGGAAACGGGAACAGATTCTCGAACCCGCAACCAGCGATGCCACTTTGTCCTCTTCTTTTGCTTTCCACTCGATAAATTTTTCCACATCCGGGTGGTCGATATCGACGATCACCATTTTGGCAGCCCGACGTGTTGTACCGCCGGATTTTATTGCCCCTGCGGCTGAGTCAAAAATCTTCAGAAAACTCATCAGACCTGAAGAACTGCCTCCGCCACTCAACTTTTCTCCGCCTGAACGAAGGTTCGAGTAGTTCGTGCCCGAACCGCTGCCAAATTTAAATACCCTGGCCTCTCGGATTGCGAGATCAAAAATACCACCCTCGTTGACAAGGTCATCGCTGACAGACTGGATAAAACAGGCATGGGCCTGAGGCCTTCCGTAAGCATCCTCTGATTCCCTGACCTCCCCGCTTTTCGGATCAACATAAAAATGTCCCTGGGCAGGACCGGTAGTGCCATAAGCAAAATTCAGCCCTGTATTAAACCACTGCGGAGAGTTGGGTGCACCCATCTGCTTGAGAATCATGAATGCCACCTCGTCGTAAAATGCCTCGGCATCATCCGGAGTATCGAAATATTGGTTTTTTTCGCCCCAATCTTTCCAGCAGCCCGCCATACGATGGACAACCTCTTTAATTGAGTGTTCGCTGCCGGTCACCGGATTACCCTCACTATCGATAACAATATTGCCGTTTTCGTCGCGCTGCGGAATCCCTGTTTTCCTAAAATACTTCTGGGCAAGAATATCTGCAGCAACCTGCGACCACTGTTGAGGCACTTCAATATCTGTCATCTCAAAGACCTTCGAGCCGTCAGGATTACGCAGTACCGAACTCCTTTTCGTGTATTCAAAACGATCGTAAACATTTTCACCGGAAGTGGTGAACAGACGGGAAATTTTCATGAGAACTCTCCGGGGTCAAATATGGAATATGAAAAGGTAACTCTTTTTTTATTATAGAGTTACGCTTTCAAAAAACCTTAAGATTTATTATCGGTTAAACGTTGATAGATGCAACAATATAACCTCATGAGGATATCCGGCAATGAAGAAAAAAGAATTTTTTTGCTCAAAAAATGAGCAGGTTTAATGTTTTCCATCATGAAGGAAATTGTAAGTCCATACCTTTTTCGTCACCAGCGGCAACCCCGGCTCGGACGTCAAACTCCGGTTCCGCACAAGCTTTTTCCCCTTCACCGAACCATCAGCCGAAGTGGACGTCACCTGCTACGCCTTTGGTATGGGCATTGACCGCACTGTGCTGCTCCGGTACAAGATTGACGATATACTGTTGCTGTTTGAGAATGATTTAAGGATGTTTAAGCAGTTTATGGCATGAGGGAAACCGCACACACTGCAAGCATATCAGCCTTTCTTCAGCTCCTTGATCACCTCATCGAGGGGTATAGATGGTTGACCCTGCCCTTCTGCTTTTGCTTCCCGTAGATCAATCAGATCCATATAATCTTCCATCAGCTCTTCTATTGCCTGATATTCTTCATAGGGCAAAACTACAAACTCTTTTTTTCCCCCTTTTTCTATAATCTGAGGATTAAGTCGCATGGCTTTTTTAGTGGTAATCATCGGTACGCCTCTTTTCTATGTTTTATTCGATAAACGATCACTTTTTGACCTTCAACTCCAAACAACACTCGATAGTCTCCTGCTCTTAAACGGTATTCAGGAATAAAGTTTGTTAGCTTTTTAACATTACCTGAAAGATTGTTTTCAAGTGCTTTTAATTTTTCGGTTATCCGTAATGCCTCTTTTCGATCTAAAGATTTTAAATCTTTAATCGCACTCAGTTTAAGTTCAAGAGAATAACGCATCAGCAGAGTTTCATTCGCTATATCAAAAGTTTTTTCAAAACCGTAACTTATTTTGAATATTCATCATACACAACATTCCTCCCAGTC
This sequence comes from uncultured Chlorobiaceae bacterium, assembly GCA_903940125.1. Taxonomy (GTDB): domain Bacteria; phylum Bacteroidota; class Chlorobiia; order Chlorobiales; family Chlorobiaceae; genus Chlorobium. Next base: position 15,817 of record CAJAJL010000109.1, on the reverse strand, counting down.
AATGCGAGCCTTGAGCGTAAGTGTTCATTCTTTTCCAATACCCGATCAAGTCAACCTTGCTGCCAAGCAATTGCTCCAACTCATCTTTAATGTTCCTTGAGCAGAATTTCTGGCGACAGAACCGAAGATACCAACTTTTTTTAACTGGTAACTCTGCTCAAGCTCCATTTTAGGGGTGCTCATAATATTGAGTGCTCGATCTCGTTGCATGTCCAAGGTTGTCAATAGCAATTGAGGGCTATTCAAAATTTATTGTGGTACAAAATAAGACGTTACAAAGCCCCCCTGATAGTCAGTATATACATCTTCCACAAGATAATTCAACTATTTGAAAATATTGACAGCAAGCATGCCACCATAACCTTCATCGCGTTCAAGCCACTCCTCACTCTTATTGGCGATCAGATTATTATATCGCGCTCTAAAAGAAGATATGGTCACATCCCACCCCTCTTTGCCTAACAAACGGTCTTTGAGCTTCGCAAACTCTTTCGCATAATGAAAAGTTCCATCCCCAACCTGCGGAATTGGACCTATTGTTCCATCACACTAAACAAATATTTTCCTTGATCTATGGAGCAGAATACTTGATCGAGGTGAGGGGTGCTCCAAGTATAGATACAGATCAATTACGCACATCTGAACTCCCATCGATAGAAACCTTTAAGTCAACATTTAAAGGTATCACTCCTGGTGATGACGACGCAATCTTGACTAGATTAAGAGAGCGACATCCCTTTTATAATGGGCTGACATATCCCAGAATATAGAAAAAACGGCTCATTTCAACACTCAACAAGCTCTCCCATATTCAGAAACTTCACCTTACATTTGTACTCATAGCTGCTGTCAATCCCAACCAGGCCGCTTTTGATCAGGTACGCATTGACAAATGTCTTGTTCTCCAGATAGAGGTCACAGAGCAGGATATTTTCTTCATCATGCTTCTTCTTGTCAGACTTCAGGAATATACGCTTGTCCTTGATTTTTTCGGTAAGATACACCACCGCCTTGTCGTAAGTAAACGGTTCGCTCTTGATTCCGATCAGTTTTATCGACAACCCATTGGATAACCTGACTTTTTCAGGGCTGAGTATCTCCTTGACACGTAAAGCACTCTTGCCGCACTGCCGTACTCTCCTTGTCAGTTTTTGAGCCAAAGGAAAAAAGTTTACGGGGGTCTGTTTTTTTATCAAGCTTAGAGGATCTTTGAACTGATAGGGTAATTGCTCAATGGCTGTAGCAACATCACGATTGAGCGTGTCGTGCAGAAACTCGTATTCCGTTCCCATAAAATCGGGCTACCTGGTGTTGAGTTTCTGTTTGGCAATCTCGATAAACTCCGGATTAGTTTCGTCCAAGATTCTTTGCCGCAAGTGAGGTTGTCCCACTTCCCATCAAGGGATCGAGCACAGTGTGATGAGTCTTCAATTTCAGGCTGAGTATCTGTTCATGTTCCTGTAACAAAATATTACGACGTTTGCATGAGTATAGAAAATTTCTGGGTGTGCAATTATACCAGTTGAGCAAACCTTACGAGAAATTCTCTTTGTTTACTTGGCAGGTATCTGCCTGAGTGTTTCGAGAAGAAAATCCCAGAATTTCTGGACGGACGGAATGCTGACCTTTTCATCAGGAGAGTGAGGGAAACGAATGGTCGGACCGAAAGAGATCATCTTTAAATCAGGATAGGTGCTCCCTAAAATCCCGCATTCGAGGCCGGCATGAACAGCTCTGACTTTCGGTATTTGCCCGAATTTCTTTTGATAGACCTCCTGCATGATTTTCAGGATCGGGGATGTATGATCAGGTTTCCAGCCGGGATAGCGGCCATCAAAAACCGCGTTGGCTCCAGCAAGATCAAAAAGACTTTTAATCATGATTTCCAGATCGACTTTCGCAGAATCAATCGAACTCCTGAGCAACATCTCAATAGAAATAGTGCCTTTTCCGGATTGTACAACGGCAAGATTATTTGACGTTTCAACCAGTCCAGCCATGTCGTTGCTCATGCGCAACACGCCATTCGGACAGGCATAGAGAGCATTCAGAAATTGAACAAAAATGCTCTCCTCAATAACCAGCCAGGGCACACCTGCAGGAACTGCCTCGATTTTCAGGGTTGGTTCAACGGCCGACAGCTCATCTTTTATGGTGCCAGTGATGATGGTGAAGCTATCAAGAAACTCCTGCGCTTTATCGCCCGGAAGAGCCACATGAGCAACCGATTCACGCGGGATGGCGTTTCGGAGGTTTCCCCCATTTATGGAGGCCAAGAGCAAGCCATTGTGAAAATACCCATGGTGAAGCAAACGGTTCATGATTTTATTCGCGTTGCCACGTCCCAAGTAAATATCCAGACCACTGTGTCCACCTTTCAAGCCGGATACCGTGATCATGAAACCCTTCCAGTCACCCGACAGTGGCTGTTCACGGTAAGTGAAGCTCATCGTTCCGTTGCTGCCGCCGGCACATCCGATAAAGAGTTCACCCTCATCTTCCGAATCCAAGTTGAGGAGGATCTCTCCCTTGAGCAGACAGGGTTTGAGTCCGAAGGCTCCCGTCATGCCGCTCTCCTCATTACTGGTAAAAAGCGCTTCAAGAGGACCATGCATCAGCTCTCCGGATTCAAGTACAGCCATTGCGGCAGCAACACCAACGCCATTATCGGCACCAAGGGTTGTACCATCGGCACTAACCCAGTCCCCATCAACAATGGTTTCGATCGGGTCTGTCGCAAAATCGTGGTGTTTGTGAAGGTTCTTCTGCGGCACCATATCGAGATGGCTTTGCAAAATAACCCCTTTACGATGTTCCATGCCCGGTGTAGCAGGTTTACGAATGATGACATTGCCAACCTCGTCAACAATGCTCTCCAATCCATGGTTCTTGCCAAAATCAGAAATAAACTCCCTGATTTTTTCCTCATTCCCTGACACACGGGGAATTTGAGTCAGGAGATGAAAATTGTGCCATACCTCACGGGGGCAGAGCTGCAAAATGTTGTTGTTCATAATAAAAAAGTAACTTTCCGTCCAGAATGGGCAAAGTGTCTTAATATCATGTTCTTATCAATAGGTCATGACCAGACCGCCAATCGACAGACCTGCTCCAGTGCCGACAAGCAGTGCTTTTTGACCCCGCTGAAGAGTGCCATCCCGGACGGTCTGGTATAACGTTGCAGGAATGGATGCTGCCACGCAGTTGCCGAGCCATTCGAGGGTGTGCATGATTTTTGCCTCCGGCCATCCATAGCGCAGGAGGAGAAGCAGACCGACCTTACTTGATTGGTGCGGTACAACAACATCAATATCGAGCAGGCTTTTTGAGAGGCCGGGGTAGAGCTCTTCGAGAAACGTTTCATCAATTCCACGCACCATGCGAAGAACTGCCGGACCATCCATCTGGAAGAGGTCGTCAAGGGGGTTGTGGTCCGGTTTGGCAGGATGGCGCGCCGAACCGCCTCCTCTGATGGCGGTGAACGCGGCTCCATCACCATAGGTTTTGAAATGGGCGTGATGAAGGGCTGATGTATCGTCCGGGTCGGAACGGGTAACAACTACAGCCGCTGCAGCATCACCCACCAGCGTGGCCGATTCTGGCTCTTTCGGGTTGATCCCACACGAGGAAATATCTGAACTGGTAATGAGAATAGTGCTGAAGCGACCAGCATTGAGGAAGGTTGCGGCCACATCAAGGGCTGTGATGAAGCTGAGGCAGGTGGTGTGTACGCTCATGGCTGGAATGCCCGATCTGCCAAGACCGAGCTGACGCTGAATCAGTGCGCCGGTATCAGGAATGGCCTGTTCAGCGGTACCTGATGCGTTGATGATAAGACTGAGCTGGTCGGGCCTGAGCCCCGCTTCATCAAGCGCTTCACGCGCGGCCTCCGCAGCCATGAAAGAGGATGTTTCTGTGGTAACCCATCGCCGTTCACGCACCCCGTTACGCCGCTCCACCCATCCGGTTGACAGAGCGTAAATTTCCTCAAGTTCCGAGCTTGAAACAACACGTGGGGGAAGATACCGGCCAAGACCGATAATCTTAAGGGGAAGGTTGACTTCCATAGTATTGCTATCCTTCCCTGTTACGCATGAGCTCTACCAGCTCTGCCGTTCGTGAGGCTTGTTTTTCGACGGCTTCGGCAAGTCTCTCCATATCACTATGACGACCACGTTCCGTTTCCGTATCAAAGAGTATCGGTTTCTGAAAACCTTCGGAGAGCTTGAAAATATGAATACAGAGCTTGATCAGGATCACATAAAAAACTGGAAGCAGATACTCTCCGAAGATGACAGGCATCTCCTGATAATGCTGCATCACTCCCTGCCAGTCACCGCTGAATAGAACATCCCATTTCAAAAAAAAATAAATATAGATGACCGGATGAAACACAAGGAAGAAACGCATGACCTTCGATTGCCGCCGGTTTGCTGGTTCGCTCTCATATTTGGAGAGCAACCAGGGAAAATGGCCTACAAGCATGGCCGCCCTGCGATCGTTGAGATAGTGTGCACCCTGAAGTCCTGAATCAATAAAAGAGGATACCTGACTTAAAAGCACGGTGGAGAGAATGGTGGCAAGAAAAGAGTAGCTGAGATCGTCGAACTTGAACGATCCGGAAAGGTAGGGCAGCGTAATGGTCTTCGGTTTGATGACAATAAAGAGCATCGCTATCCCTGCGAGCAGAAGAGAAAAGGTGTGGAGCTTGCGTGCATGACGAAGACTTTCGATAACAGCATCAGCATTGGCGCCCTGCATCGAATTCCCCGGAGGATCAATCCTCAGGAGGGCCGCGGAATCGGTGAGAGACGAATAAAGTCCATTGACGCCAATATCGCAGCCTTGCACATCCTGATACATTGTAAAAATGTCGATGGTGCTTTTACTGAAATTAACGCCACTGAGGTTTGATCTGCTGAGGTCTGCACCGCGCAGATCCGCACCGCGCAAATCCGCTTCCGCGAAATTTGCCTCAACGAGATTTGCCTTTGAGAGGTTAGCGCCACTGAGATTTGCTCCCGAAAGGTTTACCCCCCGCAGATCAAGAGCTGCAAGGGAGAGGTCGTGCAGATCAGGACAGATATCCGCATGCTCCTGGCGCCATTGGTTCCATATAATAACGCCCTGTCTGAGAATCCTCAGGTGTTCAGAATCACTCATGATCAGGATTTTTTTCGAACATAGTTCAACACGGCCTTCAGCAGTGAGGAACTTTGGCTGACCTGAATATAGGCCTCTTCCCCGGTCATATTCCTGTTCTCTTTCCGTATTTTTGTTCCCAGGCGGCGGGCAGTGTTGGCAACTTTTGCGATTTCACGGGCCAGATCGGATTCGTTCTCAATGGTGATTTCACTCATGTTCCTCTGAATATACCCAATGTTGTTTCTGACACTGCTTTCAATTATTCCGTCATTGACCGTGTGACGTTTTTTGTTGAAATCGTCATACTCTGTGTTATGCAGAGGCATCGACAGATCACCGATGTAATGCGCACAGAAAACCAGGGGATATTCAGCATATTTGCCGGAAGCACTCTCTTCTTTATACGCTCTCACTGCACCAATAATTGCCCCGTAGAGATGCCCCTCTGCATCGCCGGTTTTATTGTACCGGGCAGCCTGTTCAAGAACCATAGCTTCATCAACCTCTTTCTGTGCATTGTTGTTGAAGTAGTGGTTCTTTTCTTCTATAGGCCTGAACTCACTTTTGGACTTGGCAACATCAGGAGCTGCAGCACTGTACCAGAGTTCAAAACCGGCTGCCTCAGCGATTGACAAATGGGTCTTGTCGTGCCAGGCATAGGCCTGTACTGAAGAGAGCATTAAGTAAAACATCATGGATAGAGAAGCAGCTCCTCTTGACAGGGTGTACATGAAGGCCTCTTATGTTTTAGTGATTGGTTAGACTGGTGTCATTTCAAGCATTTTTCTGATGGAACCCAAAGATGCAAGACGAAGAGTTTCATCGATGACAATTTCAGGTTTGCGGTTCAGCATGCACTCATAAAGCTTTTCCAGAGTATTCTGCTTCATCTGCGTGCAGACGCTGAATGGATTGTCGGGATCCTTAGGTGCAGGGATAAAGGTTTTTCGCGGAGAACGCTTCTGCATTTCATAGAGAATACCAGGCTCTGTAGCCACTATGAACTGTTCTGCAGAACTTGAAACAGTATAGTCCAGCAATGCCTTCGTTGAGCCTGTAAAAGCAGCATGACGAAGAACCTCCTCCCGGCATTCGGGATGAGCTATAAGTTCAGCATCAGGATGCTCACGACATGCCTTAAGAATATAGTTTTCGGAAAACGCATCATGGACATAGCAATAGCCCTGCCAGAGAATCATCTCCCTGTGGAGTTTCCTTGAAATATAGCCGCCAAGGTTTCTGTCGGGTCCAAAAATAATCTGCTTCCCTGCGGGAATCTGCCGGATGATCTGTTCGGCATTGGACGAGGTACAGGTTATATCGGAAAGTGCTTTAATAGCAGCCGTCGAATTAATATAGGTAACGACAATGGCTTCCGGATACTGCTTTTTGAATTGTTTAAACTCATCAGCCGGGCAACTATCGGCAAGAGGACACCCGGCATAGGCATCAGGCATCAGAACAAGCTTCCGGGGATTAAGGATTTTTGCGGTTTCGGCCATAAAATAGACCCCGGCAAACACAATCACATCAGCTTCATTCTTTTCTGCCGCTCTTGCAAGGGCCAGACTATCGCCGACAATATCGGCGACCTGCTGTATTTCGGGAACCGTATAGTAGTGAGCAAGAATAAGGGCATTCATCTCTTTTTTAAGGAGACTTATTCGCCGAAAAAGCTCTTCATGAGCAAAATCTCTGGTCATAATTTGATTAACATCGGTTGCAAACCAAGAAGTGCGGTATTGCGGAAATTATTGAACTGGATTACTTCAAGTAGTAGTCGAGGTCGTCATCTTCTCTGATCAGAAGCAGAATAGCTGAATTCGGGACAATGATATATCGCTCCCCTTCATACTCGATCTCATAAGAACTGTTCTGGATAAAAATAGCCATATCACCAACTTTCGCCTGCAATGGGATATACTGGGCGGTGGCAATGCGTTCTTTCCAGGGTTCGTCTGATTCGGGAGGTGGACCTATAGGATAGCCTGGTCCGGTTTTAATAACATAACCGGACTGGATTTTCTCTTTTTCCTGAACACCTGGAGGAAGGTATATACCGGATTTTGTTCTTTCGTCAAGAGATTTTGGTTTGATTAATACTCTATCACCTACAACAACAAATTTATCTGTTATATTTATATTATGAGTCATGTGTTTTCTCTTGACCTATTGACCATACGTAACGTGCATTTGATGAAGAAAATGTAACAAAAATTATGTATAGGGCAAATCCGGAGAGAATAGACAGGAAATAACATCAGGGACAACTCCCGCAGGAACATCAAAATAAACTGAAAGAACCATTACTAAAGTGATGCAGTATGCCGATCCGGTATCATGAGCAAGCACTCATGGCTGAAAACGGCAGGTCGCCTCTTTAAAACCGGAACCTGAAACGTGCAGAAGTTTTTCACTCTTTTTGTCAGGTATAACAGTTATCTGCTTTTTATAGTCTATTGCTGTATCTCATTTCTCTTCATAAAGTTTCAGGACAGGGAGCTGCTTACCAAACTGCGCACCAACGGCATTGAGTTCAGCGCTTTCATAACCGATAAAATGATGAGCTACAACTATGTGCTTCATCTGAAAGAAGAAAATGATCGGTTGATGCTCATAAACACTGATCTTCTATCAAGAGTTTTGAACACTGAAACCGCTGCTCTGGATAACCGGAACCGCCAGAAAATTCTTGCCGATACCACGTTAAACGCTTCAAAGTTTATTATGGCAAGGGTGGTGAACCGGAAATTCAGTGATCGGGAAAACATGCTGCTGATCAATGCAGGACGAAGTGATGGAATAAAAAAAGACATGACCGTTCTGACGCCACAAGGACTTGTGGGAAGAGTAACGACTGTTTCCGAACATTTTGCAAAGGTTATGCCGGTCATCAACACCGACTTCAAAGTCAGCGTTGTCTCCGACAAAAGCAACAGCATGGGTCTTCTCAGCTGGAACGGCGGCAGAGAGTTTATCGCCCAAATTGAAAACATCCCCATTAGCAGCAGTCTCAAGCTTAATGAACAGTTCCTCACTTCAGATTTCAGTTCATTTTCGATCCGCGGCATTCCTGTGGGAAAAGTGGTCAGCATAAAACCTGATAAACTTTTCTATACAGTGGAAATAAGGCTTGCTGTTGATTTTGCGTCCTTGACCCACGTACTGATTGCGCCACTGAAAATTGAACCTGAAAAATTGGAGATGATCGGAGAGAATAGCTCAGGTGAAACATTCCCTTAATTTCAGACATTGACTTGTGACCAAAAAATATCCTTATTACATTTCCATCCTTTTTATTGTCGCACTTGTGCAGGAACTCGGGTTATCGCACCTCACCTTTTATCACGTATCCCCAGATATTGTCACCATTTTTCTTGCTTTCATTTCTGTAACAATCGGGCAAAAAGCCGGCACAAGCTTCGGATTTTTTGCCGGTTTGCTTACGGGCATCCTTTCGGGAAATATGGGTCTGAATATGCTTGCCAGAACAGTTGAAGGTTTTATTGCCGGTTTTTTCAATATCCCCGAGGATAGCCATGCAACGACAAAACAAAAATCAAAACGCCTCTATGGTGCTATTGTGACGGCTGGTTTTTGTGCCAATGCTGTGCTGGTTACAGGTTACAATCCTCTGGCCCTTTCCCCAGCTTACCGGATATTTGTTCTTGGATTTCTTGAATCTTTAATCACCCTTATCCTGGCCTTTATCATAACCAGGTTATTTTTGAAAAAATCACTTGCAGGGTGAACAATGGATCCACTTCAGCGAAGCATCAGGATTGTATCGTTATTTGTAACAGCTGTTTTTTCCGTTCTATTTGGTCGACTTTTTTATCTGCAGGTGCTTAATTTTCAGGAAATCGGCTCAATTTCCACCTCGAACAGCATTCGCCGAATCTGGTCTCAGCCACCAAGGGGGCGCATGATTGACAAAAACGGACTTATTGTGGTTGACAATCAAGCCCTCTATACGGTCAAGATTATTCCTTCAGAGTTCAGAAAAGCCAAAACGGATTACCTCGCCTGGCTTCTTCAAATAGACAAAAACGAACTATCCGAGAAAATCAGCAAAGGTTCTGAACTCAACCGATTTACTGCAATAACTGTCAGCCGTAATCTGAACAGTATAAGCATAGCCCGTCTGAGTGAAAATCTCTGGCAGCTTCCAGGCGTGATTATTGATACTGACAACAAGCGAAAGTACCCTGATTCTTTTCACGGAGCTCATATTTTCGGGTATACACGTCCCGTTTCAAAAGAGCAGATTGAGGAACTTAACGAAGATAATAATGCTATTTATGCTCCGGATGACAAAATTGGATTCAGTGGTCTTGAAAAGTATTATGAAGAGTATTTGAGAGGTGATAAAGGCGCCCGGTATGAAATGATTACACCTGTCGGAAAGTTCGCAGGAAAATACAACAATGGAAAAAATGATATCCCATCCGTCAGAGGCGACGATCTTTACCTTGCTCTCGACGGAGGACTGCAGCAGCTTGCCGAACAACTCCTGACAAAAACCGGAAAATCAGGTGCTGTTGTAGCCATAGACCCTTCCACCGGTGGAATACTTGCCCTTGCGAGTGCTCCCGACTACGATCTTGATACGTTCAACGGGTCTACTGATCGCAAAGGGTGGAACGATATTATCACCTCTCCCCAGAAGCCGTTGTTTAACAGAACTATTCAGGCAGTCTATCCTCCAGGCTCCATCTACAAGATGATTCTTGCCATGGCTGCGCTTGAAGAGAAAAAAATTGATCCTCAAAAGAAAATACTTGACAACGGCGTTTTCATGTTCGGCAATAGACGATTTCTCAGTAACGAAGGAAAGGGGCACGGATGGGTAGATATGAGAAATGCCATCACCGTTTCTTCGAATGTTTATTTTTATAATCTGATTTTTAATGTGGGGTTTGAGAATTGGACAAAATATGGGAGCATGTTCGGTTTCGGTGAAAAAACCGGCATTGACCTTCCTGGAGAGCGGGCAGGTCTGCTGCCATCAACAAAATATTACGATAAACGGTACGGGAAGGACAAGTGGACAAAAGGATATCTGGTCAGCCTTGCCATCGGCCAGGGGGAACTTGGGACTACACCGGTGCAGCTTGCCGCCTACGCTGCAGCAATCGCGAACAATGGAACACTCTATCAGCCTCATATCGTCCAGGGATATCGGGATTCAGACACCGGTCAATATTTTAACTTTCCCTTTGAAAAAAAACAGCTGCCCATTTCAGCGCCAACATTCAGCCTGATTAAGGACGGCATGATCGGTGTTGTGCAGAGAGGAACAGGAACGCTGGCGAAAGTCCCCGGTATAACCATTGCCGGCAAAACCGGAACTGCACAAAATCCTCATGGAAAGGATCACGCCTGGTTTATCGCTTTTGCTCCTGTTGAAAATCCTAAAATCGCCATGGCGGTACTTGTCGAAAATGCCGGTTTCGGTGGTTCCATTTCAGCCCCGATTGCCCGTGAGTTGATAAAGTATTATTTACAGGGACGGGTAATGCCTGGTTCATCTCCACAAAGAGGAATAAAAGCCTCCAATACACCATTGCCAACACCAGAGAGTTCTGATAACGATCTGCCGGAAATTGAGCCTGATAAACCACTCAATACCCAAGAGCCTTCCTCAGGTGCAACCCCTGAGAATAATAGCGGAAAGCAGCAGCAAAATGATTTATAAACATGACCCTGCATCCATCAAGGGATTTCTGGAGGATACGAGTAATCTGAAGACCGGCAATACACCGGGAGTTTTTTTCCCGGAAACAACCGATGAACTTTCAGATTTGCTCAAAAGCGCGGTCAAAGAACATCGCCGTTTCACCATTGCCGGAAACGGAACCGGAACAACAGGCGGCAGAATACCTCTTGGCGACCATGTTATTTCCATGCAGAAACTTGACCGAATCGGAGAGCTGGCAGAACTCTCCCGTGATAAGGCCATCATTACCGTGCAGGCGGGAGCGCTCCTTGACGATATCCAGAAAAAAGTTGAACAGAGCGGCTGGTTTTACCCGCCGGATCCAACGGAAAAGCTCTGTTTTATCGGCAGCACCATCGCAAACAACTCTTCAGGTGCACGATCCTTCAAATACGGCCCCACAAGAAAACATATCTCAAGAATTCTTGTTGTCCTGCCCCAGGGCGATCTGCTTGATCTTCCACGAGGGGAATGTCTGGCGGATGAACATGGGATGTTTCACTTCAACCTGCCTGTAACAGGTTCACTTACATTCAAGAGGCCGCAATACCGAATGCCTGATACATCGAAGCATAATGCGGGATACTTTTCAGAGGAGGAAATGGACCTCATAGACCTTTTTATCGGCTCTGAAGGCACACTGGGTGTTATTGTTGAGGCTGACCTTATGCTCATTCCCCTGCCGATAGGGGTCATCTCCTCTCTTGTCTACTTCAGAAAGCTTGATGATCTCTTCACATTTGTCACTCTGCTGAAAGATCCCAAAAACCTTGTCACCCCAAGAGCGATAGAGTTTTTTGATCATCATTCACTCGAATTTCTCGCCTCAAAATATCCTGATGTGCCTCTCGATAGCTGCGGAGCGATCTTTTTAGAGCAGGAAACAACTCCGGAAACTCAGGAAAACGACCTTGACGCCCTGTTTGAACGAATGGAGTCGTGCAACACCATGACCGATGAATCGTGGATGGCACTTGACCGTGATGAACAGGCTCGATTACGTGAGTTCCGCCATGCATTACCACTCATTGTCAACGACTGGCTCAGCAGGCAGCAGGAGAGCAAAATCAGCACTGACATGGCTGTTCCGGATGGAGCATTCCGTGAACTTTTCGATTTCTATCGCAATGGATGTGAAGAACACGGCTTTGTCTATATTATTTTTGGCCATATCGGTAATGCGCATGTACACCTGAACATCCTCCCCCGCAACAGAGAAGAGTTTTTAAAAGGAAAATCCCTCTACAGGGAATTTATCGCTAAGGCTCTTTCACTCGGAGGAACACTCTCCGCCGAACACGGCATAGGGAAACTTAAGTCGGAATACCTTGTCGAAATGTATCATGAACAGGGTATAGAGGAAATGGTACGGATAAAAAAATGCCTGGATCCATTTCTTATCCTCAACATAGGTAACCTTATTCCTGTTGCATATCTGGAAACGGAATAAGAACTCTTTCCCGTTTCACAGGAGTGTGCTGATGCGATAATTGAAAAGGAAATCTTCAGGAACCTTCGACAAGGCGAGCAACATTATGGCCGCATGTTGAGCACTTTCCTTTAAGGAGCAGGTCACCCTTCATCATTGCACCGGAATAATCAACCATCTCAACAGCTTTTCGACAACGCGAACAGAAAACATTCGAAAGTATCTGCTCTCTATATTGCATAGGTATCTCTGCCCAAACTTCAGCAGCATCTCGCGTGAATTCAGGAAAATTTAATATGGCCATGATGAATGTTTTTTACAAAAGATCAGCAACCTATCAGCCAAAAACAAAAATAGTACAGAATCCACCAAACTCTGCGTCACAATCTTATTTATTTCAACCGAGAGTTGTCCACTAACGCTATTCAACCACCTCCCATAATCCAACCAGACAGGAAAATTGCGTGTACCATTTTTGTATGGCCGCTGATGCGCTAAAGCCCTGCTGACTGCTTCAAGTTCATGGGCAATGACGGTTAAAAGAATCCGTGCTGCCCTATCAGGTTGACGGCGTTTTTGTTCCCAATCTTGTACCGCCCGAACATCAAAGCCAAACCGCGAAGAAAATTCAGGTTGCGTCAACCCCAAACTTTTGCGGATAGACTTAACGTCAATTTCCTCTGGAACATGAACAGTAAAGCCGTCACTCGATTCGCCACGTGCATAGGCCAGCGCCTGGTTTGCGGACTTGATAAGTTTACTTCCTGCTTTGGACATAGTTTTTAACTATTGACGAGATAATCCGGCGTTTCTATAACAATACGCTCAGAGCCTGCAGGGCAGTACCAAGTTGTCAGTGCAAAGGGAGTTTGAGTTGGGGGGAGAAGTTGTTGGAGAAGTGTACGTTATGAATAACGTCACCACCCCATAACCCGTATAAGTGATTGAACTTCAGAAGATTAACCAGATTATAAATGGTTTGAATTTTACTTATTATATGGGTTACAAATCAGAAATCTGCTGTTTTGGCGGAATAGTTTCATGATTGTTGTATGGACGTTGGTGGCGGGCTTAAGAGTTCAACTGCAATATCCGACGCTATGTCGATAACAGCCCGCCTGCCGAACCCCACGATGTTCATGCGCACCTCAATGGGGGTATTCCGGGTGCGGAAGTTGAAAACCTTGCCGATTACTGGAAAAACTATATCGGTATTCGCGAAAAACTGTTTGTGCCGGTCAAGAATACCTATTCGCAATTCGTGCCGGCTATTGAAAGCAAGGAGAGTTTAAAAGCATTTCTTGATGCAAGCACCGAACTGAAAAGCAAGCATCAGGAATTTGCGAAAAGCCTTACTGCCTGGTGGAATGAAAACCTGCCGGCCCTGGAAGATTTGCCCAGAAAGAAGAACGTCTATGACCTCTACCATGCTTTTTCTGCGACCATAGCCGAGCGCATCAGCAAGCTTGGTATTCTTGATGAATTTAAGAGTCGTGGTGCCTTTGCCAGTTACTGGAATGCTCTTTTTACCGACCTTCGCAGTGTATCGGCCAGCGGATGGAATGCCGACCTTATTCCCGATGAAGAGATTCTGCAAAGCCAGTTCCCTGAAGTACTCAAAGAGATGCGAGACAATGAAGCCCGGCGTGATGAGCTGGATGCCTTGTTCAAAGAGGTGAATGAACTGGAAGAGGGTATATGGAGTGAAGATGATTACGAAGTTTTCCCAAAAGATGAACTTGCTGAAGTTAAGTCACAAATCAAGGTATTTGGTGGAGAACTCAAAGAGATTACCCGTGATATAAAAAACAAAGGGAAGCAGGTTAAAGCACTGAAAAAAGCTGGTGAATCTTTTATCCCGATTGAACACGTGATTGCCGAGATGGGAAACCTGGCAGAAGAATTAGCCAAACATATTGCCGAACAGGAAACGCGTATTGCCCGTCATACGGAACTGGAGGCTGAGCTTAAGGCCTGCAAGAAGATCATCAAAGAGATTAAAGAGCGCAAAGATAAGCTGGTCGAAGAGGCCCGCAATAAAATTGACAGTGCTGAAGCCAGGCAGCTCATTCTGGCGCGGTGGGAACGCACGCTTTACGCAACGGTAGAAGAGTACCTCGCGCAGTACAGCCGAATGCTTCGCTCAAGCCTCGAAAACCTCTGGGAAAAATATCATCAGCCATTGCACAGCATTCTGAAAGAACGCGATGCCGCAAGTGTTGAATTGGCAGGGTATTTGAGGGAGTTAGGGTATGAGTGAACAATTCGTAGTGACTGGTGACTTCCAGCACATCACTATTTTCTGGAAAGAGAAAGCTCTTCGTTTTGCATCATTATTGATGTCTTTCCAATTTATGCAGTATATTTTTGATAATAAAAAACCCCGGGATCGTCACCGACTCAAGGTCGGGAGAGGATTTCTCCGGGGACTGCACAAAAATATAGGGTTTAAGGTTGGCACATGCAAGCAAATTTTTCAGATCAGCTTCGCCGAGCAATTTCGCATGAACGACTCGACGCCTATCGTAAACACGGTTCCAGCAACGACGAAGCAGAGCTGTTTGCTCATTACCCCTGGAACATGGCGTTATCTGAGAGCCTTTATACTCCGCTTCAGTGCCTTGAAGTAAGCCTTCGAAACAGTGTTCACGATAGCGCTACAGCGCATTTCAAAACTGATACATGGTTTGACCTGCCCGGGTTGTTGTTTCCGCAGGAAATCAACAAAGTTCAAGAAGCAAAAAACACTCTTTTCAAAAGCAAAAAGCCACTTGATGCAGGAAGGATAATCCCTGAATTAACCTTCGGTTTTTGGACAAGCCTTTTCGATGTGCGGTATGAAAAAATTCTCTGGCCGTGGTTACTGAAACCGGTTGTCCCCAATATGCCTCGCCACATCAGAATTAGAAAGAATCTATCCAAACGCCTCAATCGAGTCCGAACGCTCAGAAACAGGATTTTTCATCATGAACCAATCTGGCATTGGCGTGATCTCCAAAATCAACACACTGAAGCTCTCGAAACCATTGCATGGGTAAATCCAGCAATGATGGCATTTGTGCAACCCTTCGACAGTTTTGAAAAGATTTACCAAAATGGTATCGGCAAGTACCAGAATATTATTATCTCCCTGCAATAGGGTAGCATGTCCACAACTCATTCTTGCACGGAGGGAACGCACTTTGTACGCAACGGTAGAAGAGTACCTCGCGCAGTACAGCCGCACGCTCCGCACAAGCCTCGAAAACCTATGGGAAAAATACCATCAGCCATTGCACAGCATTCTGAAAGAACGCGATGCGGCGAGTGTTGAGCTGGCAGGGTATTTGAAGGAGTTGGGGTATGAGTGAACCATTCGCAGGCTTGGGCAATAAAAACCCCCAGGATCGTCACCGACTCAAGGTCGGGAAAGGATTTCTCCGGGAGCCCTTCTGCAAGAAATGAGTAAGCCGATGGCGGAGGTGATGAAAAAAGCTATATTTCAAAACTGCTGTAGCCGGTTTGGACTGATCTGTACAAGCCGC
>CAJAJL010000108.1 GCA_903940125.1 uncultured Chlorobiaceae bacterium | reverse complement strand
GTGTAGGAACATGTGGCAAGGTTTTTCAGGCAGTAAGAGTAGCTATGCCGCCGAGTATTCGTACCGTATAGTGTTGGGTTGCTGGAATTCATAAAAAACACCATCAGGTGGTGCCAACACTTTTTTTGAAGACGCTAACTTCTTATTATTAAAATACTTGATTTTTCTAACTGTAGAAGACGAGCTTGGCAGTACCTTTTATATGTTCAACTGGAAGGATATTGATGTCCCGCATCGACATTCGACGAAGCTCTTCAACCGTCCAGCCAGAAAATAATAATCGTCATGAGCTTAATAATCCCGGCGCATGAGAGCGCAGGGCAGTTTTTAACTGATCGATATATTTTTGATGTTATAGCGGATAGTCAAAAAAAATAGCGGTACTCCGCTACTGCTGTTTGCTCAATCAGGTTATTCTCAACCGCATTTTTTCCCAGTGCCACTGCAGTGTGAAATGGCGGAATGGATCTGGCTTCTTTTCATCAGCTCTTGCATATCCATTCCGGAAAAAATTCCATAGACGATCTCTTTGATAACTCCTTCAAGAACAACCACCTCAATCCCATGACTATTGAGCACTTTTTTTGGTGAGTTGCCAACACCGCTGACCAATACTGTCCTGCAGTCTTTCAAGGTTTCAGCCAACGCTTTCCACCGTTGTTCCCCTCCTCCTGCTTGAGGTGCTTTTCTGACACTGACAAGAAGAGACTTTCCTTTATCATTCATGCCGTATATCAGGAAGCGCTCAGCTTCGCCGAGATGCTGGTTGATCATCATACCCTCCATACTGCAGACAGCAATGTATGGCCGATATTCCACTGTTTTCTCAGGGAATGCTGCCGACCTGCTCAAAACAGAGTGTTTCATCTGCGGTATAAAATTGCTGGTTGCATCCTGTATCTCCTGGACCATTTCAGACGATGGTTCTGTCAGATTTTCAAAGAGTGTCTCTTTTGTGTTATAAAAGGGAAGGCATTGCAGGATGTCGGCCCCAAGTTCAGCAACCTTCGATGCGACGGTTATCACATGGATGTCATTAATACCTGGAATAATAGTTGAGCAGACCTTGGCGGTAACCCCGGCCTCCTTCAGCCGTGAGAGCGACTCAAGCTGTTTCTTGATCAGCAGTTTGGCTGCATCGACATCCCTGTACATTTTCTTGTTATATCGGACCCATGAATAGATCTCTGCGCCGATTTTCGGGTCAATAGCGTTAATCGTTAGTGTGACATGGCTGACTTGCAATCGGGCAAGCTCATCAATGTTAGGGAGGAGATCAAGCCCGTTGGTAGAAACGTAAAGCGGCATTTCGGGATATATCGCCCGAACCATTCTGAGAGTTTCCATGGTCTCATCCGGATTGGCGAATGGATCCCCGGGGCCGGTAATGCCGACAACAGCAATGTTCGGGGAGCGTGTGATGGCCTGTTCGAGGTAGAAAAGCGCCTGTGTTGGCGAAAGCACCTCACTTGTTACCTCTGGGCGGTTTTCGTTAAGACAGTCAAATTTGTGGTTGCAGTAGTTACACTGAACATTGCATTTTGGTGCAACGGGCAGATTTATCTGCCCGGATTTGTGATGTGATACACCATAGAAACTGGAGTGATTTGCTATGTTAAGAGTCATGGTATTTTCCCTTTTTGCCTTTAGTTAGCGATGCCAAACTCAATAAGAAGGGCTTCAAGCTCTTCGATTTCAAGCGGCTTAGGGATGACAAACATCTTGTTGTCATGAATTTTTTGTGCAAGCGCCCGGTACTCATCAGCCTGTGCATGGGTCGGATCGTACTCGATAACGGTTTTACGGTTGATCTCAGCACGCTGAACAAAGTTGTTGCGAGGTACAAAATGGATCATCTGCGTGCCGATCTTTTTGGCAAGCTCCTCAATCATCTGGCGCTCGTTGTCAACATTACGGCTGTTGCAGATAAGACCT
>CAJAJL010000107.1 GCA_903940125.1 uncultured Chlorobiaceae bacterium | reverse complement strand
TGGCATTAGCACCATAGATGACCGCCGATTTTAACAGAGAAATACCTGACTTAGCATCGCTTCGAATAACATGAGTCTCCGAATGATTCTTGTCACTATTTGCAACAAGGCTCAAGCGCTGCTCTTCCCTGATCGAGCGAAAATTTGAAACGCGGAACTCTACAAGCATGGTATATCTATTAATATTTATTTGAAATTTGCACAAAAAAAGCAAAAATGCAAATAATATCAGTATCAAGTGTGATTGGAAAGCACATTTCTGATATCCTGATTGAGCCATTTATCGAACATCGTTCATCTCCTCCTGATTGGGATTTTCGCAGTGCCCAATGCCTGCAGCCTCTTCCAGTTGCCTTTTCAGCTCCTCTTTTGATGGCAGATAGAGCTGATACTTTGAGGCGAAGATATTTGAATCCTTGGGGAGCGTCAGTTCAACCAGCGCATCATGCTTGCGATGGCACAACAGAATGCCGATTGTCGGAAGCTCATCCTCCGTTTTGACGTAGCGGTCAAAATAGTTGACATACATCTGCATCTGCCCAAGATCCTGATGCGTCAGCTTGTCGCGCTTGAGGTCAATGAGAACATAGCAGCGCAACAGACGATTGTAAAAGACCAGATCAACATAGAAGTGGTCGTTATCGAAGGTGAAGCGTTTTTGGCGAGCCTCAAAAAGAAACCCCTTGCCGAGTTCAAGCAGAAAGTGTTCGAGGTGGTCGATAATGGCCGTTTCAAGTGCATGTTCCGAATAAGTGCTCTTCTCTTCCAGATCAAGAAACTCAAGTACGAAAGGACTTTTGATCACATCCGCCGGTTTTTCAATAATAAGCCCCTTCTCTGAGAGTTGCCTGATTCCCTCCTTGTCACGACTGAGAGCCAGCCGTTCATACAGCGAGGCTGCTATCTGCCGCTCAAGCTCTCTGGCACCCCAACTGTTTTCGCGGGCTTCAATTTCGTAGAATCGGCGCTCATCAGTGTTCGATATGGTCAGCAAAGCAACGTAATGCGTCCAGCCGAGAGAAAAGTAACCTGCCAGTTTGGCGGAGAGTTCCTGAAGCATTTTGGGAGCAATGGCAATGGTATCAAAAGATATAACAGGCAGTGCCTGTTGAATCTCCGGTAGTTCACTTTGCTCACGAAAAGATTGGTCAGGCAGTGTCTGCCCAATCTTTTGGAACTCATTCTGCCTGCTTTCAGATTTTGCAGGCAGTGCCTGCAAAATTCCAGAATAGGTGATATAGAACTTACAGCAGAGCGCGAGGCTTCGTTCTGAACAGCCTTTGATCGTCAACTGAGCCGCGATTTTTTTTAGCAAATTGGCGCCATACTCCGCTCTGTCTGAGCCGCCCTGCTCAAACTCCACAATGTACCACCCGAAGAGCCAGTTCCGGATTACAAGAGAGGTGTCGACGGAGCGGGCAGCTCTTTGCTGCAACTCCTAGTGAGTCTCTTTGAAGAGGGCAAGTAACTGTTGATAGTTCATAGGGTTCTTGGGTTACCAGTCTGCGTTCAGATACTTTTTGAGTTGTCCCGGATTCAACACCTCATAAGCGATAATTCCCCTCTTCTGCAAAGGGGCAATGTTTTTGCCGACTCCGTCATCAAGCTTTGGGTCGTAGCCTTCGGAGAGCAGTTCGTCAATCTTTTGCCGGAGGCTCTCGATCTCCTTGAGCTGATGGAAGATGGTATCCTTCTCCTCTTCAGCCTGTGCGCTTTTTTCGCCGAGCAGGTCTGATTGGCGATTGCGCAGCGCCGTCTCACGCTTCTCAATATAGACTGACTTCAGGGTAAAGAGCTTGTCGCGACTCCACTTGTAGATGATAATGAAGGCATCGAATCCCTGACGCGGCCCGGAGGTGATGTGCCAGATAAAAGGGGTCTTGGGCAGGTACATGAAGAGGTTCAGGTGATCGGAGAGATCAGCAAAAAAGTTGTTGTTGATGTAGTCGTTGATCTCCTTGCCAAGAATGGTCGGGAAAGCGGCAAACTGCGCTGAAGTGAGCCCCTTCTCTTCAAACTTCTTTTCAATGCGGTCAATCAGAATCTCTTCTCCCGTGTTGCGCACCAGGGGGACAATGCCGTCGTCGTCCTCGTTGAGAATTTCACGGATCAGGTCAGCGAGGAACTCCATCGCAATGGTTTTAGTCCGCTGCGGCGGCAAAACTCCGCTTTTCTTGAAGAGGTACCAGACGTTAATCGGGTTGATCTTGTTCTTGATGCAGAACTCTTCGAGGTCGTTGTTGCTCTGGTAGAGCGTCTCGAACTTTGCGGTGAGGTCGGCTATCTCCTGCCCGCTCATGGTCATGGTTGGCCGGGATTCGATGAAATCAAAGATTTTATCAAGCGGGAACTCGGCCGTGGCCTCTGTTTCGCTCAGATATGCTGCGCGGGCTTCGGGAAGTACAGGGAGGCCACCGACGGATTCGCCCTCTTTGGCAAGCACCATTGCCTTGTCTTCAGGGGTTAGTTCGTAGACCTCAAAGATTTTTTCGTTGATGATTGCTTCGTTGAGCAGGACTTGGGTTAGGAGATGGTTTTCGTAGGAGAAAAAAGATTTGATTGCGCTTTTAAAACCTTTTTTTATGGAATTGGAATCTGATAAAGGCGATTTTTTAAACCTGTGGTCGATCAAATCAAATTCAGCAAGTTTTTTTCTGACTTCACAACATGTATAAACATTTTTTGAGACAGATTTTTCAATTTCTTTATTAGGAATTGGTGTGGGTATTCTTTTGAGATCACCTTGCGTTGTTTCAAGAGTTGAACTTAGGCAATCAATTATATAAGTGCATATCTGGCTATTAAGCAAGCCCATATAATAAAAAAAAGATGCATTTGAATCTTTACTTAAAAAGACACAAGAACCTTTTCCGTCAAAAAGTTGATTTTGTTCAAAATGCCTAAATGCATGGCCTTTTGAGGACGTTGACGAATAGGTAATGCCCTCTAAAAAATATAACTGTTTGCTCGGAAGATGATTTCCTTGACTATTCAATTTATTATAGGACGCATCATCAAATTTGATTGTGAGCCAAATATTTCCATACCATTTTCGATATGGTCCACCTTTTGAATATCTCACATATTTTTTATTGTTTGTTCCAGTAAAAATATCATTTTCCTCTACCTCCCACCAAAATCGTAGAAACTCTTCATTATTTCCTGTCGCAATTCCCTGCCGAATATATACTCTCTCATTTAAATCCTTATCCTTGAACTTCTCCCGAAATCCATCACTAATCCAGTAAATAAAAGGCCATGACTTGATGAGCTTCAGCTTTGCTTGGTCGATGGTAATATTATGCTTGTCTTCTCTTTCAGAAATAAAATTTTCAAGAGCTGCGAGAGCATACTCTTTCTTGAATTTCTCCTGCGGGGTACGTGTATACTGATCCAGAGAAACAAACAGTGACTTGTCATTGGTTGTTATCCCTTGTTCCAGAACATAAAAAGCGGGAGCAGATGCAAATGCTCCATCAAATAGATTGGTACTGTCAGCACTGTAATGAACAAACAAGCTGATATGCAAATTACTTAAAATATACTCTCTAACACCTTCAAAAGACTTGATGAACATAAAGGTGAGTGGGTGAATCATCGCGATTTTGCCGGTATCAGTGATAATCTCCGCACATCGCTTTATGAACGTCGCGTAAAGGTTTGAGTGAAACCCGTAAGGCTTCTTGTAATTTGCCTCAATAAATGCTTTCAACTCCTTACCAAAATCACTTGAATCGGTATAGGGCGGATTAGCTACCGCCACATCGTACTTCCGGGTCATAATTTCCAGAAAGGTGATGGCATCATTACTCTTGCTTCGCAAAAAGCTGTTGCCGCTTCTCTGGCTATAGGCTGAAACTGCGTTGTGCAAATCCCTGAACAGCTCTTCTTTGAACTTCTCCTGGCTTGTATATTCGGCAGCGGCAAAAAGATCCTGCTGGTCGGCCTTCGCCTTTTCAAAGAGTGATGCGAAATTGGCATTAAAGCGCTCCTCTATCCTGATAAGTGAGCCAAACTGGTAGGCCCGCTGCAGGTCGGCCCAGATCGCCTTGATCAGCTCCTTCTGCTGGGAGTCGGTGGCCAAACTGCCGGAAAAGGAGCTGGCCACAACATCAAAGTCGGGCAGGTAAAAGTCGGAGGAGACCACATTGAAGCGCTCGATATGGATGCGGCTGTTCCGTCGCAGCGCCTTGATGTAGAGCCCCAACTGCGCAATCTGGATTGCTCGGTCGTCGAGGTCAACGCCATAGAGATTGTGCTCGATAATGAGCTTTCCAATCTCCTCTTCATCATACTCTGCGCCATAGTTCTCAATCTGGTCGAGGTAGAGGTCGTAGAAGAGGTCGAAAGCGTAGAGCAGAAAGTTGGCTGAGCCTGTTGCCGGATCAATCAGCCGAATCTCGGTCAGGGGTTTCGGTTCGCGCACCCTTGTGGCGGGGATGTTGGCAATTTTCTTTCGCCCAATCTCTGAATCCGGGTACATCTCCAGATAGAGTTTGCCAAGGGAGTTGTTGACCAGAAACTCAACAACCCAGCGCGGCGTATAGACCTGGGAGGAGAGGGCAACCTTGTCGAACTCGATCTTGTCGCCGGACTCCTTGAATGCCTGTTTTTTGGAGAGGTTGTAGCTCTCGTAGAGCCATCCCATGATGTCGTCGGAGAGCCAGATTTCAGAGCCAACATCACTGTCCTCCTCAACGGCATTGACAGCGCCGATGATGGCGTTCAGGTCGAGCACGTAGGGGAGCATGTCGTAGCTGCTCTCGCGGGAGTAGAGGTGGATGTTGTGGCTGAGGGTGTCGAAGGCAAAGCGAATATAGGGGAGCAACCCTTCAAGCTCTTCGGAAGACATGAGCGGGTTCTGCTCCAGCCATGCACGGTGGCCAAAGGAGCGTCCGCCATTTTCAGCCCGTTTGGTGAGCACTTCGGGGAACATCCGGTGCGCCTCCATCACCTTCAGAGCGGCAAGGCGGTTGAAGAGGGTGAAGGTGTAGTCGTCGAGCGCTTTCTGGTAGGCGGCGGCCTGTGTGCCGGTCTCTTTGTTGTGGCTTTCAAGGATGGCGTCAAGCGTGGCCCGAAGCTCTTGCTGTGGCTGGTCGAGGGTGGCTGGCTCGCTCTGGCGCTCTGCGGTGATGCCAAGCCGGGCAAACTGGTTCGCAAAAGCTGAGGAAATCAGCTCACGGATACTCTTGACGTGGTCGGAAAGTTTCATTGTTCGGGGCCTTTGCCTTTTTAGAGGTCTATTTCAATTTGGTCACTGTCCTGCATACCGGCAACCTGTTGTAACTGGAGTTGCAGCATCTGCTTGAACGCACCGACCGTTGTGGTGCGGGCAATTTTAAGCGAGAGCCGTTTTGGCGCTTTCGGTGTCGGTATGAAGCTGCTTATTGCTCCGCTCTTGCTCTCTTCCATCGGTACGGGGGCCGGAGGAGCCTCCTTCACAATACTCATTGCGGCAACCTGCAACTCGGCGAGCTTCTGTGGGGCAAGTGCAGTGCAGGTAATCATCTCCGAGAGTGAGAAGTGGCAACTGGCGCATTTGATGGTGTAGTCGAGCTTGACCTCGTCATTGATGCGCTTTTCGGCATACTCTTTGATAGACTGAACCTGCCGCAGAAGGTCAGGGTTCAGTGTTTCGGGATAGCTTTTGATCTCTGTAATGAGTGCAGTTGCGGCGGCAAGCAGCTCCCGGTTTGCTTCGCTGGCCTTTTTATTGGCCTCAACCATCAGGTTGTGGTAAAAGTCCTTGAGCTTTTGCCCTTCAGCAAGAATCTCCCTGTACCCTTCAACCACTGAGCGGGAGTAGATTTCGTCAAAGAGAGCGATGGTTTTCTGTATATCACTGCTGGTGACGTCGGCCTTTTCAAGCTCAATCTTCAGTTCATCCACAAAGCGTTTGATGAATCGCGCTTTTTGCAGGTTTGACTTGATGAATTTCTCAATCTTCTCGATTTTTTTAACTGTTGCCTCAAACTCTGCCTGATTGAGCAGGAAGTTGTCAGCCGTGTCAAGAAAGTTGGCCTCGGTCACCTTGCCGGAAAACTCGTGCAGTTTGCCAATCAGGGTGGCTTCGGTGCCAAAGAGCGGCTCAAAATCCGTCACGGTCTTTTTCATCGTTTTGACGGCGTTGATGTAGTACTCCGAGAGGGCCCGGATGGCCTCGATGAGCGCAAAGTCGTTGCTGTTCCAGTCAACCCGCTCTTTGGTCACCTCTTCAATTTTGAGGGCCCGAAGCAGGGTGACCATATCGGTTTTTTGTGCCGTCGTCAGCGATTTGGAGAGTGACTTGAAGGAGGCTTTCTGGAAGTTCCGGCTGGAGCTGAAGATGCTTTCAACAACATCGTCACGGTATGAGAAAATATCTTTGGCGTTGAACCTGGCGGTAAGGCGACCGGCGCGGAAAAGCACGGCCACAAGGGTGGCCACGGTGCCATATTCGTAGCCTGTGGGGGCGCTCTTTAACTCCAGTTCAAGATCTTTGCCGCTGAGGTACTGGCTTTTGATTTTGGCGGTTACCGCCTCCATGCACTCAAGAGCGTCGCCCACGAAGTTGCCGTTGGAGTCGAAAAAGGCAAAGTCGTTGCCATCGTTGAACTTTGTAAGCTTGTCGTTCTGCCGCTCCTTGATAATCGAGGTCGCCAGCGCTTCGGAGAGCTGTTTGGAGGGGCGTTTGTAGAAAACATTATCGAGCACCTTTTTTTGAAGGGTGTTTACTTCTGCCTTGAAATTGGTTTCGCCCAGTTGGATGGCGTTGAAGAGGTAGACTGCCGTGCTTTTGGTATAGGCTGTGGTAATGAGATTGAGAAGATCCTTTTCCCGTTCATCCCTCATGGTCGCGAAGTCGCGGATGATTTGCCGGACAAGAGGATCGCTGTCGTTTTTGTACTTGTCGTCCATGTAGGAGAATCGCAGGATTTCATCAATCAGGCGGCTGATGGTGCTGAACTGTGCGTTGTCGGGGACAAGCGTAATCTTGTGCTTTATGTTCTGGGTCTGTTGCTTGATGGTGTCGATGAAGTCGGTACGCTTTTCGGTAACGCTGTAGAGGCTGCACACCTCGATCTGGAGATCCTTGTTGGAGGAGCTGACAAGTTCATCGCCAAGGTCAGTGGTGAGGTGAAAATTGTAGGTGACGCTGTTGTCGCTGATTGCGGCGATTGAGCGGATGTAACTGTTTTTCTGCAATCGGGCGACCAGCTCTTTTTTGCGGATGAAGTGCTCAACCGTAAAATCCTTCATCTCGTCGAGGAGCTTTGTCTCCAGATCGGAGGTGATCTTGAAATTGTTATTGGTTTCAAGAAGGACTTTTGCCGTGGTCAAGGTCGTGAGCGCCTCTTCAATCAGGGGTTTCTCGCTATAGTAGTCGTCAACCGTGGAGATGTAGGCTTTGGTGATATTCTCTGCCGTGGTTGCAACGAGTTCTGATACCGAGAGAAAGTGGATTGCCTTCAGCAGCCTGATGCCATCAATGGGAAACTCTTTCAGCATCTGGCGGGCAAGGTCGTACTTGTTGACCAGTGCAGCGGGTGGGGCCGTCTGCGCTTCGTCACAAATATCAAAGGCAGTGGCAAAATTGTATGCGTCGAGCTTGCCGAGTTTGTTGCGCAATACATCGAAGGTGGTGATAATCATCCCACGAGCGGCAACTTGCGAGGCAGTCAGGGCATTGGAGGCAAAGAGAAAGTTCTGCAGCAGCCTGAACTGGTAGTGGTGAAAGGGGTAGTAGATCGAGAATAACGCTTTGCTCTCTGACTTTGTCGGGATAGAGGCTTTGAGGTTGGTTATGTCGGCAATTTTTCCTGCGTTCTTGTCGAAAAAGGCTTCGAGCAACCGTTGCCCTTCATCGCTCTTTTGCAGCAGGCGACTGCGGATGATGACATCGACTTCGGTTGATTCAAGGTGAATCTTGGTTTTGAACCGGTCGGTCACTTTGGTGAGCTGACTCTTGCTGATACTGTTGTTGTTGATGACATCGTCAAGCTTCTCCTGGGCAATGGCGATGGTCCAGACTCTGGAGGCGATGGCGGAGAGTGATTCGCTCAGTCCTTCAAGGTCAAGCAGAGTAAACTTTTTCTGGCTGATGGCTTCGCTCGCTTCGTCGAAAATAAAGACGATTGTTTCGCCTTGCTGCTTTTCGAGGTAGCGGCTCAGTTCATCCTTGAGCTTCGATGCGCTGAAGCTGTCAATGATGGAGTTGAGATGGATGACGGTTTCGTCGTACTCCTGTTCGGTATATTTCCATGCGGTCAAGACTTTGCGAATGGTTGAGGGGACGCGCATGGAGCTTGCCCGGATGCTCTGCCACTCTTCACCGGCGAGCTGCTTCACTCTCTCTTTAAAAGCTGGATAGTGGCCGTCGAGGAAGAGCTGATACTCCATATAGCCGTAGACAGAGTCAAGAAAACCGAGGCTTTTCAGGAAATTGCGGAAGAGGGTAAAGGCCAGCCCCTTGTCGGTGTTCTGTTTGGCGATATCGAGCGAGATAACCCGGTTGTTGCTGCTGGCGAATTTGCGCAGATAGTTTTCGATGAGGGCCGCATCATTGAGCCCGGAGAGCCTCGGGATGATGCGCTCAATGGCCGGAGTTCCCATGATCATGTTGTTGCCGAGCAGGTAGCCGAGCATCTTGCCAAAATAGGATTTGCCGGAGCCGTAAAAGCCTGAGAGCCAGACTCCGGTCTCTTTGATGCTGGAGTTATACTTTGAGGCAAAGGTGGAGAGGTGACGGCCAATATTTTCGGTGACGATGTAGTTATCGATCTCGTAACGGATCTCCTCTTCGACCTGCTCTTCAAGGTCAATGACATTCTTGATATCAATATCGAGGTTGAGACTCAACAGCTCTTTGATTTTGGGCATAGGGCACTCCACTATTTGACAAGATGGCATCGGTAGTTTGATGCCGTTTTATGGTTGAGAAAGAGCAGTTCGTTGTTCCGGTAGTCGGCAGGATAGAAGATGACAAGCGGTATACCCTGCGACATCACGGTTTTGTGTTCCATAATGTTGACATTCTCAATGCCGGTGCCTTCAAGAGCGCCGGTGTGCACGAGAAAGGCTGTTTTTCCCTCCCGGCTTGCCTGGCAGATCTCCGTGACAATCAGGGAGAAGAGGCAGTTTGGGTAGTCGTTCGTGAAGGCTTTGAATGAGGTGCTGATGTAATCATTATAAAACGCCTTGAACCCCTCCAGAGGCTGATGCTCTTTTGAGAAGCCGTTGTACTCATCACCAAGCAGGTCGATGCTTTTGACAAACAACTCGGCGACATCAATGAAATGGCCTTCGGGATAAAGCTCTCTGGCATGGGCGATATACTCCTCCTCATCTGCCGGGGGATAGACAAACAGGACGGTATTTCCTCCGTTTGCTGTTCGCTTCAGTTGCGTCCGGTTGTCTTCGTGTAAAACCACACGAAGATCATCGAATTTCTGCTTTTGTTCAGTGAGAAATGGCATCAACAAGCTCCTGTGGTGACAATTTTAACTGCACAGTCAGAGCCTCCCCGGTAGAGGCGATATTGATAAATGGCATGAAGCTGATGTTTTTTAGCGACCGGATCAACTCCTCTCGTTCAAGAAACAAGAACTCTCGATATGGTGACTTTAAAATATCAGTTGTAGAATCATCCACACTGAGGATAACATACACAAAGAAAAGAAGTTCAGCCTCAGAAAGTCTGATATTGAGCAACCGTTTTTTTACTGTACCCTCAACCATACCAAGCTTCTTGAGAATCGTGAGATACTTTGAAGCAATTTTTTCCAAGGTCGAATCCGAGAATTTTTTCAACGGCAGGGAGTGGCATTGGCGGTCCTTCAAGTATGCAAAAACCTCATCCCCGGCAATCGTTGTCCGACCGGAGAAGTAGACCTTCAGATAAACCTCTTTGGTAAGAATCCGGAAGAGATCGTTCCCGGCAAACAACTGCAAAAAAATTGCCAACCGTTTCAGAGTTTCCAGACCAGGGGCATTAAAAAGTGCCACCATCAACTGCCGGTGCTGCTCACTGGCAAAAACCAGAATGCTGCGCTCTACCGCTGCAAGAAAGCGCTTCCGGGTGCTCTCCGTCCGAAAGTCGAAGGCGTTGTTGGTCACCAGCAATTCCTTGAGATCAAGACAACCCTTTCCTTTGGCAAATTGTGTCAATGCAACCTCAAGCAAGCTGAAATCCGGAATACTACCGATGATGTTGATGTCTGAATTATACTCTTGCATTATGTAATAGGGGATCTCGTAAATGTCAAACTCATGAGGAGCGGTGGAAATAATCAACTGCTCCAAAGATGCAGCAGAAACTAAATATCATAAAATATACAAATCTATTTCGCCCTTATAAACGATTTCACCTAATATAAGCCGTTATGAAATCAAGGTTTATACCGTTATTTTGGTGGTTATTAAGGTCATATCATTAAATATACCAATAGTGGTCGGACAAAAGCTGTCCGTGGCAAGGTGCTCTTATTTCCCATTTTCTAACAGTCGCACGATTATGCTGTCTCAAAAAATCTTCGTTTAATGAGACAGCATTTTGCTGCTTAAGAGCGAGTCAAAGTAGCGGTGAAGAGTATCGAATATTTTTAAAACCTTTTTTTACCTTACAGCTAATCAGTCCGGTAGTAACAGGAGTCTACCTTCAAAGTTATGGATGCATATCAAGTTGGGAAACTCTTTCCCCATGAAGAGTACTGTACTGGCCGGGAAATGAATGTTGCGATCCCGACAGAAGGTTTTTTCCATATCCTGATGGCACTCAAAAAGATTTCGCGTCGCGTAGAGAAAGAAAGCTGTTTACAAGAGGTACAATCACCGCGTCACTCTTTGAACAGCGTGATATTCCTTTTCTGGTCGTGGATTTCGGAGAGAATTTCAGTATTGATATCTCTTTTGATATCTCAAAATTTGATGATGAAACCCGCAGAGTCTGGTTGGCGTCAGAAACAAATGCCATTGCAATTTTTCTTGTGGAAGCAACCACCGGTATAATCGAAGGCATGCGCCTCATTGGCGTAGGGTTTGCTCCCGAGTTGCGTGCAATCTGTGCCAGGCAAAAAGGCCAAAAGGGCATTGCAGAGCGTGTTCTCCTCATTCATTCAGCCTTTACAACCAAGGATATGGCACGGCATGCTATCGCAAAAACAGTTTTCAAACAGCACTCTTAGCTGGGTGCTTGATACCCCTTACATCTGTCAGCTTTCTGGTATCATGATGGTCCATATAAGGAAAATCAGCTTCTTCCGCTATATTTGTGGATGGCGTTAACTGATTACAATGGCGATATCCATGAGACTTTCCAGAATTCATTCCGGCCCCGTGCTGGACTTCTTCACCCCCGACTTCACAACCGAGCTTAAGCTGCCGCTTGCCGGTTCGCCAGTCTCTGCGGGCTTTCCATCGCCTGCTGAAGACTATATCGAGATGGCTCTTGACCTGAATAAAGAGCTTATCAAGCACCCTGAAGCCACCTTCTACGCAAGAGTGAAAGGGCACTCCATGATTGACGCCGGTATAGCAGATGGCGACCTTCTGGTTATCGACAAGGCGCTTGAGCAGAAGGATGGGGATATAGCTGTCTGCTTTATTGACGGTGAATTTACTTTGAAGCGGTTGGCTTTGAAGGAAGACGGCATCTACCTCATGCCTGCCAATGCTGAATACAAGCCCATCAAAATCATTGAGGATAATGACTTTCTGATCTGGGGGATTTTATCCTATGTTATCCATAAGCCGAGATAACAACGGCTGGAGACTTTTTCATGTTTGCCCTTGTCGACTGCAATAATTTCTACGCTTCATGCGAGCGCACCTTCAGGCCAGAGCTGCGCCTGCGACCGGTTGTTGTTCTCTCGAACAATGACGGCTGCATCATCGCCCGCTCCGAAGAAGCCAAAGCGCTCGGCATCCAGATGGGCACGCCGGAATTCAAGTGCCGCGAACTGCTTAAGAAGCATAATGTTTCAGTCTTCTCCTCGAACTATGCCCTTTACGGCGATATGTCGTCACGGGTGATGCGGCTTCTGGGCAAACTTGCTCCTGAAATCGAAGTCTATTCCATCGATGAGGCATTCCTGGATATGTCGAGCTTCACACGCTTCGATCTGGCTGATTACGGCCAGCACATGCGAAAGACCGTTCGGCTGCATACTGGCATCCCTGTCTGCGTCGGCATTGCGCCGACGAAAACGCTTGCCAAGATTGCCAACCGCCTGGCAAAAAAGAATCCGCACTATCAGGGCGTCTGTGTGCTCAAAAGTCATGCAGAAATTCACGATGCCCTTGAGTGCACCAAGGTCGAGGATATCTGGGGCATCGGGCGGCAGTGGAGCAAGCTGCTGCAGGCAAAGCGCATAGAGAGCGCCGCTGACTTGGCCGCTGCATCAGCTGCTTGGGTGCGCAAGCATCTGCACATCGTCGGCGCAAGAATTCAGGCAGAGCTGCAGGGCACATCATGCCTGCCGATGGAGCTGGTGCGGCCTGCAAAGCAAAGCATCTGCACCTCGCGCTCTTTTGGCCGCAGCGTGAGCACGCTTGCAGAGCTGCAGCAGGCTGTTGCAACTTTCGCCGGCAAATGCGCAGTCAAGCTGCGCAAAGAGGATTCGCTTGCCTCAATGCTGACGGTCTTCATCGCTACCAGCCCGTTCGATGAGTCGGGTGCCCGGTACTGGGGAACACGCACTGCGGCACTCAAGCATCCTACAAATGATTCCAGAGCGATCCTCAACGCTGCTGATAAGATTCTTGAGGGGATATTTCGCGATGGAATGGTCTATAAAAAAGCGGGCGTTATTGTGAGTGGGTTTGTACCAAGAAAGTCATGCAGTACGACGCTTTCGCTTTTCCCTGAAGAAGAGCCCTCTGCCTATGAGCGCGATGCCCGGCTTATGCTGGTTATGGATTCAATCAACCAGCGCTATGGTAGTGGTGCTGTACATCTTGCCTCTGAAAACTCCGAAGCCTGGAAACCTAATCAGGAGCGTCTTTCGCCCAGCTATACCACGCGGTGGGATGATATTATTGAGGTGAAGGGGTGAACTCAAAGTGCTGCGGTTGAAGATCTTAATCCCCGCCCATCCCCACCATCTCTTTCGCAAACTCATACTCCTTCCCAAGTGGCAGCTGCAGCCGCTCAAGATACTCAGGAAATGCCTTTGCCCAGTTCATGTTTTGATGGATATCGCATTGAATGGACAGCTCCCAAGCAATTGAGTGGGGTGTAGGTTTACCGAGTAATCATAGTATTCCAATCCGCATATTGATAGACCAAGTGATCGGATGCTTAGTGTTGGCATCGACCCAGACCTTTGTTATGTCATTCGAAAAGCTCTGAAGCAAGTCTTCTCGTCCAATTTCTATAGCGTTTCGTATCGCCGACCAAGTTGAGATATAACCCATAAACTCATTCAAATCCCAATCAAGACGGATTTCCATTGATGGTGGAGCAAGTTCTGTAAATGGGAAGTCAATAGTGGCGTAACCACTATCAACCATTTTGCGCTCTGGTGACCAATAGGGTCCAATTTCATTCCAGTAAAAATGTTGAACCCTATCATTGATGCTTGGTTCAAGTTTTAGAACGCCGTAGCTAATCAAAGCGAGAATGCTGTTTGTGCTGGCAACCCTACGCACCTCGTTATAAAACCTCGGTAGATCAAACCAATGAGCTGATTGTGCTGCTGTTATCAAGTTTACGCTACCATTGTTTAACGGGAGATGTTCAGCGGATGAGCATTGATAGCTAACGTTTTTGGATTGAATCGCGTTTGCGATTTGATCGGAACTTGGATCAAGTCCTATAACCGTGTCAAAGTATGGGGCAAGAAGTTGTGTCAGTTGACCTGTCCCACACCCTACATCTACAGCAAGCCTTGTCTCAGGAACTAATGACGTTAGATATGAGGCAATTTCTGAGGGGTATTGTGGTCTAAAAGCGGCATAGGCTTGACCGCCTTGGTCAAACCAATTCCTGGAATTTGTTGGTTTTGTCTTCATATAATCGCCTGTTCTTTATATCACAACAGATCAATCTCCCCCCATTCCCACCATCTCCAGCGCAAATTCATACTCCTTCCCAAAAGGCAGCTGCAGCTGCTCCAGGTACTCAGGGAACGCCTTTGCCCAGCTCACATAATTAGTAGTAGGCCAGCACCTGATAGCCAGTCCAGTGAAGCTTTTGCCTGCTATGAGCGGCACAGGGGTAGCCGTCTGCATCTGGGCTGATCCCGTCAGTACAAAGCAATCCTATTTGCACTCGGTATCGCTTTTTATAGCTTCGAGCTGGTAGTTGAGGGTTGAATCGAATTTCAGTTTCATTTTTCGCTATCCGATAACGGCTTTGTCAGGATACCAAAGAGTGCCTTGTTGATGTAATAATTTGAACGACCTATTTTTTCTTTATGCAAATACCCTTCAGCGCAGAGTGCGTCGAGATATTTGGTAGCCGTAAGACGCGTTATGTTTAATGCCTTCGTCAAGAATTCAATTTTGGTATACGGGTGATAGAACAAATTATTGATGAGATCTTGACTATAGAATTTACAGCTTTCGCGGATGCCACTTCTGTAATGGGTTATAGCGTCACCAATCTCCTGGACAATCGTAATGGTTTGGCGTGATGTAGTTTCTACACTATCAAGCATATAGAGTACCCATGGCTCCCACTCCCCGTTTTCTCTCACTTTTTGAAGTTTTTGGTAATAATCCGCTTTATTGCAAACGATATATCGGCTCAGGTAGAGCACAGGAATATCGAGTAATCCTTTGGCTACCAAATAGAGCACGTTGATAATTCTTCCCGTTCTTCCGTTTCCATCATAAAACGGGTGTATGCTTTCAAACTGATGATGAATAATGGCCATTTTTATCAAGGGGTCAAGAGTGCTCATGGCATCGTCATTGATAAAACGCTCAAGATTACTCATCAGGCGAAGAATTTCATCGTGTGACTGAGGAGGTGTATAAACAATTTCTCCAGTGAGATCATTTTTCAACTCTGTCCCCGGCAGCTTGCGGAAAACCGCCTTGTTGTTTTCCAAAGCCTCCTGAATGGTAAGAATGTGATTATTGGTAAGCAGAGAGGATTGTTGTACGAGATCAAAACCTCTCTTCAAGGCCGTAACGTAGTTTTTCACCTCTTTGGCAGAGGCATTTGAGGCAAACTCCGGAAAAAGTTCTTCACGAAAAAGTTCATCATGTGTGGTGATAATATTTTCAATTGCGGAGCTGTCTTTGGCTTCTTGAAGCGAAAGGGTATTCACTAAAATTGACTGATTGGGAATACTGCGTGACATCCCTTTCAATTCTGCTAAATAACGGTGTGCCGATGCGGCTTTTTTAAGCACAGGAACCGTTTCCAGTTCAATCGCAAGTGGTAAAGAGGGTATGTTATAGGACATGGCTGGTTATATTTGTAAAGAAAACGGGAGTTTTTTATACATGATTGCATTAACGTGTATAGAAATCGACCTTTTTCTATACATGTCGCTCTGCTCCTTTGCTTTTGCGTTCACTTTCGGTGATGAACATGGCCAGATTGAGAAAAGCCCGGAAGTCCAAAATGCCAAGTTGAGGCGTTATCAGGATGAAGTCGTTTATGGAATGGATAATGTGCATACAGCATGTTTTACCAGTCAGGTAACCGGACATTCGCTTAAGATAGTCAACCTCAAACACCTGCACAATCTTTCAGTTATTCTATCATTGCGTATATGTTTGCCCAGCTTTATAGTGCGTGGTCTTTTCGCTGCAGACAATGAAGACCTCGTTTTTCAGCTCTCCAATAAACACAATCAGGAGGATATGATCGGCATATTTCCAGATACTCACCTGACACTTTTGAGCTGATGAGAGGATGTCCCGTACTCTTTCGCAGGCATTCCTCAGCCTCTTCTATTGACGCTATCTTTGCATGCCCGTTCGCAACCATTGCAACGGCCAGTTCATTGAGAAAAACTGATTCTGTAGAACCAGCTTCCGGATGAAGAACTCTGCAAACACGTTCGCCTATTGCTAAAGATTTTGCTTCCCTAATGTATTCTCCTGCCTGGTCGAATGACAGAACGAGAGGTTCAAATTCGTTGATGTTTTTGTGCAGGCGCTGACCTTTTTCATCATGAGTTAGTACTCCCTCACTGGAATCAAAATAGTGCAGCGCTTTGCGTATGCTTTCGAGTATAAGGCCTCCAGTATAATCCGCAATGGTTCCCATAATGTCCCAGGTGGGTTGCTGTTATATTTTTTGTACTATTTATTTACGAAAGTTTACCTCGTAACGGCAAACCATTTCACCTCATGTGCGGTCGATTCGTCTTCTTTGAACTGAAAGATTTCATCAGGCAGCTCCACCAGTACGAACTCCCATTTGTTGAGGAGCAAGAGATAGACTTTTCAGCAAACTACAACATTGCCCCCGATACCGATATTGTTGTTCTCCTGGGAGACCAGAGCAAAAACACGCTCACGCTTGCACACTGGGGCGTTATTCCGCACTGGGCAAAGGCACTGCCGAAAGTCCGGCCAATCAATGCGCGCTCTGAAACCCTCGCCATAAAGCCATACTTTCGCCACATGCTGCACCGGTCGCACTGCATCATCCCTGCCAGCGGCTTCTATGAATGGAAGCAAACGGCACAGAGCAAAAAGCAGCCTTACTACATCCACAGGGCTGACGGCAAACCCATGGCTTTCGCAGGATTGTGGGACACCTGGAAGGCAGATGCCAGTGCAGCTCCTGTTGTGTCATGTACGATCATCACCACCGATGCCAACAGCGAAATGAAATGTGTTCACGATCGCATGCCGGTTATCCTTGAGCCGGAACACTGGAAAGAGTGGCTCAATGCCAGCATGCCAGAAGCAGGGAAGCTGCTAAAGCCATCAAAAGACGGTGCACTTACGGTCTATCCGATTTCAACGAAAGTCAACAACCCAAAGAACAGCCAGCACGACTGCATTGATCCTTTCGTCGAAAGCAATGAGATCGGGGAGCTGTTTGAGGATCGGTAGAAAAAAAAGAATAAACATTCCGGTTGATCATCCATGTATTCACAGGAGTGCCGCATCCAGACCTTTACAACCTCCACGATAACCTGAATCAGAATCAGAAGGTATTTGCATTGAGCCCGGCAAGGCCGTATTGCCAGACCCGGAAACAACACATAGCTTCTTATAGCTATCACCAAACCGCGAAAGGAAATTAAATAAGACTTCACTACAAAAAACGTGAATCTTATTGATGATAATCTCATCTCCATCAACCTGTTTTGCCAGTTTCACAAGTTGTTCCAGCTTTTCATGAATCAGAAAAACATGCTGTTTGATCTGCTCGGCAACAGGAAGTGAAGTATCTTCAAAAACCATATTCATTGTTACATTAAGAACAGACAGGTACTGCATCACATCACCCATTTTCAACTGCAAATCGTTACCAGCCTCTAGTCTGGAGATTTTGCTCGGATCGCAACCTATACGGTTTGCCAGCTCTTTTTGAGAAATACCCTTTTCTATTCTGAGCTGGAGAAGGTGATTGACAAGCTGACTGAAACAAATTTCTTCATCCACCTGCTGCTTAACATTTTTATCTCCAGCGAGGAATGCGGCCGCATCACTTACCGATGTAAACCTAAGATCTTCCACAGCCTATCTCCTTTTATATAAATCAGTTATTTGGCATTAACCCTGTTTTAAACTTCCCTTTCTCAACAGATGCCTTTGATAGCTCTTTTCGCGCCAATCAAGTCGGACTGTTGAGTCTCCTTGGTTCCTATTCCGAGGATATAGATCACATTTTCTCGAAAACAGGGGTAAACGTATAATCTTGACTCTTTTGCACCAGTTAATCCACTCTGTCCTATTCGAAATATTTCATTTGTTTCATGCCGAAAAAATGACGGATGATGCTCTATCTCGGCAAGCTTCTTCCCCTGATTGAGTAGTCTTTTGATTTTTTCAAGGTTGCTGAAACACGACACATACTCTTTATGATGGTTCTTTTGAAACCGACTAAATGCTGATTTCGATGCTAAAGATACATCTATAGACCATATTTCATGCATAATATGCATTTTTAATCATAATTGATTGTATTTTCTTCAGAATAGAACAAGCAAAACAATAATTACGCAAATATTATCATTATATAATAAACAAGTTCAAACCAATACAAGAAGACGTCTTGTATTTTTATGTTTAACATCCTTTAGAAATCATCTTTTTTTGCCATTTTCCCTGATGGTTAGAAGTGGAATTACAAAGGCGACTGTTGCGGCTATTATCACTCCGGATAAGTCAACTCGTTCAACGGTACTGCTGACCCGCAGGAGTGTCTCGCCTTTTAAGGGCTTCTGGTGCCTGCCTGGAGGGCATATTGATGCAGCTGAAACTGCGCTTGCTGCTGTTGTCCGGGAAGTAGCCGAAGAAACCGGCCTTGAGTTCATCGAACCGCAGTTTCTAACTTACAGTGACGAAATCTTTCCTGAATACGGCTTTCATGCTGTAGCACTTTGCTTTTACGGTACCGGGCAAGGGACTTTAACGTTGATGCCTGACGAGGTTGAACAGATATCGTGGTTTCCGCTTGATGAGGCCCTCAAACAGCCTCTTGCCTTCAATCACTTACAGATACTTCAGTACTATGCGCAGCAACTTCCGCAGTAATCCTTTCATGCTTTTTTTCTTCATTCTTCTGTTCCTCCTTGAATCCGGATGCAGCCGTCAACAGAACAATACTAACGATCATCCTACCGGCAAACTGCGCATTATAAGCCTTGCACCAAGCCTTACTGAGATGCTATTTGCCATTGGGGCAGGCGATCAGCTTGTAGGGAGAACAAACGCGTGCGACTGGCCGGCAGCGGCTGAAAAAATACCTGTCATTGGAGCGTTCGGACGTCCATCACTTGAACTGCTTGCCTCCATCCACCCTGACCTGGTTATTGATGTTGACCTGGCTGATAAAGAGACCGGGAAAAAAATATCAGCTCTTGGCATGCGCAGAGAAACTTTTTCCTGTAAAACTCCGGACGATATCCCTGTGGTACTTAGAAAACTCGGGTTACTGACAGGACACACCAGAGAGGCTGACAGCCTTGCCATAAGGATATCGAATGGTCTTCAGACCTTCAAAAAGAAGGCTGCTGCTGAGAGCAACAAAAACACGGTCTATCTTGAAATCTGGAACGACCCTTTCTGGACAGGAGGTCAAGGAAGTTACACCTCGGCGCTTATTGCTTATGCCGGAGGGCTGAATATTGGTGACGTCGTTACAAAGGAGTATTTCGAAATATCACAGGAGTGGGTAATCAAGAGAAATCCGGACGTGATAGCCTGCATGTATATGGCAAAAAAAACGTCAGCTTCCGATGACGTGATGAACCGTCCCGGCTGGCAGAATATAGCTGCAGTTAAACGCCACAGGGTTTACGACAAATTCGACAACAGCCTATTTCTTCGTCCCGGTCCCAGGGTGCTCGAAGGAATTGACCTGCTATACAGAACTATTCATGCACATGAACAGCAAGTCCCCTGATTTTTTAGGCACTCACTGTCAGAATCGGCGTTAATTTTTTTATCTTTGTGCCTTTAGAGGAACAAAACGATATGCATGCATGAAGCGCTCTCCACTGGTCATTTTACTTCTGACGGTTTTACTGGATTTGATCGGGTTCGGCATTGTGCTTCCACTTCTGCCGACCTATGCCAAAGATCTAGGGGCTAATCCCTTCATGATCGGACTGATTGCAGCGATTTTTTCCATCATGCAGTTTATCTTTTCCCCTCTCTGGGGAAAGCTGAGCGATAAAATCGGCCGGCGGCCGGTTATGCTGATCAGTATTTTTATTACAGCAGTATCCTATCTGGTTTTTTCACAGGCAAGCACTATCCCTCTGCTTATTTTTGCACGGGGACTATCCGGTATCGGTTCAGCAAACATAGCTGCAGCCCAGGCCTATATTACCGATGTAACCGACAGTAAAAACCGCTCCGGAGCCATGGGAATGATGGGCGCTGCATTTGGCATAGGCTTTATCATAGGCCCGCTTATCGGAGGATTGCTCAAGCACAATTATGGTATTCAGATGGTCGGATATGTCTCGGCAGCGTTGATCAGCATCGATTTTATTCTTGCCATTTTTTTACTGCCGGAGTCCAACACAAGTGCGAAAAAAATGCAGTTCGGCTTTCTGAAAAAAAGAACCGCTGATAGCGAACCACGTCGTTCCACCTCCATTTTTTTAGGTGAAAAGCTCAAGGAGTACGGTGAAGGACTGAAGCTGGTGTTCAGCTCCCGTCCCCTTGCACTGCTGATGATTGCTAACTATATCTATACCTTTGCCATTGTGAATATGCAGGTGGCCTCCATCCTGCTATGGAAAGAGTATTTCTCAGCTTCCGACCAGCAGATCGGTTATATCTTTGCCTATGTGGGCATCTGGTCGGTCGTCGTGCAGGGTGGCCTTATCAGTAAGCTTATAAAAAAACTGGGAGAGCATAAGCTTTTCCTCTGGGGTCATCTTTTCACCTTTATCGGTGTCTTTTTTGTTCCATTTGCCCCGCAAACGTCACTCTTTTCAATTGGTCTTGTCATCCTATTCTTTTTTGCCATAGGCACCAGCCTTGTTGCGCCTATAAACCTTTCCATGATTTCGCTCTACAGTTATAAAGAGAAACAGGGGCAGATTCTCGGTCTGTCACAATCTGTAAACTCTTTTGCCCGCATTATGGGACCATTCAGCGGAAGTATACTCTACGGCATGAATTTTCACGCACCCTATATTGTTGCCGGTATTCTGACACTTATTGGGGCGCTCATTGCGTTCAGTCTGTTCAAGTATAAAATTGAAGCTCTTGACCATTCCCATAAAGCCGCATAACGTATGATAAAGGTGATAGGAAAACGTTATCGATAAAAGAGTGAGCCATATGAATATTGGGATTATCGGAGTTGGGAAACTCGGTGAGTTTCATACAAAGCTTCTCACAGAAATCGCCCGGGATTGGACGGATATTCACTGCGCAGGAATATATGACCTCGACTTTGATCGGGTTGATGAAATGTCGAAAAAATATTCTGTACCCTCTTTCCACTCACTTGAGCTTCTGGCACAGCAATGCGATGCTGCGATTATTGCAACAACGACAAGCTCCCATTTCAACATTGCCCGGACACTGGTTGCACAGGGCCTTCACCTCTTTATAGAAAAGCCGATAACTATAACAGTAGAAGAGGCGGATGAGCTTATACGGCTTGAAGCGGAAAATCAGGTACGCATACAAGTCGGACATATTGAACGTTTTAACCCGGCTATTCGAGCAATAGAGCCTTATATCGGCAGGCCAATGTATATTCAGGCGGAGCGATTGAGTAAGTTTTCCAGACGGGTTACCGATGTCTCCGTCGTTCTTGACCTTATGATCCATGACATTGATCTGGTTCTCTCGCTCATACCATACGACATCAAGCATATTTCCGCCTCAGGAGTCAGGGTGTTTTCCAATGAACTTGACATGGCAACAGCAAGAATCGACTTTGTAAACGGGGCAACTGCTAACGTTACTGCAAGCCGCCTCAGCCGAAGCTGCCACCGCAAATTCCGTTTTTTCGGCACTGATCCGAAAAGCTATGCTTCGCTTGATCTGACATCCGGTAAATCGGAAGTGTTCAGACTTGTGAAAAAAGAGGAGGCTTCTTCTAAAAATCCACTCAAGTCCTTTGCTGCGCGAAAAATTCTTGAACAGTTCGGTGAAATTCAGGAGGCAATGCAGGGAATGGTGCTTGATTATATCCACCCGGAAGTTCCAAAAATAAATGCTCTACGCGAGGAACTTGAGCAATTCATCAACACACTCAGAAACAACACACCGGTTGCCGTCAGTTCGGTGGACGGACGCAGGGCAATTATGGTGGCAGAAAAAATCACCGAAGAAATTGAAGCGAATGCAGCGTCATCTTACTGACTGACCATTTGTTTAGAGAAGACCCCATGACAACACTCTCACAAGCATCTCTACCTGAAATACTCAACCGTATCGGTGACCTGGCTGATGAACACGGTACAGACTGTTACCTGGTAGGCGGCTATGTCCGCGACATGATTATGCAAAGGCCCTGTACCGATATCGATATTATGGTTATCGGTGACCCGGTCCCTTTTGCAAAAACTGTACGAGACCGACTGCATGGAAAAAACTTTGTTCTTTTTGAACGTTTCCGTACAGCTCAACTTGAACTTACCGACCCGAAACAGGGAGCTTTTAAAGTGGAACTTGTCGGCGCACGGAAAGAGTCGTACAACTCCGATTCCAGAAAGCCTGTAACCCTTATTGGAACACTCGATGACGATCTTTCACGCCGGGATTTTACTATCAATGCGTTAGCCCTTGTGCTTAACAGCGATGGCCGGAACCAGATCATCGACCACTTTCACGGGCTTGAAGATATTAATTCCCGCATTCTCAGAACACCGCTTGATCCTGAACAAACATTCTCGGATGACCCTTTACGCATGATGAGGGCCGCTCGGTTTGCTGCCCAACTTGAATTCCGGCTTGTTCCTGAAGTGGTTGAAGCCATGAAAACCATGCGTGAACGAATCAGAATTGTTTCTATGGAGCGAATCAGCAAGGAGTTTTTTAAAATCATGCTCTCTGCCCGCCCTTCGACCGGACTGATCACACTCTATGAAACCGAGGTACTGAAGGAGATCATGCCGGAGGTTGCAGCAATGGCCGGGATTGAGCAGTTTGATGGACTCGGGCACAAAGACACTCTTTTCCATACCTTCCAGGTTATAGACAATGTTGCGGCGAAATCGGAAAACCTCTGGCTTAGAATTGCCGCACTGCTGCACGATATTGGCAAACCTGCGACAAAACGCTTCACAAAAAGTGCCGGATGGACTTTT
The DNA here is from genome assembly GCA_903940125.1 of uncultured Chlorobiaceae bacterium. GTDB lineage: Bacteria > Bacteroidota > Chlorobiia > Chlorobiales > Chlorobiaceae > Chlorobium. Next base: position 41,344 of record CAJAJL010000107.1, on the reverse strand, counting down.
CACGGTCACGATGCCGTTGGGTTAAGGATTGTGGATAGAGTTTTCAAGTACATGCGCTGGCCAATCGATCCTTTGGCCTATGTACAGAAAATGGTTAGACTTCATCACCGCCCCATACCGCTTTCAAAAAAGGAAATTTCCGATTCAGCCATACGGCGGCTGATGTTTGATGCAGGTGAAGATCTCCAGGATCTCATGAACCTCTGCAGAGCAGATGTCACCAGCAAAAATCCGAGAAAAGTGCTCCAGATAATGAGCAACTTCAATCATGTTGAAAAGAAGATCAGTGAAGTCGGTGAAAAAGATTTCCTGGCCAGATGGCGGCCACCTATCAGTGGCCAGGATATCATGGATACTCTCGGGCTCAGTGAAGGCAAAGTTGTAGGAATGATAAAGAAAAATATGGAGAACGCTGTCATTGATGGCCTTATCCCTTATGACAGGTGTGCTGCACTTGATTATATCAAACAACTATACAAGGAACAGTCACACGACACACAACAATCCCGAGAACCATAGCGACTCTTTTCCGTGACTATGGGTTTAAAAGAGTATGGTCACTATATTGAACAAATTCATAAACACACACTAAACCAATCCTACCCGTGATACCACGTTATTCACCCAAGGACATTTCAGCGATCTGGACAGAAGATGCCAAATTTCAACGATGGCTGCAGCTTGAAATTGCAGCTGTTGAAGCACGTATGGAAGCCGGCCTTGTGCCTGCAGCAGCGCTTTCCACCATCAAGCAGAACGCCAGCTTCAAGGTGGCCGAAATACTTGAGATAGAAAAAGAAACAAAACACGATGTCATCGCCTTTCTAACCAATGTTGCTGGCTATGTCGGCCCTGATTCCCGTTACATCCATGAAGGACTTACCTCATCGGATGTTGTTGATACCTGCCTTGCCATGCAGATGCGTGATGCCGGAATAATCCTTGTTGCGGATATCGAGCAGCTTATAGCTGTACTTGCAAAAAGAGCCGTTGAGTTTAAATACACCCTTGAAATGGGCAGAACTCACGGCATTCATGCTGAAGCAACCACCTTCGGTCTGAAACTGCTGTTGTGGCATCAGGAGATGCTTCGCAACCTCGAACGCATGAAAAAAGCCGTCCGAAACATCTCTGTCGGAAAAATTTCCGGCGCAGTGGGAACCTATCAGCATCTTTCTCCCGATATAGAGGCAGCAGTCTGCCGAAAACTCAGTCTTGAGCCTTCAACAATATCGACCCAGATTCTCCAGCGGGATAGGCATGCTGAATTCGCAACCACCCTTGCCATCATCGCTTCATCCATCGAAAAGTTTTCCGTTGAACTGCGCCATCTGCAGCGTACGGAAGTCCGTGAAGCTGAAGAGTTTTTCAGCAAGGGACAAAAAGGCAGTTCCGCGATGCCCCACAAGCGCAACCCGATTACCTTCGAACGTCTTACCGGACTGGCCCGGATTGTCCGTTCAAACTCCATAGCGGCTATGGAAAACGTCGCACTCTGGCATGAAAGGGATATTTCCCACTCATCGGTTGAGCGCATTATCATGCCCGATTCTACCATTGCTCTCTGCTACATGCTGCGCACCTTCAGCGAAGCTCTTGATACCCTGCTTGTCTATCCTGAACGAATGGAGGAAAACTTCAACTCGTCCTACGGACTGACAACCTCGCAAACCCTTCTTCTCGCTCTAACCGCCAAAGGTCTGACACGTGAAGAGGCCTACCGGCTTGTACAACGCAACGCCATGGAGAGCTGGTCTACAAAAGTCCACCTTCGTGAACTGGTGCTGAATGATGAAGAGCTTCAGAAACACTTCACCCCTGAAGAGGTCGCCGACCTTTTCAGCTTTGATAACATTCTTAAAAAGCTTAAAACCAGCGTGGACATCATTTTCCAGCGCAACGGACTTTGAAAAAAGAACTGTAACCCCAAGCACCTTCAAGCTCCGCAAAAACAATTTTTGCGGAGCTTTTTTTGTTAGTATCACTTCTGATGAGTTGACAGCATCAAAATCAAGCACCTCCAGACATAACTTCATTTTTTTCGGGCTTTCAACATAAATGGCATATTTTTTATTGAAAAAAAGATGAAAAACATAAGAATATTACTTAAATGTATTTTTTTTATTAAAAAAATCTCTTACTTTTTAACCGTCCCTTAAATTTTTAACCATTCATTAATTATGAAAGCAGCAACAATAAGACCCGGGAGGGGGGAGTATTTCGCCCGAATCAGGGAGAACATGTCAAAACAAAAAAACTGGAAACTTGGGGTAACCTTTTTTGCAGGAAAGATGATCGGACTGTTCCTGGTACTGTTAGCTATGTCAACGTTAACCGGCATTGTAGGAATCCCGGCTATAGCTGCGGCACCTACCTACACCCCTATTGAAACGAATCTTGTGAATTCAATTAACACAGTCTGGACACTCGTTGCCGCAGCTCTCGTCTTTGGAATGCAGGCTGGTTTTGTTATGCTGGAAGCAGGTTTCGCCAGAAAAACAGAAACCGTTAACGTACTGATAGAGTGTGTTCTGGATACAGCTATCTGCGGCATCTCATTCTGGGCAATCGGCTATGCCTTCATGTTCAGCGAAGGCAATGGCTTTATCGGACAGCACTGGTTCTTCCTGCAGGGTGCCCCTAACCTGTATGGAACAACCGGCATAGCATTACTGGCACATTGGGTATTCCAGTTTGCATTTGCTGACACAGCCTCAACAATTACATCAGGCGCAATGATCGGCCGCACCAGTTTCCGTGGTGACATCCTTTACAGTATCGGCGTAACTGCGTTTATTTATCCTATCATCGGACACTGGGCATGGGGACCTGATGGATTCCTGGCAACTATGGGCAGTAAAGGAAATTTTTTACCTGAATTAGGCCAGCCATTCCGCGACTTTGCAGGATCATCAGTTGTACATACGATCGGCGGTGTTGTTTCATTAGCTGGAGCTATTGTTTTAGGGCCTCGTATCGGGCGCGTTTTCCTCAGGGATGACAAGGAAAGAGGCGGACTCCCAGCTGCACACAACCTTCCCGTTGCTGTAACAGGAGCTTTCCTACTCTGGTTCGGATGGTATGGCTTTAACCCTGGCAGCACTCTTTCCGCGATGGATGCCGTTGGTATTGGACGCGTAGCAGCAAATACAACACTTGCAGCTTGTGCAGGTGCTTTAAGCGCAATGTTTTTAGCATTCTATTTAGGTTCATTCAAAGGAAAGTTTGATGTTGGATTTACCGTAAACGGGCTTTTAGGCGGATTGGTTGCCATAACCGCACCATGCTACTGGGTCTCACCGTTTGGATCAATCATAATCGGCCTTATTGCCGGTGCAATTGTTTTTGGCGGAATCTACATGCTTGAATATCTAAGAATTGATGATCCAGTAGGTGCAGTACCTGTTCATGGACTGAACGGCATTTTCGGAACCTGGGCTATAGGTCTTTTTGCAAGTGGCGAATTCGGAGCTGCCACTCCTTTCGGCCCTGACAACAGTGCTCCTGTCATAGGACTGTTTTATGGTGGTGGCTGGAATGTATTCCTGGCTCAGTTTATAGGAAATGGGATCATTACAATAACAACCTTTACTGTTGCGATCATTTTAATGTGGGTAATCAATAAATTACCATATCCATTCAAATTACGTGTTGAGCCTGAAGGTGAGACCGGAGTTGGAGGATTGGATGTATTTGAACACGGTGCTGAAGCATATACCATACATTAAATACACCTGACTGAAAACAGGGGTACATTAAACGCCCTGTTTTCAATCATTTAACTTATTAAAACTACATTAATTATGAAAAAAATCGAAGCTATTATAAGGCGCTCCAAGTTTGAAGAGGTTAAAGCGGCATTACACGCCATTGACATTGACTTCTTTTCCTATACCGAATCATACGGTGTTGGAAATGAACGGAGAAAGAAGGATGTTTTTCGTGGCTCTAATGATACTGATTATATCTCCCGCTTAACGCTATCGATTGTTGTACGCGACATCAATCTTCAAAAGACAGTAGCATGTCTTCTTAAATCAGCGTATACCGGTGAAGTTGGAGACGGTAAGATTTTTGTATGGACTATTGAAGAGTCCTATCGTATCCGTACAGGAGAGAGTGGTGACGATTCCATGTATAACAAGGATTAATTGATTTCGATACTGAATCAGGTCTTCTAAACATAAAAAAGCCGCCAGTTACTGAGGCGGCTTTTTTATTGCAGTCTTTGGGGAAAACTCAACTTTCATTCTTTTATGGTTCATCAAAAAATGAAAGCTGAGGACTTGCTGAGGTTTTACCCTTTAAACGGTACTCTCGATAGGCATTGATCAGAGCATTGGTGGAACTGTCGTGAGTGGCAACCGTTTGTTTCCCCTGAATTTCAGGAAAAATGGCTTTAGCAAGCTGTTTGCCGAGCTCGACACCCCACTGATCGAAGGAGTTGACTTCCCAGATAATCCCCTGAACAAACACTTTATGTTCATACATGGCAATGAGACTTCCGAGAGTATAAGGATTGAGTTCATTGATAAGAATGGTATTTGTCGGTCTGTTGCCGGGAAACACTTTGTGCGGAAGAAGTGCAGTGATTTCTGAAGGATCACAGCCTGCGGCCTCAAGTTCATGACGGACTTCCTGCTCATTTTTGCCTTTCATAAGAGCTTCGGTCTGAGCAAAACAGTTGGCCAGAAGAATATCGTGATGCTCCCCGACCGGGTTCTGGGTCTTAAGCGGCACAATAAAATCGGCTGGAATAAAATTCGTGCCCTGATGCAGAAGCTGAAAAAATGCATGCTGGGAGTTGGTTCCAGGTTCGCCCCATATTACCGGGCCAGTCGCGTACTCCACGGTAATGCCTTGACGGTTAACTCTTTTACCGTTGCTTTCCATGTCAAGCTGCTGCAGATAGGCGGGAAAACGGTGCAAATACTGATCGTAGGGAATGACTGCATGGGATGACACTTCAAAAAAATTGTTGTACCAGATGCCGAGGACAGCAAGAAGAACAGGAATATTCTTCTCAAGAGGCTCATGCAGAAAATGTTCGTCCATTGCATATGCTCCGTTGAGCAGTTCCTGAAAACGGTCAAAACCAAGGTAAAGCGCTATGGACAGCCCGATAGAAGACCACAGGGAGTAACGTCCGCCAACCCAATCCCAAAAACGAAACATGTTTGCTTCGTCAATGCCGAACTCAACGACTTTTTCCAGATTGGTGGAAACTGCAACAAAATGCTTGGCTATATGTGACTCAACACGCGCATGAGTCAAAAACCAATTACGGGCAGTTATCGCATTGGTCAGAGTCTCTTGAGTGGTAAAGGTTTTGGAGGCAATGATGAACAGAGTCGTTTCCGGATTAAGCTTTTTCAGTGTCTCGCTGATATGTGTTCCATCAATATTGGATACAAAATGCACTTTCAGTCGTCCATGTGCAAAAGGGCGCAGCGCTTCAGTAACCATACATGGACCAAGGTCAGAACCGCCGATACCGATATTGACTATATCAGTCATTGCTCGCCCTGTGTATCCCTTCCACTTACCCGATATTACCCGTTCACAGCAGCTCTTCATCTGGCTGAGTACATCAGCGATTTCAACTGAAATATCAAGGCCGTCTATCTGAAGCGAAAACCCGGGAGGTCTTCGAAGAGCAGTATGCAGTACCGAACGATGTTCAGTAAAATTTATTGTTTTGCCATCAAACATCTCTCTACGCATATTTTCAAGTCCAGCATGACGCGCAAGATCGAGAAGCAGTTCGAGAGTATGGGAAGTAATCCTGTTTTTTGAATAGTCCAGCATCAAATCCTCCCAGGAGATTGAAAACCGGTCAAAGCGAGCATCGTCCTCAATGAAGAGCTCCCTGATATGCAGTTTATCAATTTCATGTTTGTGGGACACAAGGGCACTCCATGCTGCGCTTCGTGATAGGTCCATAATGTTGTTCATTATTAAATATTAAGCGGGATAGCGAGGATAACTGAATTCTCAATAGGGAATATAATGCAACCGCAGGGTACTACCATCGGAATCACATTCAAGAGAAATTATTTCGGCGATATTCCGGATAATATGTACGCCCCTTCCTGATGAGCGTAAAAGATATCCTGAATCGGTGGGGTTCGGAAGGGAAAAGGGATTAAATCCTTGACCGCAATCCCTGATGGAGGCTTGAAGCGAGTGTGCTGTAACGGTAAACGTACAGGATACAGTAAGATCGTCTCTCTCTCTGTTGCCATGTTTGACGGCGTTTACAAAAGCCTCCTTCATGGATAGCTGCAGCCCTTCAATAAACGCATGAGTGTATCCCTCTTTCTCGGCAATCGACATAATACAATCATACAGCACGTTATACTGCGAATATCTGCCGGACAGCTCAATTTCAAAACGTTTCATATTCATGGATTCCGTTTCGATATTGATGGAATAAAGAATGAAGTTACGACGATACTGCTGAACCAGCAAACACAAAACCGTGACCATCACCTTCATTTTTTAACATACCAAACGAATAGACCTAATATTTTATTACTTATTTGTATTTTTTTATAATATATTTATATTTTATCAGGACGATCTCTTAAGGAATGTGAAAGTTTTTTATGGATCAAGTTACAATACAACGACTGAACACACACAACTGAAAAAACAGAACCAGGAGTAAAGCAATGAAAAAAACAACAAAATTTTTAAGCCTTGCCGTCGCATTGTTTGCAGGTTTAAGCGGTACTGCTCAAGCAGCGGACGGTTTTAAAATCGGCACAGATCTCGTCAGCAGCTATGTATGGAGAGGCAGTGCTATCGGTGACTCCCCTGCTATCCAGCCAGCACTGAGCTATACATTCAAAGACAGCGGCTTAGTAATCGGTGCATGGGGATCTTATGCTGTAACCAGCAATTCGGGTGTTTCCCGTTATCAGGAAACCGACTTTTATGTTACACTCCCAGCCGGTCCGTTCAGTTTGACCGTCACTGATTATTATATCCCATCTGCAAGCTTCTCTGGCAGTGACGCGTTCAGCTTCAAAAATGATGGACCAAACAATGCTGAAGTCAGCCTGGCCTATGCACAGGACAATCTCAGCCTTCTTGCAGCCATCAACTTTGCAGGTAATCACCTTGATCATGCCAAGTATGTTGAAGCGGGATATAAGGTATACGATAAGGACGGCTATACAGGAAAAGTTGTCGTAGGAGCAGGTGACGAAGTGGAATATGCACCCGGATTCGGAACAGGCTTTAAAGTTGTCAATGTCGGATTTTCCGTGTCTAAAGACAGATACACCGGTTCATACACCTACAACCCTGATACAAAACTTGCTAACTTTGCCCTTATGGCATCGTTTTGATGCATAATCTTTCTTCCCCTGTTCTTTCTTCCCGTTAGGTTACAATATGAAAAAGGAGTCGCAAGGCTCCTTTTTTTATTCCCCTGAGAGTGCCAACTAAAACCACCCCATCAGCAAACTTGGGTCAAAAGCCTATAAAAAAAACTGTTATAAAGTTAAATATGACTTATTTTCCGTTATGGTATGCTTCGTAATTCTGAATGACAAAAGGAGTGAAAGCCTGATTATGAGATGAAATCAGATTGAAAACTGCAGGGGATCTCTCTGAAAATTATATCCTTGTGGTTTTTTCCTGGCGCAACATAAGCAATTTTAATCATATAGCCCCCTTTATGTACCATTGCGACGGCCAACTTGTACAAAATATTGCTGATATCAGCATCCTCATTGTCGATGACGAAAGTTATGCCCTCTCAGCGTTAAAGCGCCTCCTTCGCAAGGAGCCATATAAGCTGCATGTGGCTTCCAGTGGGCATCAAGCACTTGAATTACTTGAATTGATTACCTGTGAGGTTGTCATCACAGACCTTAGAATGCCAGAAATAAGTGGACTGGAACTGATACAACAACTGAAAGCCAAACATCCTGATATTATACGCGTGATTCTCAGTGGAACTGAAGATATCGCGATGATTATTGATGCCATCAATAGCGGTGAAGTTTTTCGATTTATTTCAAAGCCAGTTGAGCCGGATCTTCTTAAACGAATAATAAACGACTGCATCGATTATTATTTTTTGAAAACTGAACGAAGACATCTTCAAGCTCAACTTGAAATGAACAACAAGCAGCTTTCCTGGTCGAATGAAGCTCTGGCAGTTATGACTGATGAACTGCGAGAGCGCGAGATAGAGTTTCGTTCGATGAACGACGCAGCTCTTGACCCGATTTTCATGGTCGATCAGGATGGATTCATCAGTTATACCAATAGTGCCGCCAAAGACCTTTTTGACTTCACGGACGATGAGCTGCATTCGATCAAGTTTAAAGAGCTGATCGCTCCGGAAAGCGATGGAACCCCTTTTATAGATTTCATCTGTGATTTTCTTCCAAATAATCCCGAGACAAATAAAAAACATCTGGTCAAGCGATTCACTGCACTTAAAAAAGATGCGAGCCATATACCTATGGAAGCAACCATGGGTTCGGTCATTATCGATGGCATCTGCAAAATTGTTATCATTGCCAGAGACATTACTTCCCGGCTCAGAGAAGAAAAAAGCAGAATGGAGTATGAAAGAATGCAGCAGGAACTTGAAGCTCAAATCGAAAAAAAGTTGCTTCAGGGCCGACTTTCAAATATGCTGGAAAAGGTTTCAATCAGCCGACTTATGATTCCCTCTGGTCATCTTGACGGTGATTTTACCGCAATGATTACCTATTCTGAAGAACTTATTGATTTGGTTATCGGTGATGTTATGGGTCATGGGGTTATGTCAGCACTGATCGGGGCAGGCTTGAAATCCCTTATCATGAAAATATCGGCACAAAAAAATTTTCAATTCAATAAGCTGGCATTACTGCAGGACATCGTTGCCGGTGTCCATGATGAGATCATTACTGAACTGATTGAGCTTGAGACCTATGCTACAGCCACTTTTCTTCGGATAGATCTTGATGCCGGACAGATCATTACTGTTGATTGCGGTCATAATCCAACAATTCATTTCAATGCAAAGACAAAAAAAAGAACGCTTATCAAAGGCCATAACCTGCCTATTGGCTTGATTGAACAGAGTGACTATTGTGCCGTTTCGTTCCCTATAGACAAGAACGATCTTATCATTCTTTTTTCTGACGGCCTGACTGAAAGTCGATCACCAGATAACAGGTTTTTTGGTATAGAACGGGTTTCTGAATTGATGCTGACGTATCATGAACTTGAACCATCTGAAATAGTTGAAAAAATTCATGAAGCAGCCTGCGCCTTTACCGGTCGAAATACCTTCGACGACGATCTGACCTGTATCGTCATTCGTATCGGAAATCAAGACCTCAACAGAAACATTCTCTGTGAGAGTGCAGTTGAGTTACAGCTTTAGAGTGTAGTGCTTGTTATAGAGAATTTGCAAGAAAAAAATGGTCTTAATCTTTACTGAAACATGCATGACCCTGAAGAGAAAGCTACTATCCTTGTCGTTGATGACAGCAAGATAATACGTACCCTTTTATCAAGTATTGTCAAAAAGCTGGGGCAAAATTTCATGATGGCCTCTGATGGAAATGCCTGCATAGAGATCATAAACGCTCATCGGATCGATCTTCTGCTTCTCGATATCAATATGAGTGGAAAAAATGGCATGGAAGTTCTTTCCTATCTTCGTGATCATCATTTCAGTATTCCAGTCATCATGATTTCCGGTTCCAATGATATTGAGCAGGCAGTCGAATCTCTTAAAATGGGTGCTTACGACTTTTTAATAAAACCTGTAAATCCTGATAAGCTGGCCGTTACGATAAAGAATGTGTTAGCGGAATCGGAACTCCGGAAAAACTTCAAACTTTTTTCCTCTGCTATCTCTCAAAATCCATTATCTATTGTTATAACTGACATCAATGGAATTGTAAAATATATCAACCCGGCATTCACCTCTATTTCAGGATATACTGAAAAAGAAGTCATCGGCAAAACCCCGAGTGTTCTGAAATCTGGAAAACATTCACCAGCTTTTTATAAAAACCTCTGGAAAACCATACGATCGGGCCATATTTGGAAGGGAGAATTAATAAATAAAAATAAAAAAGGAGAGCTTTTCTGGGAACTCTCTACTATCAGCCCGATCACCGGTATCAATAACAAAATTTCTCATTTTATTGGCATCAAACAGGATATAACGGAGAATAAAAAGAAACAGACCGAACTTGCTGCGAGCCAAATGAGGTTTCATGACCTGGCTGATCTTCTTCCGCAGACCATTTTTGAAATGGATATGCAAGGCATGATTACCTTCACTAACCGCATGGGTTTTGAAACTTTCGGGTACACAAAAGAAAATTTACAAAAAGGGGTTTCCAGCATTCAGCTTTTTGCACCTCAAGATCGCGAAAAGGTGCAGTTCAACATGCAGCAACGCTTAAAAAACCTGCCGTTTGATAATCACGAATACACCGGCCTGAAAAAAGATGGCACTTCATTTCCTATACTTGTTTACACATCACGGATTGTCGAGAACGGAAAGCTTATCGGCATCCGGGGAATTGTACTCGACATCAGCGAACGCAAAGAGGCTGAAGCAAAACTGCAGGAGCTTAACAAGACACTGGAGCAAAGGGTAGATGAACGAACAAAAGATCTTGCAATAAGCCAGCAGCAAATTATACAACAGGAAAAGCTTGCATCAATCGGTCAACTTGCTGCCGGTATCGCACACGAAATTAATAATCCCCTTAATTTTATAAAGATCAATTTCGCAACTCAGGAGGAAAACATTTCAGATCTGCTGATTATCCTTCATGAGTACCGCAACTTCATAAAAAAAATTGATAACGAAACTTTGTTTCATAAAGAACTGCTTAAGCTGACACAACTAGAACACGACCTTAACCTCAATACCTTGCTTGATGATCTTCCAAAAATTTTTACCGAGTCACAACGCGGGTTCGAACGAATCACAACAATTATCAACAGCATGCGGAACTTCGCTTACAAGCACGCTTTTGAGGAGAAGGTTCTTTTCGATATTAACAAAGGAATCCGTGACACGCTGATCATTGCTCGAAATGAATACCGTTATTGTGCTGATATTGAAACCAACCTTAAGGAGCTGCCGCTTGTTCCATGCAATCCGGAGCAACTTAATCAGGTGATTCTGAACCTGATTATCAACAGTGCACATGCCATAGTTTCGCAAATGAAAACTTCGAACGGTAATATTGTCATCAATACCTGGAAAGACAGCTGCTATGTCTTTTGTTCCATTGCTGATGATGGACCAGGTATTCCGCCTGAAATCCAGGAACACATTTTCGAACCTTTTTTTACCACTAAAAGTCCTGGACAAGGAACTGGACTTGGACTCAGCATCTCCTATGACATCATTGTCAACAAGCATAACGGAAGGCTCAGCGTTCATTGTCCGAAGGAGGGCGGTACTGTTTTTACCATAATGCTTCCTATCAAGCAAAACAAAGCAATAAACCAACCATGACAACCGATAGCAAGATTACCATCCTTTTTGTGGATGACGAACCAGACATTCTCAGTTCAATAAACAGATTTCTACGCAAAGAGGTCTACAACAGACTCTTTGCCGAAAATGGCCTGAACGCACTCGAGCTTATTGAAAAAAACAGTGTTTCCATAATTGTTTCAGACCTTCGAATGCCGGAAATGAGCGGTCTTGAATTGATCGGTGAAGTTAAAAAGCGAAATCCGGACATTGTAAGACTTATTCTCAGCGGTTCTCAGGATATCGACCCGATTATTGAGTCCATCAATAGTGGCGAGGTTTTCCGATTTATTCCAAAACCAGTTGATCCAATCGCTTTTAAAAAAATACTGAATGATGCAATTGACTATTATTGCTTGAAAACGGAACGGGAAAAACTTTTTAAGGAACTTTCAGTTAAAAATCAGGAGCTGACCACAGCAAATGAAACCCTCAGTGTCATGGCAAAAAAATTGCAGCGGAGCGAGGAGGAATTCCGCTCAATGACTGATGCTGCACATGATGCCGTCTTCATGCTCAACAATGAGGGAAACATCATCTACCGAAACACAGCGGCAGAAAACCTGTTCGGATTCAGCCGCGACACATACCATGAACAGAATTTTCTGGAACTGATTTCACCTGACTCTCCGAAGTTTGATATTTATTTTTTGTGCAACATGCCTTCCGGAAATATCTCTGATTTTGATGAACGCATGGTACAACAAATTGAAGGAATAAGAAAAAACGGCACTTCTGTTCCCCTCGAGATATCAAGGGGATGCGTTCAGATTGATGACACGCCACACACAGTTATCATTGCGCGAAATATCACTTCACGAGTAGAAGAAGAACAAAGCAGACTGCGATTCGACAACCTGCAGAAGGAGTTTGAATCTGAGATTGAAAAAAAGCTGCTCCAGAGCCCCATCCCGGAAACCTTGCAGGGAGTTTCAATCGGACGGATGATGGTGCCTTCAGGTCATCTTGATGGTGATTTTACCGATTTTATCATTTTTGACAGCCGTCACGCAGACATACTTATCGGGGATGTTATGGGGCACGGACTACACCCTGCCTTGATAGGAGCCGGCATTAAATCACTCTTTCTGAAGGTACTTGCACAAAAAAAATACTCTTGTACCGAACTTCCTGCACTGCAGGATATTGTTGCAGGAGTACATGAACTTTGCATCAAGGAACTGATTGAGCTTGGTACCTTTGCAACACTGCTCTTTGTGCGTCTTGACCTTGAGTCAGGGCAGCTTTCATTAGTTGACTGCGGTCACCCCCCGATCATTCACTTCCATGCCGATACTGCAACCTGCTCTATGCTCAAGGGCGAAAACCTTCCCATCGGACTGATTGAACATCAAGAGTACCAAACAGTTTCCTATCCGATCTGTGACAAGGATATTCTCGTCCTCTTTTCGGACGGCCTAACGGAGTCCTGTTCACCTGACAATACAATGTTCGGTGATGAACGACTTGTCAATCTCATTGAAAAACACCATGAGTTACCTCCAGATGCTATAATAGAACAAATCAAAAAGGCCATTTCATTGTTTTCCGGCAGGGACATCTTCGATGATGATCTCTCCTGTATAATTATCCGTATCGGGTCTGCCGAAACAAAACAGAAGTAATATTTTAAACATAGGAAAGGAATTTATAACCCCATTTTTATAGAATCAGGTCATAACTTTGAATCATACCTGTATATATTTCCGTATTATTAGGTATTGAATAGCTTTTTCATTTGTAATCGCTCAGAAGAGGTTATAACACGTTATGAAAACTCAACTTTTAGGGGTTTCTTTTGAGCAGGCAACGATGTCTTCAGCTGTATCTCAGATCCTTGATGCTGCAAGACAAGGTCAAAAGGGAATTATTGTCACTCCCAATGTTGACCATATCGTTATGCTTCAGGATGATGCTGAAATGCGAAGAATATATCAGGAAGCTCTTTTTCGTTTCGCTGATGGAATGCCTATTGTCTGGCTCAGCCGATTCGTGAATGCAAACCCCCTTCCTGAAAGGGTTGCAGGCTCTGATTTGCTGATAGCGCTCTGTAAAAAATCTGCAGGAACCGGTCTCAATCTGTATTTTATGGGTGGCAACCCCGGCATTGCAGATTTGGCTGCTCATAAACTGCGTCAACAATACGATGGATTGAATATAGTCGGAACATGGTGTCCTCCTTTTGGATTTGAACATAATCCAACTGAAACAGAACTTATCATTGACGACATAAATTCACGAAATGTTGATATTCTTTTTATCGGTGTTGGTGCACCAAAACAAGAAAAATGGGCAGACGCCCACATTCATCGCCTTAAAGTAGGACCCGTTCTTTGCGTCGGTGCATCTTTTGATTTTGCCGCAGGGACAATAAAACGCGCGCCTCTCTGGATTCAAAACATTGGATTTGAATGGGTATGGAGATTGGCGAGCGAACCAGGCCGGCTTTGGAAGCGTTATTTACTACGAGATAGTCGTTTTATACCTTTGGCACTTAAAGAGATTTTCAATCAGGCGGATAATAAGTAACCACATGGAACTTGATCCAAGGGTGCGAAAAGAGCTTATTCGCTCAATAAGCAGTTCGATCAATCCCCGGTTTCGATACCGACGGCGCCTTAAAGTCACAGCATGGGAAACGACAATCATGTTTTCCTACCTGTTAAAAAGGCTCCTAGATACTGCCGTGTCCGGCCTCGCATTGATTATGCTGCTGCCTCTTCTTATTTTGACAGCTATTGCCATCTGGGTTGAAAACCCAGGGCCAATTTTCTATACGCAAATACGGGTAGGCCTGAACGGGAGGCATTTCAAATTTTATAAATTCCGTTCCATGGTTGTCAATGCAGAAAAAATCAAACAGGAACTTGCTGCTTATAATGAATCTGCATCAGGCGTAATTTTTAAAATGAAAAAGGACCCTCGGATAACGAAGGTTGGAAGAATTATCCGCAAATTCAGTATAGATGAACTACCTCAACTTATCAATGTACTTAAAGGCGATATGAGTCTTGTAGGGCCGCGACCTCCTTTACCGCTTGAAGTTGGAGAATACACTCTTGAAGAGCGCAAGAGGCTTCATGTCATACCCGGCATAACCTGCCTTTGGCAGGTTAGTGGCAGAAGCGATATTCCATTTACTGACCAGGTCAGACTCGACATGCAGTATATTCAAAGTGCAAGTTTTCTGAATGATATTATTCTGCTTTTAAAAACCATTCCCGCTGTTCTGACAGGAAGAGGAGCTTATTAACCAAGAACAAATATGACTTTTCACATTGACACTTCAACAGGAAAAAAACTTGGCATAGCCGCATTAATTGGAAGGATTGATTCCAAGAACTCCAGTGAACTGATAACATCATTCGCTCTCTGGCAGCAGCAAACCAGCTTATTTGTATTTGACTGCGCCAGGCTTGACTTTATAGACAGCAGCGGACTTGGCGCCATCGTCTCCTGCCTGCGAAATGCAATTGAACACAACGGTGATCTGAAACTGGCTAATCTCAGTCCCAAAGTCTCTATGGTTTTTGAAATTACTAAAGCTAAAAAGCTCTTTTCAATGTTTCCCGATACCGGCAGTGCAATACAATCATTTGAAACAAACGGTACGGAATAAGGCAGGGTTCCATGAAAACACTTATTATCATAAGAGAGCAGGACTATGAATGGTTAGACCATTTTTTCCCAGGCATTCACCCGTTACTTGTCCCGATATGCAACAAACCCTTTGCTGAATTTCTTATTGACTTTTCGATCCTCGCAGGCAGTGAAGCTATCAGGCTTGTCATGGACGGACCACTCAGCGATGTTGAACGCTACTGTGAAAATGGCAACCGGTGGGGTATTCCTATAAGCTATGCCAGTATCAAGAACACTGATGATCTGCAAACGGTCATTGACAAAAACCAACGCTTCTGTTCAGAGGATAGAATCCTGATCATCAGTGGATTTGTTTTTATCCAGTACGATAAACAGTATAACTACAAAACAATTTTCGCATCGTTACCTGATGGTGAAATCCTCAGTTCCAACAGAGGATCTCTCAGATTAAGAGGAAGCCGGACTGAAACACAACATGATATGGGAAATATTCCTTTATCCCTTCTCGGATTTGACTCGATTGATGTTTATTATCGGCTCTGCATGGAAATTCTGAACGACATATCATCTCCATACGTTCTTCCTGGCTACAGCAATGAAGCTTACTGCCATATTGGCAGAAACGTGGTCATAAGCAAAAGTGCTGAAATAAGAAAACCGGTCATTATTGGCAATAATGTCCAGATACTTGCAGACTCAATCATCGGGCCAAAAGCTGTTATTGGCAGCAATGTCATTATCGACAGGGAGAGCTCGGTCATTGGCAGTATTGTCCTTGAAAATACATACATCGGGGAACACCTTGAAGTTCAAAACAAAATAGCCTCTGGAAATATTCTGATTGAGCCGGAAAGCGGTATTTCAATTGCAATGGATGACCCGCATCTCTTAACGGGTATACATCAATCAGGATCGGCAAAGTCACTGTTTCAATCAATTGTACACAGACTCGCCGCGATACTCCTTATCACCCTGCAACTTATTCCTTTTCTGCTTCTCACCCCAATCCTGATCCTCCAGGGAAAATGGAAGAAAAGCACAAATTCCTACTTCACTGCAGTCTCAGAAAAATACCTGATACTGACAACAACAACAATTGAACGAACAGGGCCTTTCAGCACCCTTGCATCTGCACTCTCTCTTGACCGCTTCACCCTGCTTTTCAGGGTACTCATCGGGCAGCTTGCCATTATCGGAAGTTGGCCGGTTGTGGCAACCCCTTCCAGCATAACTGAATACAGTAAAACGAAATCATGGTACCGTGCCGCTGTATTCAGTTATGCTGAAACCGAAGAGTGGCCAGTCAACCCGGGCGATACCGCAATCATTGAACGGTATTATGCCGCTCACGGCAATCCCATGAAGGATATCGCCCTGACAATAAAAGCACTCTTAAATAGAATTCATGAAACAAATACGCACCCATGATTATCAGCGAAAATACCTTTAACAACATCACGGTCATCGCCCTTCAAGGCACCCTTGATGCAAGGAATGCCCTGCAGTTGAAGCAATTTAAATCGGCAGCAGCGTCAACAACCTCTGTTGTTATAAATCTTTCGGAAGTTGATTTTCTCGACAGCAGCGGTCTTGGTGCAATAGTCAGCATCGCCCGAGTAAAAAGAGCTCAGGGGGGAGATGTAATATTAGCCTGCATGAACAACAAAGTCAGGGAAGTGTTTGAAATTACCCAAGTATACAAGCTGTTTGATATTTATGACGATGTTGAAGCTGCAACAATAAATGCAGAAAAAAAACATACCAGCTTATGATCACTATGATCACACTGCCTGCCGAGATTCGTTTCGTAAGGCTTGCTTCGCTCGTAGCATTAAAGGTGGCAGAGATTTTTATCGACTCTCTCAATCCTTCGCAGAGTGACGCAGGATTCTGTGATGCATTTGAGCTTTCCGTCAGTGAAGCTTTTACTAACTCAGTCCGTTATGCGGAACACCCTGAACAGGACAAAACAATCACCATAAGCTTTGACTCCGACAATGACAAGCTTACAGTCAGCGTCAGCGATACCAACTCCCCATTCAACCCTGATACCCCTTTACCCGATTTTTCAACTTATCCTGAAAATGGATATGGTCTTTTACTTATCCGTCAACTCATGGACTCCATCTCCTATACGAGGGAAGAGGGTACCAACCGAATTTCAATGACAAAGCAAGCTGATTGTACTCAGAACCACAACCCGTAAATTCTTAAACCCCCAGGGAATATTATGGTATCCGTTGTTATTGTAAGCTACAACACACGTGAAATTCTTCGTAACTGTCTTCAGGCACTCTTTGAGAACAGTAAAGGGATTACTATCGAAGTCTTTGTCGTAGACAACAATTCCTATGACAGTTCTGCAGATATGGTAAAAAATGACTTTCCTTCCGTCCGCCTGATTGCAAACCATCAAAACCTTGGTTTTGCCGCGGCAAACAACCAGGCCTTTGTTCTCGCGCAAGGCAGCTATATTTTTCTTTTAAACCCTGATGCCTATATAAAGCCGCTATCTATAGAACACTGCATAGCATTTATGGATAGAATGCCTCAATGCGGTTTCTGTGGCGGAAAAATTATTTCTCCTGCAGGTAGTCTCGAACCCTCTGCAAGAAGATTCCCCTCAGCTCTTTCAAAACTTCTCACTTTGTCGGGATTACGGGGTAAGTTTCCTCAATCACCGATAATCAACTACCATGAATTCGGTGGTTTTGCTCATGATCAACCAATGGAGGTAGACTGGGTACCGGGCACCTTCACCATTGTTCGCAAAAAGATGCTTGATGAAATAGGTACATTCGATGAAAGGTTTTATATCTATTATGAAGAAACCGATCTCTGCATGAGAGCCAAAAAAGCCGGTTGGAAAATTTATTTCATTCCAGATGCCGAAGTCATGCACATTGGCGGTGCCAGCAGCAAAACAAGAAAAGACAAAACATTTGACAACAAAGCATCTCAAGTACTTATTTTTAGAATGAGAAGCGAATGGCTCTATTACCGTAAAAACAAGGGACTCGCTCTCCTTCTTTCAAGTGCTGGCGTTGAACTGCTCTGGTATGCAGCCCGATATATAAAAAACCTGCTTCTGCCATTTGGTGAAGCAAAAAACAAACGCCTGGCAGCAGTTTCGGTCATCAAACAATTAGTCAAGTCACTTCAGGATACAAAATTCGGCAGCATTTCACCTCCAACCCCTTGGTAATGCATGATGAATTTCTTCCAAAACATACGAGCTGATCTTGTAACCTATGAAGGCAAATGGGACAGCCAGGGATTCTGGGTCATGATCGTTTACCGTTTTGGAAGATGGCGGTACACTATCAGAAACGGCATAATCCGTAAACCTTTTTCACTGCTCTATAAACTACTTTACAAGATTGTCCAGATACTCACAGGTATCGAACTCCCCTGTGAAGTTCCAGTTGGCAGAAACTTCCGTATCGACCATTTCGGCGATATCATCATAAGCGGGTATGCAAGTTTCGGCGATAACTGCATTATCCGCAACGGCGTTACCATAGGACTGAAAAATATTACAGAAAAAGCCGCCCCAAGTTTCGGGAACAATGTCAACATCGGAGCTGGGGCAAAAATCCTTGGAAATATCACTATCGGTAATAATGTCGATATCGGGGCAAATGCTGTTGTCCTGTCACCAGTACCCGACAACTCCATTGCCGTGGGCATTCCGGCTAAAATTATTGCAAAAAAAAGTACTCAAAAAACAGATTAAAGAATTTGATAACATGTACCGAGTTACTGAATGCATCACCTATAATCCGATTTCCCACTATGACCGCGTGGTTAAAACCACGGCTATGTTTTTAATTACCTTTATTTGTGTTTTGTTGACATCCTGCAGCGGCATTTCTCCAAAGTCTTCACGAATTCCCACAACCCCAGAAAAAGATTTTAAGGCCGAGCTCCCAATAAAAACTCAGGAATTTGCAACCCCCCAGAAAATTGATGCCTTATCCCCTCATGACAACTACCAATACCGACTTGGACCTGGAGATTTTGTAAGTGTTCAGGTGTGGCACAGACCGGAGCTTTCACAGGAAAACATTGTCGTTGCCCCTGACGGATTTATTGCCATTCCGAGAATCGGAAGTCTCAACGTTATGAACCATACTCCAGAAGAAGCACAGAGAGTTATAACTTCAAAACTGGAATCCCTCTATATAAAACCTGAAGTTACAGTCAAGGTTCATGAATTTCATAATAATAAGGCTTTTGTTCTCGGCCGTGTCAGCAAACCGGGTGTCATCAATTTTCCGGGTAAAGGAACGCTTCTGGAAGCACTTGCTCTTGCTGGCGGCCTTCCTGATCAGGGAAAGGAGGCCTCTCTAACCAAATGTGCGATTATCCGGGGTAATGACACCGTCATCTGGATCGACTTACAGGATCTTCTTAAAAACGGCAATATGGCTTTGAACGCCCCCATCAGAAATAATGATGTGATCTACATTCCTGAAGCTACTGATGACCTAATTTATGTCATGGGCGAAGTTGTTACACCCGGTGCCATTCAGAGGAGAGGCGGGATGAATGTCCTAAAAGCAATTATGATGGCAGGAGGACTGAACAAGCAGGCTAATCCGGAAAATATATTCGTTATCAGACAACAGAGTCTCAAAGGCGATGTTATCAAGGTCGATCTGAGAAACCTGCTTGAACGGGGTGATTTCAGCCAGAACTTTACGCTTATGTCGAACGATATTGTCTTTATCAGTCCAAGTGGTATGGCAAAATTCAACTACACCCTTGAAAAGCTACTCCCATCTCTCAATGTACTTAGCCTCGGCACCACCACTGCGGAAACATTTGGTATAATGGCAAAGTTACGAAGCCAACTCTGGGGTCAAACTGGATTTGTAAATACCACTACCACCACAGGATCAACTATCACAACAGGAACAAGTACCACCACAGGCAACACTAGAACAGCAGGAACATCCGGTCAATAATAACGATACACTGAGAAGAAATAGCAATTTGAAACCGTTACACTGACAATGAAAAAGATACCACCCCTTTCTAACATTAGTAAAATATGGTCTCTTCTGTTACCTAGAGAACGTCATAATTCGATTATTCTTTTCTTTTTAATGCTTATCGGCGTCGGTCTTGAAACGCTTGGAGTCGGTCTTGTGATACCCGCACTCTCTCTCTTTACCCAAAAAAATTTTGCCGCAAAATATCCTGCACTCCTGCCAATACTCAATTTCTTTGGTAATCCAGACCAGTACAGCTTAGTCGTTGGAGGTTTACTCCTTCTGCTCAGTGTCTATGTTGTAAAAGCTATTTTTCTGGTATTTCTTGTCTGGAAGCAAAATCGCTTTACTTACGGTATCGGTGCAAGACTCTCATTGCGATTATTTACCATTTACCTTCGTCAGCCCTATGTCTTCCATTTACAGCGTAACTCCGCACAGTTAATTCGGAATGTTACTAATGAAGTAGGAATTTTCACCGGCAGCGTGTTAACTCCCCTCATGCAGTTTTTTTCTGAATCATTGATTGTCGCAGGCCTTTGCCTTATGCTGCTTTTGGCTGAACCAATTGGAACAATTTCCATTGTATGTATTTTGGGTATAACAAGCTGGAGTTTCTTTCATTTTACTGAAGGAAGAATAAGTCGCTGGGGGAAGGACCGCCAACATCACGAGGGGTTACGTATTCAACACTTACAACAAGGCCTTGCTGGTGCTAAAGATGTCAAATTGCTTGGCCGTGAAAATGAATTTTTAAAACAGTACAATATTCATAATAGAGAAAGTACAAAAGTTGGACGGTTAAATAATACTATTCAACAACTTCCCCGAATCTGGCTTGAGTTGCTTGCTGTTTGCGGTCTTGTGGCACTTGTACTTGTTATGCTTGCTCAGGGAGGGGCGCTCGAAACCATCATTCCAAAACTCGGGCTTTTTGCTGTTGTAACCTTTCGATTAATGCCCTCAGTAAGCCGATTATTGAATGTTATGCAATCGCTCAAGTACTGTTTGCCGGTTATTGATATACTTGAAAAAGATCTGATCCTTTATGCGCCTGATCTTATTGAAAAGGAATTTAAACAATCTTCTTTCCATAATTCCCTTGAGTTGCAGCATATTACCTATACATATCCAGGAGTGTCTTCACCATCGCTTAAAGATATTTCTCTTACCATACAATGTGGGGAATCAGTAGGATTTATTGGTACAAGCGGCGCAGGAAAAAGTACATTAGTTGATATACTGCTTGGCCTGTTACCTCCAGATCATGGCGTAGTATCTGTCGACGGGGATGATATTCAGAAAAATCTTCGAGCTTGGCAGAATCAAATCGGTTATGTGCCTCAATCAATTTATCTAACCGATGATACTTTGCTTCGCAATATAGCCTTTGGACTTTCCAGCGAACAAATTAACCAAGAATCTGTCTTGAATGCAATTCGAGCAGCACATCTTGATGATTTTATTCAAAGTTTACCTGAAGGCATTAATACTGTTGTTGGAGAGAGGGGCGTTCGTCTATCAGGTGGTCAACGGCAAAGAATCGGTATAGCACGCGCGCTCTATCACGATCCAACTGTTCTTGTCCTTGATGAAGCTACCAGTGCACTTGATACAGCAACAGAAAAAGGAGTGATGGAAGCAGTGCGTGAACTGCAGGGATCTAAAACCATTATTATTGTTGCTCACCGGCTCAGTACTATTGAGCACTGTGACCGACTTTATCAACTTGAAAGCGGCCAGATAAAGTCACAAGGTACCCCAGATAAAATTCTTCATTAAAAAAATTATTATGAAAAATTTTTTAAAGAATAGAAAGAAGATTAATCCGCCACCAGAATTTGGAATAGATTATTCCATATTTGAAGGAGTAAAAATAACTTATTTATGTCCTATATCCGATCATACAGGAGATGGTGCAAGTGGAGGTGTTAAAGTTATTTATAAACATTCAGAACAAATCAACCAACTACTTTCTCCTGAATTTAAGTCATCAGTTTTACATCCTGAAAAAGTAAATTTTTTTTGTAATTGGTTTGAATACTCAATTGAATTTAAACGAAATCTAAACTTTAATCAAAGGAAAGAGTTTGTAATAATTCCTGATTTTTGGGCTGAACGATATGCTCCTCAATGTAAAAAAAACAATATAAAATACGGTATTTTTTTACAAAATGGTTATTTGTTTGGAAATAATGACAATGCATCTACGTTATCTGCATTTCATGGTGCAGAGATAATTATGACTATATCTGATGATACAACTGATTGTTGTACATTAGCATTTCCCGAGTTATCATCGAAAATAATGCGCATGCACTTTTTTGTTGACTCAAATAAGTTTATACCTGATATTAACAAAAGCAATGTAATCACCTATATGCCTCGAAAACTTCCAAGGCATTCTAAATTAGTTTTATTTTTTTTAGAACAACACCTACCTAAACATTGGGAGATTATACCCATACATAATATGACTGAGAAAGAAGTTATTGGAATACTCAAAAAATCAAAAATATTTTTATCATTCAGTGAACTTGAAGGATGGGGACTCCCGCCAATAGAGGCCGGGTTAACAGGCAATAAAGTAATCGGATATACGGGTGAAGGAGGAAAAGAATATTGGTGCGCCCCTATTTTTTCAGAAATAATGATGGGCGATATAAAAGGTTTTGTCAAGGAAGCAATGTCAGAAGTTAAAAAATTCGACACAAATAATGGATTTATTGTTGATCTCAAAGCAATTAAAACATTAGCTGACTTATATTCCAAGGAACGCGAAAACAATGACATCATTATGCTTTCAAAAAAAATCAAAAAAATACTTTCTATTTAAAAGAATTAGTTTAAATAATAAAGTCAAATGCAAAATTTTATTAATATTGTTTTTGCAACAAATCAACAGTACATACAGCATTTATGTGCCGCAATAAAATCGTTGTTAGACAACAACAAAGACTCTTCATTTAAGATTTATATTATTAACAGTGGGATATCGAAAAATATATACGCCAATATACTTACTGTTATTAAACCCTATAACTGTCAACTCGAAAATATAGTTATATCAGATAATTATTTTAAAGAGTTAGTATTAACGCATCATTACTCTAAAGAAATTTATTATCGCCTTTTAATTCCTGAACTTATTAATGAAGAAAAAGTACTCTATTTAGATGCTGATATCATAATTAATGGATCGATAAAAGGAATTTATAATCAAAATATTGAAGATTATTACGTTTGTGCTGTTGAAGATCCATTTTTTGATCGATATGAAGAGTTAAAAATCGAAAAAAAATTCAGGTATTTTAATTCTGGTGTAATGCTTATAAATGTAATGAAGTGGAGAAACACTGACCTTCATAAAAAAGTTATCAATTTTGTTGAGAAAAATTTTAAAATCTTACACTTTCCTGATCAGGATGCCTTGAATGCACTAATCTATGGAAACTGGAAAAGAATGCCATTAAAGTATAACTTAACAATGATTCTTGACAATAATTATGAAAATAAATTTTCCTGCTTCACTAAGGAAGAATTAAGAGAAGCTAAAAATAAACCGATAATTATTCATTACACTGGAGGATCAAAACCTTGGCAGTTAAAAAATATACACCCATATAAAAATTTATACTGGAAATATTTAAGAATGACTCCTTATAGATTTTCTTTACCTACTGAATTGAGACCATCAAATTTATTTAAAAGCTTAATTCCAAAACCTGTAAAAAAAATTCTCAAAAAAATTATTAACCTATAGTATCTAATAAACACCTACGTTATTTATTACCGATTGTTCCCGTTTTAAGAAAAGAAACTGTTTATGATTAATGATCATGTGATAAGGGAACCTCTTCCTTTTGGTAAACCATCAAAACCACTTGATCTTATAGGTTTTGCCAAACGTTATGGGCTGTTTATTGTTGTAATCGGCTCTTTTCTTTTCACCATAACGGTACCCATCGTTCTTTTGATCAGCAAACCCAATTATGCCGTTAAAGCGATCATGCGCGTAGACCCTGTTATGCCTTCGCTGATCACCTCAAGCGATGACCCACAAATCATTAATTATTATCAGGACTATGCTCGAACACAAGCTCAACGAATGATGTCTTTTGATGTCCTGAAAAAAACTGTTGAAAAACTTACACCTAAAGAAAAAGCATCACTATTTCCAAAAGGTATGCCTGCCGACGTATGCGCAAACATGCTTTCTTTTAACATAAAAACCAACCCCTTGATCGGAACGCACCTTATTGAAATCACCGCATCAAGTCTCAAAAAAGAAGGCCTTGCCCCACTTGTCAACAAATTCATGGAAGTGTTTCTTGAAAAAGTTCGCAAAAACTCAGAAATGCGCGACAATGAGCGACTGGTGTTCCTGAGAAATAAAAAGCAGAGCTTGAAAACTGAAGTGAGCACCATTGAAAATAAACTGATCATTCTTACAAAAAATATTAATACCGCAACATTTTCGGAAAACTTCAACTTATCAGGGAAAAAAACCGAAGGACTGCAGAAACTCTACATCCAAGCACTTGGCGAGCAAATAGCTGCTAAAACTCAATTAGATGAAAAAGTAAAATTAACTAACCAGATAAAAAGCCTTACCCTTGAACCGATGGTTGAAGAAATGGTCATGAAAGATAACTCTCTTAACATGACCAGTACATGGACTTACCAGCAACAGCAACAGTTGAGAAGTTCCACGGATGGATTGACAAAAAACAATCCCGACCGGATATATATCGAAGAGAGGATGAATGCAATGCGTGACTATGAAAAAAAACAACGGAATGAACTCAATAAAACTGCTCATAAAATTTTGTATGGAATACGTGATTTTGGACTGAGCAAAGATTTAATAACAGCAAACAATGACAATGAACGAACAAAAATCGCAGAAAAAGAAATCAGCACAGAATTAAAAAAAAGCTCTGACGAATCAATAAAAACTTCAGTTGGAATTCATTTAGGAGAATCGCTTGAAGCTGAACTTAAACATAAAAGAGAACTGCTGGACCATATTGATACCAGAATTCAAGAGCTAGAAGTTGAAGGCAAAGCCCCACTACACCTATCCATCGAATCTTTTGCACGTATGCCCGATCATGCAGAAGGATCAAACGTTCAAAAACTATTCCTTATTTTTTTTAGTGTCTCTTTTTTAGGGGCAGGTGGTGTATTTTTTGCTTATGACTTTTTCGACAACCGTATTCGTCGTGCCAAAGATATCCAACAGGCCCTCGGTTATCCTCCAGCATGTATCATTACTAAATCTACAGACACCATTCCATTTCATCAGCTGATTTCGTTAACCGCAGAAAATGATACAGCAAAAACAATACGAAGCTTTGCTGTCAGAATTAATTGTGAAAAAACGGAAACCAATGCCTCAATTATCCTTTTCACTGGTGTCGATAAAGCTTCAGGATGCAGCTCTATTGCCTTGAACACATCTCATGCACTTGCAGCTCTTTCACCAAAGGTGCTTCTGATAGAATGCAATATTTCAACCCCGGCTCTCAGCAAACTTACATGCTTACCAACAGAACCATCAGGCTTCTCTGATTTTCTT
Organism: uncultured Chlorobiaceae bacterium; assembly: GCA_903940125.1. GTDB lineage: Bacteria > Bacteroidota > Chlorobiia > Chlorobiales > Chlorobiaceae > Chlorobium. The sequence goes on along the minus strand of CAJAJL010000107.1, from coordinate 15,639 downwards.
TGCGCAGCAGAACCATGGAACAACTATATAGTTGACAGCCCGGGGTGCAATATCAGTATTATGTATGCAGGAAACAGCATAGTCGGCAGCATCTCTCAACATCGTCTTAAGGAGTTACTTAATTCTGCAAAAAATGAATATGACTACATTTGCATTGACTGCGCACCAATCCTGCAAAGCGACCTGACTGAACACGCTGCTCTCTATGCAGATATCATCGTTCTGATAACTGTCGGTGAAAGTACTCACTTCAGGGATTTGAGGAGAGCGGCTGAGCTTCTCGTTCACCTCAGAGTTCCGGCAATTGCACCTCTCCTCAATTGGGGTGGTCTCAAACGGAGTATGAGCATTGACAAACTCCTTGAAAAACAACCAGAAATTCTTGATAAAATCAACACCAAAAAGATTGAAGAAATTATTCAGAATATTCCTGCTGCGAAGGAACTATTGAGTAAAATACAGGTATTTATCAATAATACTCTGAAAAACAAGCAAAAAACATCGAAACAGGAGAAGCAGAAATGAGTCACCTTCCGGTTCTGTTCGGGTATCCCGCATCAGACCTTGGCAACAGCCATGTACCGCTTTCACTTTGCAAGTACTGGCATGAAAGTGGAAAAGCGGTAAAGCTTATAGTTCCAAGCACAGAGTATTATATAAACTATCCTTGGCTGATCCCTGTCATGAGCAATATCAAAAAGAGACTTGTCTACAGGTTTGGAAGCAGCCAACAACCTCGAAACATCACTGAACAGTTCTTTTTAAAAACCGAAGGCGACGCCCCATATGTTTATTTATGGGCGGCTCTTTCTCCGGAAATATTTGAAGCTTTTCACCGGCGAGGTTCTAAAATCATTATTGAACGTATCAACTGCCATCGTCGCACATCTCGAAACATTCTTCAGCGGGCATCGGAACAATGGAATATCGAGGTTGAAAACACAATAACCGAACAGGCAATCGCTGAAGAAGAACGCAAACTTGCATTGGCTGACAGTGTGTTCTGTCCAAGCCCAATGGTACGGCACTCAATGGCTGACAACGGCGTATTTGAAAATAAACTTTTGTCTACAAGCTATGGTTGGGCACCGGAACGTTTTCCTCATGCAAATTCTCCTGCTACTGTGAAACCGAAACCAGTGTTTTTCTTTGCCGGAACCCTTTGTCTGCGAAAAGGAGTACCACTCCTGCTCGAGGCATGGAATCGCGCAAACCTCAATGCTGAGCTGGTTCTTTGCGGAAGCATATCTCCTGAAATCCAAGATCACTGCCCGCTTCTGCATAAAGGAAAAAACATCACCCATGTTGCTTACACCAAAGATATCGGACAACTTTACCGAAGTGCCGACATCTTTGTTTTTCCAAGCCTTGAAGAAGGTGGGCCAATGGTAACCTATGAAGCCATGGCACACGGAATTCCTCCACTGGTAACTGCAATGGGCGGAGGCGCTATCGTTCAAAACGGACTTAATGGCATTGTCCTTCCTGACATGAACATTGATGCCTGGGCTCAAGCCATGACTTTGATGGCGGAAAACCACATAAAAAGGAGTGAACTGGGACAATGTGCCAGAGAAAGAGCACAGCAGTTCACATGGAGGCGAGTTGCCGCACAACGTGCAACATTGTTAGAACAACGCTATCCGTCAATCTGGAACAAAACAGTACAACAATAACAATGATATCAGCAACGGAAGCAGACTGGAAAAGAGAAAACCCAATTCGAGGGCGTTATGAACCGGGAAAAAAACTTCTTGAGACAATCAGGCATTATCAGCGCCTGACAACAAAAAACGGTCTTATATCAAAAATGATCAGGCCAATTGTCGTACTACATTACAGGTTCTGGAGTGCAATCAGCGGTGCGGACATTCCGCTGAACTCGAAAATCGGTGGTGGTCTCCTTATTCCACATCCAAATGGTATAGTCATCCATCCTGATGCTGTAATCGGCCCAAACTGCCTTATTTTTCAGCAAGTTACTATCGGAGCAGGATCCAAAACCGGCTATCCGATTATCGAAGGACATGTCGATATAGGTGCTGGAGCAAAAATACTGGGAGGCATCCATATCGGAGCCCATGCAAGGATAGGAGCAAATGCTGTCGTCATAAATGATATCCCTTCCAATGCAACAGCGGTGGGCATACCGGCAATCGTGAGGTAATGAAAATGACGAAAAACAAAAAAAGGACTGGAAAACATGGGTAGCGCTCCCGGAAATATCCTTGTTCCGATTGCTCTCTTAGCTTTCCCTGCATGGGTCATAACCCTCTTTAAAAAGAGAGGTTCTCATGAGGCAATTGCAATAGCCTTTGTTGCGGGATGGATGTTTCTACCGGTAGCCAACTACGATATTTTTTTACTCCGCAACACTAAAACAGCGGCAATTTGCCTTAGTGTTCTTGCATGTGCATATCTCTTCGATAAAGAACGATTGTCGAAATTCCAGTTTAATGCCGCCGACATACCAATGCTTCTATGGTGTACAGCTTCTTTTTTTTCCTCAATGGCAAACGGCGATGGCCCTTATGACGGACTTTCACAAGCGATGTACCAAAGTGTTAGATGGGGAATACCTTACTTCATTGGCAGAATTTATTTTAACGATGTCGATTCCACAAAAATACTCGCTCTTGCCATTTTCATTGGAAGTATTGTTTATGTTCCGTTCTGCTGGTATGAATTGATCATGAGCCCGCAATTGCACCGCCTTACCTATGGTTATCATCAAAGTGACTTCATTCAGACACTCAGAGATGGAGGTGGATTCAGACCGATGGTTTATATGGAGCACGGACTCATGACTGCAATGTGGATGGTTCTTGGCGTATTCCTGGGAATATGGATGCTTGTCAGTAATGTGCTGCCAAAAAAAATCATGCATATACCATCACTCTACCTGCTTTTGCTCCTCACCTTCACCACTATCATGTTGCGCTCGGTAGCTGCTGTTTCATGGCTTATCATCGGCCTCCTGGTTCTCTATATATCAAATAAAACAAAAACCGCTTTTCTGTTAATAATCCTGATGCTGGTTCCCTACCTTTATATTGTTACAAGAACTACCGGTTACTGGGATGGTCGAAATCTCTCTGACTCTGTATCCGGCAATTTCAGCGCAAATCGTTCTCAATCTCTGCAATTCCGCTTTGATAATGAAACAATTCTTATCCAAAAAGCAAGGCAAGGTAGCTTTTTCGGGTGGGGCGGCTATGGCCGTTCAAGAGTTTACGATAACGAAGGCAAAGATGTCAGCACGACGGACGGATTGTGGATCATCACTTATGGCACAAACGGACTATATGGACTTATCGTGATGGTTATGGCGATTCAATGGCCTCTTTTCCTATTTTTTTCGCGCGTTAAGCCAGAGCTGTGGAAAACAAAAATTTGGGGCAGCTCCGCTGTTATGGCTGCCTTTCTTGGTATTTTTATGATCGATAATCTACTGAATGCCATGATCAATCCCGTTTATATGCTCTGCAATGGGTCCCTGATCGGCATGCTTCTCAACTCTTCGAAGATACTTACCATCAATACTGAAACAGGAAGGCTTCAACCTGAAAAAGAGCAAATACAAGCTATAAATAAAACCCGTTTTATTCCAGCACCAAGCATGAAACCATCAAGATTTATCTGATAAAAATTAGCTTTTACTTGCATGCTAAACATGTTTCAAAAAAACAATCTATTGAACCCTGAATGGAATACTAACCGCTCACTCCTGAGCTATTGGATAATGGTACTTTTTCTGCTCTTTATAGGAAGTTTCATGCCACTTTCAGCAATTATTCATAATTTTCTGCTGATTGATACTTTAGCACATCTAATACTTTACAGCATACTCTCATTTATTCCGATGATTCTATTCAAAAGCCGAAAAAACGCTTTTCTGCTATCTTTAGCTATGACTCCGATCGGCTATCTGCTTGAAACCTTACATATATTGGTTACCGAGGAAAATTTCAGCGCCATCAACGTCCTTGCCAACAATACTGGAGTTCTTGCAGGAATTGCAACAGGATTAATTGTACGAATTAAAAATCATTATTCAAGAGATCAACAAATTCATATTGCCCAAGAATCAATTCACCAAATGAAAAAGTGAAAACGCAACCCTGATTAAAGCAACCTATACACAAATTTGCATAAGTTAGTCCTACTCAGATACGCGATATCATTTAGATACATTTATATTATTGTTATCTGTATATTAAAATAGTGTGTTATAAGGTTTCCTGATGTAAACAGTATCTAAGTAGTATTAGTAGAAGTGCTGAGAAAAATCGAAAACTGTGAAACCAGATGAAGGTATCAGAATTAGTAACCATGGGAATAAGTCATACACGCAATGCAGTTGCTGAAGCGGTGTATCTTAAAACAGGCCTTAATTTTACGAAACCAATCACGTTCCACGCCCTTGTCAATGAGCGATGCAACTGTAAATGCCGCCACTGCGAATACTGGCGTCAGGCAGAGTACGCCCCTGAAATGTCAATAGAACAGTGGCAGACAACATTATTGAGCATAAAAGAGTTTACCGGACCATTTTCTGTTAACTTTAGTGGGGGTGAACCCTTTATAAAAAAAGGATTTATTGATTTGCTTTATTTTTGCAGGAAGCATCATATCCTTGCAGGGGTTACTACCAATGGTGCACTGCTTAATGAAAACAATTGTGCTACCATTGTCGCATCAAAGCCATTCAACATCAATATTTCCTGTGATGCAAATACCCCTGAAATTCATGATTACATCAGAGGAATGAATGGACTCTTCAACAAAATTATTCGCGGTATCACCCTGTTGCGTGAGGAACAGGCAAAACAAAACATTTCTTTTCCGATTATTATCAAGCCGACTATCATGTCTCTTAACTTCAGGATTCTACCGGATATTGTCCGATGGGCCAAAGAGATAGGAGCTACAGCAGTAAATTTTCAGCCACTTGGCAGATGGACCAGGGAGACCTACGATGAACTCTGGATTGAAGAAAAAGAGTGCCCTGAACTTGACCGGATCATGGAGCAATTAATTGCCATGAAACAATCAGGTTTTCCGATTATGAACAGTGAGGAAATTCTTCGTCTTATGACAGCAAACTTCCGTGAAGAAAAAGCATCCCCCGAGAATATGCCTTGCCGAATAGGTCTGGAGGAATTCTTTATCCGTCCGGAAGGTGATGTTAAATTGTGCTTTCATTTTCCATCTATCGGCAATACCACGAAACAATCCGCAAAAGAGATATGGATGGGAGAACAGGCAAAAAAAATCCGGGATAACACAATAGCATGCGATAAACTATGCCTTCTGACATGCCTGTCGCAGAAGTCACTTCTTAACAAAGTTAATCAAGCGTTGACAATTCTGTCCCGTCAAAAAAAAACAGATAATCACCATCACTGAAGCCGTACCATGAATACCATCAGCCACAATGCTGAAAGGCAATCTTACCTCCCCGATATCGATTGTATCCTTATCGGCGTCAACTGCAGTAAAACACTGAGCAGGTGTATTAACTCTATCCTTTTGAGCAACTATCCTGTGAATAAGTTACATCTCTATTATGTTGATGGCGGTTCAACTGATAACAGTATCGAGACAGCTGAACAGTTCAGCACTGTAACTATCATAGCTCTGACTCCAGAATACCCGACACCCGGACTTGGAAGAAACCATGGATGGAAAAACAGTACATCATCACTCATCCAATTTCTGGATTCCGATACTATCCTTGATGTTGAATGGTTAAAAAAAGCAGTGGTTGTGATGGAAGATCAAACTATTGGAGCTGTACTTGGTTTTCGCAAAGAACTCTATCCAGAGCACTCGATTTATAACTGGATAGGCAATATTGAATGGAACGGAACGGCTGGAGAATCCGATTGTTTTGGTGGAGATGTCCTCATTCGTCGTTCAGCTCTTAAAAAAACTGACGGATATAACGAGATACTAACCGGCGGCGAAGACCCTGAACTCAGCCGACGGATTATCAGGGCAGGGTGGCGCATTATCAGGCTTGATGCCCCCATGACCATGCACGACCTTGCCATGAGCACACTTAACCAGTACCTCCGCCGAGCATACCGTTCAGGGTACGGTTTTGCAGCAGTAAGAAATCTTGAAAACCAGGCAAACAGTTCTTTCTGGAAATATGAATTTCAGAAAATAGTTATTAAAACCGGTTGTTTTTTCTGTTTCACCATTTTTGCCATTCTACTTTTTCTATCAGGGAAGTCCGAAACCATGAAAATCATGGCTTTTCTTCTCCTGATCCCAGGCATCACCATGCTCCTTACACCCCGACTTTTTAAAATTGAAAAATTTATGCGTGAAAACAACCTGAACAGAACTGATGCAAAAAAATACGCATGGCACTGTTCACTGGTGGTCATTCCTCAACTTGCCGGAATTATCAGATTTTATACCGGCCAATTCTTCAACAAACCTCTAAGAAACAAGCGAAGCACTCTTAAAACAGGACTTTCAACCCCCGGCTCATGACATTAAAATCTATAGCTTATCTCTGCAGCGAGTACCCTGCAATTTCCCATACTTTTATCTACAGGGAAATTGAGTCACTCCGTAAAGCGGGAATGAATGTCCATACCGCATCAATTCACAAGCCCTCTAACCTCACGGTGATGACCTCTGCAGAACAGCTGGAGGCAGAAACAACCCTGATGGTACTCTCACAACCAATACTATCGATTATAGGCGCACATTGGCACTGTATATTTAAAAACCCAACAGGCTACCTGCGCATGACGACGGGAGCGCTTAAGCTGCTTATAAAAGGACCAAAAAGCCCGGTAAAAGCACTTGCCTATTTTGCAGAAGCTGGCATTCTCTTGCAATGGATGCACCGGCTGGGAATTACCCATATCCATGAGCACTTTGCAAACCCTACTGCCATTGTGGCTATGCTCATGAAAATCTATGGCGGAATAAATTACAGCCTCTCGGTACACGGGCCTGATATCTTTTACCGTGTAGACTCCGCCATGCTTGAGGATAAAGTCAGGGAAGCTGCCTTTGTCCGCTGCATCAGCCACTACTGCCGGAGCCAGATCATGCGTATCAGCGAAACAGAGGCCTGGAAAAAACTCCACATTGTCCGTTGCGGGGTCAATCCCGACCTTTACTCCGTCAGAAAAGAACCCCACAATGCCTTACCAAATATCCTTTGCGTCGGCAGGCTGGTCCCTGCAAAAGGGCAGCATATCCTGCTCGAAGCCTGTCGGTTTCTTAAACAAGAGGGTCTTCGATTTAAGGTCACCATCATTGGTGAAGGGCCTGACAGTAAGTCGCTTGAACAGTTCACAAAAATTAACAACCTGAACGATATCGTTACGTTCACCGGAGTCCTCGGGCAGAATACCGTGCGTGACTATTATGACAAAGCTGATATTTTTGTATTGGCAAGTTTTGCTGAAGGGGTTCCTGTTGTGCTGATGGAAGCCATGGCCAAAGAGATTCCTGTTATATCAACAAGAATAACAGGAATCCCTGAATTGATTGATCACGAAAATGACGGACTTCTTGCTACGCCCGGAGATGCTGAGGATCTTGCCAAGCAGATACGAACACTGCTTGTCGACTCTGCATTGCGACGTAAATTCGGACAGGCTGGACGTGAAAAAGTTATTTCGCTTTACAATCAGCACATCAATAACCAGCAGATGGTCAATCTTTTCAATGAGGAATGCCAAACATCATGATCATTTTTCAACTCATTGTTAAATGCCTGCTCATCATGCTGGCCTTTCCGGCTGGATATCTTCTCCTCTGTACCATTGGAGCATACCTTTTCCGAAAAGAAATTGCTACTAAAAACAAGTTTCTCACTATCGGAGTACTGATATCCGCTCATAATGAAGAAGAAGGGATTATCCATACCATTGAGGGCGTCCTTGCATGCGACTATCCTGCCAACCGCTATAAAATTTATGTTATTGCCGACAATTGTACAGATAAAACCGCTGAAAAAGCCCGCCAGGCTGGTGCTCTCGTTTTTGAACGTTTTGACAGTGTCAACAGAGGCAAAGGGCAGGCACTCGACTGGTTTCTGAAAAACCATCTTGAAATCTATCCTCATACCAATATCATCACCATTATCGACGCTGATGTCTCCCCCGACAAAAACTACCTTTGCGAAATCAGCGCATCCCTCAGCGACCCTAATATTCAGGCTGTTCAGGCATTTAACAGCGTCAGTAACCCAAATGCCGGCTGGCGACCTGCACTCAGCGATGCAGCCTTTAACATATTCTGCCATTTGCGCATGGCCGGATCAATAAAGCTATCTGGAACCGCAGTACTTAAAGGCAACGGCATGGCCTTCAAAACCGCGCTCCTCAAGCGCTATGGTTGGCCCTGCCACTCAGTGGTTGAGGATATGGAGTTCACTCTTCGACTTCTTGAAGATGGCATCTCTGTGAATTATAATCCTGATGCGGTTATCCGCAGCGAAATGGTAACCTCCGGGAAAAGCGCCTCAAGTCAGAGAAACCGCTGGGAAGGCGGTCGTTTTATGCTCGTAAAAAGGATGACACTACCACTCCTCAAATTATTTGCTAAAACAGGTAATACGCGCTACCTCTATGCTCTTGCCGAACTTGCGACTCCCCCGCTCTCGCTGCTCGTGATGCTTTTCAGTTTTGCTTCGACAGGAGCTCTACTGCTCCTGAATGGTGCATGGCTTATCCTTGCGACATCTTTCTGGCTTATTCTTGTATTCTACGTTATATCAGGGCAAATTCAACGCCATGCACCTCTTTCGACCTATCTCTACCTTGCATCCGCACCACTTTATATTTTATGGAAAATTCCACTCTACGCAGGAATGTTGTTGAAGAAAAAAAGCTCTGCCTGGGTCAGAACGACAAGAGAAGCAGAAAAACAGCAATGAATACGATGATTATATAATATAAACAGGAGAATTACTTGAATCTGAAATATAGAGCGGACATTGATGGATTGAGAGCCATTGCAGTCATTGCTGTAATATTTTTTCATGCTGATATCCCTGGGTTTTCTGGTGGATTCGTTGGCGTAGATGTTTTTTTTGTAATCTCCGGATTTCTTATTACATCCATTATTTTGAAAGAAATTCACGACGGAACATTCTCTATAGCCAAATTCTATGAACGAAGAATTAGAAGAATATTTCCGGCACTCTTTCCGGTTATTGCCTTTACACTTATAGTCGGTATTTTTATTTTTGATTATAAGACATTCAAACAATTAGGGCAAAGTATAACTAGCACAACACTTTTTGCTTCTAATATTTTATTCTGGATGCAGTCAGGTTATTTTGATTCTCCCTCTTTACAAAAGCCGTTATTACATACCTGGTCACTTGCAGTTGAAGAACAGTTCTATATTTTTTTCCCCTTGTTTCTTGCTGGAATTAACAAGTTTCTTAACAAGAGATATCTCCCGTGGACACTCTTAATAGGATTTTTATCCTTGATTACAAGCATTTATGGGGTATATAATCAACCTTCTCCCACCTTTTATCTTGTCCCTACACGAGCATGGGAATTATTGGTCGGTTCAATTATTGCTCTAAGAGTTATTTCACCGCCACAATCAAATATCTTTCGGAGTCTGCTTGCAATTTTCGGGGTTGCTCTCATTTTTTATAGTATAATATTTTATACCAAATTTATAATTTTTCCAGGACATAACGCGATTTTTCCTGTACTCGGTACTGCTTGTATCATTCATAGTGGTATTGGAGGCCAATCAAGTATAGGCAAACTGCTGGGCTTAAAACCATTAGTATTTATTGGCCTCATATCCTATTCCCTCTATCTCTGGCACTGGCCACTTATTGTGTTTGCGAAATACTTGCTTTTCCGTGAATTAAGTACTCTTGAAGTTTCAGTAATAATTTTCATAACATTTATTATTTCAGTACTTTCATTACAATATATTGAAAAACCATTTCGAGGACATCAACCGATAATTCCAGAAAGAAATAAACTATTTGCTCTATCGGCATTAATTATGTTGATCGCATCAGTGATCGGCTTGGTGATTCATTTGCAGAATGGTATGCCGTATCGTTCTGAGGCAAATGCAACTATCATGAAATATGATAATGAGCAAGAATGGAAGAAAAATGTTGAAATGGAAGAAAATGCTGCAAATGCTATAACTGCAGGAAAAGCACCTCCCATTATTGGAGCGAAAAATACAACGCCAAGCTTTATACTCTGGGGCGATTCTCATGCACGAGTTTTAAGTACTGTTGTATATGAAAAAGCAAAACAATATAGATTGTCTGGATTTTTAGCCACAAATAGCGGTGCCCCACCAATATTAAGTTTAGACCAAAAAAAGCCTCATTTTAATGGGTCGCAATTCAATGAAGGCGTCATCTCATTTATAAAGTCTCATCCTGAAGTTAAAACCGTTATACTCTCATCTATGTGGGCGGCTTATGCTAATAGAGATAATATGCAAGATGACCCCTTAACATGGAAACCGAAACAAAGTGATAATGAGTCAAATTCCGTTTTGCTAAGAAAGGGTATTATTAAAACCGTTAATATCCTGCTTGGATTAGGACGTAAAATTATAATCATCAATGACGTACCTCTGATTGGAGGCGATGCATTAAGACTCTACTGCGTACATAGTTTAACTGGAGAAAGTTACAATGATCTTTTACCAACGATAAGTAAATACAAAAAAAATAATCAGACCGTATACGACTTGTTTCAAGAATTGGCAAAGCGTCCTGATGTTACGCTTATATCTCCTGAATCAATGCTTTTCGATATAAATAAGAGAGCAAGATTAACAAATAATAATATACTTCTGTATAGGGATGATAATCATTTGTCACATTACGGAACTTTATTTGTAGCTCCTTTATTTGATGAGGCATTTAAAAAAATGGTTCTTTTACATTAACTTATTAACAACTATCAGCTTATTATTTAGGGGAATGTAATAATAGAATTAAAATATTATTGTTTTATAATTAAATTATCTGACTGATTATGACTATCATAGATTATTTCGATAGAACCTCTATTATCAATCTTCCAGAACGATCAGACAGAAGATCTGAAACAATAGATGAATTCAAGCGAATAGGGTGGCCTATAAAAAATGAAAAAGTCAATTTTTTTCCTGCGATCCGACCTGATACACCTGACGGATTTCCAAGCTTAGGTGCAAAAGGTTGTTTATTAAGTCATATGAGCGCTATTAAAAAAGCGAGGCAGGATAACCTTGCTAATATCCTCATAATGGAAGACGATATTGCATTTATATCTGATATCAATATCGTTGCTGCTGAGGCATTACAAGAACTTGAAGGAACTGATTGGGGATTTTTATATCTTGGTCATGAATACCCTTTAAAAAAAACGTCAGGAAGACGGCTTGAATTATTAACTGAACCATTACCTCTTACACACTTTTATGCTATAAATGGTACTATTTTTGACAGGTTTCTTGGATTTTTAGACCAAGTACTCATAAGACCGCCAGGACATCCTGATGGAGGCCCAATGCACTATGATGGAGCAATATCAACATTCCGCATGCAAAATCGCGATATCAATACCTTTCTTATTGTTCCAAGTCTCGCCTATCAAAGAAGTTCACGTACGGATTTACTTCCACCCTCCTTATGGGATAGATGGACATTTCTGAGTCCTTTGGTCAATCAAATGCGCAAGCTAAAAAATGCATTAAAAAGATCGAGAGTGTAAATCGATATTTCAAGGTTTATCCGAATATGAATTCTTTTGGATACATTCATCAAGAGCACATATATCATGACTATCATTGATTACTTTGACAGAACTGCGATTATCAATCTTCCGGAACGAGCTGACAGAAGGGCTGAAACTAGAAATGAATTCAAGCGAGTAGGATGGCCTATTGAAAACTTAAAAGTAGATTTTTTTACTGCTCTTCAGCCTGAATTAGCTCTTGGGTTTCCCAGTTCAGGCGTGAGAGGTTGTTTTTTAAGCCATATGAACGTCATCAAAAAAGCAAAACAGGACAATCTTGCCAATGTTTTGATTATGGAAGACGATATAGCATTTATATCTGATATTGATAATATCGCTGCTGATGCGTTACAAGCACTCGATCAGACAAACTGGGATATTTTATATTTTGGCCATGAACACTCATCAAATATTTTACCTGTCAATAGACTTGAAAGAATAACTGAGCCAGTACCTGGCAAATATTTTTATGCGGTTAATAGCAGGGTTTTTGACAGATATATTGACTTTTTGGAAAAAGTACTTGAGCGCCCACCGGGACATCCTGAAGGCGGCCCAATGTACTATGATGGCGCCCTATCCACATACTGCATGCAAAATCGTGATACCAAAACTTTTGTTGTTGTTCCCAGTATCGGCTATCAACGAAGTTCCCGCTCAGACATACATCCGACCTTCATATTGGACGAGTTGACATTATTGAGTCCTTTAACTTCCTTGTTTCGCAGTCTAAAAAATGCTATCAGCAGATCAAATAAATAAATCGATATTCCAGCTCCATGCATATTCATAGAATTTTATTGACCTTTCTCTTAGTTTTAGATATTCAAATACTAAACACATCATTTATATTTTTCTCCATGCAAAGAGATTTTGCAAATTCCTATCATTTCACCAAGTGAAGTATAATCATGTTACATCGTATTTTCTTTTTATTACAGCTTTCAATGAAGCTTGCCGTTCAAGCAATACCGCATCTGAAAAACTGGGATGAGCTAATCCTCGGCACAATCAGAGAATTTCGAGGAAAGCCCATCCCCGAAGCGCCTGTGCTGAAGTTTCGCAATGGCCTTGAGATATCAATGGTGCGTGGCGGATACGGGGGATTCTACCTGCTCTTTCCAGAGATATTTGTGGAGAACTGCTATGAGCCGACAGCTGATTTCATAATCCAGCCAAAGTGGAGGATACTGGATATAGGCGCCAACATGGGTTTCTATTCTTGCAAGGTTGGCACTGCAGCAAACAACGTACACCTGATTGCCGTTGAACCAGTAGGGGGATACTACGAAAAATTGAAGGAAAACCTTGTACGCAACCATATCGAGAATGGGATTGCATTACATGCTGCGGCTGTTGGAATACCTACAGAAAGCGTCGCGATAACATCGTGGTTCACGGCATCCGGCGAGCAAAAAGTACTGATGACCCCGCCTCCTGCGGACGCCAGAACATTGACAGAGAATGTCCAAGGGATGACGCTTGCTGAAATACTTGCAGCGGGAAAGATGGAGCGTTGTGACCTCATGAAGATGGATATTGAAGGTGCAGAGTTTCCGATTTTCGAATCGACCCCGCCGGAAGTCTGGGACAGGATTGATCGCATCGTGATGGAAACACATGAAGACGCGGGAAATCGTTCTCAAGGGCTACTGGTTAACACTCTCAAGAAGCAGGGATTCTATGTGAAGACACGCCCTATGTTCCTCTATGCCATTCGCCCAGAGCTCTCATCACAAAACAATGATCGGTAGAAAGTCTTTATCGCTTATTTCAACGCTAAATCCAGTGCACGACCAAGAGCTGCACCCCAGCTCTGCTCACAATCATAAAACTGCTCCGCCTCAGCGGCACAGCTTCCGCGAATCGACTCATAATAATTGTTATCGTTTGCAAGGCGCATAATAGCAGCAGACATTGCATGTTGATCGCCACATTTAACGGCAATTACTGAACATGGCAAAATTTCAATTGCTGGACATACGTCTGTTGCAACTACCGGACGCCCTGCTAACACTCCTTCAACCACTACACGATTCAAACCCTCTGGAAAATCAGCCGTCGTCGGGACAACAACCACGTGACAGCGTTCATAGGCTGCACGCATCGCAGAGCTGTTCAACTGACCGAGGACATTTATACAACTTTGCAAACCATGCCGTTCCACTTCTGCCTTGAGCTCACTGAGCGCTGTCCCGCCGCCACAAATATCAAGGGATATTTTGCTTTGACTTTCAGCCCTTAAACTTGCCATTACATCAAGCAAATCAAAAACTCCTTTGTTGCGTTCTACACGACCTGCGAACATTAACCTGAATGAATAAGCATCCCAAGCAGGGCGGGCAATTCCTGCAAAGGCAGCGCGTTGATAAGAACTACGAGCCTGCAGCAGTCTGCCACTGACCTGACCATGGCTCAACTCACGTGCCTGCCGTTCGCACTCCGGTGAAATACAAATCGTGGCAACTGGGATTTTCCTCCAAAACAAACCATTTAAGCCCTGCAGAATACGTTCATACGGTGCAGTAGATCGATAACCGCGCGGCCAAAAGGTGCACTGCAAGTCTGTGATTACTTTTATGCCAACCATGGCAGGAATTGCCAATAACCACCAATGCTCCAAATCTGCAATCACAACTACCCGCGGACGTAAACGCAATATTGTACCAATAACACCCAACCAATGAGACATATAGGCTTGTTTATAAGCAAGACCTATTTTACCTGCCGCCTTATTTGGCCGGTGCTCTACCTTGATGAGACCTTCAACTAATAACTCTTTGCGTGCATGCGTAGAAATCACTAATGCTGAGAGCCCTCGCGCCTTTATCTGGTCAAAGAATTGTCCCGAATAGGTGTCAGAGACCTCTGATGCGTCATGTTTACCAGATATCCAGCTGCGCATAGTGCCTACAATATCACCAGGACCACCGCAATAAATAACTTGTGGATTTGAATTAATTACCATTTATAAAATATCTAAACTCATAATAAAAGCATTTCATCAACATAATTATGAAGGCGCAGAGGATTTCTATAACCATATTCAGCGGCAATATCAATGAATAAGCAAAGTTCATCTGTATTATTGATAACGTCAGAAAATCTAACTATTTTTAAGTATAAACAAGCTAACTTTATCTATAAGCACTTTGATTTCACTATAGTAGGCGAGGTGATCTGGAGCTATGGAAAGATTTGGATTACTATGAGGATTGGCCGCAATGGACCCCTGATTGGTATCGAGACAGATGGTATGCTCCGCTTTGAGCGGTAAGCGTTCGCGCAAAGCTTCTGTGGTAAGCAGTATCCGGGCTCCAGAATCCTCAAGCATGAACCTAAGGCGATCAGCTGGATAATCAGGATCGAATGGAACGTAAACCCCGCCAGCCTTGAAAATAGCGAGTAACGCTATAACAGCAGAGGGCGAGCGCTCAAGAGCTACGGCAACCGGCTCATCGGCTGTAACACCAAATGTTATGAGCGTGTAAGCCAGTTGATTAGCACGAGCATTTAGTTCAGCATAGGTGAGTATCTCATCCTCAAAGACTACCGCAGTAGCATTCGGTGACTCAAACACCTGCTCTTCAAACAGTTGATGGACCAGAGTATCGTTAACTGGGAGCGGCATATTATCTGACTTTGCCAAAATTGGCTGGTTCTATTTCAATATCACATTCACCATCTTTTCTATAAAATTATCAATAAAAATGGGTATTCGCGGAATTTAATGGTTTGAAGTGAAACATTAATACTTCATTATACGATAGGATGGTGCAGTTTTCTAAGGTAAAAGAGTGTTTTGGTTCTGTAACTTTTGAAGCTTTTAGAGCTGCTCTCCGAGAGCCTTGGTATGGTAGATTTGTCTGTATAGGCT
>CAJAJL010000106.1 GCA_903940125.1 uncultured Chlorobiaceae bacterium | reverse complement strand
TTCTGGAGTAATCTTTTTTGAGTATAAAATCCAGATTATGAAAGCTGTAAAGCTATAATTTTGCTTTGTTGCCTTTCTTTTTTGTATTTCTGTCCTTGAAAGAGGTACCGTTTTTCGAATAGCTCAGTTTAGGAATAAGTTGCTGATGATATGCTCTTGACACACGAAGATATAACTGCCATTTGGCTTTCGCTGAAAATTGCACTGACGGCGACAGCCCTTGCATTGCCTTTCGGTTTTGCTGTGGCATGGTTGTTCGTGTTCAAAACATTCAGGGGAAAAATAGTGCTGGAGGTTCTCATCAATCTTCCTTTGACACTCCCTCCGGTGGTCATCGGGTATTTTCTGCTCTTGCTGCTCGGCAAAAACGGCTGGCTTGGGCAACTTCTTCAAGCATCGGGGTTC
Source organism: uncultured Chlorobiaceae bacterium (assembly GCA_903940125.1). GTDB lineage: Bacteria > Bacteroidota > Chlorobiia > Chlorobiales > Chlorobiaceae > Chlorobium. Next base: position 2,087 of record CAJAJL010000106.1, on the reverse strand, counting down.
CCGGTCATTTTTACCTGGAAAGCGGCTGTTATAGCCTCTGCAACCGTTGGATTTCCTTTGCTCGTCCGCTCAATCCGCCTTGGAATGGAGGCGATCGACCTGCAGCTTATCGAGGCATCCCGAAGCCTTGGAGCATCATGGCCCGACAGTTTGGTCACCATTATTTTACCTCTTTCCCTGCGAGGGATCATAGCAGGATCGTCACTCATGTTTGCCAGAAGTCTTGGAGAGTTCGGAGCGACCATTATTGTTGCCGGAAATATTCCGGGTGTTACCCAAACCATTCCTTTGGCTATCTATGATTATGCAAGTTCTCCCTCAAGCGGCACAATGGCTCTCTCTCTGTGTGTGGTCTCAGTAATTATTTCTGTTGCTGTGCTTTTGCTGCATGAACTTCTTGGCAAACAGCTCGATCGGAGGGGCCTTCAGTGAAGTTTCATATCGATCTTCAAAAACAGCTGGGCAAATTTTTCGTGCAGGTCAATGCGGAAGTTTCAGGGGAGCGGATCGGAATTTTCGGCGCTTCGGGAAGTGGCAAATCAACTTTGGTTCATTTCATTTCAGGGCTGCTGCAGCCTGACAGGGGAGAAATTTTTCTTGATGAAGAGTGCCTGTTCAGCACTCGGAAAGGTATCAATATCTCACCCGAAAACCGGCGCATTGCCATTGTCTTCCAGCGTCCAATGCTCTTTCCGCACCTGAGTGTAAAAACAAACCTGTTATACGGTTATAAACGTTGTCATTCGGAAAACAGAAGGATAAAACCGGAAATTCTGATTGACCTTCTGAAACTTCAGCCACTTCTGAAGCGCGGTGTTGAAAATCTTTCTGGTGGAGAAAAACAGCGGGTTGCTCTCGGAAGAGCTATTCTTGCAAGTCCACGGCTGCTGCTCATGGATGAACCGCTTTCAGCTCTTGACGATACGCTCCGGTTCCAGATCATTCCCTATCTCATGAGTGTGAGTGAAGAGTTCTTGATTCCTTATATGTTTATATCGCATTCATTGATTGAGATGCAATTGATGACTGAGCAAGTTCTGGTGCTGAACAACGGACGGCTTGTTCAACAGACGACTCCCGAAGGACTTGCCCGAAACAGCATGGCAAAAAGCCATAACGGTTATATGAATCTCCTGCGTCTTACCCATCCGGTTCATCAGAACGGCTTGTTTTCCTATAGCTGGGGGGAGAACACCCTGCTTGTTTCAGATGGACAAATCCATGAGACGGCACTCTTTGAACTCTCTTCTCGTGAAATTATTCTTTTTAAAAAGCATCCCGAAGCCATCAGCGCCCGCAATCTTCTGCAAGGCAACGTTGTGGAAATGTTCAACTCAGATGGGCGGGTGGGTATAGTCCTCTCTGTTCAAGGTGAAAAACTTGTTGCAGAAATTGTCCAGTCCGCTGCAGATGAACTCAACATCACTCCTGGTTCAACTATTTTTGCTGCAGTCAAGGCATCTTCCTTCAGACGGCTTGTCTGAACTTCACTACCCTCAGCGCTACACAATTTTACAGGGAATAACAGCGTCTTCATCAAAAAAATAGATTGCACACAAACGATGATATCCATCCGCAATAATCACTCTGCCTTGAGTTGAGTCCCGTACTAAAAGCAGCGGCGAAATGGCACGACCAGATTCTATTTTCTGTTGATCTTTTGCGACATGTGAATTACTCACTCCAAGCAGCGATAAGCTCGATGCTCTGAAGATGTCCTTGGCCTTGAATTGAGATACAGAAGCAAGTTTCAATTGCGCCACTTTTGCTTTTACAAAATCTTCATCATAAATCAGACTCAAATAGGAGGCGGCTGCAGGATAGTCATGATCTTCCGGTTCATTCAGCCAGTGAATGTCAACTTTATTCTTGGTCATAGTTGCTATCTCCTTATCTGTTTATGTAAATATAGTACCTGACAGAAAACTCCTGTTTTTTTTAAGCTTTAGCCTCAATAATTCATGAGGTCTACCAAAACCGAAATTTCCAGTCAAAAATTGAGGTGATCGCGACTGTGGCAAGGTAAATAATATGGATAGCAAGAAATCTTTCACCTGTAGTCGGTTACTATCCAACAAAAAGCAGGG
>CAJAJL010000105.1 GCA_903940125.1 uncultured Chlorobiaceae bacterium | reverse complement strand
GGTATCGATGTTATTGATGATGCCATATTCATTCTTTTGCAGGATCGAGAGCGTCCATTGGAGCAGGCGTTGGGTGCTTTCATAAATGGGGGCATCTGGATCAAGAGAGAGAAGAATTTTTGAGGAGTAGCCTTGAACATTGTGTCCGGACGCGGTCATGATCAACAGAAAAAGCTCCTTGAAATCGAGAGTATGCCTGAATGAGTTATGACGAACCGCCTTCTCTATTTCTTCCTGATATCCCCGTAATGGTATCAGAGAAAAAAGAGATGCGAATGGCTCCCCACTTTTATTGTCGGCAAGGCGGAATGATGTCGCAGTCAGAACGCCGATGGTTTTTTTGTTGTCGTCGAAGATGTGGTATGTACGAATGAAAGTATCGATGGAACAGATCCTGATGAAAGCTCTTATATCGCTGTACGCAGAGAGAATATCTTTCAGTGTTCCTGATGGGAGGTCAACGGGGGAAAAAGACAAGAGATTACGGTTGAATAAGGCAGAGGCTGTTTCTTGGCCGGTATGAAGGTCTATAAGAGAGAGTGAAGCCTTTTTTTTTATGATAGCTACCTTTTTTTCGTATGCATTCCATTCAAACGTATCGTAAAAATCAAGATGCTCTCTTGTTGATGAAAGTGCATTGAGTTGCCATCCCGGAAGAAGCACTTTCTGTAATACCAGTTCGGAGTCCTCTGATGGTGTTACTGTAAAATATTTTGTTTTCGTCGTGTACATGCTTTATCTGCCTGAATCGAAGATACTTTCATCGAACTGCCGTGCTGGAGGTAGTGGATGGCATCATCGCAGTTTCCCCTTGATAATAGTATAGTGTTATTATAAACATTTTTTGTTAAGAGGGTCGATTTGCTTTACTCTGGACATCTCTTTTTCTTTTCTTTAACTGTTTTGTAACAATACATTTTCGCTTATTGATGTATCTTTTACAGAATAGACCAAATCGAGGCAGGCAGGGTGATGACTTTTTTTACCGCTTCCGGAAGACAGCTTACAAGGACGGGTAGAATCGACCATGAAATGGGTATATTCGCCATTGTTATGCCCCTTGTAGAGAGCTCTGTTGATAATGGACTGTTTTTGCGGCCATGGTAGAAAAGAATAGTAAGCAACACCTGCCTTATTTCTGGGATATCGCCGCCTTTGCTCTTGTCATGGGCTTGATCACTCTTTTAGCGTGGGGGAGTCGTCAAATGGCGGTACCCTATATTCCCGGCGAGCAGATACCGCTTTCTCTCGATCCAGTGCATCTTCCTATGTATGCACTGCGCACCGTGCTTAGAATGGTTGCAGCCCTCATTGCCTCATTTGCTTTTACCTTTACCTATGCGACAGTAGCTGCAAAAAGTCGTCGTGCCGAAAGCATTCTCGTGCCGTTGCTCGACATTCTCCAGTCAGTTCCGATCCTTGGCTTTCTTTCTATTACCGTTACCGGTTTTATAGCCCTCTTCCCGGGCAACCTGCTCGGCGTTGAAATGGCCGCCATCTTTGCCATCTTCACCTCCCAGGCATGGAATATGGCCTTCAGTTTTTACCAGTCGTTGAAAACTGTTCCCAAAGAACTTCAGGAAGCATCAGACCTCTTTGGCCTCTCATCCTGGCAGAAGTTCTGGAAACTTGAGGCTCCATTCGCCACGCCGAACCTGATCTGGAATACCATGATGTCTGTTTCAGGCGGCTGGTTTTTTGTCGTGGCCTCTGAAGCAATCACCGTCGGCAAGACTGCTGTGACGCTTCCCGGTATTGGATCCTATGTGGCACAGGCTATCCAGAGTAAAAACCTTTCTGCAATTGGCTTTGCCCTGCTGACAATGCTGATTGTCATTCTTGTATACGATCAACTTCTCTTTCGTCCGCTGGTGGCATGGGCCGAAAAGTTCAAGTTTGAACTGACTGAAAGTCAGGATGCAGCTGAATCATGGATTTTAACCCTTTTTCAACGGGCCCACATGCTGCGTAACCTTGTACAATGGATTGCTTATCAATCGGCTCTACTCTTCGAACAACTCCCGAACCTGCCCCGTCGTTCATTGAAGTTCAAGGAGAGTTCCTCACTCGTGGTGAAGATACAGGGGTTGACATGGTATGCAATCCTGATCAGCGGAATGAGTTTTGGAACATGGATGTTGATGAGTTTCGTCATGAGCGGGGTTGATCACGCTGAAATTTTAAAAGTTTTTTTACTTGGCCTCATAACTCTCACTCGTGTTATGGTGTTACTGCTTCTGGCAAGTATTGTCTGGGTTCCGATGGGTGTCATCATTGGTCTGAATCCTCGACTTGCAACAAAGGTTCAGCCCCTTGCGCAGTTCCTGGCAGCCTTTCCTGCAAATCTTTTTTTTCCGGTCGCAGTCTTTCTGTTGGTGCGATACCGTCTTTCACCGGAAATCTGGACTGCACCGCTTATGATCCTTGGTACCCAGTGGTACATATTGTTCAATGTTATTGCTGGAGCATCGGCCATTCCCACTGATCTTCGCGAAGCGGCAAAAAACCTTGGCCTTTCAGGATGGCGACTTTGGAAACACCTGCTGCTTCCGGGAATCATCCCGTCACTCATCACCGGCCTGATCACGGCATCAGGCGGTACCTGGAATGCCAGTATTGTTGCGGAAGTTGTAAGTTGGGGCAGCACAACCATTACCGCTACTGGTCTCGGTTCCTATATTGCACAGTGGACTGAAAAAGGCGACTATCCGCATATTGTCCTTGGCATTGCAGTTATGAGCCTGTACGTTGTGTTTTTCAACCGCTTTTTCTGGAGGCGGCTTTATAACATGTCCCAGACCCGTTTTCGTCTGGATTAGATCGCTCACTTATGAAAACATTGCATCCTGAGACTGACCTGCTGAAATTGAAAAATATCAGTAAATCCTTCAAAAAGTCGGGAGGAGAGGAGCACCTTGTTCTTGATGGTGTAAGCCTTACCATCAAGGAGGGTGATATTGTTGCGCTTCTGGGACGGTCAGGATCAGGAAAGTCCACTCTCCTCCGTATCATCTCAGGTCTTGCAAGGCAGGGAAGCGGCGAAGTTTTATACTGCGGTAAACCGGTTACCGGTCCAGTAAAAGGGCTCGCAATGGTATTTCAAACCTTTGCCCTTTTTCCCTGGTTTACTGTTCTCGAAAATGTCGAACTCGGGCTTGATGCCCTTGGGGTGCATAAAGAAGAACGACGGAGGCGCGCACTCGCTGCCATTGACCTCATCGGTCTTGACGGTTTTGAATCTGCCTACCCGAAAGAACTTTCCGGTGGGATGCGGCAACGGGTGGGTTTTGCCCGGGCACTTGTGGTTGAACCCACACTGCTTCTGATGGACGAAGCCTTTTCAGCTCTTGATGTTCTCACAGCCGAAACGCTTCGCACCGATCTGATTGAACTTTGGCTGGAGCGCCGTATTCCTACCAAAGGGATTCTGCTTGTATCTCATAATATCGAGGAAGCGGTACTTCTTGCCGATCGTATTGTCATTCTTGGGACTAATCCAGGAAGAATTCTGGCTGAAATCAAAATTCCCCTCGAACATCCGCGCGATCGCGAGGCTCCGGAATTCCGGAAACTTGTTGATCGGGTTTATGAACTCATGACCAAGCGACCCCGCAGTTCAGCGCCTAAGGTCGAAGCAGTGCCATTGTCTTACCGGCTGCCAAGTGCGTCCATCAATCAACTTGCGGGTTTCATGGAAGCGTTGGCCGCAGAGCCCTATAATGGAAGAGCCGATCTTCCGGAACTGGCCGATCAGATGGGATTTGACGTTGAGGAACTTTTTCCCTTGCTTGAAGCTCTTGAAATCCTGCTGTTCGCACGAACTGAAGGTGGTGACGTTGAACTGACCACATCAGGGAAAAGCTATGTGGATGCCGACATCCTTCAACGCAAGGTCATTTTTGCAGAACAGCTCATCCGTCACGTTGCCCTGGCAGCTCATATCCGTCATGTTATCGATGAACGTCCAGGTAATCGTGCGCCAGAAGACCGCTTTCTGCGTGAATTGGAAGATTTCTTCAGCGAAGAAGAAGCCGAAAGAGTGCTTCAGGTAGCTGTCGAGTGGGGTCGTTATGCCGAACATTTCGCCTACGAAGAGAGTTCAGGCATCCTCAGCCTCGAAAACCCCGCAAGCAGTCTGACATCCTCATAGGGAATATTGCTGATATGCTGTGAACAACTCGTTGAAAGCCGTCCCCGGAAGATGGATCCGAAAACCGGGTATCTATTCTCTTTATCGTTCTCACGTTTTGATAAGCTGAAGGAGGCTCTCCCTACCTGCAGGTTCTTCTTTCAACATGGGGACAACGGCGTAGCGAGTGGCATGGTGATGTGCAACAGCATTAATTTCACTGACTTCATTTTGCGCTCGCTGTTGTAAGAGCAGGGAGCCGGCATGAGCTGCAGCGATACTGTTGTTGATGATCCAGCCCCAGGGTTCGATGCCGGCCCGGCGCAACTCTCCCTGAAGATTGACGGCTTCAAGCACAGGTGTTGTTTCGGCTAAAGTGACAATCAGCACCTTTGTCTGTTTCGGGTCTTGTAACTGCATCATGGGTGTGATCTCGTGCAAGCCAGTGCTCCCCCCCTGACGGCTGACTTCGCGATGATAAGCTCCGGTAGCATCAAGCAGCAGCAGTGTATGGCCTGTCGGAGCGGTATCGATAACAACAAATTTTTTGTCTGCCTCACGGATGATCCGAGAAAATGCCTGGAATACAGCAATTTCTTCTGTGCATGGAGACCGCAGGTCTTCTTCAAGCAGTGCGAAACCTTCTGCATCGAGCTGCGAACCTTTGCTGTCCAGAACCTGCTGGCGGTAGCGTTTGGTTTCAACGTCAGGATCAATCCGGCTCACAAGGAGGTTTTCAACTCTGCCAGTCAGCGTTCCGGTGAGATGAGCTGCAGGGTCTGTAGTAGTCAGATGTGTCGGGAGGCCTCGATGTGCCAGCTCAACGGCAACTGCAGCGGCTAATGTGGTTTTACCAACCCCGCCTTTACCCATAAACATGATGAGTCCGTGACTATCGGCGGCGATCTCATCAACAAGTGCTGAAAGTTTTGGCGCGTCAATGGTGATCGGCTTATCTGCTTTGACCATCAACGGCGATACGCTGATCGTGAATAATTGGCGTAAGGCCTCAAGACCAACAAGATTGAAGGGCTTGAGCTGCAGATGATCGCAAGGCAATGTTTTGAGAATAGCCGGCATTGCTGCGAGCGCTGCCTGCTCACGTGCAAAGATTGCCTTGGCGAGTGAGTCCTGCAGGGTTTCGCTTTGGGGTAACAACCCGTTTATGACCAGATAGTGTTGTGAAATACCAATGGCAGCAAGCTCCTGACTGGTTCGGGCGACCTCCTGTAAGGTTGCCTTCTGGGCTCGGCAGACCAATATCAGACGTGTGCGCAGGGGATCGGCCAAAGCTTCAACCGCGGTCTTATACTGTTCGCGCTGCTTTACCAGTCCGGAAAGCGGTCCGAGGCACGAAGCATCCCCTTTCCCCTCCTCAATGAAGCTGCTCCAGGCACCGGGCAGCTGCAGGAGCCTGATGGTATGGCCGGTTGGCGCTGTATCGAAAATGATATGGTCGTAGTCGGCATGCAATACGGTATCAGTCAGTAACGAGGTGAACTCATCGAAAGCGGCAATTTCAGTTGTACAGGCTCCGGAAAGTTGCTCATCAATGCTTTTGACCACGTTTTCAGGGAGCAGGCCGCGTACCGGACCAACAATGCGGTCTCGATATTCCTGAGCTGCTGCCTGAGGATCAATTTCCAGAGCGAACAGACGTTCAACTGAAGTAATGCCTGTAATGTGGTTGCCTATGGTGATACCGAAAACCTGACCGACGTTGGATGCCGGGTCGGTGCTGACAAGCAGCACTCTTTTGCCGTCATAAGCAAGTTGCATGGCCGTTGCGCATGCTATGGACGTTTTCCCGACACCGCCTTTACCGGTAAAGAAAAGGAAGCGCGGTGGTTGTTCAAGAAAGAGCATTAGTTTCAAATTTTTCAGCAGCAGCTTCTGCCTGAGCAGCAACTTTTTGCGGGTTTATCTTCAGCATCAGGCAGCGTGATATCGACCCAACGGGCCAACTCTTCCCGGCTCGGGTATCGTCCAGCCAGTACTATTGCGCCATCAAGAAGAATTAGCGGAAGGCCTTCCTGACCTGATCGTTCGAGGAATAATTTTACAATCTGATTTTCTGCAAAAGCCATTGGCTGCTGTGCCAGATTGAATCGTTCAATCTGGACGCCCTGTTTCATCGCCCACTCAACATCTGCTGAGAAGTTGATCAATGCCTGATCTGCATCGACACCACACACACCTGTACTGCAACAAAGAGCCGGGTCAAATACCTGAATTTTTTTCATCTTGAACCTTGATTATACGTTAAAAAGAAACAGATGCTTAAATTTCGTTAAACGCTCTTGAAAACCTGCTGGTTGATATACTATGTCGCCATCAGACTTCTGTTGTTTCACCGAAATAGTTGTCTCTGAACCAGAGGGCGACATTGACAAGTGCAATAAGAGCGGGAACCTCAACCAGCGGCCCTATCACCGCTGCAAAGGCTTCCCCGGAATTGATGCCAAAAACAGCTATGGCCACGGCAATGGCAAGTTCAAAGTTGTTGCTTGCTGCCGTAAATGATAGTGTAGCTGTTTTGGAGTAATCGGCCCCGATTTTCTTTCCCATATAAAACGAAAACAGAAACATGATGACAAAGTAAAGCACAAGGGGTATGGCAATACGCACCACATCCATTGGTATTTTAACAATATATTCCCCCTTCAGTGAAAACATGACCAGAATAGTGAAGAGCAGCGCAACGAGCGTGAGCGGGCTGATCCGGGGAATGAATTCACCTTCATACCACTTCCTTCCTTTAAGACGCAACAGGATAAAACGGGTCAGGAAGCCTGCGATAAAGGGAATACCAAGATAGATAAAGACTGAAGTGGCAATTTCCGCTATGGAGATGTCAACAGCGAATGAGGCAAGACCAAGCCACTTTGGCAGTACCGTCAGAAAAATCCATGCATAGAGGGGAAAAAAGAGCACCTGAAAGACCGAGTTGAAGGCGACAAGTCCGGCGGCATACTCAGTATCACCTTTGGCAAGTTCATTCCAGACAATGACCATGGCAATGCAGCGGGCAAGACCAATCATAATGAGGCCAGCCATGTAGTGCGGCATATCGGAGAGCAGAAGTACGGCGAGGACAAACATCAGAATCGGTCCGATCACCCAGTTCTGCACAAGTGACAGGGCAAGTACTTTTGTGTTCCGAAACACTTCGCCCAGTTCCTCATACTTTACCTTTGCCAGCGGTGGGTACATCATCACGATGAGACCGGCAGCTATAAGGATGTTGGTTGTGCCCGACTGAAAATTGTTCCAGAACACAGTGATACCAGGGAAGAGATAGCCCGACAGCACACCAGCCGCCATGGCAAGAAAAATCCAGAGTGTGAGGTAACGATCAAGAAATGACAATTGTTTTGTTGCTTTGCTCATCGCGTTACTTGCCGGTTAGATTATCGTTATAAAACTTTCGAAACCGCTGATTGATTTCGTTGCGAACCCGTCTGAAAACGGCAAGCACCTCTTCCTGTGTCCCCTTGGCTTCGGCAGGATCATCAAACCCGATATGCAGCCGGTGCTCCACAGTACCGGTAAAGAGCGGGCAGGACTCGTTTGCTGCATCACAAACCGTTATGACATAGTCGAATGGTCTATAAAGATATTCTTCAACACTTTTTGGTTTGTACAAACTGATATCGATCCACTCTTCACGCATTACTTTTACAGCAATCGGATGAACTGACTCAGCTGGTTTCGTACCTGCCGAAAACACTTCAAGAGCGCTGTCAAATGAACGGAGAAAGCCTTCGGCCATCTGGCTGCGGCATGAGTTTCCAGTACAGAGAATAAGGATTGATTTCTTCATGGTAAACGAGGAATGGATTAAGAATTCATTTCATGTCTGATGACGGATCAATGCACTGCGGACAAACTGCATGAGCACTGAAATCGCCGCACTGCTCCAGATTGCCGCCACAGCACTCCTCCGTGAGATAGGCAATCAGCTCAAGCATTAACGGAAGGTTTGCCCGGTATCGCTGAAAGCGGCCTTCCTGCTCCACGGTAAGGAGACCGGTATGCGTGAGTGTTTTCAGATGGAACGAAAGATTTGTCGGTGGCACATCGAGTGTCGAACCGATCTCGCCTGCCACCATACCTTCGGTGCCTTTTTTGACGAGTAATCGATACACATCCAGCCTCACACCGGATGAGAGCGATTCAAAAATTGTTGTTGCTGTGATTTTTTTCATATTCAATTATACAACAATATTTGAATTATTAAAATAATTTTATCTCCGATAATGAATATATTTATGCATTACGGACAGGTTTGCGAAGCTCTATTTCTCTGAAAAAAGATACTATAAAAGTTATAATTGACATACGCTTGGCAACAGGATGGTACAAAACCCTTATTAATGATTATTAGTGCAAGCAGAAGAAGTGATATTCCAGCGTTTTATGGTGAGTGGTTTATCCATCGTCTGCAGGCTGGAGAGGTGCTGGTACGCAATCCTATGCAGCCTAAACAGGTAAGCAGGATTTTGCTCTCTCCTGACGTGGTTGACGCCATTGTTTTCTGGACAAAAAATCCCGCAGACTTTCTCTCCCGTTTACCGGAAATTGATTCCTTGGGATACGTTTACTATTTCCTGTTTACGCTTACCCCTTACGATGCCGTGCTTGAACCTGGTCTCATGGATAAACGGTTCATTATTGATGTTTTCAAACGGCTTTCATGCCTTATTGGACCGGAAAAGGTGGTCTGGCGCTATGATCCCGTTATTCTGACTGATGTTTACACTCCCGATTGGCATGCAGCCTCGTTTCGTCAGCTTGCCGATGAACTTTCCGGCTATACTCGGCGATGTATCATCAGTTTTTTTGATGATTACCGCAAGGTCAGAACCCGAATGCGCCATATCGGCAGCATCATGCCCGACAAGGCATTGATGGGAGAACTATCGAAAATGTTTGCTGATGACGCAGACCGGAATGGTATTGCACTATTGACCTGCAGTGAGGATATTGACCTTTCGCATCTCGGCATCATGCACAGCCGCTGTATCGATAGTGATCTTGTCGAGCGCATTTCCGGACGGCGGTTAACAGTCAAAAAAAAGGATGGCAGACAACGCAAAGCCTGTGGCTGCATAGAGAGCCGCGATATCGGCCGGTATAACACCTGTACGCACGGCTGTCTCTATTGTTATGCTGTGTCCAGTCATATAAACGCATGTGTCGCACGCCAGAATTGCGATCCCCGATCTCCCTTGCTCTGTGATGCGCTGAAGGGGGATGAAACCATCACTACCCCTGGAACATAATAGATCTTTCATCTCACCTACTTTGGCCTCAACGCTTCAACCGGGTCAAGATTCGCTGCTTTCCATGCCGGAAAGAGTCCGAACGTCATGCCGATTGTGGAGCAGACAATCATGGAGACGGTTATCCAGACCCAGGGAAATATTGGCGGAAGATTGAATTTCAAGGCAACGATATTGCCGGCAACAATACCGACAATAATGCCGATGACACCTCCGACTATCGACAAAAAAAGCGACTCAAAAAGGAACTGGCGTAGAATGCTGCTTTTAGGTGCTCCGATCGATTTTCTGATGCCGATCTCCCTGGTTCTTTCAGTTACGCTCACCAGCATGATGTTCATAATACCCACTCCCGCAGTAAGAAGTGCCATAAAGCTGATGATGAAGGCGCCGGTGCTGATGGCGCGCTGAATATCTCTGAACGAGTCTATGAGTGATTCATTTGTTCTGATCTCGAAATCATTGATATCCTTTACAGTCAATCCCCTGGCGAGTCTCATGGCTCCGATTGCCCGGTCAATGGCAAGCGGATAGTCTTTACGTGAAAGGGCTTCAACCGTAATGCTCAGACTGCTTTTTTCATTGATATGATCCAGATACCGGGTAATAGGTATAAGGATGAAATTATCCTGGCTCTGTCCGAAAGCAGCACCTTTTTTATCAAAAACTCCAGTAACGGTATAGATCTCTCCATTGACCTTGATGAATTTGTTCTGCGGGTTTTCGCCTGAAGGAAAGAGTGTTGCTGCAAGCTCGCTGCCGATCACTGCGGTGTTTCTTGCTGACTTGATGTCGTTTTGTGAGAGATTACGGCCGATCACAACATTGTAGCCGTTTGATGCGGAAAAGTTTTCATCTCCGCCTGTCAATGTGACATCGGGATTGGTCGTGCGATTGGCATATTTTGCCAGGTTGGCCTGACTTGAAATGGTGAAGCCGACATTGCGGGCATGTGTTTCCATGCTTTTTTTAAATATCAGTGCCTGTGGATAGGTTATATCCTTTCTGTTGGCATAGATGTTCCGTTTGTGGCCGCTCCCGAAGACTGTGGCAGGGTTTTTCTGTATCTGAAAGGTGTTGGCTCCGAGGCTTGTCAGCCCCGACTCAACGCTTTTGTCAACAGCATCAAGCGCAGTCATAACGGCAATGATGGAAAAAACGCCGACGGCTACACCCATAATGGTCAGCCACGATCGGAGTTTGTTGACGGTCAGAGAAAAAATCGCCTGGGTGATGGTTTCACGCAGCAGCATAAGCACTCCTATTCATAACGCAGCGAATCTGCCGGGTCGAGCTTCGAAGCTGTGACAGCAGGTGCAAGACCTGAGATAATGCCGGTAATCACTGAAACAGCTAGACTCGCCAGAACAAGGTCAAGAGAGAATTGTATCGGAAAATCGGGTACAATTTTTTCAATGGCTAAGGTAATAAACAGTGCGGTGCAGAGCCCGGTAAATCCTCCGATAAGGCAAATCATCACAGATTCTATCAGAAACTGCAGCAGAATGGTCTGCCGTCTTGCTCCAAGTGCCTTGCGAAGTCCGATCTCCCTTGTGCGTTCTTTCACGCTGACGAAAGTGATGTTCATGATACCGATAGCACCGACAAAAAGTGACATCCCGGTTATGAAGATACCTGCGATTGCAATTCCGTTTTTTATCGGGTCGAGCTGGCTTTTGAAAGCTCTCTGTTCATTGATCGAAAAATCTTCTTCCTTTCCTGCCGGAATTCTGCGGATTCTTCTCATCAAACCCAGCAGCTCCTCCTTTGCTTCTGTAACATGTGTCTGATCTTTAATCTTCACTCTGATAGTAGTGAACATTTTTTTACCGTAGATCTTTTCAAAAGCTCCTAGAGGCATGATGATCTGATTGTCAAAACTGAAGAGCCCGAGGAACTTTCCCTGTTTTCTGAAAATCCCGATAATGCGGCACCTGCCGTTTTTCAGTTGGATTGATTTATAAAGAGCAGGTTCATTTGGAAAAAGGCCGGTGGCAATATCATCGCCGATGACGCAGACCATTGCACTGCTTGCAGATTCAGAAGGGGTGAAGAACCTGCCCGTGGTTAGCCCTCCTGATGCAGTTTGCAGGTACTCATGATTGGTGCCGAGAGAAAAAACCTGCTCAAGGATCCGATCCCTGTACTTTGCCGATGCCTGATAGGTTGACATCTGTGGCACCGCAAGGAGGAGTTCCGAACGTCGATTGGCGGCAATAATCCTGTTGAGCTGATCGGCGTACTCTGTTTTAAGGTCTGGACGGTTGCGGTAAAGCCACCATTGTCCCATGGTGGTCCATGATGATTTCTGGACGTAGATGACATCGTAACCGAGCATGGCAAGGCTTTTGTCAAATCCTAGGTCGATGCCGTTGATCGCTGTGCCCATCATCGTAATGGCGACAATACCTATGATAACCCCGAGTGCGGTAAGAAACGAGCGGATTTTATTTGCCCTGATCTGAAAGAGAGCCATTTTAAGGCTCTCTGTAGTTTCATAGCGAAACTGTCGGTAGGTCAGGTTCATTGTTTGATGTCACTTTCTATTTTCCCATCCCTGAGACGGATGACCCGGCGGGTGTATCGGGCAATATCCTCTTCATGGGTAATCAGTATGATGGTGTTGCCTGCCTCAGAAAGCGCTCCGAAGATATCCATAATATCGTGACTGGTCGCGGTGTCGAGATTTCCCGTAGGTTCGTCTGCAAGAATGATCGAAGGTTTGTTTATCAATGCCCTTGCTATGGCTACTCTTTGAATCTGACCTCCGGAGAGTTCCGCAGGTTTGTGCGTGATCCGGTCACCGAGCCCCACTTTAACAAGTGCCTCCGCCGCACGCTGTTCGCGTTCTTCAGGCGGGACGCCGGCATAAATCAGGGGCAGTTCGACATTGCGAAGACAGTTAAGGCGTGGGAGCAGGTTGAACGTTTGAAAAACAAAGCCTATTTCCTTATTTCTGATGCGGGCCAGTTCATCCTCATCCATTTCTGCAACATGGTGCCCGTTAAGTTCATAAATACCGGAAGTTGGTGTATCCAGACAACCGATGATGTTCATGAGCGTTGACTTCCCGCTGCCTGATGGCCCCATAATAGCGGTATAGTCGTTTCGCCTGAAATCAAGGTTGATCGAATCCAGTGCCCGTACAACCTGGTCGCCCATGGTGTAGAATTTACAGAGCGATTGCATGATAATGATTGCTGGTGATGTCATTACGCTGCTATCGTTGCTGCTGTTTAACAAGGCACCCCTCTTTAAGCTGGCTGGTGATGGCTGTATAGCTTCCTGAAACAACCTCTTCTCCTTTTGTGAGTCCTTCAGTAATAATAATATGGGTATTGTCCGTCGTGCCTGTCTTGACTGGACGGAATGATGCTCTTCCGGACTTGACGACAAATACGCCCTGCTGGCTGTCGGCTGCTTTGGGTTTAGCTGCAATGGTGATGGATTTGTCAGGACTTTCGCTTTCCGGAGTTTTGGTATTGCTTCTGATGGTTACACTTTGAATAGGGACAACAAGGGCGTTTTTGACACGTTGCGACTCAATATCCGCTGTAGCGCTCATGCCGGGTTTAAGCAGGCGATGATGGTTCAGGATGTGAATCTTGACCGAAAAATTTGTAACCTCCTCTTGTGTTCCTGTAGCTTTGGAAATGGCTGAATTCGATATTTCATGCACCACTCCCTGGAATATTCGATAGCCGAAGGCATCGACCTTGATTGAAACAGGATTGCCTGGTTTGACATTGATTATATCGTTTTCATTGACCTCTACTTTGACCTGCATGCTGTCAAGGTTGGCAAGCCGGAGAACCTCAGTGCCGGGGAATTGCCCTGTACCGACAACACGTTCACCAAGCTTGTTGTTCAGAACGATGATGGAACCGCTGACAGGAGCACGGACTACTGTCTTTTTCAAGCGATCCTGATTCTGGTCAAGAAGACTTTTATTCTGTTCTATGAGATGAAGAGATGCTTGATAAACCGCCCGGGCAGCATCGGCATTTGTTTTGGAAGCCAGGTAGTCAGTTTCGGATATAAGTTTATCCTTGAACAGGAGCTGCGCTTTCCGAAAATCATCTTCCGACTTCATTTTTCTCGATCGTGATTCAAGGCTTTGTGATTTTGCTGAATTAAGCTGGGCAAGGCTCTGTTCAACCTGATTGATATAGAGGTCGGGCTGAATTTTAAGCAGCAGATCTCCTTTCTTTACGTTTTGCCCATCCTGGATGGGCAGTTCGAGAATTTCACCAGAGACGTCCGGTGAGATGGCAACGACAAGAACAGGTTCTATTTTTCCTGTTGCTGTAACGATATGGACAACCTCTTTTACGGAAACTTTTTCGGTTGTTACCTCAACGGGTTTTTCCCTGAGAGTTAGAAACGTAAAGATTGCTCCTCCGGCAACGAGAAGTGCAGCAAGAGTTATCAATATCGTTTTGCGGTTCAGCAGGGATTTTTGTGTGCTCATGGATTTACTTACTTGATTCTGGTTGCGATGGTATGAGTATGGTGCCTGTAGCATAATCAAGAACGCTTTTTTGAAGCGCCAGATTATAGGTGGCCTGGGAAAGATTGGAGCGTGCATTGAAGAGAGATCCCCGCGCAGTGCTGAGCTCAACAAAACCGGTTGCTCCGAGTTCATATTTTCTCTTGATGTCTTGAAAAGCTGAGCTTGAAGCGGTCAGGCTGACTTTAGATTTTTCGATTTGCATCAATGCCGAAACATAGTCATTTGTCGCAAGTTGCAGGTCAAGGGCGATATTGTTTTTCAGATCGTCATAATCAAGCTTTTGGTTGAGATGGTTTATTTTAGCTGATTCAACATTGTAGTGCCTTTGAAAACCGTCAAAGATCGACCAGCTGAGGCTCAGTCCCACCGAATATCCGATTGAGTTTCGCAGCTGATCTGAAAGTGGAGGATAGGAGTAATCTGTAGTATATCCACCATAGCTCTGTCGCATAAACTCTGTTCCGCCACTGCTGACGTTGACGTTAAGATCAAGATGCGGATACCATGCCGCTCTGGACTGCGTAATCTGCCACTTCGCAGCTTTTGTTTCAAATCCCTTGCTTTTCAGGTCGCTTCGACGTTCATAGGCAAGGGTGATAAGAGAGTCTCTATCGGGTTTCGAAGAAAAGGCAACGGTCAGTTCGTTCGGGGCAGGCTCGATGGAAATTTTAGTGAGTGGGTCGATCTGCAGGCGGCGGAGCAGTTCTATCATGCTGCGCTGCATTCGAGTTTCTGCCTGAATAACCGAGAGACTGCTTTCTGCAGCAGCAGCCTGTTGCTGGTAGAGATCAGTCCTGGATTTCAGGCCGATTTGAAATTGCCGGTCAGTAAGTGTAAGCTGATCTTTAACCGAGAGAAGATTTTCCCGGGCTATATCAAGGAGTTCACGGTTGAGAAGTACCTGATAATAATACTGGGTAACATCATAGACTATGGTCTGGAGTGCCCGTGAAAGAGTGTATTTGGCTGCTTGTTCTTTATTGAGCGCTGACTGCAGGGATGCATAATCACTGAAACCGTTGAAGAGATTCAGGGATGTTGCAAGAGCGAGATTAATCGATGCGCTCTCAGTTTTGATTTTGTATGGTGGAATTGAAGGGTCGTATTGAATAAAGGTTTTGCTGAGTGCAGAGGGGGTATAAGAGGTCGAAAAAGAGAGTTTTGGAAGAAAGGTCCCGTAATTTTTCAGAACATCGGCACCCTGCAGCTTCAGATTGTATTTCGCTTTTTTTGCAGAAGTTGCATTATTCAGCGCGATTTCAATGCATTTTGCCAGAGAGAGCGTTTGTTCTTTCACTTCGTTACACATCCCTGATGAAGGGGGCACCATAACAAGCGCTGTTATACAGAGAGAGAGGACAAGTCGTGAAACCAAAATACTGTGTGCTAACCGTTTAGATTGTCAATTGTTGAACGTAACTTGTTGAGTGCCAATATAAGGATTTCAATACGTTAAGAGAGGTTAAATAGTTCCTGTCATTGAACGTTGTCTCTCCTGTTTCCGCTCAAAGCCGGTTCAGGAGTGAATCAATCTCTTTTTTGTAATGCTCAGCATTGTTCGGTTTCAGCTGTATGAGAACCGTGTAGATTTTTATGGCTTTTTTGTAGGCCCCTTGCGCAGTGAAAAGGCAGGCGAGGCTTTCCGTGGGGACAGCAATGGCGGTATCGTCAGAAAAAGGCAGTTTTTGTTCATGGATTGAGGTTGGATCGGAGTTCTCGGTTGTTTGTACAGGATTAAACTTCATGAGTTCCGCGGTTAGCTTTTCAAGTTCATCCGAAATTGGGTCGAAAATAGCGGATTGAATACCGGTTTCTTCTTCATCCCCTGAGGTCTGAAGGTCTAAAAGTTCTTTCCATGCGACCTGGTTAGCTGGAGCAATAGCGCAGCATTTTCGTAAATATTCTCTCGCAAGAGAGTGGTTTTTAAGACCCCGGAGAGCTTTTGCATACAACAGGTGAAAAACATATGAGTCTGAAAAATGGTCGGAAAATGGTACAAGTTTGTCAAGACCAGACTGAAATTTTCCCCTGGACAAGTCAAGCGAAACCTCCGCAAAAAAAAGGTGGGGTTTGCGGATCATGGCATTACCCTCATCCTGATTGGTTTCGGAGTCAGTCATGGTCAAGATCTTGTGTCAGCAATATTGCATGGTTCGTTCTTTTCAAGTGCTAACTGCAGCAGCCGATCTGCAAGTTCCGGAAAACTGATACCGGTTGCCTCCATGAGTCTCGGGAACATACTGATATCGGTAAAGCCTGGAATGGTATTGACTTCGTTGAGAACGACGGTTCCGGTCTGTTCGTCAACAAAAAAATCAATTCTTGACATACCCTTGCATCCAAGTGCTTTGTACACTTTGAGTGCCGCACTCTGTACCTCTTGTTGGAGTTCTCCGGGAATGCGGGCAGGAATGAAGAGCTTGGCCGTGTTACGGATATATTTATCCTGATAGTCATAAAAGTCGCCACCCGGCTCGATCTCACCGCATATAGAGACTGTCGGCAGCTCATTACCAAGCACCGCAACTTCTATTTCTCTTCCTGTAATTGCCTTTTCGACAAGTACTTTCGAATCCAGCGCGCAGGCACTCTCAAGTGCATCAGGCAATTGTTCGAAACAATGTACTTTTGATATTCCTACCGAAGAACCGAGATGTGCCGGTTTTATAAAAAACGGGTATTCGAACTGTTTTTCGATTGCTTTATGAACTCCTTCAGGGTCGGCATGGTAGTCGGTGCTGAACAATGTTATGGATGGTGCTACTACGAGGCCTGTATCAGCCGCACAGAGTTTCGTCAGCGCCTTGTCCATGGTGAGTGCTGAGGCGAGAACGCCGCACCCTGTATAAGGAACGCCGCAGGTATCAAGAAAACCTTGAATACGGCCGTCTTCACCATACGAGCCGTGGAGCGCAAGAAATGCGACATCAATACCTGCCGCCTTGAAATCAAAATCAAAAGGTTTCTGAGGGGAGTGCTGTACAATGTTTCTGAGATGTTGAGACACTGCTTCAGGCGATGATGCTCTTAAAAGAGCCGACAGATCCTGATGCAGAATGTCGCAGGCTATGCCTTCACAGAACCAGACGCCGTCATGAGTTATATAGAGCGGAACAATTCTGTATCGGTCAGTACTGATATTCGCTCCAATTGATCTTGCTGAGATAATCGATATTTCATGTTCAGCTGACTTGCCTCCAAAAATGAGAGCAACGGTGATAAGTTGCATAGGTGCTTTTGTGATGGTTGTAGATTGTTTTGTAATTTCGGATTGCACTGTCTACAGATGATTTTTACTCTAATGGTAAAAGCTTTGTTTATCAACTGATGGGATTAACAGATTTTCGCAAAATACCCGTATCGAAGGACACTAACAATGTAACTGGCAAAAATAATCAGAAAATGAAAGTTCCTCTCCCGGTGGATTGTAACTTTTTTATTATTAAAGTCAGCACATTGTGTTTTTTTTACGATTATATCATTTATTAGAAAGGATTTGAGCTGTGAATTCCCTTTTTTCTAAGGTTTATTGTATTGATACCGGTTTGCATTCTGGTGAGGAAAATATGGAGTTTGACCGGCGGCTCATGGCAGCATTTCTGGATGGCCGGTTTCAGCAGCAATATGGTCAGAAAAGTTGTCTCTGGCGCTTTTATGCCTGGCGGCCTTATGCTGTAACAATAGGGTACAATCAGGATGCTTCGGTGATTGATGCCGACAAATGTCGCCTTGCCGGTGTTGACGTTGTCAGAAGGCCGACCGGTGGACGGGCGGTTTTTCATGCCGATGAATTTACCTACAGCTTTTTTTCAGACTCTTCTGAACAGAATGCTGTGCTCTACAAGATGGTGCATGAGGTGATTCAGCTCGCTCTTGAAGGTATGGGGGTTCATGCAGAGTTCTGCCGGTCGACTCTTCAGAGATCTCCTGCGGTCGGCTCGGTCAGTTGTTTTACTGCATCAGCCAGGCATGAATTGCAGGTCGAAGGGCGTAAATTAGTTGGTTCGGCACAGCGTAAGACCAGAAATGTACTATTGCAGCATGGTTCGCTTCCACTTTCCGTGCGTCACAAAGATCTCTCGGAGTATATTACTTTTTCTCAAAGCGGTGCTTTTGAGAGTATCAGGGATGAAATGGAGCGAAAAACCATCTCTCTCGACGAAATTCTTGGCTACATTCCACAATATGACCATCTGAAGGAACTGATGCTGAATGCTCTGCCAAAGCTGTATGGTAGTGACGTTGAGGAACTTGATACTGATCAGTTGTCGCATATTCTCGAAGGTCATGAATATCTAATCCATTAAGCAGGAAAAACTATGAACAGAAGCGCTCAACAGAAATCTGCGCATGTTACAACGAGAAGGCTGCTCGATATGAAGCATGCCGGCGAAAAAATCTCGGTTCTGACTGCCTACGACTATACGATGGCAAGGATTCTTGACCGTGCCGGTGTTGATGTCATTCTTGTAGGCGATTCAGCAAGCAATGTTTTTTCTGGTCACAGTACGACCCTGCCTATCACGATCGACGAAATGATCTATCATGCGAAAGCTGTTGTCAGGGGAGTGAAGGACGAGACCAACAGGGCGATGGTGGTCATCGACATGCCGTTCATGAGCTACCAGCTTTCCGGTGAGGAAGCGCTGCGTAATGCCGGAAAGATCATGAAGGAGCATGAGTGCGATGCCGTAAAGCTTGAAGGGGGCAGACTCATAGCCGAAACTGTCAAGAGGATTACTGATGTAGGCATACCGGTTATGGGTCATCTGGGACTCATGCCGCAGTCGATTTATAAGTACGGGAGTTACAAGGTCAGAGCCCAGGAAGGAATGGAAGCCGCACAACTTCTCGAAGATGCGCAGTTTCTCGAAGAGGCTGGAGCCTTTGCCGTAGTGCTCGAAAAAATTCCATCTTCACTTGCCGCCGAAGTCACGCGCTCCCTGACCATTCCCACCATCGGTATCGGTGCCGGCGCTGAATGTGACGGCCAGGTGCTCGTCATCAACGACATTCTTGGGTTGAACCGTGAATTTCATCCACGTTTCGTCCGTCAGTACACTGATTTAAACACGGTTATAGAAAATGTCGTCCGCCAGTATGTTCACGATGTCAGGGATAAGCAGTTCCCTACGGCTGATGAAAGTTACTGAGGGTGGTTTCTCTTCTTTTTTTCTGTTTAATAACTTGCTGAAAAGATTGTACTTTTCAAAGTTACAACCCAAAACGGCACTCTTGTGCCTTTCCGGATAATCTTTATTCTGATGTTCGACATTTTTATTATATGGATGAAACTGGCAAAAAAAGGTCTCAAAAGCGCTATCCTCCTTTTTTGAGAAACAGTTCTCAGGATAGACCCCAGTTATTTTCGTTCGTATCGCGTTCATTTGTTCCCTCCGTTTTTACCGTCATGAACATGGTTTCCGGCTATATAGCAATTGTTATGGCAGGAGAGGGGAGCTTTATGATGGCATGCTGGTTTATTATTCTTGCAGCTTTTTTTGATACCATAGACGGGTTCGTTGCCAGAATCACCAACGGAACCTCTGATTTTGGCGTTGAGCTCGATTCACTTTCGGATCTTGTCTCGTTTGGAGCGGCTCCCGCATATCTGGTCTACAAATTCGGACTTGAAGGTTTGCCCGGAATTACCGGGATTTGTGTCAGTGCACTGCTTATGATCGGCAGTGGTCTGAGGCTTGCGCGCTTTAATATCAGTATGATAGGTTATACCAAAGAATCTTTCTCCGGTCTCCCCACTCCGGCACAGGCGTTAACAATTGCGGGCTTTGTTCTCTGGATGAGCGTTGATCCGGTATTCCCTGCAAAGTCGATGCAGGTTGTTCTTGCATGGCTATCGACCGCTCTTGCCGTACTCATGGTCAGCAAGGTGAATTATGATGCTCTTCCTAAGCCTACAGTTGAATCTTTCCGGCAGAAGCCTCTGCAGATGTCGCTCTATATTGTTGCCATTTTCTGTGTTCTTCTCTTTCATGCCAAGGCTTTTTTTCTTGCCATGTTGTTGTATATTCTGCTCGGTATGGTCAGGTCGTTCACGCTGTTGTGCCGTCAGTGGCAGCTGTGATTTTTTTTCCATTCAACTATACGTCTCATAATGCCCTATACTGCAAAAATAAAGGTTACACTGCGTCAGTCAATTCTTGATGTTCAAGGAAAAGCCGTAGAGCATGCTTTGAATAACCTTGGATACGGCACCGTGGAATCGGCAAGAATTGGCAAATATATTGAAGTCACTATCAATGAACAGGAACTGCTTCAAGCCGAACGCATCGCCAATGAGATTTCTCAAAAACTGTTATCGAATCCGGTTATGGAAAATTATTCCTTTGAGCTGGAACACGTTAAATAAATAGCATTCAACTATGGCTGATGTACTTGTAGGCGTTGTTGTTTTCCCTGGTTCAAACTGTGATCATGATACTGAGTATGCAGTAGCTTCTTTTGAGGGTGTCAGGCCTGTTATGCTCTGGCATAATGAGCATGACCTTAAAGGGGCACAGGCAATTATTCTCCCCGGCGGCTTTTCCTACGGCGACTATCTGCGAGCAGGTTCAATTGCACGTTTTTCACCTATCATGCAGGAGGTTATCGAGTTCGCTCGCAAAGGTTTTCCTGTACTTGGCATCTGCAATGGATTTCAGGTACTGCTTGAAAGCGGACTGCTTGAAGGCGCTCTTTCCCGGAACAGAGATAAAAAATTTCTCTGTTGTCAGACAAACATCCGGCCTGTCAATTGTGCCACTATTTTTACCGACCAGTATAAAGAGGGCGACGTTCTCAGCATTCCAATCGCTCATGGAGAAGGGAACTACTTTGCCCCTTCTGAGGTGATCGAAAGCCTTGAAGATCACGACCAGATTGTTTTTAAATATACCGACTCATTGGGCGAAGTAACCGATGAAGCTAATCCCAACGGTTCGCTGAAAAATATTGCAGGCATTATTAATCGCCAGGGTAATGTGCTCGGTCTGATGCCTCATCCGGAAAGAGCAAGCGAAAAGCTTCTCGGCTCTCTTGATGGAAGGCCACTGTTTGAATCGCTCTACAAGCATATTGTCGGATCGTAATGGTTGGTGGTGTTATATAGGTATAGGTACCCCTGATTCCATTTCTGGCAAAAGCTGAATACTTTTTGACAACAGATAAAGCGCTGCTTCGTAAAATGGCGAATCACGATAACCTGCATCTGGTCGATCCAGTAGATTTTATTCGTGTTCTTGAGGAGACAACAAATGAAGACTGATACAGACATCCGATTTGAAGGCATTCGCGCTTTAATTGAAGTTTTGGGCACTGTAGAAGCAGAACGATTTATTGCTTTGATTAATCGTGATCGGTTTGACTATACCGAATGGCGCAAAACCCAATGGCAACAAGAGACAGTTGCATCCCTCGCTACCAGAGCGCGTGCACTTCGTAAAAAGAGCACAGAATAAAAGCAAGTTGCCACCTTCATCACTCGCGACTCAGCTGTTATCATGGCAGAAACAAGGTCTGATTCTTACAAGGAGCTGTTATTGTTGACACTTCGCAGGTTTGATATGCAAAGCAGAGCCAGTACCAGCAAAAGCAATCCCGAAAGCTGCAGCGATAACGAAAGAGTTAGAATGACTCATTAAATGTATTACTTTTAACCAATCGGTTAGTGATGGTCTACCTTCTATTATTTTTCGCTCCTCGTTGCCTCCCGACTTGTTATCGGGAGGCTTAATTTTTTATTGGGAATGTTGCTTTTTATACCTATTTAGGAGTTATTGTTAAAATAAAATGTCCGTATCAATCTTTATATAAATAAGTTATGCCTGTGACGCAGAAGCATAAAGTGTTTTCCTGGTTGCTCTTTGACTTTGCAAACACTTCCTTCAGCGTTATAATGGTTACCTTTGTCTTCCCCCTTTACTTCAAAAATGTTATTTGCAGCGGTGAGCCATCGGGAGATGCGTTATGGGGGTTCAGCATCAGCCTTTCAATGCTGATTGTTGCTCTTATTTCTCCTGTTCTTGGAGCTGCAGCTGATTATTCCGGAAAACGTAAACGGTTTCTTTTCGTTTTTACCCTGATTTCAGTTATTGCAACGGCTTTGCTTTCCCTGTCCGGTCCTGGAATGGCTGTTGCCGCAGTCGCTCTATTTGTTCTTGCCAACATAGGTTTTGAGGGCGGCCTTGTGTTTTATGACGCCTATCTTAAGGAAATCGCTACAGACAAGAGTGTAGGCAGAGTCTCCGGATATGGTTTTGCAATGGGGTATCTTGGAGCGTTTGCCATACTTCTGCTGACGAAGCCATTGCTGAACAAAGGAATCGTTCTCTCCAATGCACCTAATGTGCAGTTAAGCTTTCTGGCTGCTGCAGTTTTTTTTGCACTCTTTGCAGCCCCGATTTTTCTTGTGCTTCGTGATCAGCAGAAAGAGGAGAGACCGGCCATCTCCTTTGCTGCGCTTGGCAGTTCAATAAAAGAGGTGAAGCATACGGTTCGGCATATCATGAGCTATCCTGATCTTGTGCGTTTTCTCCTCGCCTATTTTTTCTATAATGATGCTATTTTAACCGTTATAGCCTTCTCGTCCATTTATGCACAGAATACCCTTGGTTTTACTACCGGAGAGCTGATTGTCTTTTTTATGCTTGTGCAGACGACGGCTATTGCCGGTTCAATTATTTTTGGTTTTGTTACCGATAAAATCGGGCCGAAAAGAACTATTGTCATTACGCTCCTGATTTGGTTTGTTGTTGTATTAGCTGCAATTTTTGCGGACAGGAAAGAGTTGTTTTTTTATACAGGAATGCTTGCCGGTCTTTCAATGGGGTCATCCCAGGCTGCATCCAGATCCATGATGGCCAGACTCACACCGAGAGAACATGTTACCGAGTTTTTTGGTTTTTATGATGGCACCTTCGGTAAAGCTTCTGCCATAGTCGGTCCGCTTATGTTTGGTCTTGTGTCGGCCTATGCCGGCAGTCAGAAAGCAGCACTTGCATCGCTGTTGATGTTTTTCACCATTGGTTTGCTGCTTATGACAAGAGTCAGATCTGCTGGTACCGAGTACTGCCCTGAAGAGTGAAGAAAAAAGAGAACTATGGAAGAGGCAGAAAAAACAATAAAAAAAAACGCAGTCAGCACCCGCTCTGATATGGCGCAGTATATCCGCGCATTTGCCCCTTTTTTCTGGAAAAATTTTATTCATGACAGGATATTTCTTGGAGCCGGGTCTCTGGCTTTTCAGACTCTGCTTTCAATTGTGCCGGTTCTTGCCGTAATACTTTCAATATTGAGTGTCTTTACAGTCTTTACTCCTTTCAAGCGTTCGATAGAGGACTTTCTCGTTCAGAATTTCCTGCCGGGTACGGGAGCAGTGCTGAATCGCTACCTTGCAGATTTTATTGAAAAGACAGCCAGTGTTCCGTTGCTTGGCGGGGTGTTTTTATTTATTATTGCGCTCTTTCTTATTTCGACTGTCGACCATACGCTGAATGAAATATGGGAGGTGCATGCTCCCCGAAAAGCGCTGCAGGGCTTTACTCTCTACTGGACTGTACTGACGCTTGGGCCGGTGCTTATCGGCAGCAGTCTTGCTGCAAGCTCATACGTCTGGTATACGGTGTTTACCGAAGGTCCGCTGCTCGAGCTGAAAACCCGTCTCCTCTCCTATCTTCCCTTCATTAATTCGATTTTTGCATTTTTTCTGCTGTACATGCTTGTGCCGAATCGTCGGGTCAGGTTTGTTCATGCAATGTCCGGCGGGTTCCTTGCTGCAGTTATGTTCGAACTTTCAAAAATATGGTTTCTCTTTTATATCACTCATATTGCAACGTTTGAGCATATTTACGGGGCATTATCGGTGATTCCCATGCTTTTTTTCTGGATTTATCTCGGCTGGGTAGTCGTGTTGACCGGGGCGGAATTTGTTTTTTGCCTTGGTGCTCTGAAACCCCTTGGCGGGAGAGTTGAATCATTCAATCCAATACGGGGTGTTCCTGAGATTCTTGCAGTACTGGCTTCAATATGGAATGGTCAGAAGAGTGGTCGTTCAATGAATATGAAGAAAATTTTGAAGACGGTTCACTCGCTGCAGCCGTCAGATTTAAGAAAAATTGTTGATATTCTGCTTCAAAACGATGTAGTACATGTTACGGCAAATGGTGATATGGCGGTCAGTCGCGATCTTTATACCCTATCGATATACGATCTCTATACAATCATTCCGCCTGGGTTTGTCGGGGATGAAAACGGATCACTGATTTCAGACGGTAATAACGTACATTTGGAAACAATCAGCAGGGGAGTGTCGGATTGCCTGAAAAACAACCTCAATATGCCCGTTGCGACATTGTTGGACGACATTAATCAAGAGCAGTTATGAGTTATCAGGTTATAGCCAGAAAATACAGACCCGCAAAGTTTGCCGATATTACCGCACAGGAACATGTCACCCGCACAATCCAGAACTCGCTTCGCATGGGAAGGGTTGGACATGGGTATATATTTTCAGGATTACGGGGAGTTGGCAAGACAACCGCGGCAAGGGTTTTTGCCAAAGCAGTGAACTGCCAGAAAATGATGGAAGACCCTGACTATCTGCAGCAGGTCACCGAACCTTGTGGTGAATGCGAAAGCTGCAGAGACTTTGATTCGGGCACCAGTTTCAACATTGCGGAGTTTGATGCGGCCTCCAACAACAGTGTTGATGATATCCGCATGCTGAGAGAGAATGTCCGGTATGGACCGCAGAAAGGGAAGTACCGTGTCTATATTATCGACGAGGTACACATGCTTTCCATTGCAGCGTTCAATGCATTTCTCAAAACCCTTGAGGAGCCGCCACCGCACGCCATTTTTATTTTTGCCACCACCGAACTTCACAAGATTCCGGCAACCATTGCTTCCCGATGTCAGCGTTTCAACTTCAAGCGGATTCCACTTGAGGACATCCAGCGTCAGCTTCAGCTTATTTGTGATGCCGAGCATATTACTGTTGATGGTGATGCTCTTCAGCTTATTGGCCGCAAGGCTCAGGGGTCGATGCGTGATGCTCAGAGTATTCTGGATCAGGTTATAGCCTTTTCAGCTGAGAACGATTATGGAGGTTCTATCAGTTATCAGGGTGTTGCCGAGCTGCTGAACTATATTGACGATGATCAGATGTTTGCTGTGACTGACGCAGTTGCTGAGCACAATCCTGCAGGGATGCTTGATGTGGCGCAGTTTGTCATCAGAAATGGTTATGATGAACAGGATTTTCTTGAAAAACTGATCGAACATTTAAGAAATTTTCTGGTAGTGCAGAATCTTTCTTCTACACGTCTTGTTGAGCGCCCCGATGCTGTACGTGAGCGTTATCTGCATGATGCGGCCAACTTTTCTCCACTCTCGGTTATGCAGATGGTTGATTTTTTGCTGCTGACCCAGAAAGAGCTGAAATTTCAGTTCGAATACCAGTTCCGCTTCGAACTTGCACTTCTGAAGCTTATTGATATTGTGCACACTGATCCTCAAAAAAAAAAGCCCCTGACAAGCCACTGAAAAAGCAGCCGGTATCCGGGGATCTTGATCTTGGTTCATGGCAGAAAAAACTTTCAGGTTTTGCATCAAATTCAGCTGTGCAGCAGCTTCGAGCCAGTGTGGCAACAAGCAAAATTAATGATGGCAATGAGGTTGCACTCGAAAAGATTGCAGATCTGGACACTCTGAAGGTTGAATGGCGTCAGTTTCTTGATCATATTTCCAGGAAAACCCAGAACTTCATGGCAACCCACCTTCAATCCTGTGAACTTGGAGCGTGCAGTCCAGGCGGAGTACTCGACATTGTCTGTTGCAAAAAGTTTTCCTATGAAGAGCTTCTGCTCGATATAGATATTCTACAGAAGGAGGTGTCAGAGTTTTACGCACTGCCCCTGAAGCTCCGTATTCTCTATGATGCTGAGAAAGATGCCTGCACAAAAGAGAAGACACTCTTTACCATTTTTCAGGAACTTGCTGAAAGCAATGAGGTCATAAGGTTTATTATCAAGGAATTCGGTGGCGAACTGGTTTACTGAGTGCTTGAAGAGGTTTCATAAATTATTAAAAATTCTACATATTCAGTTTTTTCAGGCGGGGTTAAATTTTTTTCAATACCAAAGGACGATAGAATAATATGAGTAAAGCTGCATGGAGCACGCAGACTCTGAAAAACCGGTTCCGCTCTGATTATTGCGGGTTGTTAAGTCCGGAGCTTGAGAATACCTCAGTGAAGCTTGCAGGATGGGTTCATAGAAAAAGAGATCATGGTGGTTTGATTTTTATAGATTTAAGGGATCATACCGGTATAAGTCAGCTTGTTATACAGCCGGAACAGCGAGAGTTGTTTGTAAAAGCCGAACAGCTGCATGTGGAATCGGTTATCAGAATTGAGGGCATCGTTGTCCGCCGCGCTCCGGGCGCAGTCAATCCACGATTGGCATCAGGCGGGATAGAGGTTGTGGTCAACAAGATCACCATTGAAAGTCACGCGCAACCGTTACCTTTTCCAGTTGCTGATGAGGTGCCGACCTCAGAGGAACTTCGTTTGAAGTACCGTTTTATTGATCTGCGTCGTGAAAAAATTCATGAGAATATTATTTTTCGCAGCCGACTGACGGCAGCTGTCCGTCGCTATCTTGAAGAGAAAGAATTTATTGAAATACAGACGCCGATTCTTACCTCAAGTTCTCCGGAAGGCGCAAGGGACTTTCTGGTTCCAAGCCGTCTTCATCCGGGCAAATTTTATGCACTGCCTCAGGCACCCCAGCAGTTCAAGCAGCTGCTTATGGTGTCGGGTTTTCCCCGCTACTTCCAGATAGCACCCTGTTTCAGAGATGAAGATGCACGAGCCGACCGCAGTCCGGGGGAGTTCTATCAGCTCGATATGGAAATGGCATTTATTGAGCAGGATGATCTGTTCTCCATTCTTGAAGGCCTGATTGAGCATCTTACCCGCACAATGTCTAACAAGAGGATTCCTCAGTTTCCCTTCCCGAGGATCAGCTATAAAGAGGTCATGAACCGTTTCGGGACAGATAAGCCCGATCTGAGGATTCCCCTTGAAATCAGTGATGTAACTTCACTCTTCGTGGACTCAGGATTCAAGGTATTTGCAAATAATACAAGAGAGGGAACTTGCGTTAAAGCTCTTGTATTAAAAGGCCGGGCAAATGAATCGAGGCTTTTTTTCGACAAGGCGGAAAAACGGGCAAAGGAGCTCGGATCTGCAGGTCTTGCGTATATCCAGTTCAGAGAGGAAGGCCCGAAAGGTCCTGTTGTCAAGTTTCTTTCTGAAGACGATCTCACACGTCTTAAAGAGCAGCTTGGTCTTGAAACTGGCGACGTAGTCTTTTTCGGCGCAGGCAAATGGGAACCAACCTGTAAAATAATGGGAGGTATGAGAACCTATTTTGCTGATCTCTTTACGCTTGACAAAGACGAACTCTCGTTTTGCTGGATTGTTGACTTCCCGATGTATGAATACAACGAAGAAGCAAAAAAGATCGACTTCTCACACAACCCGTTCTCAATGCCGCAGGGAGAGATGGACGCGCTCGAAACAATGCTTCCTCTCGATATTCTCGCCTATCAGTACGATATAGTCTGTAATGGCATCGAACTGTCAAGCGGAGCCATCCGTAACCATAGACCCGATATCATGTACAAAGCTTTCGGTATTGCCGGATACTCCAAAGAAGAGGTTGACGAGCGATTTGGTCACATGATCGAGGCATTCAAACTTGGAGCGCCACCCCACGGCGGCATAGCTCCCGGCCTTGACCGCCTTGTGATGATTTTGCGGGACGAGCAGAACATTCGCGAAGTTATTGCCTTCCCCATGAACCAGCAGGCCCAGGATCTCATGATGTCCTCACCTTCGGAAGTAACCCCCGCACAGCTTCGTGAGCTGCATCTCAAGGTCGATTTACCCAAAAAACCGGAAGAGAAGAAATAAATACAAGAACAAGAGTCTGGCAGTGTCAGACTCTTGTTGCGTAGTACTCGTTATAGAAATTTCCATGGCGATTGTTAGATGGAAAAATCCGAATGTGGTCTATATTTAGTTTTATGACTAAATGTATGCGAACATCCGAACAGGAACTACAATGAAACTATCAGAAAGGGTTCGCCCGATTTCCTACCTGAAGTCCCATGCTGCCGAGATCGTAAGAGACTTTGAAGAGAACCGCACTCCGCTTATCGTTACACAGAATGGTGAAGCCAAAATTGTTGTCATGGACATTCGTACGTACGAAGAACAGATTGAAACCATGGCTTTTCTGAAACTCATCAATATGGGCAGGAAAGAGATCTCACAAGGGAAATTTCAGAGTACAGAGGATTTCTTTGCTGAAATGGAGAAGGAGGGATAGTGGCGCATTCCGTTTATATCCTGGATTGTGCGAAAGATGATTATCGTGAAATCAGAAAATATGTTACCCATAAATTTAGCGTGGAGGTCTGGAGATCCTCAGAGCTAAAATTCAAAGAGGTTCTAAAGGAGATCGGGGAGTTTCCTTTAGCCGGTATTGTTCCTGATGAGACCATTAAGCTTGGTTTGCAAGGGATTCGACAGAGGTTGGTTGGTCAAACCAGAGTCATCTATGAGGTTGATGTGCAGGGTGTTTATGTCTATATGTTTGTATCGACCCGCCGGGATTTTCTGACCATGCTTACTGACAGAATGCTTAAAAGCGAATAACAACAGGATTTTTCCTTTGTATTAATCCAGTCCCACTTTTAGCGGTTTGCTCCTTACCACTCGGTTTAACCGCGCGGCTCTTTCTTCAGGACAGCAACTGTAAACCGGCTGACACAGGTCAGTTTCCCCTCTTCATTTCTCACCTTGATATCCCATACCTGAGAGCTTTTTCCAAGGTGCAGGGGGGTGGCGGTTGCATAGACAAATCCTGTTCTGACCGGGCGGATATGGTTGGCATTTATCTCCTGTCCCACAATATAGAAGGAGTTCCGGTCAACGCAGTAGGACGCGGCAATGCTTCCCACGGTTTCAGCAAGAGCAAGTGATGCTCCTCCGTGCAGAATTCCGATACGCTGGATGGTACGGTGGTCGACAGGCATCCTGGCTGTCATGAAATCCACTCCGATCTCGGTCATTTCAATGCCGAGATGGCGGGCCATCTGGCCATCAATGATTTGAGTGGTGTTGATTTCCTCAATACTGACCGGGGTAACGAAAATAGAAGATAGAGTCATAGGAAGGAATGTAGCAACAGGAAATAATGGTATCCGGAAACGAGCGGGTGACGAGATTCGAACTCGCGACATTTTGCTTGGGAAGCAAACACTCTACCAACTGAGTTACACCCGCTTTTTTATGTGTGGTGAGAGAGGGAGTTGAACCCTCGACCTCAGGGTTATGAATCCTGTGCTCTAACCAACTGAGCTACCTCACCATTTTCCGGGCTGAAAATATACCATTGCACAGATGAATAAACAAGCAATGGCAATGTTTTATTTGTTCTTTTTCAGCGTGTTAAGACCATGAAGCCCTCTGACTGAAAATCGCTTCAGCAACAGGAATATCTTCCGGTGTCGTGATTTTAATATTGTGATAACCCATTTCAAAAATTTTTATGGGCTGTTCAGGAAAAAAACGTTCTACCAGTGCGGCGTCATCCGTTGCATACCAGTGTTCAAGTTCTGCCTGTTCATGAGCCTGGATGAGCAGGCCGCATCGAAATCCCTGCGGAGTCTGAACCTGAAGAAGCCTGCTCCGGTCTGGTGTTTCCCCGAAAAAGTCAGGATTTGACCCTATATACTTGATCGTGTCTTTTGGTCTTGTTGCAGGCACACAAGCTCCGAACTGGAGCGATAAACGCGAGATGTCATCGATCTCTTCAGGCTGTATAAACGGGCGGGCCCCGTCATGCACAAGAATTGTGTCCGGTTCATTGCCGGTCATGCGTATGTCATGCTCAATTGCCCTGATGCAGTTCTTCACCGAATCCTGCCGCTCTTTGCCGCCTTCAATAACAGCTTTAACCTTGCTGAAGCCCTCAGATGCTGCCATATCCTCCAGTGTTGCTATATTTTCCTCTTTTGTGGCGATGTAGATGGTGCTGACTGAAGAGGCAGCCTGAAATGCTTTTATGGTATGATGAATAACAGGAAACCCTGCAATTTCAAGCAACTGTTTACACTGTCCGTTCTTGAGCTGCATTCGCTTTCCGATGCCGCTTGCGGCAATAATGGCAATTGCATTCATAGTGAGAGAAATCAATCCCCTTCAGGGGGTTTAATGGATAAACATGGCATCTCCGTATGCCAGGAAGCGGTAATCCTCTTTCAATGCAAGTTTATAAGCTTCCATAAGCAACCGGTGTTCAGCAAATGCACTGACAGCCATGAGCAGGGTTGTTTCAGGGAGCTGAAAATTGGTGACAAGTGCATCGGTAACCTTGAATTGGTATGGTGGATAGATGAACTTGTCAGTCCAGCCTCTTCCGAATTTTATTTTTCCATCAACCGTGGCATTGGCCTCAAGGACACGGCACGTTGTTGTTCCTACCGCAATGATCCGTCCAGTTTTATTGACCTTGGTTTCATTAATCTCCATTGCCGTCTGATAGGGAATATTAAAATATTCCGAATCCATTTTATGTTTGGAAACATCTTCGACTTCAATGGCATTAAAAGTGCTCAAGCTTGGATGAAGGGTTATCGGTAGAATTTTTACCCCGATTTTCTGAATTTTCTGAAGGAGCGGCATGGTGAAATGCAATCCTGCCATTGGAGCAACAACGGCGCCTGTCTGGCTCGCATAGACGGTCTGATAGTTTTCCTTGTCAGAGGCAATCGGCGACCGGGTAAAATAGGGCGGAAGAGGAATTGTGCCGATTCTTTCCACAAGGCTGAAAACATCAATGTCAGGATTAAGAAATCTGATAGTTCTGCCACGGGATGTGGTATTGTCTACCACTTCTGCTACGACATCTTCTTCAAAATAAATTTTGTTTCCTACCCTTACTTTTCGTGCAGGATCAACAAGTACATCCCACAATCCAGCTTCTTTATTGAGAACTCTGAGCAGGAACACCTCGATTTTAGCATCAGTCTTTTCTTTCTGTCCAAATATTTTGGCAGGGAAAACCCGGCTGTTGTTTAAGACGAGAAGGTCTCCCTTTTTAAAGAAGGCGGCGATATCATCGAAAACCTTATGTTCGATATCTTTTTTCCGCCGGTTCAGTACCATCATTTTGCATTTATCCCTCGGCGAAGATGGTTCCTCGGCAATTTTACTTTTCGGGAGGGTATATCGAAAATTTGAGAGACGCATAAACAGAAATCCAATAGATCAAAAAGATAAGAATGCTATATAGTTCAAATCGAAGCGGAGTGATAGGGAACTCCTTTTTTCAACGTGAGATGTATTCCCGCAATACATGCCGGCGCTTCATCTCCCTCTGCTTCAAGCAGCGTGATAATGATATCATTCTCTGCGATGGTGATAGCATAACGGTTTTTTCTGAAACAGATGCTCAGACTGAGCTTTTTCCAGTGATTCGGCCTGTTGGGATGCACATTGAGTTTCTCGTTGTAGAACGAAATACCTGCAAAATAACGGATAACCGTATCAAGCGTTCCCGCCATGACGCCGCAATGAATCCCCTCCTGGGTAGTTCCGCCCTGGGTGTCCTGAATGTCGCTCTTGAGAGCCTCTGAAAACCATTTCCATGCCATTTCATGCCCATCCTGCAGGTAGCTTGAAATGATACTGTGAACCACCTTGCTCAACGTAGAACCATGGCTTGTTCTTGGTTCGTAATACGCGTAATTGTTTCTGACCAGAGTCAGGTCATCAGGAATTTTATATCCGATCTTGCCCAGCAGTTCAGCAACTTCTCCTGGTGAGATAGTATAAAAAGTCATCAATACATCTGGCTGTTTGGCAACCTTGTAAAGATCAGGTGTATCTCCCTCGGCTTTCAATATCCTGTCCATTCTGTGGATATTGCCATATCTGGAGCGATAGTGAGTCCAGTCAAGCTCCTTGAGACTCTTGTAACCGTCAAACTGCTCAAGGATGCCATCGCTGTCAACAAGGATATTCATGTTGCTGCTGATATCTCTCCACTGCTTGAGTTCATCAAAGCCGAGATGGATTTTCGAAATAAGGTGTCTGAGTACGGTAGGATCAATTTTTTCACCGACTTCAGCGGCTTTTTCAAAAAGCCAGACAGCCATAATATTGGTGTAGGCATTATCTTTCAGCCCTTCTTTACCGCTGCCTGGAAGTGTTTCATGAAATTCATCCGGTCCCATCACTCCCTCGATATGGTACTTGCTGGTTTCAGGTGAATAGGTAGCGATCGATGCCCAGAAACGGGCAATTTCAAACATCAGTTCTGCACCGTACTGATTCAGGAAATCCGTGTCATCGGAGTCATAGATATAGCGCCACACATTATAAAATACCGCTATGGAAACATGTCGTTGCAGACTGCTGTGGTCAGGTCCCCATGAGCCGCTTTTTGGATTGAAGTGCAGGATCTGGGTATCCTCACGGCCGTCATCTGCCGTCTGCCAGGGGAACATGGCGCCCTTGTAACCGTGTTCACGCGCATACTCCCTGGCAGCATTAAGCCGGTTGTAGCGGTACATCAGGAGCGCTTTTGAAATATCAGGAAAGTGGCGGTTAAAAAATGGCAGAATAAAAATTTCATCCCAGAAAATATGTCCGCGGTATGCTTCACCATTAAGACCGCGCGCAGGCATTCCGGCATCAATGGATACATTATGCGGCGATGCTGTGCACATCATGTGATAGGTGTGCAGTCTGAGCAATTTCTGGCTGAAACGGTCGCCTTGAATGATAATGTCCGCCTTTTCCCAGATTTTTTCCCAGGCTTCCGCATGTTCCTTAAACAGAGAGTCGAAAGAATCCTTGTTTTCAAGCGACAGACGGGCTGCTTTAACTGGATTGGCAGTGTTCTGGTCAAGTGTCGTATGAATAGAGGCCAGTTTTTCAATAGTGCATCCTTTGTTGGGATTGAGATGCACTTTAAAGGACTCCCCGATATATCGCGTATCGCTGATTGTTGTTCGCTCAATGGTAACAGGCTTTCCGTGGCTCAATACCCTTGTTTTGGCGGCGGTCACAACGCCGTAATGTGAAACCCCGGTTTGAACATGAAGCAGCATTATCTCTTTTTCCATGCTGCTTTCGATGTGTTCAAGATGGTCGTTAGTCAGCCCGTTGTATCGCGCGACATTCTTGTTTTTCACTCGTCCGTCGATTGCTGAGCGGAACTCGACTTCAGCAGTGTAATTGATCGGCTTCAGGGTGAATGTCAGTGCACAGCAGTGAGGATTATCCATGCTTGCAAATCTGCGGGTACGTATATTTGTTATTCTTCCGAGGTTGTCCTGGATAACGAAATCACGCTCCATCAGGCCGTTGCGTATATTCAGGTTCTGCCGGTAGCTGAGTATCTTCTGATCAAACGGATCGATGAACTCACCACCACCTATTCTGAACGTAATCGGGAGCCAGTTCGGAGTATTTACAAAGTCATTGTTGAAAATTGTCTGCCCGTGAACATCCGAAGGGACTCTGTTGAAAACTCCCGCAATGTAAGTGCCGGGATAGTGGTAGTGTGAAATGGAAGAACCTTCATAGGCGCCTCGTATGCCAAGATACCCGTTACCGGTAGATGTAAGTGTTTCACGAAGTTTTTCGTCCTTAGCCGAAAAATCCGTATAGGTCAGATTCCAGCCCTCAAATTCAAGTCCCTCGCTGAACCATTGCTCGATATCAGCAATAGTAATTTCCGCAAGATCCCTGACCACAATATCCGCCCCCTCTTCCCTCAGCTTCGATCCTTCGATGTCGCGGGCAATGCCGAGCACCAGGCCGAAATTGCCTCGGGCTCCTGCCTGAACGCCGGAAATAGCATCCTCAACAACAACACATTCATGAGGTTCAAGCCCGAGATTTTGTGCTGCTCTTATAAAAATATCAGGGTTTGGTTTGCCCTTCAATCCGAGTTCAATAGAAACCTCGCCATCAACGCGGGTTTCAAAAAGATGTTCAAGCTTGGCAAGCTGCAGAATAAGCTGGCAGTTACGGCTTGACGAGGCGATGCCGATTCTGATACCTCTTTTTATGAGTTCATTGATCAGTTCAACCGAAGAGGCATATACTTCAGGGCCTTCCTTTATGAGAATTTCAGAAAAAAGGTTGTTTTTTCTGTTTCCTAAACCGCAGATGGTCTCCTTTTCAGGGATGTCGTCAAGTTCTCCATAGGGCAGCTCAATATCCCGCGACAAAAGGAAGCTTTTAACACCCTCCATACGCGGCTTTCCATCGACATATCTGTGATAGTCATGAGCAGGGTCAAAAGGAACATAAAGTTCATCGTTGATTTCTGCATAATTTTTCAGGAAGTAGTTGAACATCGATTCCCAGGCAAGGCTGTGCACTTTTGCCGTGCCTGTTATGACTCCGTCAAGATCAAATATTGCTCCTTTGAAGATGTTGCTCATAACGTTTTTTTATAGATTAACATGACGCAGATTGTATTCATAGAGAGAGAAGGCCGAGAATGGTCAGCAGGATATCAGGATAGGGGACTGTAAAGCTGTTCGGGCAGATATCCTCAACCTGTTTTTTAAGCTGCTCATCCCTTGTGACAAATACTGCCCAGACATCATCGAACATCTCAACTGCCTTTTTCAGCATCGGAATATCTGAAGGCGTATCGCCGCACACCAGAGATGCACTTTTGGAAGGGTTTAAATCAAGCTTGCTGCAGATGAAGGAAAGTCCATCTCCCTTGTCAAAATCCTTAATTGGCGCCTCACCGGAAGCACCTTCAATTGTTAAAATGATTTCAATATCCAGACCGGTATCTTCAATTCTAAAATTATTGCCGCTCGGGTCAATTTCACGGACGATACCTTTTACCTTTTCAAGAAAAGCAGCAGATTCGGCCTCTTTGATAGAGTGGCTTATATCCTGGCGGGCAACAGTGGTCTGCCCAAATTTTATCTGTAAGGCTGAACCTATAAAGTTGAACTTTTCGAAATTCGGATCCTGAAGGAGTACAAGCATCCGGTCATTTAAAAGACGAATAAGTTTCTGCTTTTTCTCTTCGATTGGAAAACTGTTGAATTCACCGTTAAGATCAATGAACTCTCTTCCCTTCGATCCCGCGTAGACAAATGTGTTGCTCGGGTTGATTGAGACATTCAGGATGCCGAAGTCTCTTAGTGGAGCAGAAGTGATAATAATAGGGTACTGACAGCAGTTCTTTGCGAACCTGGTCAGAAAGACTGAGTTATATATAGGTTGTACTGAAGATCGGTATCGTCCGCAATAGTTATTCGTGGTACCGTCCCGATCTGTTATAAAGGCATTAAAGCGTTTTCCCCTGAGTAATCCAACCCCTTTGTTGATGAACATCCGGAAATCGGGAATAAACTTGGCCAGATAATCAATAAATTTATCCTCTCCATACTCGAGATAGTAGATGTCCTTCTGGAGTTCCCTGATTTCATACGTAAGATCGACCTCTATCTGCTTCATTCCGTCCAGACGCAGCAGTCTTTGCCCGGTATCGTCGTCAATATAGATGGTTTCCAGCGAGTAAAGCGCATTTTTAAGCGACTCTACACACGACTGCCCAACAACTCTCTGCTTGATGATGTTTCTGACGACAGGTTCCCGCAGCTCACGTGTTTCTGCCTTCAGTTGGTAGAGTTCTTTAAGAGTACGGATATCCTGTAACGTGATCGAAGTTGCGCATGTGCTCAGCTGACGTTCTTTAAGAATACTCTCGTGCATGCGTTACCGGTAAAGAAGTGAAGATAAAGTAATATGTTCCGTAATTTAAGCAAAATCTTTGCAAAAAACTATACAAAAAGTTAACAAATAACAGAAGAATTGAAATATTAGTTGCACATTGACTCTCTACACTGTTTATATAGCACCTATATTTTCTGTGTATATAAAAAACAGTAATCAGGCGTGGAATCTTTCCTCAAGAACTGTTATGATTTGACGCTGAATTGTAGCTTCCGGCAAAAGAGCGTTGATGCAGACAAAGCGATCTTTATTGCA
Source organism: uncultured Chlorobiaceae bacterium (assembly GCA_903940125.1). Taxonomy (GTDB): domain Bacteria; phylum Bacteroidota; class Chlorobiia; order Chlorobiales; family Chlorobiaceae; genus Chlorobium. The sequence goes on along the minus strand of CAJAJL010000105.1, from coordinate 1,905 downwards.
GCTGATGAGATCAAGGTATCCTCGGCGTACATTCTGGAAGAATTCCAATCCTGAACGCTCCATACGGTCGAGCTCATCATTTTCAAAAGTAAGAGGAATTGATGTTTTAGCAAATTTTCTGTGTAAAGCCTCTTGCGGTTCTATATCAAGATAAAAAGTGATATCCGGAACAGTGCCGCAGGTCGAAATGTCAATGATTGACTGAAGAAGAGTCAGGTCGATGCCTCTGCCATAACCCTGATAAGCTGTTGTCGAGTCAAAAAAACGGTCGAGTATGACGGTTTTCCCAATGGCCAGTGCGGGCACGATGACCTGTTGAACAAGTTCGGTTCTGCTTGCCGAAAACAGGAGCAGTTCACCGATGGGGCTGATGTCTTGCCTGCTTTCAAGAAGGATAGTGCGGATTTTTTCAGCAACCTCAGTGCCTCCGGGTTCCCTTAAAGTTAAAACCTCCCTGTTCTGGCTGGTCAGATAGGTTACCAGTTTATTAATCTGAGTTGTTTTGCCCGCTCCATCTATTCCTTCAAATGTTATAAGCATTGACACTTGCCATCTTTTGTGGAGTTTCAATATCCATTAGTTTTCTTGTCAGACACTTGTATTTTCAAGCCCTTTTGCTCCAGTTCCTATTGCAGGATTTAAATATCTTTCAATGTTTTTTTTTGCTTATTCTGTACGCTGAAGAAATGAAGGTACAGGCAGTATGAACGTTTCGATACTCAAAAATCTCTCGAAGTATTGGAAAAGGTACAACCTTTTTCTCAACTGGTCAAATTCAGTCATACACCCATTAACCGGCAGACCTTGACGGCGGAACTCCCAGGATATTGAAATTCATATTGACCCGCGCCAGCCAAATGAGCGAGATGTGAACAGGTCGCTCATGGTGGTTGCTGAGCAAAAAGCGGGAGAAGGCATGACCTGGCATGGCATCCGGTGATTTGTCGTTTCTTGGGACGAGCACTACTGGTATAATCTTGTCAGCGAGTTAAAACCGGACTCATTGCATTTCCCTGGACTCAGAAACAAACTTTACAATAAGTATCTGGCATACCCTAAAAAGATCGTCTTCAATGTTTTCCGACACACTTACGCCTCACTGCTATTGCCCGCAGGTGTTGACCTATTCACCTTAAGCAATCTGTTCGAGCACAAAGATATCAAGGTAACGAAGGTATACGGAAGGATAGTAGACTCAATCAAGCGGTTAGCCGTCGACTTGCTTTGATTTTGACAAATTAAAGTAAATTACGGCATGCTTATCAACTTAAACGGGGGAGATTATGACGCTCAAGGTGTTATTTATAGCGATGCTTATGGCCGTTATGGCCGTTCGAGCTGGGGAGTGTGCAGACAACGGAATAATCGAGAAGGCTAAATCAGCTGTTAAGCGAGCACTGAAAGACCCCTATTCCGCAATGTTCAGGAATGTTCATGTCGGGAAAGAGGATTCACACCCTGTTCGTGGAGAGGTGAACGCAAAGAATGGTTGTGGCGCCTATATAGGGTATGATAAGTTTTTTTATAAGCCAAAAGGAAATGTGGTTACTTTCGAGAGACAATATGCAGGTAATCATGATGATGAGTATTATGCCAACTATAATAGAGATGTTGATCGATGGAATGATCAGCAAAAGGCCGAAGGACGTTCGGAGATGAAAATATATCTTATAAACCTGAGGAAAACAGAGGACTATAAAATTATGTTTGTTGACGGTTGGTAGCTTTAATAGTATATCCCATGCCCCGTTACTCCACCGGGGCTTTTCATGTGCGCCCAGCATGGGCGCAATCTTGGAGGTGGAAGTCCTCCCGTAAGTTGACCACAGCGAACGAAGCGAAGCGCAACTGCATAAGGGTGACTGAATGTGGGAAGGAAGCGTGGAGCAAACCCGTGAGCCGATG